>NZ_JAMBNQ010000026.1 GCF_023715155.1 Neobacillus mesonae
CACCCGTTCCCATACCGAACACGGAAGTTAAGCTTCTCAGCGCCGATGGTAGTTGGGGCCTTGCCCCTGTGAGAGTAGGACGCTGCCGGGCAAATAAAAAGACAATCTATAAAAGGTTGTCTTTTTTGTGTTGTCTTTTAAAAAGAAGCTTCTCATAAAGTTGAAAAATTGATCAAGCCTGTGTTATGGAAAAGTTAACTTCAAGGCACATAGCCCCAGTCTATCTACCGTTTAACCGGCAAAAAGTTAGTACTGAGGGTCCATAGATCCTCTCTATCAGCCATCTACCCAGTGAAAGATCAATACATAGGGGATATAGACCAAAGTTATCGCCCTGTATCATATCCAAGTAAAAGCTCAATACAGAGGTTATATAGAGAGAACCTAATCTCCCTTATCTTGGAAAGAATATAAAAGTATTCTTTAATTACCTCAAACCTCCCGTAAGTCCCCAAAAAATCCCAAAATTCATCCAGATAATTTATAAAAAAAGCAGAACCTCTAACTAAAATAGTATTTTTTCCCGCAAATTAGAGGTTTCATAACCGCGAGATTTGGAAAAAATCATAATGTAGTGAATCGTTGCATCTTGAAAAAATTTTAAGTATAATTAATGTCAAATATAGTCAAAGTCAGATATAATAAATGGGGGGTGGAAAGATGAGGAACATCTCCGATATTATTGAAAAATATTTAAAGCAAGTTTTAGAATTGAGTGAAGCTGATCATGTGGAAATTAAACGTGCCGAAGTTGCTGATAAATTTCAATGTGTTCCTTCACAAATAAATTATGTAATAAACACCCGTTTCACTATTGAAAGGGGTTATATTGTCGAAAGCAAACGCGGCGGCGGCGGGTATATCCGTATCATGAAGGTGGAATCCAATGATTATATTGAATTAATTGATCAATTATTGTCGTTAATTCAAAGCAGGATTAGTCAAGTGAGTGCCGAAAATGTTATAGAGAGATTAATACAAGAAGAAATCATTACAAAACGGGAAGCTAAAATTATGCTGAGTGTTATTGACCGATCCGTATTATATATTGATCTCCCATATCGTGATGAACTAAGAGCAAGAATGTTAAAAGCCATGCTTACTACTTTGAAATATAAATAAATTTTTACAATGATTCTCCTCCTGCATCGTGGAGAGAGTACCAAGCTTTAGGAGAGGTGAAAAATATGCTTTGCCAAGAGTGTGGTCAAAGACCTGCGGCACTTCATTTTACTAAAATTATTAATGGTGAAAAAACCGAAGTAAATCTTTGTGAAGTATGTGCCCAGGAAAAAAGTGGAATGTTGATGTTTAGCGGACAACCAGGATTTGATTTTAATAATTTATTAGCTGGTTTATTAAAGATAGATCCTTCATTTCAAAAGCCGAGTCAAAGCCCGCTTCAGCAGGAGGAACTGCTCCATTGTGAATACTGTTCCATGACATTTCCGCAATTTCTGAAGTTAGGCCGATTTGGATGTGCTCATTGTTATGAAACTTTTAAAGACCAGCTCCAACCTGTTTTGAGAAGGCTTCACAGTGGGAACTGGACACATAATGGGAAGATTCCAAAAAGAATTGGCGGCGACATCCATCTACGCAAACATGTAGATGAACTAAAACAAAGCCTGCAACAATGCATTGCCAGTGAAGAGTTTGAGAAGGCAGCTCAAATCCGCGATGAAATTCGCAGTATTGAGAAGAAATTAGCAGGCAATGCTGAGGGAGGGGAATAATTATGTCGCTCGAGCATTTTTTAAACCAAGCGGTAAGCTCTTGGATGAGTGAGGAAGGTCCAGACTCCGATATCGTCTTAAGTACACGTATCCGCTTAGCACGTAATATTGAGCAATATAAATTTCCATCCTTGTTTTCACATGAAGAAGCTAAAATGGTTGTTGCAAAGATGGAACATCTTTTAAAAACATCAGGATTTGAAACGTTTGGACCAATGGAGCTGTTAAAAATTAACGAAATGCAGCCGCTTCAGAAGAGAGTCTTGATGGAAAAACATTTAATAAGTCCTCAGCTCGCAGAAGAATCACCTAATGGGGCAGTGGTATTAACCGAAAATGAAGAAGTTAGTATTATGATTAATGAAGAAGATCATATCCGGATTCAATGTTTATTCCCTGGTCTTCAATTAGCCAATGCCCTGGAGGCAGCAAACGAGATTGATGATTGGCTTGAAGATCATATTCAATACGCTTTTGATGAAAAGTATGGCTATTTGACCAGTTGTCCGACAAATGTCGGTACAGGGATTCGGGCTTCTGTAATGATGCATCTGCCGGGGCTGATTTTGACTCAGCAAATGAATCGAATTGTTCCAGCAATTAATCAATTGGGCTTTGTCGTAAGAGGAATTTATGGAGAAGGCAGTGAAGCGCTGGGGAATATCTTTCAAATATCCAATCAAATTACCCTGGGAAAATCAGAAGAAGATATTTGCCGGGATTTGATGGGGGTTGTCAGCCAGCTAATTTCACAAGAAAGGTCAGCAAGAGAAGCATTACAAAGAACTTCCAACATACAATTAGAAGACAGGGTGTTCCGCTCTTTGGGCGTTTTAACTAATAGCAGGATTATTGAATCTAAGGAAGCAGCCCGTTGTTTATCCGATGTTCGACTCGGTATTGACATGGGCTACATTCATCAAATGTCAAAAAGCATCCTTAATGAATTAATGATCCTGACCCAGCCTGGCTTCCTGCAGCAGTATGCTGGGGGACAGCTAAGGCCGCATGAAAGGGATATCAGACGTGCCGCTTTAATCCGCGAACGTCTTAAAATGGAATCTAAAAACATAAAAGGTGAGGAGTGAACGCTATGATGTTTGGCCGTTTTACTGAAAGAGCACAAAAGGTGCTGGCTTTAGCACAGGAAGAGGCAATCCGCCTTGGACACAATAATATTGGTACTGAACATATTTTATTGGGACTTATTCGTGAAGGAGAAGGAATTGCAGCTAAAGCCCTTTATGGACTTGGATTAGGTTCTGATAAGATTCAAAAAGAAGTAGAAAACCTAATTGGCAAAGGCCAAGAATCCTCACAGATTATTCACTATACACCTAGAGCAAAAAAAGTTATCGAGCTTTCCATGGATGAGGCAAGAAAATTAGGACACTCCTATGTGGGTACTGAGCACATTCTGCTTGGTTTAATCCGTGAGGGAGAAGGGGTTGCTGCCCGTGTCCTCAATAATTTAGGCGTCAGCTTAAATAAAGCTCGCCAACAGGTTCTACAGCTGCTTGGCAGCAATGAATCAGGCGGACATCAAGGCGGTGCTGCTGCAAATGCCAACACACCGACACTTGACAGCCTTGCCCGTGATTTAACTGCAATTGCAAGAGAAGGAAGCCTTGACCCCGTTATTGGTCGCAGTAAGGAAATCCAGCGTGTCATTGAAGTATTAAGCCGCCGGACAAAAAATAACCCGGTATTAATTGGTGAGCCTGGTGTTGGTAAAACAGCTATTGCAGAGGGCCTTGCACAGCAGATTGTGAATAATGAAGTTCCGGAAATACTCCGCGATAAGCGGGTTATGACCTTGGATATGGGGACTGTGGTTGCCGGTACGAAATACCGTGGTGAATTCGAAGACCGTTTGAAAAAGGTTATGGATGAAATCCGCCAGGCAGGTAATATTATTCTATTTATTGATGAGCTGCACACATTAATTGGTGCCGGTGGAGCAGAGGGAGCCATTGATGCTTCTAACATCTTAAAGCCGTCTCTTGCCCGTGGAGAGCTTCAATGTATTGGAGCTACAACACTTGACGAATACCGTAAATATATCGAAAAGGACGCAGCACTTGAGCGCCGCTTCCAGCCAATTCGGGTGGATGAGCCGACTGCGGAGGAATCCATTCAAATTTTAGAAGGATTGCGTGACCGTTATGAAGCTCATCACCGTGTATCAATTACAGACGATGCGATTGAAGCAGCAGTTAAGTTATCTGACAGGTATATTTCAGATCGATTCCTGCCGGATAAAGCGATTGACCTAATTGATGAGGCTGGTTCAAAGGTAAGACTTCGTTCTTATACCACTCCTCCAAATTTAAAAGAGCTGGAGGTTAAACTTGAGGAAGTACGTAAGGAAAAGGATGCAGCTGTTCAAAGCCAGGAATTTGAAAAAGCTGCCTCATTAAGAGATTCCGAGCAGCGATTGCGTGAACAATTGGAGGAAACGAAGAAAACGTGGAAAGAAAAACAAGGAAAAGAAAACAGTGAGGTGACAGTTGAGGACATTGCAGCAGTTGTTTCCAGCTGGACAGGAATTCCAGTTTCTAAACTAGCAGAAACAGAGACTGCTAAGCTTCTTCACTTAGAGGAAATCCTGCATTCACGTGTTATCGGACAGGATGAAGCAGTTGTGGCTGTTGCGAAGGCTGTCCGCCGTGCAAGGGCTGGATTAAAAGATCCGAAACGCCCTATTGGTTCCTTTATCTTCCTTGGCCCTACAGGTGTTGGTAAAACAGAATTAGCCCGCGCCCTGGCAGAAGCTATGTTTGGTGATGAAGATGCTATGATCCGTATCGATATGTCCGAGTATATGGAGAAACACTCGACATCTCGTCTAGTTGGTTCGCCTCCAGGATATGTAGGTTATGAGGAAGGCGGACAGTTAACTGAAAAGGTCCGCAGAAAGCCCTATTCTGTCATTCTCTTGGATGAAATTGAAAAGGCGCATCCAGATGTGTTTAATATCTTGCTTCAAGTACTTGAAGATGGCCGGTTGACAGATTCAAAGGGACGTACCGTTGATTTCCGCAACACAGTTCTGATTATGACATCTAACGTCGGTGCTGAAGCATTGAAACGGAATAAGTTTGTCGGCTTTAACATTCAGGATACAGCTGCACAAGATTACAAGGATATGAAAGGAAAAGTAATGGAAGAGTTGAAAAGGGCTTTCCGTCCTGAATTCTTGAACCGAATTGATGAAATCATCGTCTTCCATGCACTTGAAAGAAAGCATTTAAATGAGATTGTTACACTGTTAGCGGATAGTTTAATTAAACGTTTAAAAGAACAGAATATTTCTGTTGAATTGACACCTGCTGCAAGAGATAAAATCTCAGATGAGGGATATGATCCTGAATACGGTGCAAGACCGTTGAAGAGGGCTATTCAAAAACATATTGAAGACCGTCTCTCAGAGGAGCTGTTAAAAGGTACTTTATTAACAGGCCAGCATGCTATAATAGATGTTGAGAATGGTGAATTCACAGTAAAAACAGCTGAGAAAGAAACTGTAGCAAAGTAATTCAGCTGTAAAGTATTTTAACCGGTTTTTAAAATAAGAGGTACACGTGAATAAAATTAACCCGTGTACCTCTTTTTACATATGACACTAAATTCTCTGTAAGACTAGAGGGGAAGAACAGATGGTAAAAAGGAAAACAAAGTTTATCTGTCAAGAGTGCGGGTATGAATCCCCAAAATGGATGGGGAAATGCCCGGGCTGCGGTACTTGGAATAAGATGGTGGAGGAAGTAGAGGTAACAGGAGCTTCGAGAAGGGGAGCGTTTGCCCACTCTCAAGGCGGTACGATTTTAACCAAACCTACTCCGATTACGTCCATTGAAACCGTGAGTGAACCAAGGATTTATACAGATTTGGTGGAGTTTAACCGTGTCCTTGGCGGCGGTGTGGTTAAGGGGTCGTTAGTACTGATTGGGGGAGACCCGGGAATCGGTAAGTCGACACTTCTTCTTCAAGTTTCATCACAGCTTGCCGGGAAAGGACAAAAGGTTTTATACATATCAGGTGAGGAATCACTAAGACAGACTAAATTAAGGGCGGAACGTTTAGGTATTTCTTCTGAAAACTTGTTTGTCTATGCAGAAACGAATTTGGAGGAAATAAACCGGACCATTGATCAGACCAATCCAAACTTCGTCATTGTTGATTCCATTCAAACCGTTTTTCACCCCGATGTTACATCAGCGCCGGGGAGTGTGTCCCAGGTTCGTGAATGTACGTCAGAATTGATGCGGATAGGAAAAACAAAGGGGATTGCCATATTTATTGTCGGTCATGTGACAAAGGAAGGGTCGATTGCAGGTCCTAGATTGTTAGAGCATATGGTGGATACGGTACTTTACTTTGAGGGGGAAAGACACCATACCTACCGGATTCTTAGGGCAGTTAAAAACCGATTTGGGTCTACAAATGAAATGGGTATTTTTGAAATGAAGGAATTCGGGCTGGAAGAAGTGGCTAATCCTTCTGAAATATTTCTTGAAGAGCGATCCCGCGGAGCGGCTGGTTCAACGGTGGTTGCTTCAATGGAGGGAACCAGGCCGGTCCTGGTTGAAATTCAAGCCTTAATCTCCCCGACGAGTTTTGGAAATCCAAGGAGAATGGCAACAGGAATTGATCATAACCGGGTTCCATTATTAATGGCTGTCCTCGAAAAAAGGGTTGGAATGCTTTTAGCCAATCAAGATGCCTATGTAAAAGTAGCCGGCGGTGTGAAATTGGATGAACCGGCTATTGATTTAGCAGTGGCCATCAGTATTGCCTCAAGTTTTAGGGACCAGCCGACAAGACCAACAGACTGCATAATTGGAGAAGTCGGTTTAACCGGAGAAATAAGGCGGGTGTCAAGGATAGAACAGCGCGTTCAAGAGGCAGCAAAGCTTGGTTTTGAGCGGGTTATTTTACCAGCTAATAATTTAGGCGGCTGGAGGGGACCAAAGGGTGTCGAACTTATTGGGGTTTCATCAGTAAGCGAGGCACTTAAAGCAGCATTAGGGGGATAAGAGATGGAGCATAAAAAGACTGGAGAACAGTCTATTACAGATTTATTGCAATTAATCGCCCCGGGCACGCCCATCCGGGAAGGACTGGATAATGTCCTGCGGGCGAATACTGGCGGATTGATTGTTATTGGCTGTAATGAAAAGGTAAAAAGCGTGGTAGATGGCGGTTTTGTAATCAACTGCCCATTTTCGCCAAGCTTTTTATATGAGCTGGCAAAAATGGATGGAGCCATTATCCTTAATGAAGAGGCCAATAAAATTTTAATTGCCAATGCGCAGCTGGCTCCGGACCCGCAAATTTCGTCCACTGAGACTGGAATGCGGCACCGCACGGCGGAAAGAGTAGCCAAACAAACGAAGGCGCTTATCATTGCGATATCACAGCGAAGGAATGTGATTACCTTGTACCAGGGCAATCACCGCTATGCGTTAAAAGATATTGCGGTGATTTTAACGAAAGCCAATCAGGCCATTCAAACACTGGAAAAGTATAAGGCCGTGATGGAGCAGACGATTATGAACTTCAGCATTCTGGAGTTTGAGGAGTCCGTTACATATAATGATTTTTTATTGGTGCTTCATCGGTTTGAAATGGTTTTGAAAATAAAAACTGAGCTGCTGACGTATTTGTATGAGCTGGGAACAGAAGGGCGGCTCATCCGCTTGCAGATGAATGAAATATTAACAGAGCTGGAAAATGAAATGATGCTGATTATTAAGGACTATGCTTTTGACCGGGAAATTAAGCCGGAGGAAGTCTTGCAACGTATCCAAGTGTCGGTAACCAGCAGTAATCTGGAGGATGCATTCCTGCTTAAATTATTGGGCTATCTTGGATATGTTCATCTGGAGGAAAATAAAAAGTCCCGCGGCTACCGGATTCTTCATAAAATTCCAAGACTTCCTGGTGTGATTATTGAGAATCTAATTGAAAACTTTGGTGACCTTTGCAGCATCATTGCGGCATCCGTTGAGGAGCTGGATGAAGTAGAAGGGATTGGAGAAGTAAGGGCAAAGAAAATCAAAGAGGGATTTAAATTAATTAAAGACCGGCTTTATACAGATAGACATCTTTAAAAAGGTTTATTTTGGAGGAATTTTATTTTTTATCCTGCCTGTAAATGCCGCTGGATCAATCCGTAACAAATGGATTTCAAGATGTTTACATTTTCGAAAAATAATTGGCAAATCACGGTTTCATTTTTACAAATATGTTTATAATTATTAGAGGAGGTGAAGAAATGTTAAAACGTATTGTGCAAGCATGCTTCCTGATCATCGGCGGTACGCTTGGAATATTATTTTTGCCGGAATTATTTAAAGTTTTAGGTTTAGGGTCAGCTGGTCTTATAAATAATTCCTATGTTACTGCTATTTTAGGGGCTATTATTTTTTATCTTCTTACCTTTTGGGCAGTAGATTATGTGTTTGATTTTATTAAGTGGGCTGAGGATTCGCTCGTTAAAATTCCGGTTACCGATGTATTATTTGGAAGCGTCGGATTATTTTTTGGATTATTAGTCGCCTTTTTAGTTGGGTTTGCATTAAATGCTGTCCAAGTGCCAATCTTGAACGCGGTTGCCCCGATTGTTCTAACATTATTATTCGGCTACCTTGGTTTTCAGGTTGGGTTTAAAAAGCGCGATGAACTGCTTAGTCTTTTTGGAAAAGGCGGCAGTAAGAAAAAGTCTGTTGAAGAGGAGTCAGAAAAGCCTTCCGGACGGTCTTTGAAGATTTTGGATACAAGTGTCATTATTGATGGACGGGTAGCGGATATCTGCCAAACAGGATTTTTGGAAGGAACCATTGTTATTCCACAGTTTGTCCTTGAAGAGCTGCAGCATATTGCCGATTCCTCTGATGTGCTAAAGCGGAACCGTGGGAGAAGGGGCCTGGATATTTTAAATCGAATTCAAAAAGAGCTGGCTATTAAGGTGGAAATTTATGAAGGTGATTTTGAAGAAATTCAAGAGGTAGATTCCAAGCTTGTGAAGCTTGCGAAATTAACAAATGGTATGCTTGTCACCAATGATTTTAATTTGAATAAAGTATGTGAGTTTCAAAAAGTGGCTGTTTTAAATATCAATGATCTGGCAAATGCAGTAAAGCCGGTTGTACTTCCGGGAGAGGAGTTAACCGTTCAGGTCATTAAAGACGGTAAAGAACACCATCAGGGGGTTGCTTATCTTGATGATGGTACCATGATTGTAGTGGAGGAAGGCAGAGAGTATATTGGAAAGAGAATTGAAGTTCTTGTGACCAGTGTTCTTCAGACATCTGCCGGCAGAATGATTTTTGCTAAACCAAAGCTGTTAGAAAAGGCATTATAAAGAAAAACCTAGTAAAAAGACTTGGGTTGAACAAATAGAGAGAATGAGGTTTTAGTATGACTTACCAGGTCATTATCCCGGCTGCTGGTCAGGGGAAAAGAATGGGAGCAGGGAAGAATAAACTGCTGCTTGAACTGGATGGAATTCCTGTACTGGTCCATACGTTAAAGGTATTTGAAGCTGATGCGGCCTGTACAGGAATTATTTTAGCCATTCATCCACAGGATGAGGCAGCATTTAAAGTGATAATTCGTAAACATAAACTGACGAAGGCAAAACGTTTGGTGCCTGGCGGGGAGGAACGCCAGCATAGTATTTTTAATGCTTTAAAGACAGTTACAGATCATGGGATTATTCTTGTTCATGATGCTGCTAGACCTTTTATACAAAAGGACGATATTAAGCGTTTGACAGAAACAGCGGAAAAAACAGGCGCTGCCATTATTGGTGTTCCGGCAAAAGACACGATGAAAAAGGTGGAAAATGGTGTTGTGACAACGACTGTTGAACGTTCTAGCTTGTGGGCAGTTCAAACCCCGCAAGCTTTTCGTGTTCCATTGCTCTTGCAGGCATATGAGCAGGCAGACAGAGATCACTTTCTTGGCACAGATGATGCCAGTCTTGTCGAGCGAATAGGCTATCCGGTTACCATTGTAGAAGGCAGTTACGATAATATAAAATTAACAACACCAGAGGATTTATTTTTTGCGGAAGCTATTTTGAAAAAGCGAAAGACGTAGGCGTGCCCTAAATCAGGCACTGAAGCTGGATAAAAGGAGTTTATGAAAATGTTTCGAATAGGACAAGGGTTTGATGTGCATCAATTAACAGAGGGAAGACCGCTTATTATCGGCGGCATTACAATCCCTTATGAAAAAGGGCTGCTGGGGCATTCAGATGCAGATGTATTATTGCATACAGTTTCTGATGCCTGTCTTGGTGCGATTGGTGAGGGAGATATCGGCAAACATTTCCCTGATACGGACCCCCAGTTTAAGGATGCTGATTCCGCCAAACTGATGGAACATATCTGGCAGCTGGTCAAAAATCAGGGATATGAGCTTGTGAATGCAGATTGCACGATAATTGCCCAAAAGCCTAAAATGGCGCCATACATTGAACAAATTCAGGCAAGAATTGCGGAATTGCTGGAGGCTGAAACAAGCCAAATTAATGTTAAGGCGACAACAACAGAGAAGTTAGGCTTTACCGGAAGAGGCGAAGGGATTGCAGCACAAGCTATTGTTCTGCTTAAAAAGGTGAATGTTTAGACTTTATCCGGTAAAATCATAGTGGTAAAATGAATCAGGTGAAAACCAACTGGGAAAGCGGAGGCATTAGAATGTCAAATGAAATACGTGTAAGATATGCACCAAGTCCGACCGGACATTTACATATCGGAAATGCCCGTACGGCGTTGTTTAATTATTTATTTGCCCGTAATAAAGGCGGGAAATTTATTATCCGGATAGAAGACACTGATAAGAAGCGCAATATTGAAGGCGGCGAACAAAGCCAGTTGAAATATTTGAAATGGCTTGGAATCGACTGGGATGAAAGTGTAGATATCGGCGGAGAATACGGCCCCTACCGTCAATCAGAGCGGAATGATATTTATGAGGGCTACTACAAACAGTTATTAGAAAATGGACAAGCATATAAATGTTATTGTACGGAAGAAGAATTAGAAAAAGAGCGGGAAGAGCAGATTGCCCGCGGCGAAACACCGCATTATTCAGGTAAATGCCGTCACTTGACTGCAGAAGACCGGGCACGATTGGAAAATGAAGGGCGGAAACCAAGCATTCGGATCATTGTTCCAGAGGATAAAACTTATACCTGGGATGATATGGTAAAGGGCGTTGTTTCTTTTGAATCTGAAGGCATGGGTGATTGGGTTATAGTGAAAAAAGATGGTACACCGACCTATAACTTTGCGGTTTCCATCGATGATCACTTAATGGAAATGTCACACGTACTTCGTGGTGATGATCATATTTCAAACACTCCGAAGCAGTTGATGGTTTATGAGGCACTAGGCTGGGAACCGCCTATTTTTGGCCACATGACTTTAATTGTAAACGAAAGCCGGAAAAAGCTGAGTAAGCGTGATGAATCTATCATTCAATTTATCGAGCAATACGAAGAATTAGGCTATCTGCCGGAAGCCATTTTTAACTTTATTACTTTGCTCGGCTGGTCGCCTGCAGGCGAAGAAGAGCTGTACTCGAAGGAAGAGTTTATTAAGCTTTTTGATGCAAATCGTCTTTCTAAATCACCGGCACTATTTGATAAACAAAAGCTGTTGTGGATGAACAACCAATACATTAAAAAGGTTGACGTGGAACGGGTGATAGACCTTGCCTTACCACATCTTATTAAGGCTGGCCGTGTACAGGAGAACATGACAGCGGATGAGAAAGAATGGGTGCATCATCTTGTATCCCTGCTGCAGGAAAAAATGAGCTATGGTGCGGAAATTGTGGAGCTTTCTGATTTGTTCTTTAAAGATCAGGTAGAATATGAAGAAGAAGCAAAAGAAGTTCTTGCAGGTGAACAGGTGCCGGAAGTATTAAAGGCATTCTCTGAAGAGATTGACCACATGGAAGGCTTCGAAGCTGACAAAATCAAAGCGGCCATGAAGGCTGTTCAAAAGTCTACTGGACATAAAGGGAAAAACTTGTTTATGCCGATTCGTGCTGCGGTCACAGGACAAACCCACGGTCCTGATTTACCTAAATCCATTGAACTTATAGGAAAAGAAAAGGTTCAACAAAGAATTAAGCAAATTATTAGTTAACATTAAGGTTAAGATGTAATATAGTAAATATAAATATTTTATCCTGCTTAAAGGGACAGTAAGATCCCCGCTTCAATGCTAAGTACAAGCAGGATGCTTAAACGGGTGATCAACGGCCCGTAAAAGCCCGATTAGTTCAACTAACAATCTGCGGGAGAAAAAGTCTCCTACAGACTCAGTTACACCTTATATGAGCTAAAACGTAGAAGAGGAAAAGTAAAAAAATGATTGCTTGAAAGAGAGAACCATCACCGGCTGAAAGTGGTTTAAGCCCCTCATTTTTTGAAATGCACCTCTGAGTCCCATTTCAAAAGAATGTAATCGAGTAGATTTGGGCGGAACCTTTCCGTTAACAAGCAAGAGTGAGGCATGGAAGCTTGCTGCTATTCCTTTTAAGAGATTGCAGGGAAGTTTTATCCGGCCTAATCAGAGTGGAACCACGCACGAGCGTCTCTGTCATTATGACAGGGGCGTTTTTTAATAGTAAAGAACGAAAAATTTCGTAATTCAAGCTGCTGACCAAGGCGCCTTACGCTTTTCGTATTGTTTAGCTTCAGGCGCCAGCGGCTCGAGGTCACAAGCCAATCCGTCTAAAAGGTTAAAAAGCAACCTTTCAGCCGGCTTGTCTTGTGCTTGTCGCCGCTAAGCAGGCGCCTTACGCTTTTAGTATTGTCTAGCTTCAGGCGCCAGCGGCTCGAGGTCACAAGCCAATCCGTCTAAAAGGTTAAAAAGCAACCTTTCAGCCATCTTGTCTTGTGCTTGTCGCCGCTAAGCAGGCGCCTTACGCTTTTAGTATTGTCTGGCTTCAGCGCCTAGCCCCTCGAGGTCATAAGCCAATCCGTCAAGAAGGCTAAAAAGCAGCCTTCTAGCCGGCTCGTCTTATGCTTGTCGGGGCTGACCAAGGCGCTTACGCTTTTCGTATTAGGGGGGATGGAAATGTTTAGAATGTTAATGGAAGATGTTGATGTTGTATTTGATCAAGACCCGGCGGCACGGACGAAATTAGAGGTGGTTTTAACCTATTCAGGTCTGCATGCAATTTGGGCGCACAGGTTTGCTCATTCGTTCTATAAGCGGAAATTATTTTTTCTGGCACGGGTTATTTCCCAAATCAGCCGCTTTTTCACGGGAATTGAAATTCATCCAGGGGCAAAAATAGGCAGGAGATTTTTTATTGACCACGGGATGGGCGTGGTTATTGGAGAAACCTGTGAAATCGGAGATAATGTAACTATCTATCAAGGGGTAACATTAGGCGGAACAGGGAAAGAAAAAGGAAAGCGGCATCCGACCATTAAGGATAATGTTCTTATTTCTACAGGGGCAAAAGTGCTTGGCTCCATTACCATTGGGGAAAATTCTAAGATTGGCGGCGGGTCGGTGGTCTTAAAAGAGGTGCCCCCTAACTCTACTGTGGTAGGTATTCCAGGAAGGGTCGTCATTCAGGACGGCAAGCGGATTAAAAGAGATCTAAATCATAGTGATCTGCCAGATCCAGTTTCTGATCGTTTTAAAGAAATGCAGGCCGAATTAGAATGGCTGAAATCTGAACTAAAAGAATTAAAACAGGAAGGGAAAAACGTTAATGACCATTCAACTGTATAATACACTGACACGAAAAAAAGAAACATTCGTACCGCTGGAAGAAGGAAAAGTGAAAATGTATGTGTGCGGTCCGACTGTCTATAATTATATTCATATTGGTAATGCTCGTCCGGCCATTGTTTTTGACACGGTCCGCCGTTATTTTGAATTTCGCGGCTATAATGTCCAATATGTTTCTAACTTTACCGATGTGGATGATAAATTAATCCGGGCAGCGAAACAACTTGGGGAAGATGTTCCTACGATTTCCAATCGCTTTATTAATGCTTATTTCGAGGACGTATCAGCATTGGGCTGCAAGAAGGCCGATATTCATCCAAGGGTAATGGAAAATATGGATATCATTATTGACTTTATTGAACAGCTTGTTGAAAAAGGATATGCATATGAATCAGAGGGGGATGTCTATTTCCGGACACGCAGCTTTGATGATTATGGGAAACTTTCGCACCAGTCCATTGATGAACTGCAGGCAGGAGCCAGAATTGAAGTGGGCAATAAAAAAGAAGATGATTTGGACTTTGCTTTATGGAAAGCCGCAAAGGAAGGGGAAATCTTCTGGGAAAGTCCATGGGGACCAGGACGCCCAGGATGGCATATTGAATGTTCAGCGATGGCAAAGAAATATCTTGGAGAAACAATCGATATTCACGCCGGCGGCCAGGATTTGACCTTCCCGCACCATGAGAATGAAATTGCCCAATCTGAAAGCTTATCAGGGAAAAACTTTGCAAACTATTGGATGCACAATGGTTATATCAATATTGACAATGAAAAGATGTCAAAGTCACTCGGTAACTTTGTCTTGGTACATGATATTATCAAGAAGCATAATCCGCAGGTTTTACGATTTTTTATGCTTTCGGTTCATTACCGCAATCCAATTAACTATAGTGAAGAGCTGCTGGAAAGCACAAAGGCAGCATTTGAACGATTAACAACATCTTATCAAAATTTAAAGTACCGCCGGGAAGCAAGTACAAATTTAACAGAAAATAATCAGGAGTGGATTGATAAAATAAAAGCATTAAGGGCGGAATTTATCGAAGCCATGGATGATGATTTTAATACCGCACTGGCTATTTCTGTACTGTTCGAACTATCCAAATTGGCGAATTATTATCTTTTAGAAAAGAATACAGCGGTGGAAGTTATTGATGCATTTACAAAACAATTTGAGGAATTATTTACCGTTCTTGGTTTAACGATTGGTCAGGAGGAAATGCTGGATGAAGAGATTGATGCGTTAATTGAAACTCGGATCCAAGCAAGGAAGGACCGGAACTTTCAATTAGCTGACCAGATTCGTGATCAGTTAAAGGAAATGAACATTATCTTGGAAGATACTCCTCAAGGTACAAGGTGGAAAAGAGGCTAATTCATGCTTGATTATGAAAATACATTAGATGCATTCCAGTTAAAAGCTCTTGCCCTTGCTTATATGGGTGACGCAGTATTTGAAATATATGTCCGCCGTCACCTTCTTTACAGCGGTCAGGTCCGGCCGCACCTTTTGCATCGTGCTGCAACGGGATATGTCTCTGCTAAGGCTCAATGTAAGATTCTGTTTCAGATGATGGACGACGACCTTTTACATGAGGACGAGTTGTCAGTCGTATCACGTGGAAGGAATGCAAAGTCGGGGACAGTTCCAAAAAATACGGATGTGCAAACCTATCGATATAGTACGGCCTTCGAAGCATTAATGGGCTATTTATATTTATCAGGTAAACAAGAGCGGCTGGAAGAGCTTATCCAGAAGGCCATTCGATATGTTGAAGAACAGCAGAAAGGAGGAGCATCACATTGAATCAAGAATACATCATTGGCAAAAACCCGGTGATTGAGGCTTTAAAATCCGGCCGGGATATTAATAAAATTTTAATTGCGGAAGGGTCCCAGCATGGCCAGATGCAGCAAATTACCAGGCTTGCAAAAGAGGGAAATGTTTTGGTCCAATTTGTGCCAAAGAAAAAGATTGACCAAATCACTGATCAAAACCATCAGGGTGTTCTCGCCTATATTGCAGCCTATCAATATGCTGAACTAGATGATATTTTTACTGCTGCCGAAAGGAAAAATGAGCCTCCTTTCTTTTTATTATTGGATGAAATCGAGGACCCGCATAATTTGGGCTCCATTATGAGAACAGCGGATGCTTCCGGTGCTCACGGAATTATTATCCCAAAACGCCGGGCTGTCGGATTAACTGCAACGGTTGCAAAAGCTTCAACAGGGGCAATTGAATATATACCTGTAGTCAGGGTCACGAATATGGCCCGAACCATTGATGAACTAAAAGAACGAGGAATTTGGATTGCCGGAACGGACGCTGCTGGTACTCAGGATTATCGGCAGTTTGATGGTACACTGCCGCTTGGACTGGTCATTGGCAGTGAAGGAAAAGGAATGGGCCGGCTGATTAGGGAGAAGTGTGATTTCCTTATTCGTCTTCCGATGATTGGGAAAGTTACATCATTAAATGCGTCTGTTGCAGCAGCATTGCTTATGTATGAGGTTTATCGAAATCGACACCCTCTTGGGGACTAGGGCTTATGGATATCCTGCTTGTAGACGGCTATAACATTATTGGTGCATGGCCCGAGTTAAAAGCGCTAAAGGATTACGACCTAGCTGCAGCAAGGGACCGCTTAATTGATAGAATGGCAGAGTACCAGGCCATTTCAGGCTATCGGGTAATAGTGGTTTTTGACGCATATTATGTACCTGGGACGGAAAAAAAGTATAGAAATTATAAGGTGGAAGTTATTTTTACAAAAGAGAATGAGACGGCTGACGAACGAATTGAAAAGCTGGCCATCAGTTTAAATAATCGAAGGACGCAAATCCATGTGGCCACCTCTGATTATACGGAGCAGTGGGCGATTTTTGGACAAGGGGCATTAAGAAAATCTGCTCGTGAACTGTTGAATGAGATGTCTTCAGTCGAAAAAGGCATTGAAAGGAAAGTGAAAAACATACAAGAAACAAAACCGGTCAGCAAAATCCCAATTAGCGATGAGATGGCGGAAATTTTCGAAAAGTGGCGCAGAGGACAGGAATGACCCTCGACTTCAAAAAATTTCTAATGTATAATAATGTTATCTATGCTTGTTCGGTGGAGGGGATCGCGCTTGAGTACTGACTTCGGAGCAAAGGTCAATGAGCAGCTGTTCGTTATGGAAGACGAGAGTATTATTGATTTAGTGCACAAAGGTGACAGTGATGCATTGGATTATTTAATTCATAAGTATCGGAATTTTGTTCGTGCAAAGGCAAGATCCTACTTTTTGGTGGGAGCAGATAAGGAAGACATTGTCCAAGAGGGAATGATTGGACTATATAAAGCAATTCGTGATTACCGCGAGGACAAGCTTACTTCATTTAAGGCATTTGCTGAGTTATGCATTACCCGCCAGATTATTACGGCTATTAAAACAGCCACAAGGCAGAAGCATATTCCATTAAATTCATATGTTTCCCTAGACAAGCCTATCTATGATGAGGAATCAGACCGAACGCTGATGGATGTATTGTCAGGTGCGAAAGTATTGGACCCGGAGGAACTCATTATTAATCAAGAGGAGTTTGATCATATTGAGTTTAAAATGACTGAATTATTGAGCGACCTGGAACGTAAAGTCCTTGCACTATACTTGGATGGTCAATCTTATCAGGAGATTTCTGAAGAACTGAACCGTCATGTGAAGTCCATTGATAATGCCCTCCAAAGAGTCAAGAGGAAGCTTGAGCGTTATCTGGAGATACGTGAATTTTCTTTATGAACGCTTTAGCAGTTGAAAAGATGGGTGCTCTTTGAGTAAGGTTTCGATGGTTGTTGACAATAAATTGGGTCACATGTTACATTTTTAAGATATACAGAAGGTGCTAAAAATGAGTAAAAAAGTGGTACTTGCTTGTGTTGAATGTGGTTCGCGAAATTATTCAACTATCAGCAAAGAGACACAAAACACTAGATTGGAATTGAAAAAGTTCTGCAAAACTTGTGCAACCCATACCATTCACCGAGAAACAAAATAAGGTACAGATTTTAGCAGTGCTATTTGCCATAGTTGGGGGTTACAAAGAATGCAACGCATTAAGAAATTCTTCAGCGATGTTGTTCGCGAAATGAGAAAAGTCAGCTGGCCAAGGAAGGGCGAGCTTACCCGTTCGACGGTTACTGTACTAACAACAGTTGTATTTTTTACCGTGTTCTTTGCGGTATTGGACTTAGGAATTTCAAAGTTGATTCGTTTAATTCTTGAATAATTAATAATATTTCATGGTATAATGGTAATCAATAAGGAAATTTTATCTAAAGGCCCGTTTTGACGGGTTTTTTAATTTGGTTTAAAAAGTGAAATACTGCTTTTTAGGCGGCTGGAACGCGGCTGAACAAAATAGATGAATCTCCAATTTATCAAGCAGGGAGGGACGGACAATCTAGTCCTCTGAAATGGAAAAGAACTGGTATGTTGTTCACACTTATTCAGGTTATGAAAATAAGGTAAAAGCGAATTTGGAAAAGCGTGTTGAATCAATGGGTATGACAGATAAAATATTTCGTGTTGTCGTACCAGAGGAAGAAGAAACAGAAATCAAAAACGGCAAGAAAAAGGTTGTAAAAAGAAAGGTATTCCCTGGTTATGTACTTGTGGAACTCGTGATGACTGATGACTCCTGGTATGTTGTAAGGAATACACCTGGTGTAACAGGATTTGTCGGTTCTGCCGGTTCAGGTTCAAAGCCCACTCCATTGCTTCCGGAAGAAGTAACGTCGCTTTTGAAACGCATGGGTGTGGAAGAAAAACGTGTGGATGCTGACTTTGAAATTGGCGAAACGGTACGCGTGAAGGAAGGGCCATTTGCGAACTTCACTGGTAATATTGAGGAAATGGACAAGGATAAGGCGAAACTGAAAGTGCTGGTTAATATGTTTGGACGGGACACTCCAGTAGAGCTTGACTTCACACAAATTGATAAATTATAAACTGTTATTGTAAAAAAACTTGAAATCAATTATAAAAAGTGGTAATATTTCAAGGGTCAGTATGTCTCAATTTAAGAGACAGGACTATTGTCGATTTCTTTATTTTTAATATAAAGAAGATAGATGAGTGGGAGGGAACAACCTAAAAGGTGCCCTATTAACCACATCACGGACTTTAAGGAGGTGTGTCTCGTGGCTAAAAAAGTAATTAAACTTGTTAAATTGCAAATCCCTGCTGGTAAAGCAAATCCAGCGCCGCCAGTTGGTCCTGCATTAGGTCAAGCCGGTGTTAATATCATGGGATTCTGTAAGGAATTTAACGCTCGTACAGCAGATCAAGCTGGATTGATTATTCCTGTTGAAATTACGGTATTTGAAGACCGTTCATTTACATTTATTACGAAAACTCCTCCTGCTGCCGTTCTTTTGAAAAAAGCAGCTGGAATCGAGTCTGGTTCAGGCCAGCCTAACCGTAATAAAGTAGCAACAGTAAAGCGTGATAAAGTACGCGAGATTGCGGAAACAAAAATGCCCGACCTAAACGCAGCTAGCGTTGAAGCAGCAATGCGCATGGTCGAAGGTACTGCACGCAGCATGGGCATCACTATTGAAGACTAATCCATGTAAACTGTGAATGTAATGAAAGGGTTGCGTAGTCCAAAAGTACTCGCAACCTTTTTCGTGGGAGGTCCATTCCGCTAAAACCACAAATCGAGGAGGAAATTTTAAAATGGCTAAAAAAGGCAAAAAATATATTGAAGCTGCGAAACTAATTGATCGTTCAAAAGCTTATCCAGTTGCAGAAGCAATTGACCTAGCTAAGAAAACAAACTTTACAAAATTTGATGCAACCGTAGAAGTTGCTTTCCGTTTAGGCGTTGACCCTAAGAAAGCTGACCAAAACATCCGCGGTGCTGTAGTGCTTCCAAACGGAACTGGTAAAACTCAACGCGTATTAGTATTCGCAAAAGGTGAAAAAGTGAAGGAAGCTGAAGCAGCAGGCGCTGATTATGTAGGAGATTCAGAATACATTAATAAAATTCAGCAAGGCTGGTTTGATTTTGATGTAATCGTAGCAACTCCAGACATGATGGGTGAAGTTGGTAAGCTTGGCCGTGTATTAGGACCTAAAGGCTTAATGCCAAACCCTAAAACAGGTACAGTTACATTTGATGTAACAAAAGCAATTAACGAAATCAAAGCAGGTAAAGTAGAATACCGTGTTGACAAGGCTGGAAATGTCCACGTGCCAATCGGTAAAACTTCTTTTGAAAACGAAAAGTTAGTTGAAAACTTTACTACTGTATTTGATACAATGGTAAAAGCAAAACCTTCTGCTGCTAAAGGAACCTACATGAAGAACGTTACTGTTACTTCAACTATGGGTCCTGGCGTGAAGGTAGATCCTTCTTCCGCAGGAGCTAAGTAATTTTTACCAATTGACAATGTAAACAACATTCTCTATAATATGATTTGTTGTTTAAAAAATAAACATTTGTACCGTAGACAGCAGGTGCTGCTAAAGCTTAATTTCCTGCCGAGGTTAGCGTATAGAAATTTATGCATCCTCCATGTCTCGTGTTCGATATGGAGGATTTTTAATGCCTGGTATAAATGTAGACAATCTACAGGAGGTGTAAAAATGGGCAGTGTAATCGAAGCTAAAAAACAAGTTGTTGAAGAAATCTCTGAGAAATTAAAAAACAGTGTGTCAACAATTGTAGTTGACTACCGAGGTTTATCAGTTGCACAAGTAACTGAACTTCGTAAACAACTTCGTGAAGCTGGCGTAGAATTTAAAGTTTACAAAAACTCAATGACACGCCGCGCCGCAGAAGCTGCTGAGCTATCTGGATTAAACGAAGTATTAACAGGTCCAAATGCTATTGCGTTCAGTACTGAAGATGTAGTAGCACCAGCAAAAATTTTAAACGAATTCGCGAAAAAGAACGAAGCGCTTGAATTAAAAGCAGGTGTAATCGAAGGAAACATCGCAACAGTTGAGGAAATTAAAGCTCTTGCTGAACTTCCTTCACGCGAAGGCTTACTATCAATGCTACTCAGCGTACTACAAGCTCCAATCCGCAACCTTGCTCTTGCTGCAAAAGCTGTTGCAGATCAAAAAGAAGAACAAGGCGCATAAGAAGGCGAAAACGTCTTTTTTATGGATGGAAAAGCACAAGTCGTTCTGGCCGGAAGGCTGCTATTTAGCTTTCTTAACGAATGGTCTTGCTGCCTAAAGCCAATAGGCTTCCTGGGCTGGAATATCAAACTTATATAACAATAAATGAACGAAAATTAAGGAGGAAACTTAATCATGACTAAAGAACAAATCATTGAAGCGGTTAAAAACATGACTGTTTTAGAACTTAACGATCTAGTAAAAGCAATCGAAGAAGAATTCGGCGTAACTGCTGCTGCTCCTGTAGCTGTTGTTGGCGCTGCTGGTGCTGCAGCTGAAGAAAAAACTGAATTTGATGTAATCCTATCTGGCGCTGGCGACCAAAAAATCAAAGTTATCAAAGTGGTTCGTGAAATTACTGGTCTTGGACTTAAAGAAGCAAAAGAACTTGTTGACAACACTCCAAAAGCACTTAAAGAAGGCATCTCTAAAGAAGAAGCTGAAGAAATCAAAGCTAAGCTTGATGAAGTTGGAGCTAACGTCGAAGTTAAGTAATTTAGACAATGAAAAAAGAGCTCGCTGCATAAGCGGGCTTTTTTTAACTATTCCTCAATTTCCTCAAATATCTGCTATTTGCCGGAGGTGAGTCTATATGACAGAACACTACTATTCTCGAACCCAGAATGTTGAAAGTAATCCGCAGTATTGGGACTTTTCTCTTAGAAACCATAGGCTTCGCTTTAAGACGGATAATGGTGTCTTTTCAAAAAGGGAAGTAGACTTTGGCTCACGTCTGTTGATCGAATCTTTTATCAGCCCAACAATTGAAGGCCCAATCCTTGATGTGGGCTGCGGTTATGGCCCAATCGGATTATCGATTGCAAAGGATGAACAGGACCGGATGATACATATGGTTGATGTCAATGAACGAGCAATTCAGCTGGCAAAGGAAAATGCCGGGCTGAATAAAATTCAAAACGTAGAAATCTATGAAAGTGACCGGCTGTCATCAGTTAACGAAATGAACTTTGCTGCTATTTTAACCAATCCACCTATTCGGGCAGGTAAAAAAACCGTTCATGATATTTTTGAACAAAGCGCTTTGCATCTTGTGCCAAACGGAGAGCTTTGGATAGTGATTCAAAAAAAACAAGGTGCACCTTCCGCTTTGGAAAAGTTGAAAACAATTTTTTCACAAGTTGAAACAGTAGACAAATCCAAAGGCTATTTTATTTTTAAAGCAGTAAAAAACAGTTGACTTGGAAGTTGCTGTGTGTTAGCATTATAAAATGCCATCATAATATTTACCGTTTTATTCCTTTAAATACTAATTTTACAGTATAAAATCAGGATAAAAAGGGAATGATGACAAAATAATACTCAAAATGTGAAAATGTGGTTTTTGAGCAAAAAACCCTTTTTCTTTTTGTCTTGCGAGAGAGCTTTTGCTCTGACTCAAAAGATATAAATTTTTTTAAATAACGCTTGATTTGAGGGGTGAATCAGTTGACAGGTCAACTAGTTCAGTATGGACGACACCGCCAACGAAGAAGTTACGCACGAATCAGTGAGGTTTTAGAATTACCAAATCTAATTGAAATCCAAACCTCTTCATATCAGTGGTTTCTTGATGAGGGATTGCGTGAAATGTTCCAGGATATTTCACCGATTGAGGACTTTACTGGTAACCTATCACTAGAATTTATTGATTACAGTCTTGGCGATCCAAAGTATTCTGTTGAAGAATCAAAAGAACGGGACGTTACATATTCTGCTCCATTACGTGTAAAAGTACGTCTTGTAAACAAAGAAACAGGCGAAGTGAAAGATCAAGATGTATTCATGGGTGATTTTCCACTTATGACGGAAACAGGTACATTTGTTATTAATGGAGCAGAGCGCGTTATTGTTTCCCAGTTAGTACGCTCACCAAGCGTATACTTTAACGGGAAAGTCGATAAGAATGGGAAAAAAGGATTTACAGCTACGGTAATTCCGAACCGCGGCGCTTGGCTGGAATATGAAACAGATGCCAAAGATGTCGTATATGTCAGAATCGATCGTACTCGGAAACTGCCCGTTACGGTTCTTTTGCGTGCATTAGGGTTCGGCTCTGATCAAGAAATCATCGACTTAATCGGTGATAATGAATATTTGCGCAACACTCTTGAGAAGGACAATACAGAGGGTGTAGACAAAGCATTACTTGAAATCTACGAACGTCTTCGTCCAGGAGAACCTCCAACTGTTGAAAATGCGAGAAGTTTACTAATTTCCCGCTTCTTTGACCCTAAGCGCTATGATCTTGCAAACGTAGGACGTTATAAAATTAATAAAAAGCTTCATATCAAGCATCGTCTATTTAATCAACGTTTAGCGGAGACTTTAGCTGATCCTGAAACAGGTGAAGTTATTGCTGAGAAGGGTACTATTCTTGATCGTAGAAACCTAGATCGCATTTTACCTGCGCTTGAGAAAAATATTAATTTTAAGAGCTTTAACCCTGTTGGGGGAGTAGTAGAAGATGAAATTATTCTTCAGGCTATTAAAATTCTTGTTCCTGGCGATGAAAATGAAAAAGTCATTAATGTATTAGGCAACGCCTACGTGGCTGAGCCAATCAAACATATTACACCTGCAGATATCATTGCATCTATCAGCTATTTCTTTGATTTGCTCCATGGTGTTGGTGATACAGACGATATTGACCACTTAGGTAACAGACGTCTGCGTTCTGTTGGTGAACTCTTGCAAAATCAGTTCCGAATTGGCTTATCCCGGATGGAACGTGTTGTTCGTGAAAGAATGTCGATTCAAGATACGGCAACCATTACACCACAGCAATTAATAAACATTCGTCCAGTAATTGCATCCATCAAGGAGTTTTTCGGAAGTTCACAGTTATCCCAGTTCATGGACCAAACGAACCCGCTTGCGGAATTAACCCATAAGCGCCGTTTATCTGCACTCGGACCGGGAGGATTGACTCGTGAACGTGCTGGAATGGAAGTACGTGACGTACACTATTCTCACTATGGCCGGATGTGTCCAATCGAAACACCTGAAGGTCCGAACATCGGCTTAATTAACTCACTATCATCCTATGCAAAGGTAAACCGTTTTGGTTTTATTGAAACACCTTACCGAAGGGTTGACCCTGATACTGGCCGAGTCACAAGTCATATTGATTATCTGACAGCAGATGAAGAAGATCATTATGTGGTTGCCCAAGCAAACTCACGGGTTGATGAAAATGGTTCCTTCCTTGATGAAGAAGTAGTGGCTCGTTTCCGTGGTGAAAACACCGCTGTAAAACGCGAACGGATCGATTACATGGATGTATCGCCAAAACAGGTTGTTTCGGCAGCGACTGCATGTATTCCGTTCCTTGAAAATGATGACTCTAACCGTGCCTTGATGGGGGCGAACATGCAGCGGCAGGCTGTTCCGCTCTTGCAGCCAGAAGCTCCAAGAGTTGGTACTGGAATGGAGTATGTATCAGCAAAGGACTCAGGCGCAGCTGTTATTTGTAAACATCCAGGTATAGTGGAACATGTCGAAGCACGTGAAGTTTGGGTGCGCCGCATTAAAGAAGTGGACGGTCAGGAAGTTAAAGGCGATCTCGATAAATATCGGTTCTTGAAATTTGTTCGTTCCAACCAAGGAATGTGCTACAACCAGCGTCCAATTGTTAAAGTTGGAGACCGAGTTGTAAAAGGAGAAGTTCTTGGTGACGGTCCATCTATGGAATTAGGCGAATTAGCATTAGGACGCAATGTCCTCGTTGCCTTTATGACATGGGATGGATATAACTATGAAGATGCGATTATCATGAGTGAGCGCCTTGTTAAAGATGATGTTTATACATCTATTCACATTGAAGAATATGAATCAGAATCACGTGATACAAAGCTTGGACCTGAAGAAATCACCCGTGATATTCCAAACGTAGGTGAAGATGCATTAAAAAATCTTGATGAGCGTGGAATTATCCGAATTGGTGCGGAAGTAAAAGATGGCGACCTTCTAGTTGGAAAGGTAACACCAAAAGGGGTTACAGAGCTGACTGCGGAGGAAAGACTACTTCATGCCATTTTCGGTGAAAAGGCACGTGAAGTGCGTGATACATCTCTTCGTGTTCCACACGGAGGCGGTGGAATTGTCCATGATGTAAAGGTATTTAACCGCGAAGATGGTGATGAGCTCCCTCCAGGTGTAAATCAGCTTGTCCGCGTTTATATTGTTCAAAAACGTAAGATTCACCAGGGCGATAAGATGGCCGGACGACATGGAAATAAAGGGGTTATCTCGAGAATCTTACCTGAAGAAGATATGCCGTTCATGCCAGATGGAACACCTGTTGATATCATGTTAAATCCGCTGGGTGTGCCATCTCGGATGAACATCGGACAGGTGCTGGAGCTTCACTTAGGTATGGCAGCAAGACAATTAGGACTTCATGTAGCTACTCCTGTATTTGACGGTGCACGTGAAGAAGATGTTTGGGCTACGATTGAAGAAGCAGGCATGGCTCGTGATGCCAAAACTATTCTTTATGATGGCCGTACAGGTGAACCATTCGATAACCGTGTATCTGTCGGAGTCATGTATATGATCAAGCTGGCACACATGGTTGATGATAAATTACATGCGCGTTCAACAGGACCGTACTCACTTGTTACGCAGCAGCCGCTTGGCGGTAAAGCCCAATTCGGCGGACAGCGTTTTGGTGAAATGGAGGTTTGGGCACTTGAAGCATACGGTGCAGCTTACACGCTTCAAGAAATCCTAACTGTTAAATCAGATGATGTAGTGGGCCGTGTAAAAACATATGAATCCATTGTTAAGGGTGAAAATGTACCGGAACCAGGCGTCCCTGAGTCATTTAAAGTATTGATTAAAGAACTTCAAAGCCTTGGTATGGATGTCAAGATTCTTTCCGGCGATGAAGAGGAAATTGAAATGCGGGATATGGAAGATGAGGAAGACTTACAGCAAGTCGAAACCTTAAATATTGTTCCAGAAACTCCGGACACGGAATCTGAAAAGGTCGGTGTGAAAGAATAATAATTTGTTTAAGCGCACGGCATTCCGCGTGTTCGCTTAAATTTTTATTCATAAAGGGTAAGATGAAGCGCAGCAGCGTTTTTAAACATTTAGAGGCTGGATGTCAGAAGAAGCAATCGGCGCCAGCCGGTTGCTTCAATTAAAAGGGAGGTAGGCCCCTTGCTTGATGTTAATAATTTTGAGTATATGAAAATTGGCCTTGCTTCACCGGATAAGATCCGTTCATGGTCTTTCGGAGAGGTCAAAAAACCAGAAACCATTAATTATCGTACATTAAAGCCTGAGAAAGACGGCTTATTCTGTGAAAGAATTTTCGGTCCGACAAAGGACTGGGAATGTCATTGCGGTAAATACAAACGTGTACGTTACAAAGGCGTTGTTTGTGATCGATGTGGTGTTGAAGTAACACGTGCAAAGGTACGTCGTGAACGAATGGGGCATATTGAGCTGGCTGCTCCTGTTTCACATATATGGTATTTTAAAGGAATTCCTAGCCGTATGGGGCTTGTATTAGACATGTCTCCCAGGGCATTAGAAGAGGTTATTTACTTTGCTTCCTATGTTGTAACAGAAGCTGGAGATACGGCTCTTGAAAGGAAACAATTATTATCTGAGAAAGAATATCGTGCCTATCGTGAAAAATACGGCAATAAGTTCCAAGCAGCAATGGGTGCTGAAGCAATTAGACGTCTTCTTTCTGATATTGATTTGGATAAAGAAGTAGATATCTTAAAAGAGGAATTAAAGACAGCGCAGGGACAGCGGCGTACCCGTGCAATTAAAAGACTAGAGGTGTTGGAAGCATTCCGCAACTCTGGAAATGAACCATCATGGATGGTGCTGGATGTACTGCCTGTTATTCCGCCGGAACTTCGTCCAATGGTACAGCTGGATGGAGGAAGATTTGCTACATCTGATTTGAACGACCTATACCGCCGTGTAATCAACCGTAACAATCGCTTAAAGCGTTTGTTGGATTTGGGAGCACCAAGTATTATTGTTCAAAACGAAAAGAGAATGCTGCAAGAAGCGGTTGACGCATTAATTGACAACGGCCGCCGCGGTCGTCCAGTTACAGGACCTGGTAACCGTCCATTGAAATCACTTTCTCATATGTTAAAAGGTAAACAAGGACGTTTCCGTCAGAACCTGCTGGGTAAACGTGTTGACTACTCTGGCCGTTCGGTTATCGTTGTAGGCCCATACTTAAAAATGTATCAATGCGGGCTTCCAAAGGAAATGGCTCTTGAATTATTCAAACCGTTTATTATGAAAGAGCTGGTTGAAAAAGGTTTAGCTCATAATATCAAATCGGCAAAACGTAAAATTGAAAGAGTATCTCCGGATGTTTGGGATGTACTTGAAGATGTCATTAAAGAACATCCAGTTCTACTAAACCGTGCCCCTACTTTGCATAGATTAGGGATTCAAGCATTTGAACCAACGCTTGTTGAAGGACGGGCAATTCGTCTTCACCCGCTGGTTTGTACTGCATATAATGCGGACTTTGACGGCGACCAGATGGCTGTTCACGTACCGCTGTCAGCTGAAGCACAGGCGGAAGCACGATTATTAATGCTTGCAGCGCAAAACATTCTAAACCCTAAGGATGGTAAACCAGTTGTTACACCATCACAGGACATGGTATTAGGTAACTATTACTTAACATTAGAACGAGAAGACGCTGTCGGCGAAGGTATGGTTTTTAAAGACACAAATGAAGCACTTCTTGCTTATCAAAATGGTTTTGTTCATTTTCACAGCCGGGTAGCAGTTCATGCTGGTTCATTGAAAAATGAAACATTTACGGAAGAACAAAATAATAAGCTTCTCATTACTACAGTAGGGAAACTTATTTTTAATGAAATTCTTCCAAAATCATTCCCTTATCTCAACGAGCCTACTAAGAGTAATCTTGAGGAAAAAACACCTGAGAAGTATTTCGTTGAAAAAGGGGAAGATATTAAGGCGAAAATTAAGAGTATGCCTATAATAGATCCATTTAAAAAGAAAGTTCTTGGAAATATCATCGCTGAGGTATTCAAGCGTTTCAAGATTACGGAAACATCCAAAATGCTTGACCGCATGAAAGACCTTGGATTTAAATATTCCACTAAGGCGGGTATTACCGTTGGGGTTGCTGACATCGTCGTTCTTGGCGAAAAGCAGCAGATTCTTCATGATGCCCAAGGAAAAGTGGATAATGTTCAGAAGCAGTTTAGACGTGGTCTTATTACAGAAGACGAGCGTTATGACCGTGTAATCTCCATTTGGAGCCAAGCAAAGGATACGATTCAGGGAAAACTGATGAAATCCTTGCATAACACGAACCCAATCTTTATGATGAGTGACTCTGGTGCCCGTGGTAACGCATCTAACTTTACACAGCTTGCTGGTATGCGTGGTTTGATGGCGAACCCGGCTGGACGTATTATTGAATTACCAATTAAATCAAGTTTCCGTGAAGGTTTAACCGTATTGGAATACTTTATTTCCACTCACGGTGCACGTAAAGGTCTTGCGGATACAGCACTGAAGACAGCTGACTCTGGTTACTTAACCCGTCGACTTGTTGATGTTGCACAGGATGTCATTGTCCGCGAAGATGACTGTGGAACTGACCGCGGTTTTGCTATTCGTGCATTGAAAGATGGAACAGAGATTATCGAATCTTTGGAAGAACGGTTAATTGGCCGTTATGCCCGAAATACTATCAAACATCCTGAGACTAATGAAGTGCTTGTTAGTGAAAATGATTTGATTACAGAAGATATTGCACTAGCGATTGTGGATGCAGGTATCGAAGAGGTTAAAATTCGCTCTGCATTTACATGTAATACCCGTCATGGTGTATGTAAAAAATGTTATGGACGGAACCTGGCAACCGGACAAGAGGTTGAAGTCGGTGAAGCAGTTGGTATTATTGCTGCCCAATCTATTGGTGAACCAGGCACACAATTAACAATGCGTACATTCCACACAGGCGGTGTTGCAGGAGACGATATCACCCAAGGTTTACCGCGTATCCAGGAAATTTTCGAAGCGCGTAATCCAAAAGGGCAGGCTGTCATTTCTGAAATCGGCGGTGAAGTAGTCGGACTTAACGAAGGCCGTGACCGCCAGCATGAAATTGTGATTCAAGGTGAAGTAGAATCACGCACCTATAATGCACCGTATACTGCACGTTTAAAGGTTGCAATTGGAGATAGGGTTGAACCAGGACAGGAACTAACAGAAGGTTCAATTGACCCTAAAGAACTGATCAAGGTGAAAGATGTTATTTCAGTTCAAGAGTATTTGCTGCGTGAAGTACAGAAAGTATACCGCATGCAAGGGGTTGAAATTGGCGATAAACACGTAGAGGTTATGGTACGGCAGATGCTTCGCAAGATCCGCGTAAGTGATGCTGGCGAAACGGATGTACTTCCAGGTACCCTGCTTGATATTCACCAATTTACAGATGCCAATGAAAAAGCATTATTAGAGGGCAGATTACCGGCAACAGGACGTCCTGTATTGCTTGGTATCACGAAAGCCTCTCTTGAAACAGATTCATTCCTATCGGCAGCATCTTTCCAAGAAACAACAAGAGTTCTTACAGATGCGGCTATCAAAGGTAAGCGGGATGAATTGCTTGGCTTAAAAGAAAATGTTATCATCGGTAAACTTGTACCAGCTGGTACAGGAATGCAGCGCTACCGCAAGGCTGAACCGATACTTCTTGAGACAGAATCAGAAGAGCCGATAACGGTTGAATAACAAATCTGCGGTACTTGCTTAAACGGCAAGTACCGTATTTTAAGAAAAAGAAACATAAACTTTTGTTGACATCTTATTTATAAGGTGGTAATATATCAAAGGTGCTCCTATACACCTGATACTTTGGAGGATATCAACTATGTCTTATGAAAAAGTATTACAGGCTGGCAAGTTTGTTATAGGAACAAAACAAGCAGTGAAGGCACTTCAAGAAGGAATTGTTCAAAAGCTTATTATCGCTGCTGATGCTGATCCAAAGATAACTGCGGATGCGGTAAAACAAGCGAGTGAACGCGAAGTTCCAATCATTTATGCCGATTCTATGAAAAAATTAGGGAAGGCATGTAATATACAAGTCGGTGCTGCAACTGTAGCCATAATCCATTAAAAACTGTTTTTGTAGATTGAATGATCTGCAGAAACTTTGTTTTTGCAAAAAAATGAACCACCTGGATGTGTGGGCTTACAAATAATGAAGGGAGGATATACAAATGCCTACAATTAATCAATTAGTGCGCAAACCACGTCAATCAGTGACAGAGAAGTCAAAATCTCCTGCGCTAAACAAAGGTTATAACAGCTTTAAAAAATCACAAACAAACGTATCATCACCACAAAAACGCGGGGTATGTACTCGTGTTGGTACGATGACACCAAAGAAACCAAACTCAGCGTTACGTAAATATGCTCGTGTACGTTTGACAAATGGTATTGAGGTGACTGCGTACATTCCTGGTATCGGCCACAACCTTCAAGAACACAGTGTTGTTCTTATCCGTGGCGGACGTGTAAAAGACTTACCAGGGGTACGTTATCATATCGTTCGTGGAGCGCTTGATACTGCTGGTGTTAACAACCGTATGCAAGGCCGCTCGAAATATGGTACAAAGAAACCAAAAGCAGCTAAGAAATAATCATACTAAATAGAAGCTTCTTTGAAAGGAGGAAGAAATATGCCACGTAAAGGTCCTGTAACAAAAAGAGATGTGTTACCAGATCCGATTTACAATTCAAAATTAGTTACTCGTTTAATCAACAAAATGATGATTGACGGTAAAAGAGGTAAATCTCAAGAAATTCTTTACTCAGCATTTGATACTATTCGTGAACGCACTGGCAAAGAGCCAATGGAAGTTTTCGATGCAGCTATGAAAAACATCATGCCTGTACTTGAAGTTAGAGCACGTCGTGTGGGTGGTGCAAACTATCAAGTACCAGTTGAGGTGCGCCCTGATCGCAGATCAACTCTTGGTCTACGCTGGTTAGTAAACTACGCTCGTCTTCGCGGAGAAAAAACAATGGAAGAGCGTTTAGCTAACGAAATTATGGATGCAGCAAATAACACTGGTGCATCTGTTAAGAAACGTGAAGATACACACAAAATGGCAGAAGCAAACAAAGCGTTTGCTCACTATCGTTGGTAATTTTACCTTCAAAAAATACTTTTATACTAGGAAGGAGAAAGACTTAGATGGCAAGAGAGTTCTCCTTAGAAAAGACTCGTAATATTGGCATCATGGCTCACATCGACGCCGGTAAAACAACGACCACTGAGCGTATCCTTTATTACACCGGTAAAATTCACAAAATCGGTGAAACACATGAAGGTGCATCTCAGATGGACTGGATGGAACAAGAGCAAGAACGCGGTATTACCATTACATCTGCTGCTACAACAGCACAATGGAAAAACCACCGTGTAAACATCATTGACACTCCAGGGCACGTAGACTTCACTGTTGAAGTTGAACGTTCTCTTCGTGTACTAGATGGCGCTGTAGCCGTTCTTGATGCACAATCTGGAGTTGAGCCTCAAACTGAAACAGTTTGGCGTCAGGCAACGACATATGGTGTACCTCGTGTAGTATTTGTCAACAAGATGGACAAACTTGGAGCAGATTTCTTATATTCTGTAAAGACTTTGCATGACCGTCTTCAGGCAAACGCACACCCAATTCAACTGCCAATTGGAGCTGAAGATCAATTCTCAGCTATTATTGACCTAGTTGAAATGAATGCAGTGTTCTATGGAAACGACTTAGGTACTGAAATTGAAGTTGGCGAAATTCCAGAAGAATATAAAGCACAAGCTGAAGAATATCGTGAAAAACTGCTTGAAGCAGTTGCAGAACTAGATGAAGAATTAATGGAAAAATACCTTGGCGGTGAAGAAATCACTAAAGAAGAGCTAAAAGCAGCAATTCGTAAAGGTACTCTTAACGTTGAATTCTATCCAGTTGTCTGTGGATCTGCATTCAAAAACAAAGGTGTACAGTTAATGCTTGATGCAGTTATTGATTATCTTCCATCACCATTAGATGTTCCTTCTATTAAAGGACATGCAGTTGATGATGAAGAAGAAATCGTTGAACGTCACTCAAATGATGAAGAGCCATTCTCTGCACTGGCTTTCAAAGTTATGACTGACCCTTATGTAGGTAAGTTAACGTTCTTCCGTGTTTACTCTGGTACTTTAGATTCTGGATCATATGTTCAGAACTCTACGAAAGGCAAGCGTGAACGTATTGGACGTATCCTGCAAATGCATGCTAATCACCGTCAAGAAATCTCAACAGTTTATGCCGGTGACATTGCTGCAGCAGTTGGTTTGAAAGATACAACTACTGGTGACACACTTTGTGATGACAAAAATCTTGTTATCTTAGAGTCTATGCAGTTCCCTGAACCAGTAATCCAATTATCTGTAGAGCCAAAATCAAAAGCTGACCAAGATAAGATGACAACAGCACTTCAAAAGCTTCAAGAAGAAGACCCAACATTCCGTGCTCATACTGACCAGGAAACTGGACAGGTAATCATAGCTGGTATGGGTGAGCTTCACCTTGATATCATCGTTGACCGTATGAAGCGTGAATTTAAGGTAGAAGCAAATGTAGGTGCACCTCAAGTTGCATATCGTGAAACTTTCCGTTCTTCTGCCCAAGTTCAGGGTAAGTTCGCTCGTCAGTCTGGTGGTCGTGGACAATACGGGGATGTTTGGATTGAATTCTCTCCAAACGAAGAAGGAAAAGGTTTTGAATTTGAAAATGCAATTGTCGGTGGTGTTGTTCCTCGTGAATACATCCCTGCAGTTGAAGCTGGTTTAAAAGATGCACTTGACAGAGGAGTACTTGCTGGATATCCATTGGTTGATATCAAAGCAAAACTATATGATGGTTCATACCATGATGTTGACTCATCTGAAATGGCATTTAAAATTGCGGCCTCTTTAGCTCTTAGAAATGCTGCGTCTAAATGTAATCCTGTAATCCTTGAACCTGTAATGAGAGTGGAAGTTGTCATTCCAGAGGAATATCTTGGAGATATTATGGGCCAAATAACAGCACGTCGCGGACGAGTTGAAGGTATGGAAGCTCGCGGCAACGCTCAAGTAGTACGTGCGATGGTTCCGCTGTCTGAAATGTTCGGATATGCAACAGCTCTTCGTTCCAGCACACAAGGACGCGGAGTATTCTCTATGCATTTTGATCACTATGAAGAGGTTCCAAAATCAATTTCTGAAGAAATTATTAAAAAAAATAAAGGTGAATAATTGATTTTCACCTTTCTTTCAAGTATAACTACTTATGTAAGAATGGAAACTGTTTCAAAAGGCTCTTCTTATGAAACAGTTTCCGCTTAAAAATATACTTAAACTTTATAATCCAAAGGAGGATTTTTTCAAATGGGAAAAGCTAAATTCGACCGTTCTAAACCCCACGTTAACATTGGTACAATTGGTCACGTTGACCATGGTAAAACTACTTTAACTGCTGCAATTACAGCTGTACTTGCTAAGTCAGGTAAAGCTGAAGCTCGTGCATATGATCAAATTGACGGTGCTCCAGAAGAAAAAGAACGTGGAATCACAATCTCTACTGCACACGTTGAATATGAAACTGATACTCGTCACTATGCACACGTTGACTGCCCAGGACACGCAGACTACGTTAAAAACATGATCACTGGTGCTGCACAAATGGATGGCGGTATCCTAGTTGTGTCTGCTGCTGACGGCCCAATGCCACAAACTCGTGAGCATATTCTTCTTTCTCGTCAGGTTGGCGTACCTTACCTTGTTGTATTCATGAACAAGTGTGATATGGTTGACGACGAAGAATTACTTGAATTAGTTGAAATGGAAGTTCGTGATCTTCTTTCTGAATATGACTTCCCTGGCGATGATATTCCAGTAATCAAAGGTTCTGCTCTTAAAGCATTAGAAGGCGATGCACAATGGGAAGAAAAAATTATTGAATTAATGAATGCTGTTGACGAGTACATTCCAACACCAACTCGTGACACTGACAAACCTTTCATGATGCCAGTTGAGGATGTATTCTCAATCACTGGTCGTGGAACAGTTGCTACTGGCCGTGTAGAACGTGGACAAGTTAAAGTTGGTGACGTAGTTGAAATCGTTGGTTTCACTGAAGAACCAAAATCTACTACTGTAACAGGCGTTGAAATGTTCCGTAAGCTTCTTGACTTTGCTGAAGCTGGTGACAACATCGGTGCCCTTCTTCGTGGTGTAGCTCGTGAAGAAGTAGAACGTGGACAAGTTTTGGCTAAACCAAAATCAATTACTCCACACAAAAAGTTTAAAGCACAAGTTTACGTATTATCAAAAGAAGAAGGCGGACGTCATACTCCATTCTTCTCAAACTATCGTCCACAATTCTATTTCCGTACTTCTGATATTACTGGAATTATCACTCTTCCAGAAGGTACTGAAATGGTAATGCCTGGCGATAATACTGAAATGACTGTTGAGCTAATTGCTCCAGTTGCGATTGAAGAAGGAACAAAGTTCTCTATCCGTGAAGGTGGACGTACTGTAGGTTCAGGTTCAATCACTACTGTTATCGAGTAAAATAATATTAAAGCAGCTGGGTGACGATCCAGCTGCTTTTTTTCTTCTATTATATACTGTTTATTTAGAATGGATAATTTGGTAGAATGCTGGATATTTCGATTATGTGTTGAAAATCATTGTGTCTGCCGCTATAATAATAAAAGTGTCTAGAACATGAAGAGAAAACAATAAAAAATGTTGCGTTTGCTTTATGTTTTATGTATAATAGACAATGTTGGTCTTTGACTGCGATGAAGTGAGAGGTTGCTGACACACCCGGCCGCTTTGCCATGGCGCTGTGTTAGGGAAATTCTCACGGAGAATGTCTATTTTAAAAATAGGCGAATAAAGGAGGGAAAATAATGGCAAAACAAAAAATTCGTATCCGCTTAAAAGCATATGATCACAGAATTCTTGATCAATCTGCTGAAAAGATTGTTGAAACAGCGAAACGTTCAGGAGCAGCCGTTTCTGGTCCGATTCCGCTTCCAACTGAAAAGTCTGTTTACACTATTCTTCGTGCGGTTCATAAGTACAAAGATTCTCGTGAACAGTTTGAAATGCGGACACATAAGCGTCTAATCGATATTGTGAATCCAACTCCACAAACAGTTGATGCATTAATGCGTTTAGACTTACCATCAGGTGTCGATATTGAAATTAAACTTTAATTAAAAATAAAAGCTAAAGAAATTAGGAGGTGTGACTGATATGACCAAAGGAATCTTAGGAAGAAAGATTGGTATGACTCAAGTATTTGCGGAGAACGGAAACTTAATTCCTGTAACTGTAGTTGAGGTAGCTCCAAACGTTGTTCTTCAAAAGAAATCTGTTGAGAATGATGGATATGAGTCTATTCAGCTTGGTTTTGAAGACAAACGTGAAAAGTTATCAAACAAACCAGAAAAGGGACATGTTGCTAAGGCAAATACTGCTCCTAAGCGCTTCATTCGCGAATTCCGCGGAGACGACTTAGCAAGCTATGAAGTTGGTCAAGAAGTCAAAGTTGATATTTTCGCTGCAGGCGATTTAGTAGATGTAACAGGAATCTCAAAGGGAAAAGGTTTCCAAGGCTCCATCAAACGCCACGGACAATCACGCGGCCCAATGGCTCACGGTTCACGTTACCATCGTCGTCCTGGTTCAATGGGACCGGTTGCTCCAAACCGTGTATTTAAAGGTAAATTATTGCCTGGACGCATGGGCGGAGAACAAGTTACTGTACAAAACCTTGAGATCGTTAAGATTGATACAGAACGCAACTTGCTTTTAATCAAAGGCAATGTACCGGGTGCGAAAAAAGCATTATTAAAAATCAAAGGTGCGGTAAAGGCATAACGATTTCATAAGAAAGGAGGAAGAAAGAATGCCGAAAGTTGCATTATTTAACCAAAGCGGTTCACAAGTTGGGGATATTGAACTAAACGAGTCCGTTTTTGGTATTGAACCTAACCAACACGTATTATTTGAAGCTATTGTTATGCAAAGAGCTTCACTACGTCAAGGAACACATAAAGTAAAAAACCGTTCAGAAGTTCGCGGCGGTGGACGTAAACCATGGCGTCAAAAAGGAACAGGCCGTGCTCGTCAAGGCTCAATCCGCTCACCACAATGGCGCGGAGGCGGTATTGTATTTGGACCACAGCCACGCAGCTATAGCTATAAATTGCCTAAGAAAGTTCGTCGCTTAGCAATTAAGTCTGCTTTATCTTCTAAAGTATTAGATGAAAATATTTTAGTGGTAGATGGCTTAAGCTTTGATGCTCCAAAAACAAAAGATTTCAAAGCTGTTTTAAACGGTCTTTCTGTTGAGAAAAAAGCTTTAATTGTAACTGCTGACCTAGATGAAAACGTAGCATTATCTGCTCGTAACATCCCTGGAGTTACAGTTGTAACAGCTGATGGAATCAACGTACTAGATGTTGTAAATCATGATAAATTAATCATGACTAAAGCAGCGGTTGAAAAAGTAGAGGAGGTGCTTGCATAATGGATGCACGCGATATCATTAAGCGCCCCGTTATCACTGAACGTTCTACTGACCTAATGGCTGAAAAGAAATATACTTTTGATGTTGATGTGAGAGCTAACAAAACTCAAGTAAAAGACGCGGTTGAAGAAATCTTCGGCGTTGAAGTTGAGAAAGTTAACATCATGAACTACAAAGGTAAATTTAAGCGCATGGGTAAATTTGGCGGTTATACAAACAAACGCCGTAAGGCAATTGTGAAACTTACTGCTGACAGTAAAGAAATTGAATACTTTGAAGCATAAACTCTAACAAGAAGAGGAGGGAAATAAAATGGCGATTAAAAAGTACAAACCTACCTCAAATGGTCGTCGTGGAATGACTAGTTTAACTTTCGATGAAATTACAACCAGCACTCCAGAAAAATCTCTTTTAGCTCCACTTAGCAAAAGAGGCGGCCGAAACAATCAAGGTAAGTTAACTGTTCGTCATCAAGGTGGCGGCCATAAGCGTCAATATCGTATTATTGACTTTAAACGCAATAAAGATGGCATTCCAGGACGCGTTGCCACTATCGAGTACGATCCAAATCGTTCTGCAAATATTGCATTAATTAATTATGCAGATGGAGAAAAACGTTATATCATAGCTCCAAAAAATCTACAAGTTGGAATGGAAGTAATGTCTGGTCCAGAGGCTGACATTAAAGTGGGGAATGCTCTTCCACTAGCAAACATTCCTGTTGGTACTGTGGTACACAACATCGAATTAAAACCAGGTAAAGGCGGACAATTAGTTCGTTCTGCAGGTACATCTGCACAAGTGCTTGGTAAAGAAGGCAAGTATGTCCTTGTTCGTTTAACTTCCGGCGAAGTTCGTATGATCTTAGCTGAGTGCCGTGCAACAGTCGGTCAAGTTGGTAATGAACAGTATGAACTTGTTCACATTGGTAAAGCCGGCCGGTCTCGCTGGTTAGGCAAACGCCCAACTGTTCGTGGTTCTGTCATGAACCCTAATGATCACCCGCATGGTGGTGGTGAAGGACGTGCTCCAATCGGACGTAAATCACCAATGTCGCCTTGGGGTAAACCAACTCTTGGTTACAAAACTCGTAAGAAGAAAAACAAGTCAGATAAACTTATTATTCGTCGTCGTAAAAAATAACGGGATTGCACTACGGTTCACGATAGGAACCGTAGAACAATCACGAAGGGAGGTTCATCCATGGGTCGCAGCTTAAAAAAAGGACCATTTGTCGATGATCATTTAATGGTTAAGGTCGAAAAGATAAACGAATCGGATAAGAAGCAGGTAATTAAAACTTGGTCTCGCCGTTCAACGATCTTCCCACAATTTATCGGTAACACGATTGCCGTTTATGATGGCCGTAAACATGTGCCTGTTTATATTACGGAAGACATGGTAGGACACAAGCTGGGGGAATTCGCTCCATCTCGTACTTACAAAGGTCATGCCGCTGATGATAAGAAAACAAGACGTTAAGAGAGGAGGGCATCCTAATGCAAGCTAAAGCTGTTGTAAGAACAGTTCGTATTGCTCCTCGTAAAGCACGTTTAGTCGTTGATTTAATCCGAGGAAAGCAAGTTGGTGAAGCGGTAGCCATTTTGAAACTCACTCCAAAGGCTGCTTCTCCAATCGTTGAGAAAGTATTAAAGTCTGCTATGGCAAACGCTGAGCACAATTATGAAATGGACGTTAATAGTTTAGTTGTTGCTCAAGCATTTGTTGACGAAGGGCCAACATTGAAACGTTTCCGTCCTCGTGCACAAGGCCGTGCAAGCCAAATTAACAAACGCACAAGCCATATTACAATTGTTTTATCTGAGAAGAAGGAGGGATAATCTGTGGGTCAAAAAGTAAATCCAGTCGGTTTGCGTATCGGGATCATCCGTGATTGGGAATCTAGATGGTATGCAGGCAAAGACTTTGCTGAACTTTTACATGAAGACATTAAAGTTCGTGAATACATTACAAAGCGTTTAAAAGATGCTTCTGTATCTAAAGTAGAAATCGAACGCGCTGCAAATCGTGTGAACGTAACGGTCCATACTGCTAAGCCTGGTATGGTTATCGGTAAAGGCGGTACAGAAGTTGAAGCTTTACGCCGCGCTTTAAATCAACTTACCGGCAAACGTGTTCACATCAATATTCTTGAAATTAAAAAGGCTGATATTGATGCAAAATTAGTTGCAGAAAATATTGCTCGTCAATTAGAAAACCGTGTATCATTCCGTCGTGCGCAAAAGCAATCAATTCAACGTGCAATGCGTGCAGGTGCTAAAGGTATTAAAACAATGGTATCCGGCCGTTTAGGCGGTGCTGATATTGCTCGTGCAGAGCATTACAGCGAAGGAACAGTTCCACTTCATACACTTCGCGCTGATATCGACTATGCTACAGCTGAAGCTGACACTACTTATGGTAAGCTTGGTGTAAAAGTATGGATCTACCGTGGAGAGGTCCTTCCTACTAAGAAGAAAACTGAGGAAGGAGGCAAATAATATGTTATTGCCAAAACGCGTAAAATTCCGCCGTCAACATCGTGGCAAAATGCGTGGTAACGCAAAAGGCGGTACTGAAGTAACTTTTGGTGAATTCGGCCTGCAAGCTACAGAGGCTTCTTGGATTACAAACCGTCAAATTGAAGCAGCACGTATTGCTATGACTCGTTATATGAAACGTGGCGGTAAAGTTTGGATTAAAATTTTCCCTCATAAGCCTTACACTGCTAAGCCTCTAGAAGTCCGGATGGGTTCTGGTAAAGGTGCTCCAGAAGGATGGGTAGCTGTTGTGAAACCTGGGAGAATTATGTTTGAAATCGCAGGCGTTTCTGAAGAAATCGCTCGTGAAGCTCTTCGTCTAGCATCACACAAACTTCCTGTAAAATGTAAGTTTGTAAAACGTGAAGAAATTGGTGGTGAATCAAATGAAAGCTAATGAAATTCGTGACCTTACCACTGCTGAAATTGAACAAAAAGTTAAAAGTTTAAAAGAAGAGCTTTTCAACCTTCGCTTTCAATTGGCGACTGGACAACTTGAAAATACAGCTCGTATTCGTGAAGTACGCAAAGCGATTGCTCGCATGAAAACTGTTATTCGTGAAAGAGAAATCAGCGTTAACAAGTAAATCTAAAGAGAGGAGGTTCACATAGATGAGTGAACGTAATCAACGCAAGGTTTACACAGGACGCGTTGTTTCTGACAAAATGGATAAAACCATTACTGTTCTTGTTGAAACATACAAAAAGCATCCACTTTACGGTAAACGCGTTAAGTACTCTAAAAAGTTTAAAGCTCATGATGAGCAAAACCAAGCAAAAGCAGGCGACATCGTGCGTATCATGGAAACTCGTCCGCTTTCAGCTACAAAGCGCTTCCGTCTTGTTGAGGTAGTGGAAAAAGCAGTTATTATTTAATTGTTCGGATAAGCAATAGTTCCGAAGGGAGGTTACACACATGATTCAACAAGAATCACGTTTAAAAGTTGCTGACAACTCCGGTGCTCGTGAAGTACTTACGATCAAAGTTCTTGGTGGCTCTGGCCGTAAAACTGCTAATATCGGCGACGTTATTGTTTGCACAGTAAAACAAGCAACACCAGGTGGCGTTGTTAAAAAAGGCGACGTTGTTAAAGCAGTAGTAGTTCGTACAAAGAGCGGTGTACGCCGTCCAGATGGTTCATACATTCGTTTTGATGAAAACGCATGTGTTATTATCAAAGATGATAAGAGCCCGCGTGGTACCCGTATTTTCGGACCAGTTGCCCGCGAACTTCGCGACAGCAACTTTATGAAAATTATTTCTTTAGCTCCAGAAGTTCTATAATATAAATCAAATTGCCTTTAAGGAGGTGCTTACAGATGCATGTGAAAAAGGGTGATAAAGTTAGAGTCATCTCTGGTAAGGATAAAGGCAAAACAGGCGTAATCCTAGCTGCCTATCCAAAAGATAACCGCGTATTAGTTGAAGGTGTTAACATTGTGAAAAAACACTCTAAGCCTTCTCAAGCTAACCCACAAGGCGGTATCTTCAGCCATGAGGCACCAATTCATGTATCAAACGTAATGCCTATCGATCCTAAGTCTGGTAACCCAACTCGTGTAGGTTATAAAACGGTTGATGGCAACAAAGTACGCGTAGCAAAATCCGGTGAAGTTCTAGATAAATAGTTCATAGAAGAAGGGAGGTACACAATATGAACCGCCTAAAAGAAAAGTATGTTAGTGAAATTACTCCAGCTCTTGTGAGCAAGTTTAATTATAAATCTGTAATGCAAGTACCAAAAATCGAAAAGATTGTTATTAACATGGGTGTTGGTGACGCAGTTCAAAATTCAAAAGCTCTTGATAATGCAGTTGAAGAACTATCTTTGATTACTGGTCAAAAACCTGTTGTTACACGCGCAAAGAAATCTATTGCTGGTTTCCGTCTTCGTGAAGGCATGCCAATCGGCGCAAAGGTTACACTTCGCGGTGAACGCATGTACCAATTCCTGGATAAATTAGTTTCTGTTTCTTTACCTCGTGTTCGTGACTTCCGCGGGATTTCTAAAAAAGCTTTCGATGGTCGCGGCAACTATACATTAGGTATTAAAGAACAGCTAATCTTCCCTGAAATTGATTACGATAAGGTAAGCAAAGTTCGTGGTATGGATATCGTTATTGTAACAACTGCCAACACTGATGAAGAGGCTCGTGAACTCTTAACTCAATTTGGAATGCCATTCCAAAAGTAATCGCTAAATAAGGGAGGCGAAAGACTTGGCTAAAAAGTCAATGATTGCGAAACAAAAACGCACGCCTAAATTCAAAGTACAAGAGTACACACGCTGCGAACGCTGCGGACGTCCACACTCTGTATATCGTAAATTTAAGCTTTGCCGTATTTGTTTCCGTGAATTAGCATATAAAGGACAAATTCCTGGTGTCAAAAAAGCTAGCTGGTAAAACTAGAGTTTGTGGAAGGAGGTAAAAATAATGGTCATGACAGATCCAATTGCTGATATGCTTACTCGTATTCGTAATGCGAATATGGTACGTCACGAAAAATTAGAAGTACCTGCTTCTAATATCAAAAAAGAGATCGCTGAAATATTAAAACGTGAAGGTTTCGTTCGTGATGTTGAATATATCGATGACGATAAACAAGGTATTATCCGTATCTTCTTAAAATACGGAGCTAATAACGAACGTGTTATTACTGGTTTAAAACGTATAAGCAAGCCTGGTTTACGTGTTTATGCTAAATCAAATGAGGTACCACGCGTCCTTAATGGTCTTGGCGTTGCACTTGTATCAACTTCTCAAGGTGTTGTAACTGATAAGGAAGCTCGTGCAAAGCAAATCGGCGGAGAAGTATTAGCTTACGTTTGGTAAGAGTTTTTGAATGAATGGAGGTGCACTAAATGTCTCGCGTAGGGAAAAAACCTATTGAAATTCCAGCAGGTGTAACAGTTACTCTTAACAACCATACTGTTACTGTGAAAGGACCAAAAGGCGAATTAACTCGTTCTTTTAATCCTGAGATTTCTATTAATGTGGAAGAGAACGTAGTAACAGTTACTCGTCCTTCTGACTCTAAAGAACACCGTACAAATCACGGAACTACCCGTGCGCTGATTGCGAATATGGTTGAAGGTGTTTCTGACGGATTTGTGAAAAACTTAGAATTAATCGGGGTTGGATACCGTGCTCAAAAACAAGGTAAAAAGCTTGTTTTGAACGTCGGCTATTCCCATCCGGTTGAAATTGAACCAGAAGAAGGCATTGAAATTGAAGTGCCTGCAAATACAAAGATTTCAGTAAAAGGTACTGACAAAGAACGTGTTGGTGCGTTAGCTGCTAACATTCGTCAAGTTCGTCCTCCAGAGCCATATAAAGGCAAAGGAATTCGTTACGAAGGCGAATATGTACGCCGTAAAGAAGGTAAAACTGGTAAGTAATGCCGGATAGGTAAACGAAAGGAGTGACGTAAATGATTACGAAGCAAGATAAAAACGCTGTTCGCCGGAAAAGACATACTCGTGTACGTGCGAAATTAAGCGGTACTTCTGCTCGTCCACGTCTAAATGTGTTTCGCTCAAACAAGCATATTTATGCTCAGTTAGTCGATGACACTAAAGGAGTTACTTTAGCAAGTGCTTCTACACTAGATAAGGAACTTAACCTTGAGTCTTCAAGCAATGTTGAGGCAGCTAAAGCGGTCGGTGAATTAGTTGCAAAGCGTGCTGTGGAAAAAGGGATTACTTCTATTGTCTTTGACCGTGGAGGATACCTATACCATGGACGTATTCAAGCATTAGCTGATGCAGCTCGTGAAAATGGACTACAATTTTAATAGACAAAGGAGGGACTAAAGAATAATGCGTCGTATTGATCCAAACAAACTTGAACTAGAAGAACGCGTGGTTACAATTAACCGTGTTGCGAAAGTTGTAAAAGGCGGACGTCGTTTCCGTTTCTCTGCTCTTGTTGTTGTCGGAGACAGAAATGGCCATGTCGGTTTCGGAACCGGTAAAGCACAGGAAGTTCCAGATGCAATTCGTAAGGCAATTGAAGATGCCAAGAAAAACCTAATTGAAGTACCAATGGTTGGAACAACTGTTCCTCACGAAGTAGTTGGACGTTTTGGAGCTGGTGAGATCCTGCTTAAACCTGCAGCAGAAGGTACAGGAGTTATTGCAGGCGGTCCAGTTCGTGCGGTTCTTGAATTAGCTGGGGTTCAGGATATCCTTTCAAAATCTCTAGGAACAAATACTCCAATTAACGTCATTCGTGCAACAATTGAAGGCTTGACACAATTAAAACGTGCTGAAGACGTAGCAAAATTACGTGGTAAATCAGTAGAAGAACTGTTAGGATAAGGAGGGAAATCAAATGGCAAATAAACTTGTAATTACCCTCAGCAAGAGCGTTATTGGTCGCCCTGAAAATCAGCGTCAAACAGTTAAAGCACTAGGTTTACGTAAATTAAATCAAACAGTTGAGCATCAAGATAATGCAGCTATTCGCGGTATGATCACTAAAGTTGCTCACCTTGTAACAGTTAAAGAACAATAATCAATTGTTTTCTTTCATAAGGAGGTGCCGATATGAATCTACATGAATTAAAGCCTGCTGAAGGTTCCCGTCAAGAGCGCAAACGTAAAGGACGCGGTATTGGTTCAGGAAATGGTAAAACTGCCGGTAAAGGTCATAAGGGTCAAAAGGCTCGTTCTGGCGGCGGTGTACGTGTTGGTTTTGAAGGTGGTCAAACACCTTTAGCTCGCCGTTTACCAAAACGCGGTTTTACGAACATCAGCCGTAAAGAATTTGCAATTGTAAACCTTGACGCTTTAAACCGTTTTGAAGATGGTACAGAAGTTTCTCCAGAACTTCTAATCGAAACTGGTGTTGTAAGTAACGAAAAATCAGGAATTAAGATTCTTGCAAAAGGGAACGTAGAGAAAAAGCTGACAGTAAAAGCTCATAAATTCTCCTCTGCCGCTAAGGAAGCTATTGAAGCTGCTGGCGGAACTACTGAGGTGATCTAATGTTCCAAACAATCTCCAATTTTATGCGCGTGGGTGATATACGTCGAAAGATCATATTCACCCTTTTAATGTTAGTCGTCTTTCGTATTGGTACATTTATTCCAGTACCGAATGTAAATGCGGAGGTATTGGCTGATCAAGATAAATTAAGTGTGTTCGGTATTTTAAATACCTTTGGCGGTGGAGCGTTGAAACAATTCTCCATATTTGCCATGGGTATTATGCCGTACATCACTGCATCGATTATTATTCAGCTGCTTCAAATGGATGTTGTGCCGAAGTTTACGGAATGGGCTAAGCAAGGAGAAGCTGGCCGCAGAAAGACAGCACAGTTTACCCGGTACGCTACAGTCATCCTCGGTTTTATTCAAGCTTTAGGTATGTCCTATGGCTTTAATAACTTGGCAAATGGACAATTAATTGAAAATCCCGGTATTTCTACTTATTTATTAATAGCGGTTGTTTTAACGGCAGGTACATCCTTCTTAATGTGGTTAGGTGAACAAGTTACTGAGAAGGGTGTTGGAAATGGTATTTCCATCATCATTTTTGCTGGTATCGTTGCCGGAATACCAAGTGTTATTAATCAAATATATGTTCAGCAGTTTGAAAATGCAGGCGAAGCGCTATTCTTACGAATTGTAACAGTTGCTGTAATTGTATTAGTAATTATTGCAATCTTTGTTGGTGTTATTTTCATTCAGCAGGCAAGCCGGAAGATTCCAATCCAGTATGCAAAGCGTATGTCAGTTGGGCGTACACCGGTTGGCGGTCAATCAACCCATATGCCTTTGAAGGTTAATGCGGCTGGTGTAATTCCTGTAATCTTTGCGGTTTCATTTCTTGTCACGCCAAGAACGATCGCATCATTCTTTCCGCAAAATGGTGTAACGCTTTGGATTATGAAGGTATTTGATTATTCTCATCCAATCGGGATGGTCATTTATGCAGCTTTAATTATCGCGTTTACTTATTTTTATGCTTTTATTCAAGTCAAACCTGATCAAGCAGCAGAAAACTTGCAAAAGCAGGGCGGCTATATCCCGGGTATTAGGCCGGGTAAGAGCACTGAAGAATATTTAACCCGCGTTTTATATCGTTTAACCTTTGTTGGTTCCATCTATCTTGCACTTATTGCGGTTCTTCCTGTTTTCTTTATAAAAATTGGAAACCTGCCGCAGTCGGCTCAAATCGGCGGAACAAGCTTACTTATTGTTGTCGGTGTTGCACTTGAAACATATAAGCAGCTTGAAGCACAATTAGTTAAACGTCATTATAAAGGATTTATCAAGTAATATTTTTTACCAGGGAGCCCTCCATATAGAGGGTCCCAAAAGTAAGTCTAAAGCACGAGGGGGAACACGTGTGAATTTAGTATTAATGGGCCTTCCAGGTGCCGGTAAAGGTACTCAGGCAGAAAAAATTGTCGAGAAATACCGCATCCCTCATATCTCAACAGGAGATATGTTCCGTGCAGCTATGAAAGAGGGAACAGAATTAGGATTAAAAGCAAAATCATTTATGGATAAAGGCGAACTGGTTCCTGATGAAGTAACCATTGGGATTGTCCGTGAGCGTTTAGCCAAAGATGATTGCAAAGAAGGCTTCTTACTAGATGGCTTTCCTAGAACAGTACCTCAAGCAGAAGCATTAGAAACTCTTCTTGAAGAGTTAGGTAAAAAGATTGATTACGTTTTGAATATCAATGTTGATAAAAGTATTTTAATGGAGCGTTTGACTGGACGCCGTATCTGTAAAGACTGTGGGGCTACTTATCATCTTGTCTTTAATCCTCCTGCAAAAGAGGGTGTATGTGATCGCTGCGGCGGTGAGTTATACCAAAGAGCAGATGATAATGCTGAAACTGTTCAAAATAGATTAGATGTTAATATCAAACAACAGCAGCCATTACTTACTTTCTATGAAACAAAAGGATATTTACGTACAATCAATGGTCAGCAGGATATTGAAAAGGTATTTGCTGATATTGAAGAATATTTAAGGGTTATCCGTTAATGCCTTACCCAGAAAATTATGGCTTACGACTCTCGAATATCTCCCGAACGCTTCGATAGTATGTAAAAGCAAAAGGCTTTTCAGTTGTCCTTTAGTATACAGGACCGAGAGTTGGGCAAGAATGACATGAGGACTTTAATTTTCCTCTATAATACAAAATTTACTTGCGGACAAAAGACGTATAGTATGGTAAGATTGAAAGGTTGCTAACAACTTGCGATAGAGAAGACTCGCTTTATACTACTAGTCTTTACGAACGCTTAATTCGAATAAGAAGGGAGATGGGACCGATGGCCAAAGATGATGTTATTGAAATTGAAGGTAAAGTCATTGAAACTTTGCCAAATGCCATGTTTAAGGTAGAATTAGAAAATGGTCATACAGTGCTAGCTCATGTTTCCGGGAAAATTCGAATGCACTTTATTCGCATTCTTCCAGGCGACAAGGTAACTGTTGAGCTTTCTCCATATGACTTAACGCGCGGAAGAATTACGTACCGCTTTAAATAATTGCTTGCACTCCGTACTATTAAGGAGGTTAGGATAATGAAAGTAAGACCATCTGTTAAGCCGATCTGCGAAAAGTGTAAGGTTATCCGCAGACGCGGTAAAGTTATGGTTATCTGTGAAAACCCTAAACATAAACAAAAACAAGGATAATATCAAGGGAGGTGCACATTCTAAATGGCACGTATTGCTGGTGTAGATATTCCACGTGAAAAGCGTGTAGTAATCTCTTTAACTTACATTTATGGTATTGGTAAAAATACTGCACAAAAAATCTTAGCAGAAGCTGGTGTTTCTGAAGATACTCGTGTGCGTGATTTAACTGAAGATGAACTTAATAAAATCCGTGATATCATTGACAAACTAAAAGTTGAAGGTGACCTTCGTCGTGAAGTTTCCCTTAACATTAAGCGTCTAATGGAAATTGGCTGCTATCGTGGATTACGTCATCGCCGCGGCTTACCAGTTCGTGGTCAAAACACAAAAAACAACGCCCGTACACGCAAAGGTCCTCGTAAGACTGTTGCTAACAAGAAGAAGTAATCGGTAAAGGAGGTTAAATAAAAATGGCACGTAGAACAAATACACGTAAACGCCGTGTTAAAAAGAATATTGAAGCAGGAGTTGCACATATTCGTTCAACTTTTAACAATACAATTGTAACCATCACAGATGTTCATGGTAATGCAATTTCATGGTCAAGTGCTGGTGCGCTTGGATTTAAAGGATCTCGTAAGTCTACACCATTCGCTGCACAAATGGCTGCAGAAACTGCTGCAAAGGCATCTATGGAACATGGAATGAAAACTCTAGAAGTTACTGTAAAAGGACCTGGTGCAGGACGTGAAGCTGCAATTCGTGCTCTTCAGGCTGCTGGACTTGAAGTAACTGCTATTAAAGACGTTACACCTGTTCCTCATAACGGCTGCCGCCCGCCAAAACGTCGTCGTGTGTAATTTTTCTGTATAAGTTTTGTATCATCTGTCTATAATGGGATATGATATGAATTTATTTGAAGTTTATACAGAAGATTTATTCCAGTTGTTGTGCACAAAACGGGAACATATACATGGGGGAATTTCGATTAGCAAACGTCTAATTGAGGTTTCGACGTTTTGAAGGAGGGTTAATTGATGATCGAAATAGAAAAACCAAAAATCGAAACGGTTGAGATCAGCGATGATGCCAAATACGGTAAGTTCGTCGTAGAGCCACTAGAGCGTGGATATGGTACCACTTTGGGTAACTCCTTACGTCGTATCCTTTTATCTTCACTGCCAGGTGCCGCTGTTACTGCGATTCAGGTCGATGGGGTACTTCATGAGTTCTCAACAATTGAAGGCGTCGTAGAGGATGTAACATCTATCATCTTAAACATTAAAAAGATTGCATTAAAAATTTATTCTGAAGAAGAGAAAACATTAGAAATTGATGTTCAAGGTTCTGGTCCTGTTACTGCAGGTAATATCACTCATGACAGTGATGTAGAGATATTAAATCCTGAACAGCACATTGCAACATTAGGATCAAATGGACATCTTCGTATGCGTTTATCTGCTAAGCGAGGTCGCGGCTATACCCCAGCTGATCAAAATAAGCGTGAGGACCAGCCAATCGGTGTTATTCCAATTGATTCTATTTATACACCAGTTTCTCGTGTTACTTATACAGTAGAAAATACACGTGTAGGTCAACTATCTAATTTTGATAAATTGACACTTGATGTTTGGACAGATGGAAGCACTGGACCAAAGGAAGCGATAGCCCTTGGTTCGAAAATCTTATCAGAGCATTTAAATATTTTCGTTGGGTTAACTGATGAAGCACAAAATGCTGAGATTATGATTGAAAAAGAAGAAGATCAAAAAGAAAAAGTTTTAGAAATGACAATTGAAGAACTTGATCTTTCTGTTCGTTCTTATAACTGCTTAAAGCGTGCTGGAATTAATACTGTTCAGGAATTAGCAAATAAGACTGAAGAAGATATGATGAAAGTACGGAATTTAGGCCGCAAATCACTTGAAGAAGTGAAGGCAAAACTAGAAGAGCTTGGATTAGGTTTACGTAAAGACGACTAGTTTGTTTTTTACAATAACCATCCGATTAAATGACTTCAACAAAGGAGGGAACCCTTCATGGCATACAGAAAGCTAGGACGTACAAGCGCACAAAGAAAAGCTATGCTTCGTGATTTAACAACTGATTTAATTATCAATGAGCGCATCCAAACAACAGAAACTCGTGCGAAAGAACTTCGTTCAACTGTTGAGAAGATGATTACTTTAGGAAAACGCGGTGACCTTCATGCACGCCGTCAAGCTGCTGCATATGTTCGCAACGAAGTAGCTAATGCAGAAAATGGTCAAGATGCACTTCAAAAACTATTCTCTGATATTGCTCCTCGTTACCAAGAGCGTCAAGGCGGCTATACTCGAATCATGAAACTTGGACCGCGCCGCGGCGATGGTGCACCAATGGTTATTATCGAGTTAGTTTAATAAAACTCACAGACAACAAGGGCGCTGGACAGTTTAGTAACAAACTTGTTCTCTGCCCTTTTTCTGTAAAGAGGCGGTTTTTTAGCAAAGATATTGTATTCTTTGCAGGAGCATAATTCTGCTCACACTGCCCTTACGATGCGGACCAAGCCAAAAAGAGTGTTATGATGAGCGCACCTCTTAACTTTTTAAGAGCCCTTTAAGATTTGAAGGAAGGAGCCACTCTCCTTTTTGCGACTCGTCTAGCTCATGCACCTCTCCCGTTTTTTATATTTAAATATATATACCAGCTTTTAGAAGCACTGCCCTGGGAAGAGGTGCAGGCTTTTTTTGTATCTGTTAGATTAGCATAGTTGAGATTTGGTGAGGGGGGAAATGCTGCGATGAAAAAAGAAATTGTGTCACTTAAAGATGTGACTTTTCAATATGATGGCCAAGAGCGGAATGCACTGAATCAGGTTTCTTTTGATATTTATGAAGGGGAATGGCTTGCGATAGTCGGTCATAATGGGTCCGGTAAGTCTACAATGGCTAAACTGCTAAATGGTTTACAATTTCCAAAAGAGGGCCGCGTAACTGTATGTGGAATTGAACTCAATGAAGAAAACATTTGGGAGATTCGTAAAAAGATTGGAATGGTCTTTCAAAACCCTGATAACCAATTTGTTGGGACTACGGTCGAAGATGATGTGGCTTTTGGTTTAGAAAATATGGGCATCCCACGGGAAGAAATGATACATCGGGTTGAGGATTCATTAAACAGGGTGAAAATGGATCAGTTTCTGAGTCAAGAGCCCCACCATCTTTCTGGCGGCCAAAAACAGCGGGTCGCAATCGCCGGAGTACTGGCTTTAAGACCAGCTATCATTATTTTAGATGAGGCGACTTCCATGCTTGACCCAAGAGGCCGTGAAGAGGTATTAGAAACAGTAAGGGCTCTAAAGAATGAAAAGTCACTTACAGTCATCTCGATAACCCATGATTTAGAAGAGGCTGCAAAAGCTGATCGGATGATTGTGATGAATAAAGGTGAAGTTTTTCGCGAAGGCACCCCGGATGAAATTTTTTCAATGGACGAGCAATTGATTGCATTAGGATTGGATATACCATTTTCCGTAAAAATGACAAAGGCATTTCGTGAAAAGGGGATTCAGTTATCTAAGCACTATTTATCGGAAGAAGAGTTGGTGACAGAGTTATGGACATCTCGCTCTCGCATGTAGATTACCGATATCAGGCCAATACACCGTTTGAACGGCTTGCTATCCAAGATGTATCAATCGATATACCGTCAGGCACTTATACGGCTATTATTGGGCATACAGGCTCAGGTAAATCGACCGTCTTACAGCATTTAAATGCACTGCTTGTCCCTTCGGAAGGAAGAGTTACGATTGGTGACAGGGAGATTAAAGCTCACAAAAAAAATAAAGACTTACGCCAAGTGAGAAGACGGGTTGGGATTGTATTTCAATTCCCAGAACACCAATTGTTTGAAGAAACAGTTGAGAAGGATATCATGTTTGGGCCCATGAATTTTGGCGTTTCTGAAGCTGAAGCAAGAATTCGGGCGCAGCATGCATTGAAACAGGTCGGACTAGGGGAAGAGATATTAGTTAAATCTCCGTTTGACTTATCGGGCGGCCAAATGCGCCGGGTAGCTATAGCAGGCGTTTTAGCCATGGAGCCTGATGTGATTGTCCTTGACGAACCAACGGCTGGACTGGACCCGAGAGGCCGAAAAGAAATCATGGACATGTTTTACCAGCTTCACCAAGAAAGACAATTATCAACGATATTAGTTACCCACAGCATGGAAGACGCTGCCAGATATGCGGACCGAATTGTCATCTTGCAGGGGGGGAAGGTTGTTAAGAAGGGAACACCGGAAGAAATCTTCTCATCACCAGCTGAACTATTGCAGATGGGGCTGGACGTACCCGAAGTAGTTCGTTTTCAACTCAAGCTTGAAGAAAAGTGTGGAATGAATTTTAACAAAATCTATTTGTCTATTGAGCAATTATCTTCTGCTGTTGCGGAGCAGTTAGGGCGGGGTGTTAAATCATGATGGAGAAAATGATTTTTGGCCGTTATGTCCCTGCTGATTCTGTGCTTCATCGGATGGACCCACGATCCAAATTAACCATGATATTTTTGTTTGTCTGTATTATCTTTCTTGCAAATAATTGGCAGACTTATACGATTATTGGCCTTTATACTTTTTTAATGACTGGGTTATCCAAGATTCCGGTGCGTTTTTTATATGGCGGACTGAAACCGGTAATATGGCTGGTCGTCTTTACGTTTCTTTTGCAGTTGTTTTTTACAAGGGAAGGAACTCTTGTATTTCACTGGGGAGTGATAAAAATTTATTCTGAAGGGATTAAAATGGGATTCTATATCTCTTTCCGATTCTTCTTTCTCATTTTAATGACCTCTCTATTAACGTTAACGACGACCCCTATTGAAATTACCGATGGTCTTGAATCATTATTAGGGCCGTTAAAAAAGATTCGTTTTCCTGTGCATGAAATGGCATTAATGATGTCGATTTCCTTACGATTTATACCGACTTTGATGCAGGAGACCGATAAAATTATGAAGGCACAAATTGCCAGGGGTGTAGAATTTGCCAGCGGCCCCATTAAAAATCGAATTAAGGCGGTTATTCCCTTATTAATTCCGTTATTTGTCAGTTCTTTCAAGCGGGCAGAGGAGCTGGCGGTTGCGATGGAAGCAAGGGGTTACCGGGGCGGTGAAGGAAGGACTAAATACCGTCTATTAAGCTGGAAAGCGGCGGATACCCTGCAGCTGATCTTCTTAGCTGTTATCACGGTTCTGCTTATTTTATTTCGTTCCTAATGGAGAATATGATGCAAAGATATAAAGCAATTGTCGCATATGATGGCACAGACTTTTCAGGGTATCAGGTCCAGCCTCATAAGCGGACAGTCCAGTCGGTGCTGGAAACTGTTCTGGCAAAAATGCATAAAGGTCATGAAGTAAAAGTGTCGGCTTCCGGAAGGACGGATGCTGGGGTCCATGCGAAGGGACAGGTGCTTCATTTTGACTCCCCCCTTTCGATACCTGATGAGAAGTGGGTTATTGCCTTAAACTCATTGCTTCCGGATGATCTATCCATTCTTAAGGTTGAAAAAGTTAAAGAATCCTTTCATGCCCGTTTTGATGCAGTTGGGAAGGAATACCGCTACAGACTGCTCTTGTCTAAAAGTCGAGATCCTTTTGAATGCAGGTATTCGTATCGCTATCCCTATAAACTGAATATTGAAGCAATGCAGGATTCATGCAGATATCTAGTCGGGGAGCCGCATGATTTTACCAGTTTTTGCTCCGCAAAGACAGAAGTTGTCGATAAGGTCCGGACAATTGAAACGATTGATTTTTTAATGGACGGAGATTTGCTGACAATCCGATTTGTTGGGAATGGATTTTTATATAATATGGTCCGTATTTTGGTAGGGACGCTGCTTGAGGTGGGCTCTGGCGAACGTGTTCCGGAGGATCTGGAGGAAATCTTAAAGAAGAAAGACCGGCGTTTTGCAGGAAAAACAGCCCCTGCACATGGGTTATATTTGTGGGAAGTGTTTTATTAATGTTTTTGATCAATTTGCTGAAGGTTAATTAATAAATAGTAAAAGGCGGCGAAGGGGCAATCTGTTTTTAAAACAACCTAACCTGGTGTAACATTTTCTTGACAATTTAATGCCAAGTATTTATTATATTATATGTGTGTGTTTTTAATCCCACGATAAAGCCCCGGAAAGTCTTAATCGTGATTGAAAATATAAGGTTTGAAATTATAGCTGCACAATGGCATAACGTTCATTCCCGGAACAGAATCGGACGTAAATTGCTTATAATAGTGCGAAAACAATAATCTTAAGGATTTATTTAGGAGGGAAACTCATGCGTACAACGTTTATGGCTAATGCCAACAATATCGAGCGCAAATGGTACGTAGTTGATGCTGAGGGCAAAACTCTTGGTCGTCTTGCAACTGAAGTAGCATCAATCTTACGCGGTAAACATAAACCAACTTATACACCACATGTTGACACTGGTGATCATGTTATCATTCTTAATGCTTCTAAAATTGAATTAACTGGTAACAAAATAAATGATAAAATCTACTATCGTCACACTATGCATCCAGGCGGTTTAAAACAAAGAACTGCTCTTGAAATGCGTACAAAATATTCAGAGAAAATGCTTGAGCTTGCTATTAAAGGTATGCTTCCAAAGAATTCTTTAGGACGCCAAATGTTTAAAAAATTACATGTGTATGCAGGCAGTGAGCATCCACACCAAGCACAAAAACCTGAAGTTTACGAACTTCGCGGTTAATTAAAAGGAGGGACAAACTATGGCACAAGTTCAATATATTGGTACTGGTCGTCGTAAGAGCTCAGTCGCACGTGTGCGTCTAGTTCCAGGTACAGGCAAAGTTGTTGTTAACGGACGTGAAATTGAAGATTATATCCCATTTGAAGCTTTACGTGTTGTTGTAAGACAACCATTAGTTGCTACTGAAACTCTTGGCAGCTATGATATTTTCGTAAACGTAAAGGGAGGCGGCTATACAGGTCAAGCTGGCGCAATCCGCCACGGTATTGCTCGTGCATTACTTCAAGCTGATCCAGAATACCGTCCAACATTAAAACGTGCAGGTCTATTAACTCGTGACGCACGTATGAAAGAGCGTAAAAAATACGGTCTTAAAGGCGCCCGTCGTGCACCTCAGTTCTCAAAACGTTAATTTATCGACGTTCAAAGACTCTCAGCCAACATTGGCTGGGGGTCTTTTTTCTTAAAGCTCTGTTAAAGAGTGGTGTTGATTTTTTATAACCCTGTTGATTGTAGCGGAAGGCACGAAGACGCCTGTGGGAGTAGGTGCCAGGGGAGACCCCCGCAGGCGTTAGCGCCGAGGAGGCTCCACGGAACGCGCAGTGCCTGGAGCGAAAATCAACAGCCAAGTTTAACATAGCCTTTCTTAAAAATAGCTTTTGACCACGAAAATATTTTTTCACCATAACTCCATAACTAGATGTTCTTTTAAAGCTTTTGCTTTAAGAAATCTACCACTAATTCGTTAAATAGAACTTCATTGAAATAGGTTCCTTTAAAACAAGTGTAAATAGGAATAATTTATTCAAGCGTGCTTCGTTAAGGGAGCAATACTTTATTACCATCTTCAAAGTAAAATAGGCTATTACATCTGTGGCAACAACCTAAAAAAATCATATTTTGGTGAAGAGAGTACTCGTGGTACCGTAAAGTTTACACAAATAGACAAATACCTTCGTTTCGACTCTCTTTTCAGGTGCAGCCTGTTGAATAAATAAAAAGGGGAGGACAAAATGCATAATTTTCAGTCCGATTTACAATCATTAGGGATGGATCATTATCAAGTTGGTGAATTAATTCCTATAGACCCTCAGAGCCAAGATCCGCGTATGTTTGGAATGCGCTGCGGAGGATTTCGCTGCGGAGGTTTTGGTTGTGGCGGTTTCCGTTGTGGCGGTTTTGGCTGCGGAGGTTTCCGTTGCGGCGGCTGTGGCGGCTGCTTCGGCTTCAGCTGTTTTGGTTTAGGTTTCGGTTTTAGCTGTTTTGGCTTCGGGTTTATTTAGTTATTTTGGAGACTCAGAAAAAAATCGGTATTGGATGAAAACAAAGTGCCTCCTGAATGAATGTGCCGCAGGAGGCACTTCTTTATGGTTAATCATATTGGACAAATAAAAGTACATAAAATGATAATGCATAATTAGGTTCGATCTGAATGAAGGAGGAGCTGAATGACAAAACTTAACTCGTCCACACGTTTAAAGGTCAAAAGAGATACATTTTATTTGCCGGATCCAAAAGGAGGTGTGTATTTTAGAAATAATTTAAACTCTTTACGAATGGAAGGAAATACGATTTACCAATGGATTGAAAAATTAGTGCCGATGTTTAACGGGGAGCAATCATTGGGAGATTTAACAGCGGGATTAACAGCTCCGTACCGCAACAGGGTATATGAAATTGGAGAAACGTTGTACAAGAATGGCTTTGTTCGAGATGTCAGCCAAGATAGGCCGCATGATTTAAACCCAAAAGTCCTAGAAAAGTATGCTTCACAAATTGAATTTATCGAGAATTTTATGGATTCCGGTGCATACCGTTTTCAAGAATACCGTCAAGCTAAAGTTTTAGCTATCGGTTCTGGATCCTTTATGGTTTCACTGGCGGCTGCTTTATTGGAATCGGGACTTCCTAAATTCCATTTCATGTTGACCGATTCAGTGCCAACCAATCAATTGCGGATTAATGAGCTGGTACGCAATGCCTGGCATGTTGACCCTGAAGTGGAGGTTGAGCAGGTACAATTTGAAAAAAAGGACGGAAGGAATTTTTGGGAAGAAGCTTTGCATCCATATGATTGGATTCTATATGTCTCTCAGGTTGGAAATGTAAAGGAACTTCGGGATTTGAATATGGTTTGCAAAGAGCAAAGGAAAGTATTTTTTCCTGCCATATGTTTAGACCAATCGGGGCTTGCAGGTCCATTGGTTCATCCGGACTCAGATGGATGCTGGGAGTCAGCATGGCGCCGAATCCATCAGTCTTCATTGCAATTAGATCGGCAGCCGCAATCTTTCTCTACAACTGCCGGAGCGATTCTGGCCAATGTTACCGTATTCGAATTTTTTAAGAAGGCTGCAGGAATTGCAGAATCCAATCAGAGTAACCAAATTTACAAACTAGATCTTGAAACGCTGGAAGGAGACTGGATTTCGTTCATCACACATCCATTGGTTACAAATATTAATGTCTCACCTAGACTGGTAGAAGATCTTGATGTAAGGATAAAGCAAGAAAAGAGTAAAAAAGAACCTTCGAGTAACCTTTTGGAATCCTTTAGCCTATTAACTTCGGAAGAAACAGGGATTTTCCATACTTGGGAGGAGCGAAACTTGATACAGCTCCCTCTTTCGCAGTGCTATGTTCAAGCGGTTAATCCAGTGTCAGAGGGACCGGCAGACCTCCTGCCAGAAGTAGTCTGTTCGGGATTTACACATGAGGAGGCAAAGCGGGAAGCAGGACTGACTGGTATTGAAATGTATGTTTCACAAATGATCAAAGAATGCCGTGATCAAAAAGAGAAGGCTTGTGAAAATATACCAGAGGGTTTGATTGGAATTGGTGCAGGGGAAACAATCGAAGAGGCAGTTTGCCGCGGCTTGCAAGCCTATTTAGAGAAAGAATGGAGAAATAAAAAGGACGATCAGCTGAATCCAATTTTTCACGTACAATTGGAAGAAATTGAAGATCAGCGCTGCAGATTTTATTTAAATGCCCTGACTACCCTAAATGGTGTACCGACTATCGGTTTAGAAAATGAAATACTAGGCTTTCCCGTAATATGGGTAAAGTCGAAGGGGCGCCGATATACTAGTATTGGTTTAAAAACAACGCTGGCTTTACGGAGTGCATTACAGCAAGCACTTTTGGATAAACAAAATCAGGGGGATGCAGCCGAAAGGAGATCGGAGTCAGCTGTTTTGTTGAAAGAAAGGGAATTTAAACTAAGTATCCCTTCATGTAAAGAAATAACACAATTGGAGTTATTGCAATCTTCCATTCAGGTCTTGAACCAAAGCAGCAAACGCTTAATCGTTTATGATCTTACGTTCGAACCCTTTTTAAAACAAGTATTAGCAGGGGTGTATGGTGTGCAGGTTCGAGGGGAGGAATCCTAATGGCCGCCCGGATTCTTATTGCTGGAGAAGGTTTATTAGCGGATTATGTTTTTGATCAATTGTCCGGGAATTATCTCGTAAAGCGTCAAAGCCTATTTGAAGAGGTTTTCGAGGAAACGAAATTAGCTCTGGTGCTGCACGATGGATGGCACCCGGCCATTCATCAAAAAGCGGAGGAAAAATTCAAGAACGCAGGTATCCCGTGGCTTCGGGGTTTCGTTACATTTGGGGAAGGAATCATTGGACCGCTGGTTTGCCCCGGAAAACCGGGATGTTCTTGCTGCGCTGACATGCGGCGTATGATAGCTGGATCCGACCGGAAAGAAATGTGGCAGCTGCATTTAAAGCAGGCAGCAGGAGAAGATGTAATGCAAGATGCATGGGTGTCACGAATGGGACTTTCTCAAATGGCCGCATTGATATGTAACGAAGTTCAAAAGATTCTTAAAGGTGAACCGAGTAATTTAAAAGAAAGAATATTCATTACTAGCCTAAGGACGTTAACCAATGCTAGTCATCTTTTCTTGCCTAATCCCTTGTGCCCAATTTGCGGTTTATTACCTGATGATACACCAGAATTAGCTCAAATTAGGTTAGAATCTAGTCCTAAATTAAATGGCAGCGGTTATCGCAGCCGTCCGATGGATGAATTTAAAACAGTACTGGTCAAGGACTATCTGGATTTTCGTACTGGTGTTATGAACGGGAAGATGCAGGATTTTACGCTGCCATTTGCTGATGTTTTAGTAAACATGCCGTTATTTGAAGCGGACGAGGGAGTCGCCGGCCGGTCTAATTCATATGAAATGAGTGAACTGACAGCGATTTTAGAGGGGTTGGAGCGATATTGCGGGATTGAGCCCCGAGGCAAAAGGACAGTAGTTCGTGATAGTTTTCATAATTTGAAGCAGCATGCACTAAATCCTGCAAGAGTTGGTTTGCATGAAAAGGAACAATATGAAAAGCCTCATTTTCCGTTTAAACCGTTTCGTCCTAATGAACCAATGAATTGGGTCTGGGGCTATTCGTTTTTACAAGAACGTCCCATACTAGTTCCGGCGTTACTCGCCTATTACAGTTTGGGGTATGGGGAGGGCTTTGTTTATGAAACTTCCAATGGATGTGCTTTAGGGGGGAGTTTAGAAGAAGCGATTTTCCATGGCATTATGGAGGTTGTCGAGAGAGACTCATTCTTGTTAACGTGGTATGGCCAACTTCCCCTTCCGCGGCTTGACCTTAGTTCGGCTGACGATAAAGAATTACAGCTGATGGTCGAACGTATACGTGAGGCGGCGGGATATGATCTTCATTTTTTCAATTCGACGATGGAACATGCAATACCAAGCGTGTGGGCGGTGGCAAAAAACAGAAGATCCAAGGGTGTAAACCTCATTTGTGCAGCAGGAGCAAGCCTTGATCCTGTAAGGGCTGTAAAAAGCGCAATTTATGAACTAGCGGGAATGATGGTTAGGCATGACGAAATATTGGAGGAAAACCAGCAGAAATATCAACATATGTTACAGAATCCGTTCGCAGTGCGTACCATGGAGGATCATGGTTTGCTCTACGGACTGCGGGAGGCAGAGGAACGGCTGAATTTTTTATTGGATGATCAACGTCCGTTACGTACGTTTGCAGAAGAATTCAAGGAGCCTCCTGTCCATACTGATTTGTTGGAAGATCTTCAAGATATCCTTCAAAGGTTCAGACAGTTAGATCTGGAGGTCATAGTGGTGGACCAAACGACACCGATAATCAAACGGAATGGGTTATTCTGTGTGAAGGTTTTGATTCCTGGCATGTTACCGATGACATTTGGACATCACCTGACCCGTGTGAAAGGGCTGGAAAGGGTACTTAAAGTGCCAACGAAGCTCGGATTTATAAAACAACCGTTAACGTATGAACAGCTAAATCCACATCCCCACCCATTCCCATAGTTGAAAAGCAGGAGGTGTAAGATTGGAGCTAGAAACATTTATACATCATCTTCACTTTAACACGGAAAAAATCTTTCCGTCAGATTGGCAGGTAGATTGGGAGGATGCACCGCTTCCCTATAAACTGTACCGCGGCTTACCAGAGATTCCACTGATTGCAGATGTACCGTTAACACTGAGTGGACGGGAGGCTCAGTGCGAACCTAGTCTTAAGGAGCTGGGTCATTTCTTATGGTATGTATACGGTCTTACTCAATACTCACAATCTGCTTTAATAGAGGAAGACAAGGAAAAAGCTGCTGTGAGTTATGCCCAGTTATTCCGCAGATTTGTACCCTCTGGCGGGGCGTTATATCCCAATGAATTATATGTGTATGTAAAGCTGAGTGATGCACCAATGGGAATTTACCATTATGATGTCGCCCATCACCGCCTTCTTTTGCTGCGAGAGGGAAATTACGATTCCTACTTATCCAGATGTCTTGGGAATAGCTGTGATCTTTCTGGCTGCTTCTGCACCGTTTTTCTCTCAACGCTTTTTTGGAAAAACTTTTATAAATACAATAACTTTTCCTACAGGCTTCAGGGATTAGATGCAGGCGTGTTAATTGGGCAATCTTTAGAAGCAGCCAATACGATGGGTTTTTCAACCCGGTTATGCTACCAATTTCTTGATAGGGCTATTAATCATTTGCTGGGACTGTCGAATCAGGATGAAAGTGTATATGCAGTTATTCCATTATCTGTTAAGAAATCAATTGATAATGTTGAAAACGATCATGATAAAGAGGAAATTATTTCTGCAGCTGAATTGTGCCGAGAAGTTCCACCTTTGGAGCATGTTACCTACAACCGTTCAAAGAGAGTAATGGATTATCCTCTGCTAAGAAAATTGAATGAGGCATCCATGTTTGAAACAACACAGTCATTTGTGAAGATAAAAAACAATCAGAGTTTGAAACGGTCCTTAGGCACAGAGATGATCTTCCTTCCCCGTGCAGAGTGCTTTTCGTACAATCTCGCATCTGTTTGCAGGGAGCGGCATTCTCCAGATGTCGATTTTATTTTAGGAAAAGTGAGTCAAACACAACTATCTACTTTGTTAAAAGAGACCTTTTCCTTTTCGTATCAGAATGACCTTGATGACGCCAAAGGGCATGTGGAGAACCGTGTGTCATTATATGGCTGTTTTTACAACGTGGAAGGAGTTCCGAATGGTGCCTACGCTTATAATTATGGCACTCATGCACTTGAGAGGATCATGCAGGGCGATTACCGGCATATTTTACAATTTGGCTTAACAATGCCCAATGTGAATCTGTATCAAGTTCCGCTTTGTATGCATGTCGTTGGAGATACGGATCACCTCAAAAAGGAATTGGGGTATAGAGGATACCGCATTCAACAGATGGAAGCGGGTATACTCGTCCAACGTCTGCTTTTGGTGTCGTGTGCCTTAGGGATGGGGGGGCATCCACTGCTCGGGTTTGATTCGAACCAATGTGATGAACTTTACGGGATTCATTCGAAAGGGAAAACCAGCTTGATCCAAATCCCGGTGGGTCCATACCGTCCTCGCGCATGGTTAAAAGGGAGTTTGTACAGCTAGGAAAGGGCAAGTTCACCTCTGTGTTATTAAAATAAATATTACAAACAATCAAAAGGCTCACAACCGAAATTTGGCTGTGGTCTTTTTTATATTATATTAGGGATTCTTTTTACAAAAATAGGCATTATTCTCCGTCCTTGTCCCAATCAAATTATTAGTTTAAGCCATAAAATAAAGGAGTTAAATGAAGTAAGGAGGGGTAGAGATGGGAAAGAAATCTAAAAAGCAAACAGGCATTTCAAATCAAGTTATTTCATCCATTGTCAGTGATGTACTTGCCAAAAATGGAATTAATCCTAGTGAGGTAACAATCTCTGATGAGAAGAGGAAGGAAATTAAGTCTGTTGTCAGTAATTTAAATAAACAAGTAAAGGCATTTGCAAGCAATGAATCTAAAAAAATGAAGAAAAGTAAATAGTCCTAAAAGAGCCCGCTTTTCAAAAAATAGGCAATTTATAGAGGGGATTAGTACAAGCCTTCAAGGAGCAGCTGCCGTATTATATATCACTACTGAAAGGGGGTGTTATGATGGCTCGTAGAACATTTACAGGCGGCGGATTACCAGCCGGAACTGGTGCAGGCGCTATGACAAACATGAATAATAGCAATACAAATGTACGACAAACTGGGAATCAGCAGATTACAACAAACCAAACATCTAATGAATCCATCCAAGTTAGATCATCTTCCAATGTAACTGTAACTTCAACAGATACAAAAGCAGCGGTTTCACTTCAAATCGGTTTACAGCTGGCAATTGTATTAGTATTAACGGCTGCTACTGGAAACTCCTCACAAGCACAAGCTGCAGCACATGATCTAGTGCAGCGGATCAATTCAACACAAAGCAGTACGCAAACAATCCTCGTTGAAAATTCTGCAACTGTAACGATTACAACTGTGGATGCCGAAGTAGTAACAAATACTCAAGCATTATTACAAGTCCTCCTAGAGTTGGTAGCTAGATTGGGTTTATAGGTTCTCCTTGAATACAAATGGACAAGGCTGCAGCTGTACACTGGTTTAAGAAGTCTCTAACAGACACCTTTGGTCAGAAATTGACCAAGGGTGTTTCTTATGGAGTTTTTTCAAGTATCTGGTTCTTTACTGCATAAAGAGCCGCCTGAGTCCTGTCAGCCAGTTCAAGTTTTGCTAACAGGTTTGACACATGGGTTTTAACTGTTTTTTCCGTTATAAATAAGGCGGCTGCGATTTCCTTGTTGCTTTTTCCCTTAGCAATTTCCTTTAGAACCTCTAACTCTCTTTTTGTTAATTCCTCGATTAAATTTTTCCTCTGGCTATCTTGATTGGATAAATTAGCCATAAGAAGGGAGGTGGCTGTCGGATGAAGCTGGTTTTCCCCGTTCATCATTTTTTTTATAGAGGTGACAAGCTCATCTGGCTGAATGTCTTTTAACTGGTATCCGGATGCCCCTGCTTCTAGTGCAGGGATCACGTGGTCTTGGTCTGAAAAACTGGTTAACATCATAATTTTCGTTTTAGGCTGTGCTTTTTTAATGCTTTTTGTTGCTTCAATTCCATCCATTTCGGGCATTACTAAATCCATTAGAATGATATCCGGATTAAGGGATCTTGACAGTTCTACAGCTTCCTTTCCATTTGCTGCTTCCCCTACAATCTCCAGGCCCGGCTGAGTACGCAGAAAAAAGACTAAACCTCTTCTGACAACATGGTGATCATCAGCAATTAATATACGTATTTTCACTTTTCAAAACTCCCCCTAGATTGGCATGCGAATTTGTATTTCTGTCCCGCTTCCCAGCTTGCTTCTTAATTGAAAGGAACCATGTAATGATTCTGTTCGAGCTTTCATACTTTTTAAACCTAAAGAGGGGATATCAGCATTTTCTTCGTAATGAAAGCCGCAGCCCGTATCTATGATGGCCAATCCCACTTCATTACCGCAAGTTTGAAAAATAAAGTTCACATCGGAAGTTTGTGCATGTTTTTTACAATTAGCTAACGCTTCCTGGCCGATTCGCCATAAGGTTTCTTCCACTTTTCCAGGGATAGTGCCAGCACCGATCACTTTTGTTTTTACTTTTAAACCCAGCATATCCCCGTAACTCCTTAATGCACTTATTAATCCATTTTCCAATCCATGGGGCCTTAACTGCCAGATTAAGGCTCTCATTTCTCCAAGCGCCTCTTGTGATAAATCCTGGATATAGCGGAATGTCTGCTGGACTTCCGGGTTTGTTGTCATTTCAACGCCTGCTCTTGCGGTAAGACTCAGGGAAAATAACAGCTGGTTCACGGAATCGTGCAGGTCTCTTGCCAGCCGGTTCCGCTCGGCAATTAAGGCTGTTTCCTGTTCCCTTTGGGTCAATTTGATCCGTTTTAAGGCAGTTCCAATCTGGTAAGCTACTGCTTCGAGTAATGCAAGCTCATTCTTTTCAAAATGCGTTTTAAAAGGTGCCCCGACATTTAAAATCCCGAATCGCTCATTACCAGCCCTAAGCGGCACTGTTGCATGATGGGTGAGGCCGCAAGTTTCCCCGGCATTCTCTTCCACCGCCTCTTCAATTCGCTTGCACTCAATAATATTGGTGGCCTTCACGAGCTGCTGATTTTTATATCTATTGACACACCAGCAGTCACCCTGGCACATCCTTTGATTATGATTATGAGCTAAAACAGGAGGCAGGGCTTCAGAAGCTGCAAGCTGATGACTGCCATTTTCGCCGATTAAAAAAATCCAGCCTGTTTTTAGTCCGGTCACATGCAAAAGTTTCCTCAATACTACTGATAAGACACTTTCTGTATCGGTTCCCTCATTTAAAAGCTCGGCAATTTCCTTTAAGATGCTGATTTCCCCGTGGTCCGGTTCGATAGACATCAAATTCTCCTCCGCCTCGAAAATAATTAATTTTATTATACATTATTTGAAATTATTAGACTTCTTGTTGGGAATATTTATTTTTTCATTGCAATTCCTTAAAATGACTAATTAGCCAAAATGGGTGTAAAAATAGCCAAAGTCATTGGAAAATCAGCCAAAAGGAATAAAGAAATGACCAAAACCACCTGAAAAATGGCCAAAACTCATTTCCTCAAAAAATCTCTTCACAGCATTAAATTCATATCTCCAAATTAATGCCATAAATCCCTCATTTCGGTTGCAGTCACTACGATAAAATTTGGCAATTGAAAACAGCTGCCACTTTTGCATGTCTTGTGAACCCAGGTTAAAGAATAGTGCTAAGAGGTGAAAAAGAGTGACTGTTATTACAACCTTTAAAGAAAAACGGCGTGAAAAGCAGATTAAATATGAGCGTTCTGTGTTACGAGAGTTATCTATTAATGCTTTAAAAGAGAGAGTGCAGCAATATTTTGGTTCTACGAGAATCGCCTCCAGTCTGCTGATGAATGCAGGCATTGAGGAAGCCTGCTATGATGTGGCACTTGAGGCCTATTTGCTAGGTGCCAAGTTCAGCAAGTTCGGTTATTATGGCGAAGATATGGAAAAGGTCCGTATGCGCTGTTATCATGAAGAAAAACATTTAATCGATACCCTGTATAATTTTTTATTATATTGGGGCAGCGGACATGAGGGTGCTATGAGCGAGGCACTTTATTACCAGTGTGAGCAATATGTACATGTATGGTGGCGTGAGGGATTTGAAAAAGGACAAATGCGCCATAAACTGCGGCTTCATTAATTTAACTCTGATAACAATCATTTCTTCCTGTTCTATTTTTTATTCTTGTCCCATATATTTTACTGTTTAGTGAAGAGCGGGAAGGAATGATTTGGTTGTTAAAGCGCAGATGGAAGGTAATTAGCTTTTCAATTGGATTAATTATTTTATTTTTTATTTTACAGCATGATTTTTCAGAAAATGACTCATGGAAAACATGGAATCTTCCTTTATCAGGGAAAATTATTTTGCTTGATCCAGGACACGGCGGTCCGGACGGCGGAGCAGGCGGCGGTGACACCTTGGAAAAGGACATTGCTCTAGACATTACTTTAAAGGTCAGGGATTATTTGCAGCAGCAAGGAGCCCTCGTTGTCATGACAAGGGAAACAGATAGAGATTTATCTGATCCAAGTACAAGGGGATACAGCCGCAGAAAAGTGGAGGATTTGAAAAAAAGACTGGAAATGATCAATAACTCTGATAATGATTTCTTCGCCAGCATCCACTTAAACGCAATTCCATCTGCCAGGTGGAGCGGTGCCCAAACTTTCTATGCCCCTCATCATGAGGAAAATGCCCGCGCCGCTAAATTTATTCAAGAGGAACTCCGCAATAATTTGGAGAATACAAACCGAAAGGCAAAACCAATCAATCAGGTATATATATTAAAACATGCCGAAAAACCCGGGGTGCTCGTGGAGGTTGGATTTTTGTCAAATCCAGCAGAAAGAGAAAATTTAAAAAAGGATTCTTATCAGATAAAAATAGCAGAATCGATTTACAGAGGAATCCTGCGGTACTTTACAAATGAGAAAGAGTTAAAAGAAACAGAGTAATGGGGGGAGTCATTCCTTCCTTTTTTTTTATAAGGTTTTTAATGTTTCAATAAGGATTACATGTGATTCAAATAACTGTTTCTAAATCCGATTATGGTATACTAGAAGGTGGAACCGAATTCATTAGTGAGGTGTATTTCATGTTAACAGAAGATAGAGTCCGTGAGGTTGTTGGCAGCCTTAAAGAACCATTTTTACATACAGCATTATCTGAATTAAATGCGATTGAAGAAGTTAAAATTAAGGAAGAAAAGAATCATGTTAGTGTGAAAGTCCTGGTTGCTAGAACAGGGACAAGCGAACAGCTGCAGCTTCAGACCCAAATCGTTAATGTATTGAAGGAGGCAGGTGCGGCAACTGTCGGTATTCGTTTTGGCCAGCTTCCGGAAGAAGTAGTTGCTGCAAACCGCAACGCACATCCAGAAGAAGAGGAGAAGAACCTGCTAAACTCTAACAAGACACAGTTTATCGCTATTGCCAGTGGAAAAGGCGGGGTGGGTAAATCCACTGTATCTGTCAACTTGGCTGTTGCCCTTGCCCGTCTGGGAAAAAAGGTCGGCTTAATTGATGCTGATATCTATGGCTTTAGTGTTCCGGATATGATGGGAATCAGCAAACGGCCAGTTGTTCGCGGAGAAAAAATTATTCCGGTAGACCGTTTTGGTGTACAAGTTATTTCTATGGGTTTCTTCGTGGAAGATAATGCACCGATTATTTGGCGCGGTCCAATGCTGGGCAAAATGTTAAACAGTTTCTTTAATGAGGTAGAGTGGGGCGACGTCGATTACCTGCTATTAGACTTACCTCCAGGTACAGGGGATGTTGCCTTAGACGTGCATACGATGCTTCCGCATTGCAAAGAAATTATCGTTACCACTCCACACCCAACGGCAGCGTTTGTTGCTGCCCGTGCCGGTGCTATGGCTCTTCGGACTGAGCATGAAATATTGGGTGTCATTGAAAACATGGCTTATTTTGAAAGCAAGGTCACAGGTGAAAAAGAATATGTATTTGGCCGCGGCGGCGGTGATAAATTAGCCGAGGAATTAAATACGGAAGTCCTTGGTCATCTGCCTCTTGATCAACCGGATTGGAATGAGGAAGATTTCGCCCCATCTGTTTATCAAGAAGATCATCGTCTTGGGAAAATTTATTCTGAGATTGCAGAAAAAGTAGTTGACCGCTTGAAATAAAGAAAAAGCCTCTTCCCGATGAAATGGGAGGAGGCTTTTAAATTGGGTTACGATTCGCCGCCTGTTTCATTGGAGCTTTGGCCGGCATTATTTTTATCACTATTAGCATCTGCTTTTGCTTTCGCATCTTCCGCGGCTTTTAAGAGGAATTCCTGCATTTTTACTTTAAACAATGGGCTGTCCATTGTTTCTTGTATCACCTTTTTAATATGATCGCGATATTCTTTGCTTTTCATTGCATCTGTCATTTCTTTTTGAATTTCAGGTTCTTTAAATACCTGAATCATCATATTTCGATAATCGGGATCATTCATCAAATCCTTCAGAAGTTTTTCATTTTCTGCCTTTAAATGTTTGGCAACACCCTGAGCAAATTTCGGGTCGCTATAGGTCTTTTTCCAAAATTGCGCCGCTTTGTCAGAGGTTAAGGTTTGTTGGATTGTATCTGTAATGACTTTTTGATCCATCACAAGTGAGTGTTTCATGGAATCATCGTCCATAAGATCTTTGATGGCTTTCTTCCCTTCATCGGTTTTAAGAATATCGACGACCATCTTTTTTGTTTGGTCATAATCAATTTGACCCCCGCCGCTTGTATCATTGGAAGAACAGCTTGTTAAAATCATCATGATGGGTAGGAGGAGCAGTATGCTTTTCACTCTCATTGGTAAGCTCCTTTCACAGAAGAATTCCTTAATTTTATAATGAAGAAATAACGGGAAGATTATTCGTCTGTAACGCAAATTATGGATTTTTCTTATTGTGATTGGTACAATCAGGGAAGGATTTATTGCGAATAAACTTTAACTGGCAAGCTGGGGGGTCAAATGCTGGTAAAAGCCCGATTATTTACTAATATTCAGCAGGTGATACATAAAGCTTTCGCTGATTGAAGTTTCACTTTACTTTTATTGGAGGTTTATACGTGTGACAAGCCGTAATTTGGTAAAACTTTTTTGGAAAACTTTATTAGTAGGCGGGGTCACAACGGTGATTGTCGGATTAATTGTACGCTGGCATGAACTGGCGCCTTTTTTCACTGGTTTTAAAATAATTGATATTATTTCAGCTATTGTCTGGCTGTTTGTAATGGGTTTTCTTTTTAGTGTGATCAGCCAATTAGGCTTTTTTGCTTACTTAACGATTCATCGTTTTGGATTGGGGATTTTTAAATCAGTTTCCCTTTGGAATGCCGTCCAAATTGTCCTGATTTTGTTTGGATTATTTGATTTGGTCTATTTACGTTATACGAATTTTGCCAATTCCGGCGAATCGCTGATTCCGTATTTTGTTCCGGCGCTTGTTTTAGCCTTTATCGGAGTTTTGACAGCTCTAGTAAAAAGCAAGGAAACCAATCGAGAAGCATTTATTCCGGCAATGTTTTTTATGATTGTCGTGACATTAATCGAATGGGTACCGGTACTCCGAATCAACTCAAGCAACTGGTTTTATTTAATGTTGTTTGCACTATTGGCTTGTAATGCATACCAATTATTAGTTCTTCATAAATTAAATGCGAAATCTGCACAGGAAAGACTAGAAAGAGCTGGCCGCAATGCGGGAGCGGGAAATACACCTGTTAAGCAGAAAAAAAATCCAAAAAAATCTACTGTCTAATTTAAAAAGAAGAAGGAGCATGCGGGGAAATTCCCCCGTATGCTCCTTTTTTCTACTGGTAGTTAGACGATGCTGATTGAAGTTTCACTTATCTTATTTCTTTTGAATTGGCTTGACCGTTTGCAATCATTTCCGAAACAGATACGAGCTTTAAGTTTTTGCTGCGAATCTCTTGTAAAATTAATGGCAAGGCTTTTTCGGTCTGTTTCGCTGAATCGGACGCATGAAGAAGGACAATGGATCCGTTATCTGCTTTCTTTACATTTTCAACAATTTTCGCTACTCCCGGGCTTTGCCAATCCTTCGAATCGATACTCCAATGGACAACAGTGTATCCATACCTTTTTGCGATTTTTAAGGTTCGCTCGTCAAAATGGCCGGTAGGGGCTCTTAACACCTTTATATTCTTAACATTCAATTTACGAAATGCCTCCTGGGCCTTTGAAATATCCTGGCCGATCTTTGCATCCTCGAGTTCGGTATAGTCTTCATAGTTATAACCAAGAATCCCTATTTCGTATCCCTCTTTTGCTATACTGGCAACAATGTCAGGATGTCGTTCCGCCCAAGACCCTGCCAGAAAGAAAGTGGCGGCCTTTACGTTTTCCTTTTTTAATGTGTCTAAAATGGGTTCGGCCTTTTCATCTCCCCAACCGATATTAAATGTCAGGGCAACTCCATTTTCACCGCGAAAAACAGCTTTAGGACCTTCCTTTGTCGAAAAGACAGGTATTTGAGTTAGATTTTCGATATAAAGGAACCATGCTGTAAAAAAAGCTGCGATTAAGATAAGGGCTACATTCTTTAAAGCCTTTCCGTTTAAAACAACAAAAAAATTCATTCAAAATCCCCCGCCTTGTCCAAACTATCCTTGTCTCAAATCTATGCTCATTTTTTCTAAATATGATCAAAGAATTTTAATAAAACTCTCAGGAATTGGAAAAGACTACTATAACAAAAATTCCATGGAGGTTATTTAATGTTTGGACTAATCATAAATGAAAAAGAAATCAAAGAAATGGAATATCTGCTTAAAAGAGAAATGGATGAGATTTTATTTGACCTGGGTGATGATAGAATTGACCATATTGTAAAAAGAGCAATGGAAGAGCGATATCAGGTGTTATTTGCTTTATTTAAACGTGTAGCTGCACCTAATGAATGTATAAAATACATTAGGAATGGAAAGAAAAATCAGCTTAAAGGATAAAGTAATAAATTTTTTATAAAACATAGTTGACATTTATATTTTAACTTGGTATATTAATAAACGTCGCTGCTGGGCATCAGAAAAACAGCTTGAAAAAAGTTGTTGACACTGTTGAATGCAGCTGATACAATAACAAAGTCGCTTTAAGTTAGAAGGTTTAAAATAGCCTGCAAATAAGCGGTTTGGTATTATATTGTTCTTTGAAAACTAAACAAACAAAAACGTCAACAAACAATAATCATTCATTTCTTAAATGAGATGAAGCCAACGTAAATTTTATGAGCTAATCAACTCAACTTTTTTGGAGAGTTTGATCCTGGCTCAGGACGAACGCTGGCGGCGTGCCTAATACATGCAAGTCGAGCGAACTTTTGGGAGCTTGCTCCCAA
>NZ_JAMBNQ010000027.1 GCF_023715155.1 Neobacillus mesonae
GATTACAATTCCTTTGAGGAGGTCGCTCAGGCTGCGGCACATTGGATAAATGATTACAACAATTATCGAATTAAAGAAAAGCTGGGTGGTAAGAGCCCTGTACAATACAGGCTTCTTACCACCCAGCAATCAGCATAATACTTTTTGTCCAACATTATGGGGTCAGATCAATACTGTCTTTCATCGGCGTTATGAAGGACAAAATTTCTGTAAAAAGTACGATACTGTCTTTCATCGAGGTTATGAAGGACAAAATTTCTGTAAAAACTACAAAACTGTCTTTCATCGAGGTTATGAAGGACAAAATTTCTGTGAAAAGTACGATACTGTCTTTCATCGGCGTTATGAAGGACAAAATTTCTGTAAAAAGTACGATACTGTCTTTCATCGGCGTTATGAAGGACAAAATTTCTGTAAAAAGTACGATACTGTCTTTCATCGGCGTTATGAAGGACAAAATTGCAGTAAAAAGTACGATACTGTCTTTCATCGGCGTTATGAAGGACAAAATTCTGGTAAAAAGTACGATACTGTCTTTCATCGGCCTTATGAAGGACAAAATTTCTGTAAAAAGTACGATACTGTCTCTCATCAAAGCGATGAAAGACAAAATTACAGAAGAAGAGGTGAAATTGTCTTTCAACCACATTTTAAAAGTGTAATTTTACACTCCCCTATTTTTTCCGCGATTTCGAACTCTCCTCAAAAGCTATAACCTTGTTCCCATAGCCTGTTTTGTCCCACAGTACTTCCCTAAAAGACGATATTACCTCTGCCTTTTCCCGTAATTCTTCATTCTGGACATTACCAATAAAATATCATTTAAAAAATATACCCAACACATTTTCATGGTTGGGTTTCAAAAGATTATTTGGTTGATTTCAAAAAATCACCGATGACCTTCAAATATTCCTTTTCTTCCTCAATATAGGCCATATGGGCACTCTTTTCAAAAACATGGAATTTAGAACCAGGTGTTAAAGAGCTGTAGTACTCGGTTGTTTCCGGTGTTGCCTCATCAAATCGGCCGCAGGTAAAAAGTGTTGGACAGGTAATCTTTTTTAGCCTAGAAGTACAATCAAATGTTTTTAAATTCCCTTTTACCGTGAACTCAGATGGACCCCACATGATATTGTAAACTTCAGGATTTCGATAATCCTTCGGTTTTTGATCAATCCATTCCGGGTTTTTAGTTAATCTGTTCACGAAATGCTTAGCAAACACTTCTATTGCTTTTTCAAACTCCGGCGAATCAGTTGTTCCATTTTCTTCACAGCGTTCAATCGTTTCCTGAATTTCTAACGGAAGCTTTTTCAAATTTTCCCGTTGATCAGCTTCCCACATTGGGGCACTTAAACAAGGACTTGAGAAAATTACGCTTTTCACCCCTGCTGGCTTTGGCTCTGTCAAACAGTATGCCGCAGCAAGTGTTGTTCCCCATGAATGACCAAGAATATGTACTTCATCAAGCGCCAGTGCCTGACGAATCTGTCCTAATTCTTCGACAAATCGTTCAATATGCCAAAGGGACGTATCTGAAGGACGGTCGGACCGGCCGCATCCTAACTGATCATAAAGGATAACAGGACGATCCCTTGCCAGCTCCTTCAACCCCTGAAGGGAATAACAAGACGATCCAGGTCCGCCGTGCAAAACGATTAAAGGGGTGCTGCCACCATCATTATCAAATTTCTCATACCAAACTTTTCCCCCGGTTACCTCAACAAAACCTTCATTATTCATCTACACTTCACCTTTCTTAGTGACATTCCCGGTGTCAGACTCACATGATGCATGACACCAAACATGCAATCTTATCTAAAAATTGTACGATACACTATTCTCTTTGTACAAACTTTTTGACATTATGGATAATATGCTGGATTATATCCTGTTTTTCTGGAGGTAAAATGTTTGCAGATAGAGTAATTTATACAGGAATCCAGCACCTTGGTAAGCCATATATTTTTAATGCAACGCCCTTTCAGTCCAATTCCTTTGATTGCAGCTCTTTTATCCAATATATTTTCAGAGTGAATGGTGTCTCCCTTCCGCGAAATTCACGTCAACAATTTCAAGTCGGTGCACCCGTCCCATTGCAAAAAATAAAAAAAGGGGATCTTTTGTTTTTTACCACCAGCGCCCGAAAAAGGAGAAAAGGATTAAATAGGATTGGACATGTTGCCCTATATCTTGGAAACGGTAAGATCCTGCATACATTTCCAAAAAGTAAAAGAGTTGTCATCTCAAAATTAGGATTAAAATGGAGAAAAGTGCTGATTGGGGCAAAAAGAATCTATTAAAAATCCCCGAATTCAAGATTCGGGGATTTCATTTGTTTAAATTTCAGTTTCAATAGGACCTTACCTTTTAATGCGTACTTGGGAAAAATTTTTCCATAAATCTCTTGATCTTCTTTCAAGACTGCCCCGGCAAAATTGGCGGAATGAACCCCAATCGTTCAAGATTACGGATGATTTCGGTGAAAGTGATCCCGCTTTCACCTACACAAATACTTACATTAAAACGAACAATATGATTTTTTCGCAGCTGGTGTTCGATATTATCAATTTGCTGTTCTATAAGCCAAGGTTATATCATATTGAAGCTATTCTTTTGTATAAATATATTCCAATTCATCTATTTTCTCATTGTAATCCACATGGAGATCATGGCCGTTAAAAAACCATAAATCAGAACCCTCCACATAAAAAGTGATACCCCCAGCAACCGTTTTTACCGCCAAATCTACCGGTTCGTTATCCACCGTAAAGGCAAGAGCATAATTTTCCTGTACCGGACTGCTTCCATATATTTGCGAGTAAAATTTAATTTTTCCATTTTCCCCCATCCCTACTTCTTCTTTAAACCATTCTAATGCTCTATCGCTAATGCTTATTTTCATGTGTTTATCACCTTTAATCCCTTTTTTCTTTCCCTCTTATATTAGACATATATGTTGGGATTTATCAAGGATTGTAAAGAGAGGAAAAAGACAATATTGACGGACTTTGTCAAAATTTTGACGATTTATATAAATTAGTACTTTTTTACTAAAAATATAGTAAAATACAGTGGAGACGACAGAATTCAACGAGGGATTTCTCATGAGCACCAAGATTTTAAATAGGTGGTTAAATAACCCTATCTATTTTCGCTGCGGTTTCTTTTTAATCATCACTTTAATCATTGTTTTATATTTTCTAAAAACTGATCACGACCAAATTTATATATTTTTTTTAATTGCGACCATCTTTTTTGGCATTGGGTTCAACAATAAGTCGGTATGGTTTTTAATCATAAATACTACATTTATTGTTGCCGGGAGGTTTATCATAGATCCTAGACAGTGGAACCTCCAAAGCATCCTAATATTTGAGTTAACCTATTTATTAATCATGTTTATATCAGTAGAATTGATGAAACGAACACAGAAAATTAAAAAGGATAATTTAGAATTAATACAAGCTTTATCAAAAGCATTGGATTCAAGAGATACATATACTTCCCACCATTCTCAAAATGTTGCCCATTATGCGGTAGAAATTGCCAAAAGGATGAATTTATCAAAAAAAGAAATCGATATCATTTATAAAGGCGGGTTATTACACGATATCGGGAAAATTGGGATTCCAGAGTATGTTTTATTAAAGCCAGGAAGATTAACAAAGGAAGAATATAGCATCATTAAAAGGCATCCGGTAATTGGATATGAAATGATTAAACATGTTTCCGAATTTAAAGAAAAAGGTATACTGGAAATAGTCCTGCATCACCATGAAAGGTATGACGGCCTCGGATACCCCAAAGGTTTAGTAGAAGAACAAATCCCATTAGGCGCAAGGATTTTAGCAATTGCAGATACATATGATGCCATGACTTCAAAACGTATCTACCGATCTGAAATTGATTTAGAAAGCACCCTAAAAGAAATTGAAAAAAATAAAGGGTCGCAATTTGATCCGGAAATTACAGACGTTTTCCTCAGCCTATTTGAAAATCAAAATCATTTAAATAGAAATATTGTATAAGGATTGAGTCGAAAATGAAAATGACAGGCAGGATTATAACGTTCGCACTTGTATTGTGCATTAATACTTTTTATATATTATTTTATTACCATAGAGATGGTTTTGTAAGCTGGCTGGAAATTATCGGATTGCCTATTATGGTCAGTTTAGCCTGGTTTTTTGGAAAGCAATATGATCGAGCTAAATATTTTTCGGAAAAAGACACTCTGACAGAGGTTTATAACAGAAGAATTATTGAGCCATTTTTTCAAAAAATAACGGCTATATCGGACCGAAACAAGCAAAAAGTGGCCATCCTGCTAGTTGATGTTGACAATTTTAAAACCATAAATGATCAGCTTGGACATCAAAAAGGGGATGAACTCCTGAAATTTCTTGCCAAAACATTGCAGGAAAGTGTAAGGAAATCCGATATTGTGGCACGCTGGGGAGGCGACGAGTTTATCTTATTCTGTTCCAATATCAAAAACAGTGAAAATTTGGAGGAAATTATTGGCCGTATCCATTCTAGGTTAAAAAACAACCCCGTGCCAGGTAATGAACTAAACATTTCAATAGGTACGTCGATTTACCCTAATGAAGGAACAAATTTAGATGCCTTGCTCCGAATGGCCGACAAAAAAATGTACAATATGAAAATCAAGCATTTAGCGGAATAATGAAATGGGACCAGCTGGAAATCGAGCTGGTCCCTTCTTGCTATAAAGCTTGAAGGCCAAACTGAGTTTAATAATAAAAATAAATGCAGAACTGGCGCAAGAACATTTTAATAATTTACATATGTAAGCGAGATTCCGGCTTTTAACCGTTCTTACCTTTTTGTAGCCTTTTCCATGCAAATAAAAAGTGTTTTTTACAGGTTTTTCCCCTTTCTTCCCTAGCTTGGAGAATGTGGACTTGTTTTTTTACCGCAAATCTACTTCTCAACTCTGCAGCGGGGAAAATCAACCGGCTTTTCTTCCCGCCAGCTCCCTTTTTCTCCTCCCATGGGAAGAATCCACACCTGTTTTTTACCGTTACCCTGCTGTTCTTCCTTCTGGCGGGCAAAATCAACCGGCTTTTCTTCCCGCCAGCTCCCTTTTTCTCCTCCCATGGGAAGAATCCACACCTGTTTTTTACCGTTACCCTGCTGTTCTTCCTTCTGGCGGGCAAAATCAACTGGCTTTTCTTCCCACCAACTCCCTTTTGCTTCTCCTACGGGAAGAATCCACACCTGTTTTTTACCGTCACCCTGCTGTTCTTCCTTCTGGCGGGGAAAATCAACCGGCTTTTCTTCCCGCCAGCTCCCTTTTTCTCCTCCCATGGGAAGAATCCACGCCTGTTTTTTACCGTTACCCTGCTGTTCTTTCTTCTGGCGGGCAAAATCAGCCGACTTTTCTTCCCGCCAGCTTCCTTTTGCTTCTCCCATGGGCAGAATCTGCGCCTGTTTTTTACCGTAATCTACTTCTCAACTCTGCAGCGGGGAAAATCAACCGGCTTTTCTTCCCGCCAGCTCCCTTTTTCTCCTCCCATGGGAAGAATCCACACCTGTTTTTTACCGTTTACCCTGCTGTTCTTCATTCTGGCGGGCAAAATCAACTGGCTTTTCTTCCCACAAACTCCCTTTTTCTCCTCCCACGGGAAGAATCCACGCCTGATTCATTTGATTCAAAGAACATCGGCAGCTTATATATGCTCAATCTTTATAATTTTTTCACCATATTATACCAAGTGACTCCTCCGTATTCGGAATTTGAAACACCTTCATTGATATAACCGTGTCTTTGGTAAAATGGTATTAAATTTTCCTTACAGGTAAGTGTTATGGTTTCACGTTTTTTTGCTTTTGCTTCTTTTTCTATATGGGTTAATAATCTTGAGGCAATTCCGCGTTTTTGGAATGCCGGGGACACCGCTAATCCGAGAATACTTTGATGTCCGGAAGTTTCGGGATTGGCCTTGATTTCTTGAAATAGATCATCCGTTATATACGGTTGTTGAATAACCGGTCCATTGACCAAGCCCAATATCCTGCCTTCTTCTTCAGCAACAAAAAAGCTATCTGGAATGACCTGAATTCTTTTTATAAAAGCCTCCTCTGTGGCAGCTTCTTCTTTTGTAAAACAAAGATTTTCAATTGTCATCAGTTCGGGCAAGTCCTCCATTTTTACATTTCTTACTTGAATCATAATCTTTTACATCCCCTGTTTCTCCATTACTGCAAAATAATTATTTTCATGGTCAGCAAAGTTAAATACTCTGCCATGTGGCATGTTGACGATTTCTCCAACCGTAATATTTTTTTCCTTAAAATCCTTATACAATTGATCTAGATTTTTTGAGTAAAACATTAAAGAAGGAGTGCCTAAATGTAATTCTGGCTGCATTTTTGCTACCAATTCTTTATTATGTAAAACAATACTTGTTGCCGCTTCTTTTGTTGGAGCAATTTCAAACCATTTAAATCCCTGACCATTATCGTTTTCAGAAATAACAACAAACCCTGCTTTTTCTGTCCAAAATTTCACTGCCTCATCCTGATTCTGAACATACACCATAATTTGTCCAACCTGTTCAATCATTTTCTTCACTCCATTTCTTATTAGAGCGGCAACGTAAATTGCCATGAAACACCGAACTTGTCAACGATCCAGCCGAATTTTTTACTAAAAGAATAATCACCTAACGGCATGAGGGCCTGGCCGCCATTTGATAACTCCCCATAAAGCTTGTCAATTTCTTCTTCCGTGTCACAGGTGATAAATATAGAAAATGAAGGGGTAAACGTAAATTCATGCTTAATATTGCTATCAATGCACATGAACTCCTGGCCCTTTAATGAAAAGACCGCCTGCATGACACTTCCCTCTTGACCTCCTTCCTTTGTTTCATATCGAATAATATTTAATATTTTTGAATCCTCGATGATAGAAGTATAATAGTTCATCGCTTCTTCCGCATTCCCTTGAAACATTAGAAAAGGGGTTACTTTTTCCATTAATATCAATCTCCTCGTTTTATAAACTTCTTGTTTAAACTTTACCACATGAAAACCTATCAGTGCCATTACAAAAGGAATTTTAACTCCTATACAGCTCTAGACTTAGTGAAATCTACATCTTCAGGACATATTGAAACAATCATCATTTTATTAAACTAAAAGAGTGAACGAAGAATGAAAGAAAGGATGAAATATGTCATGAAGAAAACATCAAGAATTATCTATTTTTTACTTGCACTTATTTTAGCAGGATGTTTATTTATTCAAGTATTTTTCGCTGGAATGGCTGTTTTTGTAAACCCAGTTAACTGGGGGAAACACGTTTCTTTTGTTCATTATTTTGGACTGACTCTTCCAATTTTAATGCTCATAAGTGCTTTAATTGGTAAAATGTCAAAAAAGATTCACTGGCAGACAGCAGGTCTCATTTTTTCCATTTTTGCAATGTATTTCACAGCAAATATTACAGCTCAAATCCCAGTCGTTGCTGCAGCCCATCCTGTTTTCGCTATTTTCTTAATCTGGCTGTCAGTGCTTAGTTTATCCAAAGCATGGAAGGCAATTATGCCCAAACATAAAGAAGACCAGCATACCTAATGGAGCTGGTCTTCAAGTTAATTATGCTGTTTTTTGAATAGTATTGCCTTCTTTACGTCTTTTTCTAAATTCAGCAGTTGCTGTAAATAGAACGTCTGTAGATGAGTTAAGTGCTGTTTCACAAGAATCTTGTAGGACACCGACGATAAAACCGACACCCACTACTGTCATTGCTACATCATTTGAAATTCCGAACAGACTGCAGGCAAGCGGGATTAATAATAATGAACCGCCGGCAACACCTGAGGCACCACACGCACATACAGCTGACAGCACGCTCAGGATGATGGCTGTTGGAATATCTACTTGAATCCCAAGAGTATGGACCGCAGCAAGCGATAGTACCGAGATCGTAACTGCCGCACCTGCCATATTGATCGTTGCTCCTAATGGGATTGAGACAGAATAGGTATCTTTATTCAATCCTAGCTTTTCACATAAGTTCATATTGACGGGAATGTTTGCGGCTGAACTGCGTGTAAAAAATGCTGTAATCCCGCTCTCCTTCAAACATGTAAATACGAGGGGATACGGATTTTGCCGAGTAGCAGCATACACAATGACGGGATTGACAACCAAAGCGACAAAGAACATGCATCCTATTAATACAACCAGTAATCTTCCATAACCGAGTAATGATTCAAGTCCATTTGTGGTTATGGATTCAAATACAAGACCCATGATTCCAAGCGGAGCAAATTTAATGACCCACGTAACTATTTTGGACACAGCCTCCGATAAGTTCGAAATCACTGTCTTTGTTGAATCAGATGCATTTTTTAAAGCGAATCCCAACACAAGCGCCCAGGATAGTATTCCAATATAATTAGCGTTATAGATAGCTTTTACTGGATTATCCACGATGTTCATGAGTAATGTCTTAAGAACCTCTGCAACACCGCCAGGAGCCGTCACATCCTCCGCACCTGCTCCTAGTTTTAAGGTTACTGGGAACATAAAACTGGCAATTACAGCGGTTAGACCTGCTAAAAATGTACCTAACAGATAAAGCACAATAATGGATTTCATATTGGTTTGATGACCGCTCTTATGCTGTGAGATTGCCGCCATGACTAAGAATAAGACCAATACAGGTGCAATAGCTTTTAATGCCCCAACAAATAACGAACCAAAAATAACGATAGGTTTTGCCGTTTCTGGAATCGTCAATGCTAGAATAATACCAACAATCAATCCTGCAATGATTTGTTTTACCAAACTTATTCGATTCCACTTTTTCAATAGGTTTTTCAAAAAATCTCCCCCTAAAATTCCAAATCCATGACAAATTCCTATCATTTCATTTTTTCACTAAAGTATTGTTTCTATTGTTTAATATTATAAGGAATATTTAGATATCTTACAATAGCAATTTAAAGGGAAAAAGAATATCAGAATTATTATATTACATTTAAAAGCCAATAGAAAAAAGACTGCATGATCGCAGTCTTTTATGTTGGTTCATTGCCTGAATTCCTGCTAAATAGGTGAATAAGGAAAGTTCCAAAGAATATGGCTATTAGAATACTAAAGAAAAGAACTTCATTCATATGGAAACCAAATGCAGACATAATCATCTTAACACCGATGATCGCAATGAGAATAAAGGCAGTCATTTCAAATTCCGGAACTTTTTCAATCAATTTCAAGAATAGTTGTGCGACACCTCTCATCATTAAAATTCCTAGCACGCCTCCCAAAAATAATACCCATACCTGATTCGAAACCCCGAATGCCGCAACCACACTGTCAATACTAAAAGCTATATCCATTAGTTCGACTGTTAAAACCGTGCGCCAAAAACCTGCTTTTTTGCTGGCACCAGTATCTTCCTCCTCGTTTTTCATGAAAAGGTTTTGAAAGACAATATATAGCAGATAATGGCCGCAAATAATTTTGAACCATGGAATATGAATGAAAGATACCCCTAATCCAATTGCCAAAACGCGAAAGAAATAGGCTCCGAAAATCCCGTAAAAGAGGGCTTTCTTTCTTTGTTTTTTAGGTAAATGCTTTACCATGACGGCTAACACAAGTGCATTATCTGCTGATAATAACCCCTCTAGGATGATTAGTGAACCAATCACTCCCCAGCTGGCCGGACTTGAGATCACCTGCTCCAATGCTTCCATCGAAAAAAAGGTACTATAAGTGCTTAAAATTTGGTGTAGGAAGTCCATCTTTTTAACCTAAATCCTTTCCTTATGGTTTTCTTTTCAACTAAGCCTGTCCTTCTCTTAAATATATGACTGGAACATCTTGATAAGAACTCACAGGATTTTAGGAGCTGATTACACAAATAAGCCGCTAAACTAAAAGGGCATTTTACCCTTTAAAATAAAGTAATACTATTAGAAAAATAATAAGAAAAATTAATAAGATGGGGCCGACTCCTGTTGAATAAACGATATAAATTCTAACGTGGAGAAAAACATTAATAATAAGTATGATGAGCAAGCAAAAGAGTAAAAAGATGATTAAATTTACATTTTTATTCCTATACAAAAAATCAACTCCAATCATTGCTTTAAAAGGGAGTCAGAGAAAACAAAACCGCCATTGTTTATAAATATGTAGGTAATAGAGAATATATATCAACCTATATGTAAATCGGAGGGTATGTCTCTAATGCACCTTGATTTACATAAAATTTGCACTTTTCTTTCTAATCGCAAATATGTTATTATACATGTAAATAATATATTGGAAGTTTACGGAGGAGTCTGTCACCAAGGGATTGTTATGCCCTTTGGTAACGGACTCTTTTTGTATCTTTTAAAAATTTTATACAAATGATAAGGAGTGGGAGGATTCATTGTGTCATTTTCATCAAGTGTTCCGGCTTTACTATTCATTAAGAATTATGAGAGATTATTGATCTAAAATTTATTTTAGGAGAGGATTTGTATTGTCTTTACTGCACATAGCGATTGTTTCGCCATTATTATATTCAATTTTCATTCCAATTTTTTATAAAAATTTTCATCGAATACATACGGGATGGTTTGTTCTCCCGCTCCCTGTACTTTTGCTTATCTATTTTCTTTCTTTTCTAACAAACATAACAAAACAAAATACTGTAATCGAATCCATGCAATGGATTCCCTCTCTAGGGATCAACTTCACAGCAAAAGCAGATGGTCTCGGCCTTCTATTTGCCCTCTTAATTACGGGTATCGGGGCTTTGGTTGTTTCTTATTCTATCTATTATTTGGCGAAGGATAAAGAAAAGTTAAATACTTTTTATGTCTATTTATTACTTTTTATGGGGGCAATGCTTGGGATTGTTTTATCAGATAACCTCGTTGTGATGTATGCATTTTGGGAATTAACAAGTTTTTCTTCCTTTCTGTTAATTGGTTTCTGGTATGAACGTGATCAATCCCGTTATGGTGCACAAAAGTCGATGTTAATTACGGTATTTGGCGGTCTCTCCATGCTGGGCGGAATCATCCTTTTGTATATCATGACAGGAACATTCAGTATCACGGAAATTATTCATCAATCTCCTGTATTATTCCAACATGACTTATTTGTACCTGCATTGATTTGCGTTTTGCTGGGGGCCTTTACCAAGTCGGCTCAATTTCCTTTCTACATTTGGCTTCCTGATGCGATGGAAGCCCCAACACCTGTTAGTGCTTATTTGCATTCAGCCACAATGGTAAAAGCCGGTATTTACTTAGTAGCACGGTTAACCCCAGTATTTGGAGTATCTAGTGTTTGGTTTTGGCTGGTTGCAGGAGTCGGGATGATTACCTTAACTTGGGGTTCCGTGTTTGCTATCAAGCAAACAGATTTAAAGGGTATTCTTGCTTTCTCGACCGTAAGTCAGCTTGGAATGATTATGTCATTACTTGGTGTTGGTTCAGCTGCGCTTCACTATGATGCATTAGATAACAATATCTTTACTGTTGCTGTAACAGCAGCGATTTTCCATCTAATCAACCATGCAACATTTAAAGGGAGCCTGTTCATGGTTGCAGGTATTATCGATCATGAAACCGGAACGAGGGATATCCGTAAGCTTGGCGGACTTATGCATTTTATGCCGATTACCTTTACCATCTCTCTGATTGGAACCTTCTCTATGGCGGGACTTCCCCCCTTCAATGGATTCCTAAGTAAAGAGATGTTTTTTACAGCTATGGTTCGAGTGACACAAATGGATATTTTCAATCTGGAAACAGTGGGAGTTTTATTTCCTATAATCGCGTGGGTCGCCAGTATCTTTACATTTCTTTATAGTATGATGCTTTTTTTCAAAACGTTTACTGGAAAACATCAGCCAGAAAAGCTTGAAAAAAAACCGCATGAAGCACCTTTAGGGATGCTGATTCCTCCTGTCATTCTGGTGTCTCTGGTTATCATTTTTGGCCTTTTCCCAAATCTATTATCAGAAAGCCTGATTTCCCCAGCAATGGCTTCTATTCTGCCCAGTCTTTTAGGTGCGGGCGAGGAATTTGTGGTTCATATTTCATTTTGGCACGGCTTTACGATTGAAGTTTTTATGACATTGGGTGTTATTTTATTGGGAATTATTCTTTATAAGACGTTGCCTAAGTGGATAAAAGCATATGGAATTATGCCTAAGAAGTTTTCACTTTTTCATCTTTATGACCGCCTTATGGAGGGATCTCAATCAGTCTCTTATAAAGTAACAAACAAATATATGACCGGTTCGATTCACTCTTATCTTGTCTATATTTTTGCTTTTTTTATTTTAATCTTATTGTTGACACTCTACTGGAAAGAGGCCTTTCGTCTAGACTCAAGCAATGTTTCTTCCATTGGAATTTACGAATGTGTCTTAGCCCTCTTTGTGGTAGTTAGCTCCATAAGCATCTTATTTGTCAAATCCAGAATGACTTCCATCATTCTGCTAGGTGCTGTTGGATATACCGTTTCACTATACTACGTCCTTTTTAGAGCACCGGATTTGGCTTTAACTCAACTGGTAATTGAAACGATTTCTGTCGCATTATTCTTAGTCTGTTTTTATCACTTGCCAAAATTTCACCGATATGAAACACGAATGAGATTTAAAATTACAAATGCCCTGGTTTCAGTTGGAGTGGGATTGGTTGTAACAGCCATCGCGCTTTCTGCACACAGCCAGAAACTGTTTCATTCTATCTCGAAGTACTATGTGGAAAATACTTATGAAGAAGCAGCCGGAAAAAACATGGTGAACGTCATCCTAGTGGATTTTCGCGGCTTTGATACTCTTTTTGAGATTACCGTACTCGCGATTGCCTCTTTAGGCATCTATGGGATGATTAAATTAAGGATATATAGGAGGAAAGATGGATGAGACAGCCAAACAATATGATTCTCGAAACAGCCTTAAAATTGCTGCTTTTCTTCATCGTCCTTTTTTCCATTTATATTTTCACCGCCGGCCACTATTATCCGGGCGGCGGCTTTATCGGCGGATTGATGACAGCGGGAGCGATTGTCCTGCTATTAATTACTTATGATATAAAAACGGTTCAAAAAATCTTACCTGTTGACTATCGAATTGTCACAGCCATAGGATTATTATTCTCAATCGGAACGAGTGCAGGTGCCCTATTCTTTAATGTTCCTTTTTTAACCCATGTCTTTACACATGTTGAAGTGCCTGTACTGGGAGATTTAGCGCTTCATACAGCCACCATTTTCGATTTAGGCGTTTATTTTGTTGTTATCGGTGTTACGATGACCATTATTCTAACGATAGGAGAGGATGAATAATGGAAATACTAATGGCTTTTGTCATTGGAATATTATTTATGACTGCAACCTATTTAATGCTGTCAAAAAGTTTACTTCGTATTATTATCGGAACTGGTTTATTAAGCCATGGTGCACATCTTCTTATTTTAACGATGGGGGGATTAAAAAGAGGGACAGTCCCTTTGCTGGGTGAACATGCTGAACACTATACAGATCCCCTGCCGCAGGCATTAATTTTAACAGCGATTGTCATCAGCTTTGGTGTTACTGCCTTTTTCTTGGTTTTGGCTTACAGGTCCTATCAAGAACTGGGAACAGACAACGTCGAAGATATGAAAGGATCAGAGCAAAATGACTAATTTAATCATATTACCTATATTAATTCCGCTGTTGACTGGTGCCGTTTTAATCTGCCTGAACAAAAGAATTATGGCACAGCGTGTTATAGCGGTTCTATCATCCATCGGCACCATGATAGCAGCTTTCTTCATCATTCAAAAAGTCCATCGGGACGGGATTCAATCTCTTAATATGGGAAGTTGGGATGCACCATTTGGGATTACGTTAGTAAGTGATATGTTCTCAGCCCTATTAGTATTTACAACAAGTATCATTGCGTTTGTTTGTTTAATTTACTCCTTTAAATCGATTGGGGAAGAAAGTGAAAAATATTACTACTACCCTGTTTTTAACTTTTTGATTGTTGGTGTTAACGGGGCTTTCACAACTGGTGATCTGTTTAACCTTTTTGTCTTTTTTGAAGTTATGCTGATGTCTTCGTATGTCCTGCTGGTACTGGGGGGTACAAAAATTCAATTAAGGGAATCCATTAAGTATTTGCTGGTCAATATCATTTCATCTGCATTGTTTGTCATTGCCGTTGCCTATTTATATTCAGTTGTCGGGACGCTGAATATGGCCCATATTTCTGAAAGGATCAGCAAAATCAGTGAAAATGGAATGCCAGGTATTTTAACAGTTATTGCCATGATGTTTTTAATTGTCTTTGGTTTAAAAGGGGCCATTTTTCCGCTCTTTTTTTGGATGCCGGGCTCCTACTTTGCACCGCCGGCACCTGTATTGGCCCTTTTCGGCGCCTTATTAACCAAAGTCGGGGTCTATTCGATTACACGAACATACACACTGTTTTTCTACCATGATATCGACTTCACGTTCCAGATCCTATCTATATTATCAGTACTTTCAATTGTTGTTGGGGTAATTGGAGCATTGGCCTATTGGGATGTGAAGAAAATCATCATATACAATATCATCGTTGCTGTAGGTGTAATCCTTTACGGAGTATCTGTCTTAAATCCGAATTCCCTTACCGGAGCGGTATACTATTTGGTCCATGACATGATCATTAAAGCAGGACTGTTTTTACTGGTTGGCATTCTGATTATCATAACAGGAACGTCGAATTTAAAACAATTCAGCGGACTCATGCGCCATTATCCAGGGCTTGCCTGGACCTTCTTTATTGCAGCTTTAGCTTTAGCCGGCATCCCTCCTTTAAGCGGGTTTGTTGGCAAACTGCTGATCGTACAAGGAGGGTTCGAAGGAAAAAGTTATATAAGTGCAGGGATTGTGCTGCTTTCAAGTCTTCTTGTATTATTTTCAGTCATGAAAATTTTCATCAACGGTTTTTGGGGTCAAGACCAAACCCTTCATGGGGAAGAAAAGCCGCCTGTAAAATGGCTTTTAATCTCTCCAGTCATTATGGTGGCTATTTCTGCTTTTTATGGAGTGAATTCAGAGGTTTTTTTACCTTATATATCTCAGGCAGCTGATACTTTAGCAAATCCTGATCATTATATTAAAGCTGTCCTAAAGGAGTGATTAAAGTGGCATTTCAAATTTTATTAAATATTGTACTAGCTTATTTGTGGATGTTTATTAAGGTTTCTTTTGATCCTGTTAGCTTTGTGAAGGGGTATTTGTTTGGGCTGGTAGTCATTTTTGTTTTAAGACGTTTTTTTAGAAGCCGCTTTTATCTATTTCGAATCTGGTCATTTATTAAGCTTACTTTGATCTTTTTAAAAGAACTGCTTTTATCGAATATCGCGATCGTTAAAATCGTGTTAAAACCAAAACTAACGATGCATCCCGGTATCTTTGCCTTACAGACAAATTTAACAAAGGACTGGCAAATCACCCTTTTGTCCAGCTTAATTACCTTAACACCTGGCACTCTTGTCATTGACATATCAGAAGACAATCGAACATTATTTGTTCATGCAATGGATATTGGTGAAGTACAAGATGAAATTAGCGGAATTAAAAATACATTTGAGAAAGCCATTTTGGAGGTGAGCCGGTAATGCTTGAAATTGTAATTCGAATTTCTTTATTATGCTGCTCCCTTTCCATGCTCGGGCTGATTTACCGGGTCATCAAAGGTCCTACCGTGCCAGACCGTGTCATTGCTCTTGATGCAATCGGTGTTAACCTTGTGGCGATTACGGCTCTGATTTCAATTGTCTTAAAATCTCATGCTTTTCTTGAAATCATCCTTCTAATAGGCATACTTGCCTTTATTGGAACTGTAGCCTTCGCAAAATATTTGGAAAAGGGAGTTATTATTGAACATGAACGTACTCGTTAATTTTCTAATTGGATTTTTCATTCTTTGCGGTGCTCTTTTGTGTCTAATTGCTTCCTTTGGGGTCATCAGGCTTCCTGACGTGTACACAAGAAATCATGCAGCATCAAAGGCAGCCACTTTAGGCGTAATGTTGATATTATTGGGGACTTTTCTATATTTTTTTACCCTTGAAGGGCATGTTAATTCAAGGTTGATTCTTGGCATCGCGTTCCTGTTCATGACCTCCCCTATTTCAGGCCATTTAATTAACAGGGCAGCCTATAATTCAGGAGTAAAGCTTTGGGATCAAAGTATTCGGGATGATTTAAGGGAATACAATAAAAAAATGCTGAATAAATCATCTGTGGATTAAACTAGGATTGAAAAATGTTCCAAGTATGCAGCTTGGAACATTTTTCATAAAGACTCGGCAATTCGTACATATTCTCTGGGTCTAAATTTTTCAACCATCCTTCTTTGGACTTGGTCCACTTGTGTACCTAATGGAAGAATGTTTACATTTTCAATGGTTGAATCCATTTGCTTCTCAAAAAATTCCAGTTGGTTTTTTTGCTGCAACAGAAAAGCTGCTGAAAATATAAATAAAAAAATAAACGAACATGTTATCATTTTCTTTTTCACTATGTATAACTCCCTTCATAGGAGAGTTTGCACCACCATCTGTTTTTTATTCTTGAAAAACTAAAGCCGCGTTTAACAGCATATAAAAGAAAAAACGGCAACTGTGTGCCGTTTAAGTAAGTGTAAGATTCTATCTATTCTTCCTTCATCATTTTAGAGAACATAACTGAAGTTGCAATCATTGCTGTCACAAACAATCCGAACATTAAATACAGTCCATAATCCATTTTTTCTCGCCTGCCCTTTCTTATTTTTACACACCCTCTTCATTCCAAAAATATTATATCACTCTACTAAAATGGATACTAGCGACATGCAGATTTGGATGAATGGTATAGAAAAAATAATCAGAAATTGATCCGAAATAGCAAAAAATAGCTCCAAAAAGCAAATTTTGAAGCCAAAAACGCCATTTGACCCCCAAAATGGAGTCCAAATTGGATTTTTGGATATTCGCTAGAACCAGCCAAACCCGTTATCTTAAAGGAAAAAACAAGGGTGGCTCTAGATGATGAATTTAAAATCAGGGAATATCGAACGATTTGAAGAGTTTTCACAATTTGGAAGTCTTACAGAATTTAATCACCATTTAGAAATGTGGCTGAGCGTACATAAAAAAGATTTTTCAAAAGGGGAATTAATTGGATTAAAGCGGCTGGTCCGTTTTGCTGCCAAGATACCAGGCATCTGTAATGCAAAAATTGGCACCATTCTTAAAGCCATTCATCAAGAATACCATAATAACGGAATTTCTCGCTCTACTTTTAAACGAATGATTGGTAAGGCAAAGAACTTAGGCATCTTTACCGTGTACGAAACGGAAAGAAAAAATGGTTCACAATCCAGCAATTTATATGTTTTCAATCGGTTTCCCGATAATGAACCACCAAAACAAATGAGCCAGCCAAAAGAAACTGGTTATCTTTTTAAAACTACAAATCAAAAGATCATTAAACGTAACCAAGAACCGTCTGAATTAGATCATACCTTTGTAAACAATCGTGTTCCGCAGACATTTATTCTGGAGGTTAAATACTTCTTCCCTGAAGCAAAGCTTATAGAAGAATATTGGCATATGGCCCAAATAGCTGCATTTAAATTTGAATTGCAGCATGAAACAGACATGGTTGTGGATTATGCTCTCCAGTCTTTTAAGCAATTAATAAGAAAACTTAAATTTACAAACACCATTAGAAAGCCAATTGCCTATTATTACGGAATCTTAATGGAAAAATTGTATCAATTTTTCTCTATGAAGCAGTGTGAAACACAAAAGGAAAACACTTCTATTTCTGATAAAACGAATGTCATTCTTTACGACTGGCTGCATGATGAAGAGGAATCTGTTTTATATGACTGGTTAAATTAGTTGGAAAACGAAAAAAAGTCCCACCACTAAAACATAATGCAAGCTGGAATTTTGTTTTGTTAAAATAATATAGTATAGATCCAATGTTACCAATTAATGAGGGATATTATATTTCAGAATGTATTATTTACAGAAAATTCACCCTATTTTCAAAAGCAATTAACATTCCTTCTTTATCCTAAAAATGTAACTACCTGAGGATTAGGAGGGGAAAAAACTTTGAATTGGAATGCATACAAAAAAGCAGGAGCTGCTTTTTTTCTTATGACAACCATTACTGCGGGTTTTGTTTTAGCATCTGGAATACATGAAACCCAAAGTACAACCACCTACACCACGAATGATAAGAAGCGTTTCATTCAAGTCCAATTACTTGGAGTAAACGATTTTCACGGGCAATTAAATGTCACCCGCCAGTTTAATGGAAGGGATGTCGGTAGAGCCGATTATCTGGCTTCCTATTTAAAGGAAAGGAAAGAGAAAAACAAAAACACCCTTTTAGTTCATGTTGGTGATATGGTTGGCGCAAGCGCACCAGTTTCCTCACTAATAAATGATGTACCAACGATTGAACTATTAAACAAATTAGGATTTGATTTAGGAATCCTGGGAAATCACGAATTTGATCAGGGTAAAAAAGAAATGATGCGGTTGATTCAAGGAGGATTCCACCAAAAGACAGGATACTTTGAAGGAGCCCAATTCCCCTATATATGTGCCAACGTGATAAACCTAGAGACGAGTAAACCCATCCTCCCTCCTTATAAAATTGCCAAATTTGGTGGCATTCCCATCGGATTCATTGGCATTGTTTTAGATGAAACCCCCACAATGGTTAATTCTTCAGCTATAGAAGGAATAACATTTATTGATGAAGTGACGGCCATTAATAACGCGGCTGCAGAACTAAAAGAACAAGGAGTCAAGGCCATTATCGTACTGGCCCATAATTCAGGCAGACAATCCGCTCCAAATGATACCCCAACCGGTGAAATCGTAGAAATGTCCAAACGAATAGATGATGAGGTGGACGTCTTGTTCGCCGGCCATAGTCACACATATCTCAATACGGTGGTAGACGGAAAGCTTCTTGTTCAAGCCTATTCGTACGGAACAGCTTTTTCTGACATCGACCTGGAGATTGATCCCGTGACAAAAGATGTCGTCAGTAAACAAGCTGAAATTGTTATGACCTATCAAGATTCCATTAAACCAGATAAGGAAATCAAGAAAGTGATTGAAAAGTACGAAGCTGAAGTCGACTCCGTCGTTAATGAAATAGTGGGAACGGCAGAAAACGATATTACCAGTACTAAAAATGAAAACGGTGAGTCTGCTCTAGGAAATCTAATCGCCGATTCACAGCGAACGATGATGAATACTGATTTTGCCTTTATGAACCCCGGTGGAATCCGTGCAGACATCCCATCTGGAAAAGTTACGTATGAATCCTTGTTAACGACATTGCCATTTCACTTTCAACTTGTAAAGATGACATTAACCGGAGACCAAATCCACAGGCTTTTAAATCAGCAATGGCAGGAGAACCAAGTGAGGATGCTGCAAATTTCTGGTTTGAAATATACCTGGGGTACAGATAAAGCCGCAGGAAACAAAGTAGTCGATATTTTTGATTCAGACGGTAGTTCCATTCAGCCTGAAAAAAATTACACCGTAACCGTGAACAGCTATCTAGCTGCTGGCGGTGATAATTTCACTGTGCTGCTCGAAGGGAAAAATAAAGTGGCAGGTCCGTTTGATATAGATGTTTTAAAAAATTACGTGATACAGCATAAGCAGACATTTACTTCCTACATCGATGGCCGTATCGCAAAAATAAATTAAATAGGATAGAACTATGCCAAGAAGTAGTTTTCGTAAATTATATGTAAAATTTGAATGTAAACTATTAATGAAACCTTTTGATCACGTTAAGTAATGTTAGGATATGGTAAATTACCTTCTTTTTTCCTTGAAAGCTTGTATGATAAGACTGTAATACAAAATGCAACATTCAAGGAGGAAGAAAAATGAAATCTTTCAAAAAATGGTTATTTGCTTTGATGTCAGCATTCATGTTACTCGGAGCTGCAACAGCATGCTCAAATACTAGTTCAAAAACAGATGATTCGAACACAGAACAAACAGACGATAACTCCCAAAATGATGGGTCACAAACTGAAGATAACAATTCTGGTCAATAAGCTGTAAAAGTAAGTAACAGAAAATAAAAGGGGCTATCCAATAAGTCGATATTCGACTAATGGATGCCCCTTTTTACGTTTTAAGAATACTGATATATCAACATTCTAATTTTTTATTATTCCTTTATAAGCGAGAAAATTCCTTCTTCAATTGGGAGCTGGGTGCTTGTGATCAAATTGTTAACGGCACTGAAAAGCCCTTTGATTGAAGAAGTCATAATATCAGGGTCGATACCACAGCCCCAATAAACTGTACCATTTTCAGTCGTAATGCCTACATATGAGGCAGCATTAGACTTGGAGCCAATCTCCAGCGCATGCTCCTTATAGACTAAATCTTTATAATTGATTCCCAAATTGTTTTGGAGAACATTGTTGATGGCATCCAGCTTTCCATTACCAACACCTGTAAATTCGTGAACCTCATCACTGATTCGCATGGAAACAACAGTTTCATATTCTTCATTATGAGTGAAACTATATTTTATAAACTCTACCGGCGAAGCAATATTGACATATTCCTTCTTAAAGATGTCAAGAATTTCATCAGGCATAAGTTCTTTATGCAGATGGTCTGAAACATTTTTGACATGATAGCCAAAGTTTTCACGCATTTTAGCAGGGAGATCGAGACCAAAATTTTGCTCCAGTATGTAGCCGATTCCGCCTTTACCAGATTGACTGTTAATCCGGATGATATCCCCCTCGTACTCTCTGCCGATATCTTTTGGATCAATTAATAGATATGGAACTGTCCAATACTGACGCTCTTCTTCTTCGCGCCATTTCATTCCTTTTGCAATGGCATCTTGGTGAGAGCCGGAGAATGCTGTAAAGACTAGTTCACCGCCATATGGGTGTCTTTCATGGACTTTCATTCTCGTTAACTTTTCACAAGCCGCAATGATTTCACGGATGTTTTCAAAATGAAGGTGCGGGTCTACACCATGTGAAAACATGTTGAGAGCTAAGGTGACAATATCGACGTTTCCAGTTCTTTCACCATTGCCAAACAGTGTTCCTTCCACACGCTGTGCTCCTGCAAGCATGGCAAGCTCTGCATCAGCTACTCCTGTTCCCCTGTCATTGTGTGGGTGAACAGACAAGATGACATTATCACGGTAGTTAAGATGATCGCTCATAAATTCAATTTGGCTTGCATACACGTGCGGCATGGACATCGAAACGGTTGCAGGCAGGTTAATAATCACCTTATTGTCAGCTGTTGGCTGCCAAACGTCCAGCACCCGGTTACAGATTTCAAGCGCAAATTCCATCTCGGTTCCAGTAAAGCTCTCTGGTGAATACTGGAATTGGAAATTTCCTTCTGTTTTAGCCGCATATTCTTTTAGCATTTTTGCTCCGCTTACAGCAATATTAATAATTTCTTCTTCAGATTTCCGAAAAACCTGCTCGCGCTGGGCAACAGAAGTCGAGTTGTAAAGGTGGACAACTGCTTTGTTTACCCCTTTTAATGCTTCAAATGTTTTTTCAATAATATGATCCCTTGACTGTGTCAATACTTGAACGGTTACGTCCTCAGGAATCATATCCTTTTCGATTAATGTACGAAGGAACTGAAATTCTGTTTCAGACGCAGCCGGAAAGCCTACTTCAATTTCCTTGAAACCTACTTCCAAGAGCATTTGAAAATATTCAAGCTTCTCCTCCAAATTCATTGGGATCACCAATGCCTGGTTTCCATCCCTTAGATCAACACTGCACCATGTCGGCGCTTCTGTAATATATTCTTTCTCTGTCCACTTTAAGCTTTTCACTGGAGGCATAAAATATCCTCTTGCATATTTTTCAACATTTTTCATTCGTAACATCCACCTTTACTTTTTAATCATCCAATAGAAAATAAAAAAGCCTATCATCTCATAAGAGACGACAGGCTTTGCCTACGTGGTACCACTCTTCTTGATTCGCACTAAAACTGTACGAATCCACTTTATGACTTGATTACGGCGGTCAACCGTTAAGGCCTACATGTCAGCCTTACCACTCCTGGGCGAGTTGGGGAATTTATTGACTGCCTTTCACCACCCGGCAGCTCTCTAAACAATAGGAATTCCTTAATACTCCCATTCATTGTGTTTTATATCTCGTTGGAATTTTTTGATTTTTCTCATTCTACACCCACTATTAAAAATAATCAAGACTTTATGGGCAATTTTTTTATAATAAATAAAATTCGACAAAATCCATCAAATTAAAGAAGTGACCAGACAAAGTGTTATTATTGCCGCAAAAACGCCTCAGTCGAAACAATGTTGGCATACATCCCATTAAGTGCACCAATAAACGCATAATGTACCTGCTCAGCCGGTACAACCTTATCTTGATACCTTAAGTCCGTTGTTGTACATGCATCCTCGATAAGTGTGGTTTCAAACCCCAGCTCCTTTGCAGCACGTACTGTCGCATCAATACACATATGTGTCATCATACCCACAATCACCAGCTTAGTCACCCCGTTTTCTTTTAATTTGCTTTCTAATTCGGTTTGGAAAAAGCTATTCGGTGAATGTTTGACAATAATACTTTCATTTTCCAGCGGTAAAACTGCTTCATTTATATTGGCTCCCTCCGTGTTTGGAAGAAAGAAGCCCGCTCCTTCATTGATTGAAATATGTTGAATATGAAAAATGGGATCGTGATTCTGTCTAAACATTTCAAGGATTCTACGTGCGTTATCTGCGGCTTTTACTGGATTGCTTAATTCCATCCTTCCTTTTGGAAAATAATCATTTTGAATATCCACTATAAGTAAAGCTGTGCTCATACTTTTCACCTCATTAAAAAATAAATTATAATAGAATTGTACATAATATTTTGATTTTTATCGATACACTGATGAAACACTTTCTGATCAAATCATTTCATTGCGAAAGGAATTTATATGGAACTTGATAAAATTGATTTTCAAATACTTCGGATTTTATCCGAAAATTCACGTATCCAATGGAAAGAATTAGGAGAACAAATTCATATGACCGGGCAGGCAGTCGGGAATCGGATAAAAAAACTCGAGGACAATGGTGTTATTAAAGCTTACTCCCTTATCATCAATGAATTAAAATTAGGACTATCATTTACGGCATTTGTCATTGTCTATTTAAAAACCAATAATCATGATTCGTTTATTCGTTTTGTTCAAGACCAAAATGAGGTTGTTGAAGGACATCGAATATCTGGAAGAGGCTGTTACCATATAACAATAAAGGTGGAATCCCAAGAGCATTTGAATCAGTTTCTCGATAAACTTCTGGAATATGGGAACTATAGTTTATCTTTATCCATTCAAGAGATAAAGCGGCGCCATCCTTTGTCTGCAACATGACAATCCTGATTCATAAGAAAAGGCTGCCAGTCATTTGGCAGCCTTTTCTTGTTTATTTTTATTAGGTTCTGCAAGATCTGCAATCATTCAAGACAATTCAATGATACCGACCCTCTATTTCTTAGGAATTTCACACCCATTTTCGTCACAGTTCAAGCCATCTTCTGTATTTAAAACAACAATTTCATCCTCAGCAATGACTTTATTTAAAGCTTGGACAAAAACCTCAACTGGCTGTGCACCTGAAAGCGCGTATTTTTTATTGATTAGGAAAAATGGGACACCTGTAATCCGATACTGCTGGGCAGCCTGCTCATCTGCACGGACCTCTGCCGTCATTTCATCACTTGCCAGCAGCTTTTCAACAGCCTCACGGTTCAAACCAACTTCAACAGCCAAATCCGCCAATGTTTGATGATCCCCTATGTGCTTTGATTCACTAAAATGAGCCCGTAAAATCCGTTCTGTCATTTCTTTCATTAACCCCTGCGATTTAGCATACATGGTCAACCGGTGGGCATCGAAAGTATTAGTTAAAATAAGAGTATCCATCTGATAATCCAATCCAGCATTCTTCGCCATTTGTACCATGTTTTGAGTATTTGCTTTCGCTTGTTCAATACTCATACCATATTTTTTAGCTAGAGATTCATAGATATTTTCTTTAATATCCCTTCCTGCTGATGGATCTAATTCGTAGCACCGATATGTCACGTCTATTGGGTGGTCAATCTGTTTAATGGCATCCTCCAGATGCCGTTTGCCAATATAGCAAAATGGTCAAGCGAAGTCAGTCCACATTTCAATTTGCACTGATAATCCCTCCAAATCGTTTTCTCTATTCTAGTATAAGTGACAGGCTTGTTTTTTACACACAATGTGACTCAAGCAATCGACGGTTTCAAGTTTTACCATTAACCCTTTTTCAAAAAAACTTTCTTCTACCGTTCAAGGAAATCCATATGTATATAAGTAAAAAATATACAGAGGTATAAATCATTGGACAAACAAAATAGTAAGTTTAGATGGGTTGTATTTGCTTCTGTTTTATTTACCTATTTGATTATGTCCAGTCAACGGACTGCACCTGGTCTGGTGATAGACCAAATCATGAATGATTTTCATGTAACAGCTACTACAATAGGCCTGCTGACAAGTATCCAATTTTTTGTCTATACAGGACTGCAAATTCCGATGGGGCTCTTGGCTGACCGTTTTGGGCCCAATTTTTTTCTCATTACAGGGGCATTTCTTACAGGCTTGGGGACCATCATTTATAGTTTTGGCACTCATGAATTTGTCTTATTTTTAGCGAGAATTATGACAGGAACCGGAGATGCAACCATATGGGTCAACACAGTGTTGATTTTGAGTCAGTGGTTTAGCAAAAAAGAATTTACCCGATTAATTGGTGTAGCGGCTGCGACAGGAAGCCTGGGTTTCCTTTTGGCAACGGTCCCTTTTGCCGCATGGATTACCTTGCTTGGCTGGAGGGGGGCATTTTTTTCAGCAGGACTGCTATTATGTTTATGTGGAATTTGGCTTTATTTTATCCTAGTAAAAAAACCAAAGCAGTCCATATTTGTTAAAAATAATATACAACGTGAAAAAACGTGGGTTTTACTGCGAAGAATTTTTTCTACCCGGCAGGCATGGGGATTATTTTTTTGTCACTTTGGGATTGTTGGCACATATGTAGGGTTTATCAGCTCTTGGGCTGTACCCTATGGGATGAATATGTATGACATGACACGATCACATGCAAGTCAGCTTATTTTAATTGGTCTAGTCGGGGCTCTTATCGGGGCTCCATTATCCGGCTGGATTTCAAGCAGGCTGAATTCCATTAAACGTCCGTATATTGTGGTTCATATCATTCTTATATTATGCTGGTCTGCCTTTCTGTTGTTTAAAGGGAATCCGCCGTTACACATACTAATTGTTTTGTTTTTTATTATCGGCCTTGCATATGGAGCAAATGCCTTAACATTTGCTTGCGTCCGACAGTCTTTTCCTTTACATGAATCAGGAATTGTCTCAGGGTTTGCCAATACCGGTGGATTTCTAAGTGCTGTCTTGCTGCCAAGCATTTTTGGAAAGATATTGGATTACTTTGAATCGGCATCTGGCGGTCTAAGTGCCGGTTACTTTTACGGGTTCATCACGCCTGCTGCCTTCTCCATCATTGGATTGATTGGTGTGAGTATTATTAAGGAAAGAGAAAGAATGCGGGAGGAGAAATCTATTTCTAATTAGGATTTCTTTATATCATATACACTCCTTTGGCACACGCACGGGAAAAGGAACCAGGCTCTTTTTTCCGGCATGCTCTATTTGGTGCTCACACGGGTAAATGGAAAGGAGCCTGGGAAGGTTGGAAAATCAAAAGCAGCGCCACTCGCGCACTATGAACTCTTTTTAGTGCGCGGGATCGTCAATTGCTGTGTCTCGCGCGTACTATAAACTCTTTTTAGTGCGCGAAATCGTCAATTGCTGTGTCTCTCGCGCACTTTGAACTCTTTTTAGTGCGCGGAATCGTCAAAATGCGGTGTATCTCGCGTGCTATGAACTCTTTTTAGTGCGCGGGATCGTCAATTGCTGTATCTCGCGCGCACTTTGAACTCTTTTTAGTGCGCGGAATCGTCAAATGTGGTGTATCTCGCGCACTTTGAACTCTTTTTAGTGCGCGGGATCGTCAATTGCTGTATCTCGCGCGCACTTTGAACTCTTTTTAGTGCGCGGAATCGTCAAACGCGGTGTCCCTCGCGCACTTTGAACTCTTTTTAGTGCGCGGAATCGTCAAATGTGGTGTATCTCGCGTACTATGAACTCTTTTTAGTGCGCGGAATCGTCAAATGCAGTATCTCTCGCGCACTATGAACTCTTTTTAGTGCGCGGAATCGTCAAATGTGGTGTATCTCGCGCACTTTGAACTCTTTTTAGTGCGCGAGATCGTCAAATACTGTGTCTCTCGCGCACTATAAACTGTTCCTTCTCCCCTCTTACCCTCACTCCAAATCCCATTCGGGCTAGAAATAGTTTCTTTTTACCTTTTGCCCTCATTCCAGTCCCGTTCGGGCAATAGAACCAGGCTCTTTTTACCGGCACTCTGCATTTCGACCTCACTCGGGCAAACCTCTTCCCCTCATTCCAATCCTGTTTGGGCAAATGAACCGGTTCATTTATACCTCTTGCACTCTTTCCTCCGCACCCGCATGAGCAATGACTATCGTTTCAAATGAAAAGGCACAGTTGATACGACAACATTTCTGCGATAAAGCAAAAAGGTTCGTATGAGTAAGCTTGATTGATTGTGAAGGATATTGTGCCATCCTTTCTTCGGTATAAATTGCGGAATCACAACGGTTACCTGATAATTACCTTCCCTGGCTTTATGCTCAACTGTATCGACAAATTTAGTAAGCGGATTGATAATACTTCTGTAATAAGAGTATAGTGTTACCAATCTTACTTCAGGCTGCCATTTCTTCCATTTCTCTTCAAAATCCTTTACGGCTTCCCTGTCAAAAGCAACATATACGGCGATAATATGGGCAGGTGCAAGGGATTTAGCGTAGTTTAATGTATTTTCTACAACATGGGTCATCCCAGCAACAGGCACAATCATCACATTGCCTTCAATCGTCACAGGCGGCTCGCTCGTTTTAAGGCTAAGCTGGGCTCCGACAGCTTCATAATGCTTTTTAATCCGATGAAAAAGATAAACAATCAGAGGCAGAAAAATTAAAATCGGCCAAACCTGTGTAAATTTGGTCACCAGAAATATTAATGTAACAGTAAAGCTAATCAGAGCACCCGTTGTATTAATAATAAATTTTGGAACCCACCCTTTTGGCTTTTCTCTAAGCCATTTGACCATCATGCCTGACTGAGACAAAGTAAATGGGAGAAAAACCCCAATGGCATAAAGCGGGATTAGGTGCTCTGTAGTTGCTTGGAAAACAATGATTAGAATCATAGAGGCCATTCCAAGTATAATGATGCCGTTTGAATAACCTAATCTGTCCCCTCTAATCAGAAACATTCTTGGAATAAACTTATCCTTCGCCAGGTTAACTGCCAGCAATGGGAAAGCGGAGTATCCTGTGTTTGCTGCAAGAACTAAGATCAGTGCTGTCGTTCCTTGAATAAAGAAATAAACAAAATTCCGCCCAAAGGTTTCTTCCGCAATTTGAGAAACAACGGTAACCTTTTCATTTGGAGTTATTCCGTAATAATAAGCTAAAAATACGATCCCCGAAAACAGAATAGCAAGCAGTGCTCCCATTGCCAATAATGTTTTAGCCGCATTGTTGGGAGCAGGTTCCTTAAAGTTGGGAATAGCATTTGAGATGGCTTCAACCCCTGTTAAAGCAGAACTTCCTGAAGCAAATGCCCTTAAAAGAATAAACAAACTAATTCCAGCCACAGGTGTTCCAATTGGATTGTGTAAATGAGGAGAAACCCCTCCAGTTAAAATTTTAAATAACCCTACACCAATTAATATAAACAATGCTAAAACGAAAAGGTAAACGGGATAGGCTAATACAGAAGCAGACTCCGTTACTCCTCTTAGATTCAAAATGGTTATAAGAAATACAAATACCAAGGCAATTTCCACGTTATAGCCATGTAAAGCGGGAAAGGCTGATGTTATGGCATCCGTCCCAGCAGAAACACTAACAGCAACCGTTAAAATATAGTCTACCAGAAGGGATCCTCCTGCTATTAAGCCGGCATTTACACCTAAATTACTTTTAGAAACTACATAGGCTCCCCCGCCATGAGGATAAGCAAAAATAATTTGTCTATAAGACAAAATGAGTGCTGTCAAAAGAATGAGTACACCCACTGCAATAGGAACGGAATACCAAAAAGCTGCTGCACCTATCGTAAATAAAACAATTAAAATTTGTTCAGGACCATATGCCACAGATGAAAGAGCATCAGATGAAAGGATGGCTAATGCTTTCGTTTTATTTAGTTTCTGTTCTCCCAGCTCGTTTGATTTTAATGGCCGTCCAATTAAGAGCCTTTTTATAGATGTTAACATTCATTGCTCACCGCCTGAAAAAGTGTATCAAGATTATTGGTTCCATTGAAAAAAGTCTTTGGAGCTAAACTGGGAAACTTTAAAAAAAGATTCATATAAATAAAAAAAAGCGCCTGCAAGTCACATGAAATAGACCTGTAGACACATTATTGTAAAAATGCCACAAGCTCCACCTTCCTCTCAATATAACGCTTACGAGGTTAGCTGTCGGATTCGGGCCTTTGAGTAGCCCTACCTAAAAAGGATTCACCCCATGGGTCAGTATCATCCCACAAAAATGGTTCCCCCGCACCAAACGGTTTCAGCGATTTAGAAATTTGAAACTGTGAATATATTACTCCTCCGTTTGGCCATTGTAAATACATTTTTTCCTTAAAATTTCTAAATGGAATAACAAAATTTCATATATCCAACAATAGGCAAAATTGATTAGGATTTTGTTTAGTATTATATAGCAGGGCACCGTACTTGATTAGGTAAAAAGATGGTAAAATAGTAAAAAATCATTTTAATGGAGGTTAACAATGAACGTTGAGGAGATAATGGAAAAGCTTGCAGAGCTGGGTTCGGAACAAACGAAAAAAACATTTATAAATCATGGAGCGAGCGGAAGCCTTTTTGGAGTAAAAGTTGGAGATTTAAAAAAGCTCGTCAAATATGTAAAAAAAGACCAGGATTTAGCCTTGGCACTATATGATACTGGAAATTCAGATGCGATGTATTTAGCAGGACTGTCTGTTAACCCAAAATTGATGACAATAGAAACCCTCCAAAATTGGGTAAAAAAAGCAAACTGGTATATGCTTGCAGAATATACAGTTGCAGGTGTGGCAGCTGAAAGTCCTCATGCTATGGAACTTGCACGTAAATGGATGGAGTCAGATGAAGAAATGATTGCAGCTGCCGGCTGGAGCACTTATGCCAACTATTTATCCATTACCCCTGATGAAAAACTGGATTTAGAGGAAATACGTGCCCTGCTCCATAGGGCTGAAACAACAATTCATCTAGAAAAAAACCGTGTCTGCTATTGTATGAACGGCTTTGTAATTAGTGTAGGAGCGTATGTAAAAGCTTTGCATGATGAAGCGATTAAGGCTGCTGAAACCATCGGTAAGGTTCAGGTTAATATGGGCAAGACTGCATGTAAAGTTCCTCTCGCCGTTTCCTATATAAAAAAAATAGAAGATCGTAATAAAATTGGTGTAAAACGGAAGACTTGTATATGTTAATAAGCTCGTAAATTATCCACGGAATCGTTGCTGAAGATTTTACTTAACCCCTCGATTTCTTAGTGACCGGTAATTCTAGATAAATGGCCTATCTCTACGATTTGTAATTAAAATCATAAACTTAATTGATTAGTCATGAATTACATTAGTTTTCGGCATGTCCATGCTGGATAAATAATCAAAGATTCCAAATCTAATTTATCAAAGTACTCCAAGGATGATGAAAAGAATCTGCAACTTCAAATCCATATAGATGGTCACTGTCCTTTAAACTTCACCAGAAAATTTACAACCAAAGCTGCTAAGAAAGAATCCATGGGGACGGTTCTGCTAGTTTCTTTATACATGCAATCAATCCAACACAGGCCGTAAGAACCGTCCCTGTTCCTTTATTACCTTGGTTTAATCATCTGAACTTTCTTCAAAATCGCTTGATTCATCATCCCCGAATTCAAAGTCATCCACCACATATGGGTTTGAATTCGTCTGAATAAAACGGACAGCATTTAATCCAATCATTTGCGCAGCAGTTGAGGTATTTCCGTCCGGTAAAATAGGGGCGATGGATAGGTCGGCTACCTTTAGGTTTATAGTTCCAAAGACATCCAGACAGCCATTCACTACCCCTTCTTCGATTGTACCTGCCATTTTACATTGCCCTCCGAAATGAGTAAAAAGTGCATATGAAGCCCTAACAAATGCAGCTAATGCAGCCCGCTTTTTCTCATCTTCCAATAGGAATATACTCTCATCAGGATAAACTACCTTGCCGATACCTCCCCCGCCAATCTGACGAGCGCGAACAATCATATTATATGTCTCGATATATTGATCCACCAAAAAATGGAGATCATCCGGATTTGCCAGCGGGTTTAAATCAATGGATGGATATGCCTCCGGGTCGCTATGGGAAACCATGACCGAGCCGCGGCTTCTAGGATTTAGATCTGCAATTCCAATACTCATGATATTCGTATCTTTTCTTTCGTCATACTCCCAACCGTTTATTATCACTTCATTACTAGGTAAAAATAGCGGCATTGGAAGTCCCAGTAATTGAAGGCGACGGCCGCCTGCAGGATTATTTACTCTTTTAAACGCTCCAAGCACGACTGGCTGATTTGGATCTGCATCCCTTACCTCTTTAAGTTTCTCTTTTTCCACTTCAACCCCCATACCGACAAACCAATGTGTTTGGAAATTGTAACCAACTTGAGGACTTTCAATCAGGGGGGTTATTCCTGCTTTTCTTAAATCTTCAGACCTTCCAATCCCTGATCGCTGGAGGATGACAGAAGAAAATTGGCCGGCAGAAACAATAATCCCTTTTCGCGCAAACATGACTTGAGAAACCCCGTCTTTAACAAACTCCACACCTACAGCGACTTGGTATCCTTTTTTCTTTTTAAACAGTATTTTGTTGACTATCGTTTTTGCTAACAGGAGTAATTGTCTCTTACCAACCCCCATCTCGTCAGGGTGGAATTCATTTCCTTGAGTTACAATTTGATCGTTTAAATACCCGGTCGCAGTCGAAGAGCGAACCAGTTTTCCGTTTTCCTCTCTTTGAGTAAATTGGCCCTTAAGGGATGTCACATCCCTTATTCCCGTGTTATAATCTTTTTCCACTGGAATATGAAAAACATCTGAGGCTGCTTGAGTTAAGGTTTGGATTAACCCTCCATTTGGAATGTTTTGTTGTCTCACAAAAATGGGACCATCATCCCCTCGTTCTTGAGGGCTTTGGGTCTCCCCTGTATAAGTTTCATTTTTAATAAATAACGGGCGAATATTATTGTATTTCCATTGATCATTCCCAGCTATAGCTGCCCATGTATCGTAAAGGTCACTGCTTCCACGAACAGCATACATCGCATTATGTTCAGAACTTCCTCCAATAGCTCGTCCACTTTGAGTGAGCAGCTGGCGCCCTAGTACCAGTTCAAGTTTAGTAGCGATATTAAACGAAAATTTATTATCTGTGGAATTAAGAAGGGATAATAAAACATCGGGGCTGCTTAATTGTTGAGTCATGTTTGTTCCTGCTTCAAGCACAAGTACACTGGTATGATAGTCATCTGATAGTTCCTTTGCGATAATTCCTCCTGCGGTACCTGCTCCAATCACAATATAATCAAACACCTTCTTATCAGATTTATGGTTCAAAAAATCATCTCCTTTCATACTAATTAAGGTATGTAAAACTACTAGGGTGAGAAATAATTTTATTACCTATTTTTCACATTTTGTGTTTTTGACCTGGATACAGGTTTATGGGGTTTGAAAAATGGGATGTTTTGAATTTGATGGCAGCTAAAAGGCAATCCTTTTGTTCTATGCTTTTTAAAAGAATTGAGGAATATGTTGAAAGTCATTTATGTATGTTCAAAAACGTGGGCTGAATCGTCTTATTTAAACTTCTATAATGGTAACACGGTAAAAAAAATGCTAACCTCGCCAAAATAGGTTTTTAGAATACTTCCAAATAGCAAATGATTTATGCGGTAATAGAACAACTTGTATCGGCAAATTTTGGACAGAATATCTTAGAAGTACTATCATTTAGTAAAAGTTAAAATGAGGGTGGTTCAGATGAAACCATTTAAAGAAAAGGATAAACATAAAAAGAAGAAAATTCGTCATTCTATAATGGAAGAAATCATGGAATGTATTTTCGAGGGAATCTTAGGTTTGTTATGGAGAGTAATCGTTGGTTTTTTTCATCTATTGGCACGATTAATAGCATCTATTTTTCACCATCTTCCGTAACGCTGAAAAAAAGGCGTTTTCAATCATTCAGAAAGCGCCCTGGCAGGTCCAAGCTCATCTTATATTCTGCTTTTTCGGAAATGACAATTGTAATCACCAGTTATTAACCAAAGAATAAATCCAGAATATTGGATGAAGTTGAAGATTGTTTATTATAGAACTCTGAATACCCGCAATTTTTACAGTAAACCACAATAAACCTATTATGCTGCACATCAAGAATTTTTGATAAACCTGTACCTGTCATGGCCACTTCCTTTTTTCCAGCATCTGAACTTCCACATTTAATACAACCTTTTTCTGACATACTTATTCTCCTCCTTAACAACCTTAACAAACTAATAATTTATACTCTAATACGGGCGAAACTCGAAAAGGATTCAGAAAATATCCATTTCTTCACTATTTAAATGTATTGAAGGAAATGAAATGTTTCATCTTGAAATATGTTTATGTATGTGAAAGTGAATTTATTTAAGAACCATCCTAAATATGCAATACTTTTGGTGAAATATCGTCATTGAGAAAGGAATCATTATGCAAATCATTAACGTTAGAGAACATCCCGAGTATAAAGAAAAAGCCATTAAATATTTTCAAACCAAATGGGCAAACGAAAACAGTATGAAGGTATATGAGAACTGTATTACACACAGCCTTAACACGGAAAGTCCACTTCCAATTTGGTATTTAATAGTGGATTTAGGCGAAATAATTGGCTGTGCAGGTCTAATTACGAATGATTTTATCAGCCGCATGGATCTATGGCCTTGGATCTGTGCTCTTTATGTAGAAAAAAGTTATCGTGGCAGGTCTTTAGGGAAAGAACTGCTTTTACGAGCTAAAGCTGATGCAGAAAAAGCAGGATTTCATAAAGTTTATCTTTGTGCTGACCTCACAGGGTACTATGAAAAATATGGATTTACTTATATTGGCGAAGGATATCATCCTTGGGGAAGCAGTTCAAAAATTTATGAGAGCAATAGCCGATAAGTATTTCAGTTTAGCACTTCTGTCAGAAACCAAGATAAACTGGCAATTCTTTTGAAATCAGACTTCATGAAGTTATCCACTTCTTATAAATTACTTTAACTAAAATTCGCTGTAATTCTTGGGATAAACTTAGTGCTTTTAAATAAATAATAAAATGGTTAGATAAGAAATGGAGGTGAACTAGTATGCAGCAGGATCAACAAGCTAAAGAGAACTTAAGCTCGGTCATGAAACCAGAATTTGCTGGAACGGATGCACAAAAGGTAAAACAAGAGATTCAAAAAGATGTAAATGCAGGACAAGGTGCAATGACTTCACGTGAAGCTGGAGCCATGCGGGATTAATAATTCACTAAAGAGGTTGAAACAATTTTCAACCTCTTTTTCTCATTTAAAATTATTCTTCATCCATAAATGGATAGGTAATATCTGTAATTGGTGCAAGGTTTTCTTTGATAACACGCGGGCTGGTCCAACGAACCATGTTAAATACCGAACCTGCTTTATCGTTTGTACCAGAACCGCGGGAACCGCCAAACGGCTGTTGACTTACCACTGCGCCAGTTGGTTTATCATTTATATAGAAGTTACCAGCAGCGCCGGATAAGCGGCGTTCTAAATGAATGATAGCTTGACGATCTTGTGCAAAGATTGAACCTGTTAACGCATACATAGAAGCTTTGTCTACAGCATTCAACGTTTCTTCTAATTGGTCATTCTCATACACATAAACGGTTAATACGGGTCCAAAAATTTCCTCTGTCATAGTTTTGAAGTTTGGATTGGTCGTCACAATGATAGTAGGTTGAACGAAATATCCAACAGAATCATCATACGTACCACCAGCAATAATTTCTGCTTCATCAGAATTTGCTGCATAGTCAATATAGCTTGCAATAGTATCAAAAGCGGCTTGATCAATGACAGCACCCATAAAGTTCGTAAAGTCACGTACATCCCCTACTTTAAGTTTCGCTGTTTCTTCCAATAAACCAGCTTTCACTTCTTCCCACATGCTTGCTGGGATGTAAGCACGAGAGGCTGCTGAACATTTTTGACCTTGGTATTCGAACGCACCGCGAACAAGGTTAGATGCAACTTTGTCAACTTGTGCTGACTCATGTGCAAATACAAAGTCTTTACCGCCTGTTTCCCCGATTAAACGAGGATAAGATTGATAGTTTGCAATGTTCTCTCCTACTGTTTTCCAAATAGTTTGAAAGGTACTGGTTGATCCAGTAAAATGGAATCCAGACATACGCGGGTCTGTTAGTACTACTTCTGAGACCTGAGTACCACGAGAAGGCACGAAGTTAATGACGCCTTTTGGTAATCCTGCTTCTTGTAAAATACGCATAAAGTAGTAGTTTGCAAGCATTGAAGTTGTGGCTGGCTTCCAAACGACTACATTCCCCATAATAGCAGGAGCTGCTGGCAAATTACCGCCAATTGCTGTGAAATTAAATGGTGAAATCGCTAACACAAATCCGTCTAAAGGACGGTAATCTGTACGATTCCATACATTCTTCGAACTTGCTGGCTGGATTTGATAAATTTGATTGGCACAATAAACGCCAAAACGTAAGAAGTCTGATATTTCTTGTGCAGAATCAATTTCAGCCTGGATCACTGTTTTGGACTGACCTAACATCGTCGCAGCATTCATTACATCACGATATGGACCAGAGATTAAATCAGCAGCTTTTAAGAAAATGGATGCACGGTGTTCCCATGGCATATTTGCCCACGCTTCTTTAGCAGCAATTGCTGCCTCAACAGCATCACGCAGCTCTTTTTCCCCGGCTTGCGAATAGTTTGCTAAAGCATGTTGATGATCATGCGGCATAACCACTTGTTTCACCGTTTCAGTCTTAACGTCTTCCCCATTAATAATCACAGGAATATCCACAACGATACCAGATTGGCGTTGTAATTCCGCTTTCAATTTTTCCCGTTCTTTTGTACCTGGAGCATACGTATAGCCAGGCTCATTTACAGGTGTTGGGATTTTGAAAACTCCGTTACTCATTCTATCAGGCCCTCCTCTGTTTGAATTCCATGTAGCTTCTAACTTGAAAACTTTCCTTCTACGAAAAAATTATAACATACATGGTGCTGGTTTTAAGTTTTTTTGCTTTTAACAAAATAATGAACATTTAGATAATAGTTGCATAAAATTGATGATACGCGTGCCGAAAAACTACAAGACCATATGTAACCTGTTTTATTAAGGCTATTTTCGTAAACTATGTTGTTATGCCAAGAAAAGCAGTGGTTTATTCTATTTAGGAATAAGCGGACTCTGCGAGAAAGCTGGATTACAGGATAGCCCCCTTGGAAGTAAAAAATAAGCGGAAGTTTTGCCGTTATTTGCAAAATTAAATAAATAGTAAAGTATAAGCGGAGTTTTTTCCGTTATTCAATGAAAAGCACCCGATTTTAGCAGTTTAAAATCAAATAAGGGAAATTCCTCCGTCTATTTCAGCTAATTAACATCCAATTTCCTAAATAACGGGAATTTCTACCCCTATTTTTTGAACGAATCTTAAAAAGGGGGCAAAAAGCAACAATCATTTAGAAAAGAGCCTTTATTAAACACAAAACCCACTGTAAAAAAACATAAATGGGAACAGAAATGTAAAAATTTACCCAAAATAAATCAACTGGGATAATGGATGATTAAAATAATAAAGCGGTTAAACTAGTTGCTTTTGATGTAAAATGAATCCCCCTAAAAACACTTTCTTCGGCTAAACCTGCCATTAAAGGTATCATCAAGTTTTTATGAATATGACTGTTCATTAAGACTGTAAGTTTGAACAGCAAAATACAGGCAAGTTAACAATGAAATCACGAATCCACAAAACGTTACTATTCTCTATTTGAAATTTATTTTTAAGTACTCAAAAGGGGTCAAATTTTAATATTTTTTATGTAAAACCAGACCAGATTTTTCCGGATGAAACTTTTAACCACTGCCTCCAACTAAGAGTTGGGGTAGTTTCAATGAATAAATGCAGCCATAATTTTTTATGTCCATAAAAGAAGAAAAATTGGATTAGGTCCCCCGTCAATATTTTAATATCACTCATTTTAATTTCTTTTTCCAAGATTTAATTTGAATTCATCTTTCTCTATTTCCAGCTTTTCTTTTAATTTTTCCTGCGTTTAAATATTAGCTCATAGAAGGATGGAGTGCCGTAACTTTTTATACCCGGCGCAAAAATTTGAACTAACTCCCACCCATCTCTTTCATGCTCATAAACTACTTGATGGTAATCTTCCTCCGGTGTGAGTTTGAAGGTTGATAGTTTAATTTTCACAAATTTATGTTCGTACAATTTCATTGCCTCCCCTAATTTTATGGACCTATCTCATAAACTAATATTTCCCGCCCACTGAAACTCAGAGTCAACTGATTCCTGAATATTAGGATTTACGAAAAAGGATTCCTTTAGATTTGGCTACCAGTTCCTGCTGATCATTATAAATCAAACACTCAGAGTGAATTAAGGTTCTGCCCTGCTTGTCTACTTTAGCATCTGCAATTAAGTAAGTACCTGAAGCTGGTTTTAAAAATGATACATTTAAATCAACCGTCAAGGCTTTTTGTATACCATTTTCATCAGCCTGTATCAAGTTCGACATCGCCACGTCAGCTAATGATGAAATAACGCCGCCATGTACAACACCAGCACTATTTATAAATAAATCCTGGATGGGCAGTCGAATTTGTACATGATCCTCATCTATTCTGTTATATTCAAAACCTAAAAATTCGTCTAATGGCTGCTTAATAAACATCATTTCACCTCTTAAAAAATATTAATTTAGAATATTATACCATTTTTCTTGATTTCTTAGTTTTAGAATGCTAATTTCGAGAGATGAAAATTTTCCAATTGGCAGGAATGTTGTGTTATGATACACAATATATGTTAACTAATTATATTTGTAGTTTACCAATATATAAATATAAGGGAGGAAATAGGATGTATAGGCTGCGCGGTCATCATCTTTTTTGTCTATTAGGTTATCGGGGAATGGGTTATTCCGAAGAATACACGAAAAATATGACTCGTTTGCATCAAACGTTGAGGGAATATCCCGACACATTCATTCAGCTTATAGAAGGACCAGATCAGTTATGTGAAAAATACCCCAATTCAGGTGAATATCACTGCGAAGAAAATCGTATTTATGACAAAGACGCCGCTATTTTAAAAAAATTAGGGCTTAAAATTGGACAAATTCTAACTTGGAAAGACATTGAGACCCATGTCCGGGAGTTTGTCGTTCCTTCTGATATCCAAGTTGAATGTGCAACATGTTCCTGGCGGTCATACGGAGTTTGCGAAGAAGGTATTCAAGAGATTCTGGATGGGAAGGGCTTAAGGAAAGTGGAGTAAGTATGTACTTCCGCTGCCTGACTAGTCAGTAAAACATACAAAATTTTGAAAGGATGAACCAAAAGCTCATCCTTTCATCGTAATTTGCATTTTACGCCTTTTCCGCTAAACGTCTTTGAACTTTACCCATCGATTTCTTTTTGCCGTTCTAATACTCTCTTTTTTAAATTTATCTCACTTATTTTACCCGATTGTTGATAACTGTTTATAAAATCGGCACCAAGTTTTGATTGAGCGAATGTGAAAGGCGCTCTCATTTGTAATGTCCTCCGTCTATTTTCTAAAACAAGAAGTTTCTTTCTTTTTCTATCCTCAAAGTACTTTTGTCCTGTTTTAATTCTTTCCTCAGCCATACTTAGCCATTTTTTTTCAATTTCTTTATTCAACTTCTTCCCTCCATTTCTGAAAAACTATCTTAATAGAATTAAAATTTGATTTTCACCAGTACGTTTCAAAACAAAGTATCCTTGATCCGCATCAGTTGCTACGCCATCATCATTTGGCCAGCAAAAGCCATGGTTTTTACAGGTCCCATCATCCCGAACAAGGATTTGCCCAATTAAACCAACTGGTACCCATTCGGGTCTATTTATTCTTGGCTGATACTCCATATTAGGATCCCATTTTGGATTGATGACAGGCTGAATTTCTTTTGTTTCAGGCATAACTATGTTTCCATATTGGTCTTTTACCTCTGGAACGATCACTTCATGATATTTTACACGCCCCCATTCATCGGTTATAAACCTGCCGTGCCAGTTCAATCCAGCACTATTCGCCGTAAAACCTGGCTTTGAGCTTGTCACGCCAAGAATAAAATGATCCGATGAAGTTGCTTTTCTTATTAGATTCTCATCCGCGACAGTCACAAAATAACCGACATCTATAGGGGTTCCATTAACCGTTTCAAACATTTCAGCAAAGTCAGCACCGCCGCTAAAGTAATTTCCATCAATAAACATATTACCTGTTGTACCGCTTAGCTTTGCAGCTAATCCCATAGCATTGGAAGAGGTTCCATTTGCTACAAACCATGAATGGGCTTCATTCGCGGCACCAAATCTCCCCATAATATGAGAGTTACTATAGAATGTTTCTGTCCCCTGTCCTTCCGCATGAGAAGCGGAACCTGAGGCAATGGTGTCGGCCCCTTCGGCATGAGCAGCCGTTTGAAGTGCACGCGTTCCAATACCTTCGGCGTGAGAAGCAAGAGCATCAGCAATAGTATCAAAACCCTCGGCATGGGATGCATCACCATTTGCATGCGTAGAACCGCCCTCTGCATGAGAAGATATTCCCATTGCTATAGTCAGTATACCCTCGGCATGAGAACCATCATTGATTGCATCTGTATTAATCCCTTCAGAGTGAGCTCCCTGCCCTTCTGCCTGTGTGTCCTGTCCTTCGGTATGGGAAGCAATTCCTGAAGCGAAGGTATTTAACCCTTCAGCATGGGAAGCATAGTTATTGGCAGTGGTATTTGCCCCCTCGGCATGAGAACCTAAACCGGCTGTTGTGGTATCGAATCCTTCCGCATGAGAAGCATCTCCTCCAGCAATTGTTGAGTATCCTTCAGAATGGGCATTTTCGCCACCTGCAAATGAACTGCCCTCCGCATGGGAGGCTGTACCTGAAGCAAATGATTCAAATCCTTCCGCATGAGCTATATCATTAAACGCTACTGTAGAATGCCCTTCCGCGTGGGAGGCAAGAGTTGATGCGAAGCTATTAACACCCTCGGTATGGGAGGCTGTCCCTTGAGCTGTTGTTGATTGGCCTTCTGCATGGGAGAAATTTCCGCTTGCGATTGGGCCTGGATTTTGGCTAAAAATTGCCGTTCCTCCCTCCGCATGGGAAGCAATCCCGCTTGCCTGTGTTCCAACTCCTTCCGCATGGGAGCTGTTTCCGCCTGCGATTGTTGGAGCTGCAGCATTTAATAGATCAAATCCTCCTCCTTCGGCATGGGAGAACCATCCGTCAGCTGTATTATCCTGCCCTTCAGCATGGGAGGCTGTTCCATTAGCTTTAGTTCTGACTCCTTCTGCGTGGGATGCTTGCCCGTTAGCCTGCGTTCCAATTCCTTCCGAATGAGAATAATCATTATTTGCTGTAGTAAGTGCCCCTTCGGCATGGGAAGAGGTACCGTTTGCAACAGTTCCCAGCCCCTCGGTGTGTGAAGTTAACCCATTTGCTTGGCTTAGAGCTCCTTCGGCATGAGAAGAGCCCCCTAAAGCAATGGTTTGGTACCCCTCGGCATGGGAGGCGGTTCCTTCTGCACTTGTGGTCTGACCCTCTGCATGAGAAACTTCACCAGTTGCACTTGATGCCAGCCCCTCCGAATGAGAAGAATCTCCTCCTGCAAAAGTAAAACTTCCTTCAGAGTGAGAACCCCGTCCCTCTGATATGGTGGATTCACCTTCAGCATGGGAACAGTCACCAATCGCCTGGGAAAAGCATCCTTCAGCATGTCCACCTTCTCCAGATGCAATTGTGCCGTCTCCTTCAGCGTGTGAAGCTGTCCCGCTGGCCACCGTATTTACCCCTTCAGCCTCAGAACAAAGTCCACTTGCATCCCTATTGCAATTTAACCCCATTCATTTCACCTTTCCTTCCTTTTGGGTTTCTTTAAATACAATATGTTTGTTTTTCTCAATGGGTACAGATTGGTTTATAAGGGAAAGTTCAAAAAGATGGCGAGGTATAAATGTAAAATTTAAATTAAAAATTTTAGTAGAAATCTAGATTTGTTAAATGGTAAATTAATGTAAAGCAATCGTCAGCAGTTAAACCATTATCAGCAGGGGTGAAATAATGCTAACAAAGAAACAGCTAAATGAAATAAAGGATCTTCAGGAAATTTGTGAAAACGATGGTGGATTCCAGTTAAAATTAAATTTCGATTTACTTGAAAACCGGACTGCCAATTACCCGGAAGACTTCTTTCATTATGAAAGCGGAAAACTTGTTGGTTTTCTTGGCAGCTATGGGTTTGGAAATAAAATAGAGCTTTGCGGAATGGTGCACCCTGATTACCGGCGCAGAGGGATTTTTTCGAATCTGCTGAAAATAGGGTTGGAAGAAGCAAAAAAACGAAATGCCAGGACGATTTTGTTGAATGCCCCTGGAGCTTCTTCATCAGCAAACGAGTTTTTAAAAACTATCTCTTGCACATTTTCGTTTGCCGAATATCAAATGAAATGGCACCATACTGAATTAACGGAAGACGAGACCATTACCATTAGACCTTCTGTGACAGCTGAAGATGAGGAAGCAGAGATCCAACTCGACATATTGTGTTTCGGATTAACGAAAGAGGAAGCTTGTGATTTTGCTCAAATGATAAAGGAAATCAGCAGTGATCAAAGCATGATTATTGAAGCCAATGGAAAAACAGCTGGGAAAATACGAGTCTCCGAATTAAATGGGGAAGCTTGGATTTTTGGTTTTTCTGTTTTTCCGGAACTTCAGGGAAATGGAATCGGAAGAAAAGCATTATCCAAAGTAGTCAAAATGGAACAGCAAAAAGGCCTTCCGATTTTCTTAGAAGTCGAAGCCAAAAATGCCCATGCATTGAGGCTTTATGAATCTTGTGGATTTAGGAGTTATCAGGTGCAGGATTATTATTTGTATAAAATATAAAAATATTGAATGCTGGACCGACTATATGGTCCAGCTTTTTTGAACTGAATACAAAGAAATTATTGTTTCCATACAATCATTAAGAGCCTGTTAATGACAACACAAATTCCATAAATCAATGCCAATTGTGTTTTTCCAACTACTAAAAGAGCAATTACAGGTATACCAAATACAACTAATTCCAGAAATATTTGTGGAGTCATAGATAACTTAAATTTCGCTTTAGGTGATCCAAAAACACCCCATATTACTGCTATTAATATCGGGACCCCTACCCCCAGTAGAGCCTTCGTAACTTTCCCATTACCTGTATGAAACCCCCAATAGCCAAGTGCCATTAATGCACATATTTCTAATAGAAATCTAATTGCTAGGTTTATATTTTGCAGGGCCGCCATAAAAATCCCCCCCCAAAGATTTTCCTGTTAATCAATGATATGCCAGAAATATCCTTAAATCGCAACGATAAAAATACCACATATATTTCAAATTCCTGCATTATATTTATGTATTTAGAGCCACTCTCTACGATTTATAAAAATTGGCCAAATTGATAAGATTGAGTGGTGTTGGATTGTTTCATTTGTTAGCATGCACCACGGATAAAGTTGTTCAATTACTTGTTCCAATGGAAAGATTGTAGCACACCGCTCTGGTAACCTGGAGCGGTGCCTGCTATTAGATTTGAACGTATTCAGCAATTACAAAATTTCAATATACCCTTCTGTTCCATGCACGCGAATTCGTTGCCGGTCTTTTATGAGTTTTGTTGCATCTTCCACTCCAACAACTGCTGGTAAGCCATATTCACGTGCGATAACTGCTCCATGTGTCATCAGTCCACCAACTTCAGTGACTAAGCCTTTTATAGATACAAACAATGGTGTCCAGCTTGGGTCAGTAAAGGATGTGACTAAAATATCTCCTTCTTCCAGATCAGCATCTTCCATATTTAAGATGACACGTGCCCGCCCCTCTATCACTCCCGAAGAAACTGGAAGACCCACAAGAGCTTCGGCTGGGAGGTTTTCTTGTTTGTACTTACCGGTAATGATTTCACCATCAGATGTAATCACACGCGGTGGAGTCAGTTTTTCATATAATTTATAATCGTCTTTTCGCTGATTGATGATCTGGTAATTCAGCTTATTTGTGCGTACGGCTTCGCGTAATTCTTCAAATGTGAGATAGTATATATCTTCTTTTTCATGGATAATGCCCTCTTGCACGAGTTTTTCTGCTTCGTTTAGTAAAGCCTGCTTATAAACAAAGTAGCGATTAATCATGCCGTATTTTGGATATTCACGATACCCGATGAAATTCCGGATTAGATCAATCATTCGTTTTGTTTCTTTGGCCTTTTGTTCACCATCCGGTAATTGTTTCAATCGGTCTATTAACTCTTTTTCCTTTTCCAAAGCAACACGCCGCCCTTGCTCGAATTTGCGTTCGCCAGCATTGGGTTCAAAGTTTTTGACGTTACCGAGAATCACGGGAATAAGGGTAATTGGTTTTTCACTCCAACGAGTTTTCGTAATATCGATTTCTCCAGCACATCGCATTCCATATTTGTTGAGAAAAGCTATTATTGCTTCTCTAGCTTCCTGTCCACCAGCAAACTTAACCAGTTCATCCAAAAAGTGATTATCTTTAACTTGTTGTAAATAATTAATTACCTTAGGATATGGACGAATCACATCGGCAACGTCCAAAAGTGCAAGACCCATTTCCGAAGTTATATTGTTTGGTACAGATTGAGAAAGCATGTCTGCTGCGTTTTTTTCACCTAACCACTCGTTCATTTTTTCATTGATCCATGTTGAAGCATTTATAGCAGCCATAAATACAGCTGAACTTTGTGGGTCAAATAAAATCTTCTTTAATTCTTTAATATCTTCTAGAATAAAATCAAATAAATCTAATCCTGATTTGGATTTAATGTTTTGTTTTAACTCTTCAACAGATGTTTGGCTGTGCTTAATCAAATCAGAAACGATGGATGGATTGTTTTCAATTTGGGCCAGCATATCGGTATTGCCTCTCCTGGGGCCCGGTGCTTCATTATCATTTGATAACGATTTGATAAAATCTCCTCGCTCAATGATGTTCATAAGTGCGTCTTTCATAAGCGGATCGTGTTGTCCCATAGCATTTAATAATATGTTTCTACTGCCAGGTGAAGCCAGTTGTTGTGTGACATCAACAAACAGCCTTCCACCCGCTTTTCGCATGGGTGCAGGAGTCGTTAACAGGAAAAAAGACAATCCCAATGGTTTGATGGGGTCTGTCATCATTTGTTGATGACCAACAGATACGTAAACGTGATTTTCTTGATCATTCGCTTCAGGGATTGGGTATAATGTAGTGATTGGACGACTCTGGACAATAAAAAATGTATCAGCAGCCACACACCATTCGATATCTTGCGGGCAGCCAAAATAAGCTTCGACCTGTCTTCCAATTTGTGCTAACTTTAAAATTTGTTGGTCAGTAAGTGTTTGAGTATTTTGCTGGTCAGGAGCAATCTCGTGTATCTCTGTTCCTCCTTCTTTTCGGCCATAGATAGCTAGTTTTTTTGCTGCCATCCTCTTATCAACGATTTTCTGTTCCCGTACTTTGTAACAATCGGCAGTTACCAAGCCGGAGACCAGCGCTTCTCCAAGTCCAAAACCGGAATCGATGGATAGCAGCTTACGGTTAGAAGTAATCGGATCAGCAGTAAATAAAATCCCTGAACTCTGTGGGAAAACCATCCTTTGAACGATAACGGACAAATAAACCTGTCTGTGGTCAAATCTTTTTTGCATACGGTAAATTACCGCTCGATCCGTAAATAGAGAAGCCCAACATTTTTTAATATGCTGCATGATTGCTTCTTTTCCGATGATATTTAAATAGGTATCATGTTGACCAGCAAAAGAGGCATATGGTAAATCTTCAGCTGTCGCACTAGAACGCACTGCAAAAGCATGTTTATCGCCAAACTGTGAGAGATAGTGAGTTACTGCTTTCTCAACATCGGAAGGAATTTCTACCTCCATTAGGATTTGACGAATCTTCCTGCTGATTTCACCAATTTGATCTCGATTTTCTGCTTTTAGCATTGTTAGTTGATCCAACAAAGCCTGAAATGTTTCGTTTTTTTCAATGGCTTTTCGGTAACTCACTGTTGTAACACAAAATCCTTCTGGTACTTGTATTCCTTGAATTTTTGATAATTCCCCTAAATTCAACCCTTTTCCGCCAACGAGCAAAAACTGTGATTTTTCCATTTCCTGAAAACCGAGAACCAAAGAACTCATCCTGCATCACTCCTAACCACTAATGTTCTATTGATTTTAGCAGTAGTACATGAGAATAATAAGTCTATATTAACTATTTTTTAAATGCTATAATGAAAGTAGGAAGAGTTCAAAAAATAGCTAAACCCTACCATTAAGTAAGCGATGCCCCGGTTCATTCACTCAAAAGCAGCAACTCATATACCTTTTAACCCACAATTTGGTTTAGACCAGCTTTTCTGCATTTAAACTGTTAATTTTCCCTATTAAAGGAACTTGGTAATTCAAAGATCATATATATGATTACCATGATGATGTTTCATACTATTTCGAGGCCTATACTAGGTATTACAAGTAATTCGTGTAATTTTTAAAGAAGAAGAAATCGAAATCTATGATAGGTATATAACTGGCAAGTATTAAGTGTACTTACTAAATTCAGATTAAAGCATTGATGAAAAACGGGCGGCACTAGGCTGCCACCTTCATTCTTAATTCATGTATATCGATTTACTTATCAACTAATTCTTCCTCTAATTTTATTCCATAGTATTTAACTAAATATTTGTCAATCATTTCTTCTACCTCATCAGTCGAAAGTATATCTAAAATCATGGCTCCGCCAACAACATTTAGATACTTATTTGCCTGTACAAAATGATCACGTTTTATAGATACTCCTTTTTTTTGAAGCTTAATTAATGATTTTAAAATCCCTTTAGTAATATTGCGGTTAGAAGTAAAGTTACTGGAGAAAAATACCACACATCGGGCGGAAAAGTCCTTCTCACAGAAAAAGTCCGTTAACCAATATGGATTATTACGGTTTTCTTCATCATGGGTCATATATCCAACCCACCATAATCGTGAAAGAATATGTACAAATAAAGAACGTTTATTTCCATTCTTAAAGAAAAGGGCAGTATTAATCCTTTGATCTTTTTTATTTTGTAATTCACTTTTTATTCGGTAATAGATAAAGTCTCTATATTGTAAATGGGCCAATCCGGTCCAAAGCCTTTCTTGTGTGGCTTGGGAAACATTTAAATGTTTAAGTGCTTCATATATTATTTTTACATTTTCTTTATCACTTACTGCATAGTCCTCATCTAGGTTGAAAACGGGCATTTCAAATTCAATTTTTGATTCGATTACCCGGCCTTCCTCCCGAAAATAGTGATCAAACCACTCGTTATCTTGTGTATAATAATGCTCTTTGTAAGAATCATAGTTAATCCTTAAATCCATTAATGTATCATCTGAAACAAATGATAATTTCACTTTAATCCTCCATTTTATTAAGTTTTTCAATTTCTTCGAAACTAGTTCTTAATGGTTTTCTTAATACCATCTGCGCTGCTTTTAAGGCAGATAAGGAATCTGTTCCAACATCATAAATGTTAAGGCTATTCTCTGCAAAGATTTTTTCTAAAACCTGGTACCAAGTGTATTCTTCCAGATCTTCACGGCCATCTTGAATCTTTGAAAATACAAATACTAAACACGGAACAATTACCGTTGATAAAATAGTATTTTTTAATAAAGAATTCGCATTTGCTGCGTATTGATTATATTCATATTCCGGTAGTGAAATTGTTATAAAGTTGGAATGAAGATCGACTTCCATGAATTCGTTTTTGTGCGATTTAGTTACTTTTACAATCGAAGGCAGATTTAACAGCTCTAGATTATCTTCAAATAAAGTTGTTTCAATCGCATCCCCTACTGCTATCAGATTTCCCTTTTCGAATGAAATGGGTAGATCCTTAAACCAATCATTTAACAGATCATTTTCATAATTTACTATTTTATCTTTCGCAATGATAAATGAATGAATCAAAATTTTGCCTCTAAGCATATTAGTTGGAATAGAGATATCTAAGGTCTTCTTATTCGTTTGGTAGACGTTGCGAAAACTAGTCTGACCACATTCAATATGAACTAAATATACCCCTAATTGATTTTCAATTAAATTAAGAATACCTTTATTATTTAAATCAAACTCAGCATGGATTTTCACTTCACCAAAAGATTCATGAACCTGTATCTTTGTTTTAAAATAAGAATTCGAATAATCATCATTATTCATATATAAAACAGGGTATGGATAGGAATTATTAATCTTCATACAATTCCACCTCCATGACACAATAATCTGTATAATCGATATCAATATTTAATAAAAAACTTTTATTCTTCTTAAGTGAGTTTATGTAAACTGTATTACTGCTCAATTTCTCAACCGTAACATTTATATCATCCGTTGATGCGGTTTTAATTGGTAAATCATAATCACTTTGTTCACCAACGACGCTAAAGACTAATCGTCCTCTTGATATTGTTTTTTCTGGTACTATATTAAACTTGTATCTTCCCTTATTTTTATCCACACAAACATACCTTTGCTTAATCTGTATAGGGTTCTTACTTGGTTTTCGCTCCCTGCGATTTCCTTTATCCTCTGTTTCGCTTTCGTCCAAGGCATTATTTCCACCATGAGTTGACGCCCCTGACCCTTCTGTTCCACCTTCTGTGTGTTTCCCTGAGCCATTCCCATTTTGGTCACCATCCGGTGTAATTCCGAATTCACCAACTAATTGCTGCTCAAAATCTTTCGTATCCTTTCCTTTTTTTCTGGCAGACTTAGCGTTTTCTTTCTCCTTTTGCTTCGTAATTATTTCTTTTATCGTAGAATTTAGAGACTCAGTCTTGCTAACAGAGGAAGAGCTGTTTAAATCTTTATTTGGTAAAAAGTCACTTAAACCCACAGCATCCATCTCATCTGTTATTTTCTCTTGGAATATATTCTTAACAGTATCTCTGATGAATTTTCTCAAATCTGCATATACTTTATTTGCTAATTTACGGTCTTGCTCATACCTATCTGGTTCCCATTCATTATGAGCAGGATTTTCCATTTGTTTAAAAATATTATTCATTTCTGTACCCGTAATAATCAATAGACCCGTAAAAGATATACTGCCGCTAATATTCTTCTGTTCAAATATTCGCATCCCAGTTTTTCTCGTCATTAAAACTCTTCTATTCAAATCCTCTCCATTAAGTAAATATAATTCGGCTTCCCCTTCTTGGAATTCAACTCCCTTTTTATATTTCTTTGCAGGATAAGGAATCTTAATGGTTTTATTTGAAACTAATAAACTGAAATAATTTTTTAACTTTTGATTTTCATCATTACTTTCCAGCTCATAAATCAGCTGTTCAATATTATCACTATTTATTTCAAAGTTATTAATTTTTACCACTAACTTGCCCTTATAAACAGTAATAAAAAAGTTAAATAATACAGATTTTATTATTTCTATCTTCCAATCTTCTTTTGGCTCGAAGGCCGAAACATAGATATCTGTACCGGTTTCATTTCTTTGAAATTCCTCATCTAGCTGCAATAGACCTGGTATGGCGGAAGAAATACTATTGTGGGTGTAATAACCGTTTCCTAAAGTGATTTGGTTATCACTTTTTTTGAATGACATAATATTTGCTACGCCTATATGAGATTTATATCCTGTGATATCGAAGGATGAGTAAAATAACGTTCTGATGTTGGAATTTAAGAATGGGGCAGATTTCCCAATCCCAAAGCTTCCACCAGAATCCTCTTCCTTGTTGGATGATCCAGCTTCTTTGATTAACGAAGACCATGGCGAACCAAGTTCACCATCCTTTGCTCCTTCTAAGCCCTTGGTATTAAAATCACTAATTCTTAAAAACTTTATTTCTTCGCTTTTTAGGATGGAAAGAGCTTGTTGTATATACTCTTCACTCTTTTTGTTGTGCCCCTCCCATGTTTTCTTGCACAGATTATAAACTTCTATTAATTCGTTTTTGCTTGGTAAATTATTGACTGGAATAGAAAAGCTGCTAAACTCAACAACAACGGGTTTACTCCTATCCTTCACTGCATCCAATGAGTTTTGGCAAATTTCTCTCGTTAAAGAATCTAACGCATTTCCTCTAAACGTTTCCAAGCCGGCGTTATTGATTGAATTGATCATTCCCCCAACTGCTGCTGGAAAATTCCAATAGGTATTCATTCTTTGTCCCCCAATATTAAGCTTAAAAAGTTAGGTATATATGATTATATATTTTAATAAAACAGTACTTTATACATATTATATCATCCAACAATTTACAACTTATATTTGATGACTTTCGAAAATATAAAACATTCTATATTTATATATTTTTAAAAAATCCTCGATCCAATTTGGGTCGAGGATTTTTTGCTACTATAGTAAAAAGCAACATGGGTATTTCTAATGATTATCCAACTAAATGTATAAATATGTTATTTAAATATTATACTTCTTCAATCATCCCCAAGATCTCTTTAAACACCATCGAAGGATTAGTCTCCAAAAGCTTAATATCCAAACTTTTATTAGAGAATGAATTTTCAATCTCCAGGGTGTTTTTAGAATGATCTATTTGAATATCCAGGTTTTTTAAGTTTAAGTACGTGATATTACTAGCATAATCTAATTCTTTTTCATCCAAGTGTACTTTAATTTGGTTTGAAATCCGCCGCAGCATTCTCCATAATGTAACTTCTTCTCCAGATTTCATAAAAAGCTCAGGAAGCTCATTAGAATACTTAAGTGTATTTAATGTACTCATGACATATACACTAATACCATACTGAACGGGCCGAATAACATGATCCAAAGATTCCCATGGCTTCACCTTAAAATAAGCATATTCTTGGGTATTATCCATGTTAATGGAATGAATTTCGAATCCCTTTAAAATTTGCACTTCTTCTATTTGACTATAATAATAAACACCATTAAATTCATTAGAAACCTCTTTTGAAAGATACAATGCAATATATTTTGCTTCCTGCCATCCTTTTTTCAACTTCTTAATTGGTATTGCAAAAAAGCGTTCGTTTTTATATGCACGATATTCTTCGGTGGTCCGAACATTTGCCACCATTACCTTATCATCTAAGGAAGACATCCATTCCTCTTTTGTTCCTTTTGGCAATATGCCCTCTTCCTGTATTTCTTCAGGGCTTTTTTCTATCAGATTTTCAATAAATTGTTCCACTAGCCTAGTTGTATTTGGTAAAAAGGGCAGACCGCCAATGTTTACCTTATTAATACTTTTATAAAAAGAATGATTTACATACTCGTCCTCATAAAACCCCGGAAAAAGAACATAAGCTCCAAACGCTTCTCTTTCATATAAACCGCCATGCTTTGCCACCAAAGCATCTCGATATCTGTGCATGGTATTTATATCTTCCTCCAGTGGTCCAGGCATATGATATTGCTTACCATAGTCACTGCCTTCAACCGCAAAATCGATCCGATATTTAGCATCAAAAATATAATTATAAGAATACTCCTTGCCCTTTTTCTCAATACTAAGAATTGTATCTGGCTTTTGGGCAACTGTTGGTAATGAACGATCGATTCGCTGGAAATGAAGAATAATCTTTTCATTAGTTATTGGGTGCTTAAACTCTCTCATAGCCGATTTTGATGTATCAAGATTGACAAAAAGACCATCGTAATTAACCTTAACTATATCTTGAGAAATTGGAATATATTTCTTTCCTAAAATTTGGCCAAGCTTTATAAATGTCCAATATTCATATAATACAGCTACATCCTTAATAGACATTTGATAAAATCGTCCATTCAATACCAATCCTCTTGATACAATTAAATAAATTTGAAAAGCATCTCGATAACCCGGTGCCATTTGAATAACTAAACTCATAACGGAACGATCCAAAACTCCTATTTCACGCCAAAAGGGACTTTGAATTTTATTTTGTAATTGATTTTTCATACCGGTAATTTTATTTAGTAACCATCCATCCAACTGCCGCTCATAAGGCCCCCGGGAAACCGTTAATTTCTTATATAAATCCTCAAGCTTTAAAATCAGCCTATTTATCATCCACTTTACAAACCTATTTTCTAAAGTATCAAAGGTTAATTTTTTCTTTATACTCATTCCTTTTGTTGGCATAACAATTTTATTGTTAATAGGAATTCCATTATTTACTTCTTGGAACAACTGAGGTCGTTTTCTTAAGTAGTTCCGCCCGAATGAATCCACCCTTCTTATCTGGTCCCCTCTTACTTTTTGATGAATGGTTTTTAATTCATGAAAAGGATGTGTTTCAATGCGGGTAATTGCCTTTATAAATCTTGCAAAGTGAACATCTAAAATACGATAAAATTCGGCCCATGATGGTTTCTCACTCGCAGCAGTTGAAGTACTCAAAAATGTTCTCTTTACAAAATGGTAAGCAAGATTATAAACCTCTTCGTTTACTTCGTTCAGCAGGCGCTTGTAATCCTCTTTGTAATCTAACTTTGATGGAAAAATTTCAATTGTTACTGAAAGTACCATTCGATTTCCATCGTAAATCTCAAAAGTAGAGAGTCCAACCTCATTTGGAAAACGAAGATTCCCCATTAACAGCGTATTAGCTCCCGTCCCGACTATCCCTACAGCCCCTCGCAAACTGGGATTTTCATGATGAAACGAAAGTGACCTTCCTTTTTTTGAAGTAATAACGAGTTGGTACACACCATTTTCAAAGAAGATTGGTCTATGTTTTTGATATGGGGCTAATATTCCTATATTAACATCATAAATTAAGGCACTTTCAACACCAATGCCCTGGTAATAAAACTTCATCCAATCTTCATTTTTCATTTTACGGTATGCTTTTAAGCTTTCATATCGTTCATGGAATGGCTTACCTTTTATATACAAACTTAGTTCAGAGGTTTCAATTACTACTAGTTCAACATCTTCAACCGCCGATCCAGAAGGAAGTGAACCCATCGACATTGTACCTCCTAATCATTTCAGCTAACTTTTTTGCACTTTTTGGATAGCCGCTGCTTTGAATATCCTTATCCAAATCATCCAAATTCTTTTCGTTTACCTTATTCCCTGTACAATATGTAAATAGTTCTTTTAAGACATTTAGAACTCTGTAATCACTTCCAGATATTCGAGGAAGTACCTTTTGAAGTATTTGAAAATCAAAAGCTTCTTTGTTAGTTAGTAATCCACCGTTTTCGTTATAAATCATATAAAAACAAAGTTCATCCCTAACCCTATATCCAACTTGAGCTCCTATCTTTTCTAAAATTAAATTTATTTTTTCTAATTCACTTGAAACATTTCGGACAATATCCATATTTTCATGGTAGGCTTCTTTTAAATGTAAAAAGCGCCCCATGATATCAGAATTATTTAAAATTATGGGATCCACCATTTCATTATCTTCTAAAAAGGAAAAATTATCTAAAGCTACGCGATTAAATTCAATCGTATTTGCACGATCAAGAACTTTTTTACTGTAAGGAAAAGTGGTTTCATCCATATTTACCGTTCCAATAATATATACATTTTCCGGAATGCCAAGACTTTGACCCATAGTTTCTTCTGGTAAAACTGAATGTGTCACAAGTTCACCGTTTTGCCATTCACGGCTTTCCATGACACTTAAAAAATCACTAAAATAATATTCTACTCTTGCCAAATTCATTTCATCTAATAACACAAAATACGGTTTTGAAGGATTTAAATGAGCTTTTTTCAAAACTTTTGTTAATGGTCCAGCAATAAATTCACCTTTAATGTCCCGATATCCCAAAAGATCCGAGCCATCACTCCAATCTGGCCTTATAGGTATTAGATTGAATTGCCCATTATCTTTCCTTGCTCCCAAGCTCTCGGCAAACCATTTAACCATCATCGTTTTACCCGTTCCAGAAATACCTGAAATAATGACAAAAGGTTTTGTTCTTAAAGATAGATAAAGGTTAATAATTTCATCCTTTTCATAATAAAAACCTTTGTTGGCTATGTATTTATCTATATGTGAGATTATTTCTAAAGAATTATATTTCCTGGGCTGCGGTTCACTCATACCTATTAAATTCCACTCCTGATCCACCAATTCTGTTTCTTTAAACCAACCTAAAATATTCCTTGTTCTGTATTCGGCGACGGATTTTACCATTTGATTTTCGCCTTTAGAGTTCTTAACAAGGAGCATACCGATTTCAGATAGAATAGATAGTTTTAGTGATTTTGGTTCTCCATCCAGTATTGGAAGTAAATCAAATATTACAGATAAATAAGGACTTTGTTTTATTTTATTAGATAAAAAATTATGTTTATTTGTTGAATTCATGTATTCAATAATAACTGGATCTTGCACTAAATATTCCTCGGATAAAAAACCAAGAATTTTTAATCCCTGCCTGGCTCGAAGTTTTAATCTTTTGGCAGTATCATCAGAATATTTTTGTGAAATTGTTCGTGGATCTAAATGTTCGTGAATTATTTCATTCAAAATGCCAAGAGTTTGTTCCAAGCTTGCCTCAGGCAGCTGGTCAGTCGTAAACTCTTTCAATTTAATCGATAAATTATTTTCTTTTTCAATTACCTCTACAAAGGGGAATTTGCTAAAGAAAGCCATCACAAATGATGATCTTCCCTGAGTTTTTTTAAAATCATTTGCTGCTGATTTTATTGAGATAAATTCATTCCATGCTTCAAGGAGGAAATCAAAAGAAATAAGATCATATGAATGGTTTCTTTCTCCTTTTTTATATTTTTCTCTAGAGTCTATGGTTTCAACTTGTAAACCCTCATCATCAACTTTAGTTATCCAATTAGATTTTTTTGATTTAAGTGTTTGGACTTCATCATAATACTTTGCAGCCTTATAAAAGAGATGCTTAAATAACTTTTCATTGCCGCTTTCGGTCATATGTAATAAATCTTCCATGCATGCATATTTAATTGGATTTCCTGACCCTTTGTGAATATTACCTACATCTAGATCTAACAGCCTTGAACGGAGAGATTCTTCCGCTAATTTCCCTTTCAATATAAAACGACCGATATTTTCAGGATGTAGATCCTCCTCATAACCAGTTAGCTCATAGACTTCTTTAATTCTGTTGTTGTATACAGCACAATAGTATTTGTAATCCGTAGAATGTAATCTGCTTTCACCTATTTTCCAGCTAACACTTGTTGCATGATACAGATCTTCTGCTGACATACCTTCTTTATAAGACTGTCCTATTTTTATCAGTATGGTATCCAATTTTGTCATGTAACTTTATCCCCTTAATACTCTATTTCAGGTTTATTTTACCATTAGTAAGGGATTATATTTAAACATTCCTATGGAAAAAGGTAATAGTTATTTTAAATACCGTGGAATTCTTATCTAAAACTCAAAAGAAATTAATGTTTTAGGAAACATTCGAAACTAATTCCATATCGTTAATGACAGCTATCATCACCCCATTAAGTTTTAAAAATATGTAGATGAATTTCCATTTTATTTACCTAAATTTTCCTATAAAGTAAGTCCTCTCATCATCAGACCGTGTTCAAATCAACCTGTAATAGCTCTTCCAGAATGAGTTGATTTCCTTGATTCTTTTGTGCTAGGCTTGGGTTTCCATGATACGAATCAATTTCTTCTAAGTTCAGCAACGATTCATTCACCCAGTTTATCAGAATCCCAACCACATAGCTAAAGCACCTCTTGCTATTGGCAAAGGCAATATTCATCGCTTTTAAAATTACCTCTTTCGGCTGTAGAAAGCTAGAATCATTTATCCAGGATAACAGCAGCTGTTTTGCATTCACGTTTGTAACATCAAATCCATTTGAGTCCCAATACTCAATAATTTCTTTATTCTCTTCCATACTTTGATGACGTTGTGATAGATTTTCTATCTCTCGAGGATTCTCTCGATTGGGTTGGAAAGCTTTTTGTTGTTGTTTTTGTTGTTGTTTTTGTTTTTGTTTTTCTTTTTCTTTTTGTTTTTCTTTTTGCCCCCCTATCGTATAACGAGGAAGCAACGTATCGTCAATTTCTCCATATTCAGTATTATATGTATTGATTTCATCTTGTTCTCTCCTATCATGGTCGAAACCATTTTCTTCTCGTACACAAAAAGATTCGAAGAGGGTGCGAATTTCCTGTTTCTGAATGGATTCCGCAACATATTGAATAAGCGAGGGATCCTCGACCTCTTTTAATTCGGAATATATACAATCCATGACGGGTTTACCGCTCCTATTTAGGTTATCTTTCCCCCAATTTTTAATAGCAAGTTCTCTTGTTTCAGGATTATATCGTATCAACTTATAGTGTAGAGTAAATCGCTCCATTAAAGAATGAACACTCTCAATCGAATAGCCCAAATCAAAGGCCATTTGTTTTTTCGTAATCTTATAGATTCCAATTTGAGTCGTATTTGGGTTCGTCAAAAGATAAAGATAAAAATATTTATCCTCCGGGCTCATCTCTTCTGAAATAATGGGATTGTTCCAAAAATTTGTATGCACTATGCGATACTTTGCCATCCTAAATCGAGTCCCTTCTTCTATTAAATAATTCCATCCATAGTATATATAATTATTTTGGGGAGAAAAGGACAGCTCTTTTTTCACAGAGATGTGAACATTTAACTTTTTTCCAAAAACGGGAAATAGGCCCCCCTTTTCTTTTTCCATTTACATTCTCTTCAACCATGCACTAAGCACCAACATCCAGAGAGTAAAAATGTCTTTAATCGCCGGTTTAAAGCAAGTAAACCAAACAATTTTGGGTTACGGATCATCAATTCCAAACAATGAGGGCTGGGTGTATTTAGTCGAGCATAATGAACTTATATTCCCATAAATTAGCAGGGAGGCCTTGGACAAAACCAAAATAAATAAGCTCAGTGATTAATCACCGAGCATTTCTCATTTTCACTACTTTGCAATGATATCTTCGTATTTATCCGATTTCCTTTTAAACAGAGCAACGGCATATGAACAAACTGGGACGATTTTTTTACCTTCTTTTTTCATCTCGGCTGCTAAATGGTCCACCAATTGCTCAGCTACTCCCTGGCCTCTTAAACTAGAATCGACAAAGGTATGTGTTAATTTAACTTTATCTTCTCCGGAAGGTTCATAAGTAACTTCAGCCAGAAGCTTACCAGAGTCATCATTTTTATAAAAACGAGTTCCTTCTTTTTCAAATTCCACTTTTACCCGCTTCTTTCTTTTAAGTTCTTGTTGATAAAACAACTAAGTTTCTTAACGGTGTTGTTTCGAATTATTCGTACCAACATGATCATTTTCGGAATCACCAGTTCCATTTTTACTTTTGCTATCAGGTGCAAAGACTTGATTATCTTTTGTCACTTTGGCTCCCTCTAAAAAATTATCCTTTGTCTTCACTTTTCATACCTCCTGAGTTTCTTAGTCATTTATGCAATAAACACAAGATGTCTTCTATTCACTTACCTGTTTCCCGTCATCTCCTATAATTGTCTCTCCAATTTTGGGTTTCGTGGTTGGTTTGGATTTCTTTACATCCATTTCAAATCCTGCTATAGTCGTTCCTGTTGACATTAAAGGCTGTTCCATATGTTCATCATTATTTTCATTTTTTTGCATTTTATCTCCCCTTTCTAACCTTCCTATTATCTGTTAAAAAGATTGGAATCATACAACGCCATAAGGAACGCATACAATACCTTCAAGATATCATTATGATTAAACTGCAGCTCCAACAACAATAACAATAACAATAATCAAAACGGTTAACAGTAACGGAATAAGTAATCACATTCCGTTCAATGAAAATCCAATCTTGTATAGGAAATTTCAAGATTTCAACTCGATGCTTCTACCATACGAAGTATCTGGTGAAATGAAAAGAAGCGTATCAAACGAACAATACGCTTCTTCGGAGGTATCCCAATCCGCAGGAGGTGCAATACTGCTTTACGGGCTTTGGCTGGAGTGAGAGATCTCTGCTCTCACTAATAAAATATGCATAGAGAATAAAAAAGATTGGACAAGTGTTAATTATTTCAAAAAATTATTTTGATAAAACATAAAAACTAACTGTTCTTAATTTATTTAAGAATAAATATTGTACCTTGATACAGTCGTTTTTCTGCTTTGCCATTTACTTGAAGTGTATACGATTTTACCGGTTCACAGTCTCGTTTTTTAAACACAGCTCACTATCATTAAATTTCAATCTCCAATTTTACGATTGTTACCCTTCAAGTACAACCAATTCTCCCAAGTTTAAGTGGTCTATTTTACAATTTGCATTTATTCCATTTAATGACCCAAGTACCTAACTAACCTCATATCTATCATATATGTTTATAGAAAAAGGGAAGCTGGTTATTTTAAACCAACTCCCCTTCAGTGTTATCTATTAACAACAATTACTTTCATTGCCTACTAATACAATGGCATTAGCCTCTTGATTGAAATCAAGCGTAAGATCTTCCGTAAAAGGCTCAACATCTGGATCAATGGAGACTGTTATTTCATTGATGGTTAATACTATATCCCTTTCATCCGGCCCTTCCAGAGCCAGTCCAACATTTGGCCCTCCTCAGCCATAGCCTGCAAAATAAATACGAATATTATTGGTCTCGTGTTCTAGAAACATTTGCTTCAAGATATCACGAGCTTGATCTGTGATATACATTTGTCCACACCTTTCAAGAAATATACTCCATTATATCATTTGATTTTAACATATAGGTATTTACCTCCTCATTCGTTACTGAATTATCCTAATCTGATCACAGTTTTAATGAAAAACTTGTTGGATAAAAAATGCTCATTTTTTTCATTAATAGGTCAGAAGTTGTTCATAAAATATAATCTCAGCTTCTTTCCATTCCTTTACGGCAATAGACTTCAACCCTCCTGTATCCCTGCACTTTTTAAAAACCTTCTATCAGACAAAGCCCCTTTCCAATAAAAATGTTCAATCTTATTTGGCTAAACGGTTATCTCAAGTGGATTTCATCCATAATATGGTATAATCATATAATGTTTAGTCATCAAAAGGAGGAAAATCATGCCTGTACAAGTACAAAAAGGTGCTAGACTGGATATCACCAAAAACCAATCAAATAGGACTAATTTAAACGTTGAGATTGTTTGGGAAACTACTGAACCACTTGATATTGATTCATCTATTTTTATGGTTGGCTCGGATGGGAAATGTTTGAATGATGAATCCATCATTTTTTATGGTAATCCTATATCGGCAGATGGGTCTATTCAACATGCTGTTTCTAAACATCCAACAAAAAACAGTGAACAGTTTCAGATTGATTTAAAAAAGGTTTCACCCGTTACAGATAAACTCGTTATAACATTAACGATTTATAATGGTGATAAAGTTGGACAAGACTTTTCAAAAATGAAAAATGCTTATGTCAGAATAATGGATACGGACGCACAGCAAGAGATCCTGCTATATCCGTTAGGTTCGTATAGTATGGAGAACACTTTAATTCTTGCGGAAATTTACAAAAAAAATGGAGAGTGGAAATTTTCTACTAATACGGGTGGTTTCACTGGCGGACTTGCAGCCCTTTGCCATCATTTCGGACTTGAAGTAAAGGATGAAGCTGCCTCAAGTGAGCAAATTCAAAGTACTCCTACACCACCTGTTGAAGAAAAGGCTTTGCCTTCACCACCACAGCAAGCTGCCATTAAGCTGGAAAAGGTCACCTTAAAAAAACCCGGTGATTCCATTTCACTGAGGAAGACAGGGAAAATTGAAAATATTCATGTTAAATTAAATTGGACTAAAGGAGTTGATTTAGACCTACATGCTTTTTACATCACGAAGAAAGGAAAATTTGGGCACATCTTTTTTGCGAATAAAGGAAAATTAACAAATTCCCCTTATATCGCACTCGATAAGGATTCAGGTGTTGGGAATTCTGCTGGGAACAATGAAGAAAATCTAATCATCAAAACACTTGAGGACGTTGATAAAATTATTATTGCTACAAATATTTTTCGTTTTTTAGGCTTTCTGAAAAAGGAAGATAATTTTGCAAAATATGATGGAAGAGTTCTAATCAAAACGAACAACGGAGATGATATTGAAGTACCTCTTACCTCCACAACGCCAGGACGGTGGTGTATCATCACAAAAATTGATAATTCTACCCCATCTGACCCGAGAGTGATTAATATCAATCATGTTCAATCATCTGAACCTACCGTCAATAATCTATAAAAAGTACCAGGAACAACCTGGTACTTTTTCAACCTACCCCACTTCAATCGTTGTTTTAGCTGTTCCTGCTTTAGAGCTTACCCTTGAAGTTTTACACGGACACTTCTTCGTTTTTTTCCATCCTTCTCATCCTCAGCCGGTTTTTTCTTGATGAAAAACGATAGGATCAATCCAAGTAAGGAAAGGATGGAAACCACCATAAAGGCGATATTCGCCCCGTGTATATCTGGAAAAGCTATATCTGACCGCTGTTTTGCCGCCTCTGCTGTGGTTGTCATAACTGTGACAAGAATAGCAGTCCCTACAGATGCCGCGATCATTTTCATGGTATTATCCATGGCAGCCCCATGGGGAATTAACCGTTTTGGCAGCTGATTCAGAGCTGCTGTTGCGACAGGCATCATGACCATCGAAAGGCCAAACATTCTAATCCCGTACAAAACGGTTATATATGTCATTGTTGTTAACGGGCTTAATGTAGTAAATGCAAATGAAGAAGCTGTCATAACCGTTAAGCCGGCAATCACGAGCCATCTTGCACCAATTTTATCAAAAATTCTCCCAACGATGGGAGACATGAACCCGCTAATCAGTGCACCAGGCAATAAAGCAAGCCCTGCCTCAAAGGCCGTAAATTCCCTCATTCGCTGCATAAAGAGAGGAATGATTGTTTCTGCTCCAATTAACCCCATAAAGCCAATCATGCCTATGATAATGGCGAATGGAAAAATGGAAAACGTGAAAACACGGAATTCCAGCATAGGAGTTTTTATCCGCAATTGCCGGAAAATAAATAGGAGCAAGGATATGCTGCCAATCGCGAGCGAAAAAAGGGTTGCTGCGTGGGACCAGCCGTAATTTCCAGCACAGGTAAATCCGTAAAGAAGACCGCCAAAACCTATTGATGATAACAGGATAGAAGGTACATCCACTTTGGGTCTAGAAATCTCTGTGACATTTTTCAAGTAAAGGAATGCGACTAATATATCGACAAGAGCAATAGGTAATATAATAAAAAATAATACTCTCCATGAAAAATGAGATGTGACCCAGCCAGATAGTGCCGGTCCGATGGCCGGTGCGAAGGAAATCACAAGCCCAACGAGCCCCATTGCGGCACCGCGCTTATTGACCGGGAAGATGAGCAAAAAGACGGTCGTCATTAACGGCAGCATCACCCCTGCACCAATAGACTGAATGATTCGCCCTAAAAGGAGAATTTCAAAATTTGGTGCGATTCCCCCGACAACGGTTCCTGCGGCAAAAATACTCATCGCTGAGATAAATAATTGTCTTGTTGTAAAACGTTCTAATAAGAAAGCACTGATGGGAATCATAATTCCATTCATCAGCATAAAGACAGTCGTCAGCCATTGAGCACTATTTGCGGTTATTTTCATTTCATCCATAATCGGTGGAATGGCTGTAATCATCAATGTTTGATTCAAAATGGCAATAAAAGCTCCTGCCAGCAAAAGCCCCACAATCATCGACTGCTTGTTGCCCAAGTTCTCCATCCATCCAACTCCTTAGCCACAAATTTAAAATTACTGTTATAGATTACCTTGCCTTCTAGATAAATTCCAATGATACGCTTCAGATGAGGATTTAGCATTCTTTTAAAATTGATCATTTCTTTTCGTAATTGAATTCCATGGTCTCGTACATCCCGCTTTTGATAATGCTTTGAAATCCAGTTTTATCAAGGATTCATCAAGTTTTTCTTTTGTGAAAAAATGGACTTATTCATATTAATCTTAAACAGGGTCTATATTGAAAAAAGTGCATGAAGAAGTACTTCATACACTTTTTTCATTCATACAAAACTATTGTTTCGAAATTATCTTTTCAATCGCTTCTCTAACTTCTTTACCTGTGGCATGTTCCTTAACAATCTTCATGATGGATTGGTGGATTTTGTTAATGTCAGTTTTTACTTTTCCATCCAATTGATTTATTGTATTGGTGATAAGTAAATTTAACCACGTTTCTTTTAAACGTTCTGGCTTTCCATTGTTCTTTTGACTAAGAATGGATTTCATCTTATCTACAATTTTGTTTTCTGCTTTTTGAAGATTTTCCGTTAAATTCCCCCGTTGATTATTAGGTACTTCTGCGACTAATTTACTTGCCATTTCAAGTGTAATAATAGCTTGATCTACATCTGCTGCACTTTCAAGCCCAGCCTCTAACAATGTATTAATTGCTTTGTCTGCTTGTAAGATCGTTTTTACTATAAATAGTCGCTCAATTAATGTATTTTTGTCTTTCCCATCCATTAATTGATCAATTGCCTGTTGAGCCTTTTCAACACTTTCTTCAGAAGGCAACTGTTCGGCTTGCTCAACGGCTTCCTTTGCTAGTTTTAGATTTAACTCTTCTTGTGCTTGATCTACTTCGGCAGATACAATTTTTAAACGACCTTGTAATTCAACTTTCTTTTCAACATCTTCTAACTGTTCTATTAGTGCTGTGGCATCATTTACTGCCTCGACAACGGCATCAATCTTTTCTTGCTCATCAAGCCCATCTCCTGCTAACTTCTCTGCTTTATTTACTGCTTCCATGGCAAGTGTACTTGTTTCACTATTTTCATCAACAACCTCTATTTTCATAGAACCAATAATAAATGGTAAGTTTTTAGCACCAACAATTCGAAAGTCTGCATGACCATTTTGGCGATTGGTAAACTTTGCTTGCGGCATATCAATGGTTGCAGTTTGCCATTTATTAATATCTTCTTCCGTAATGGTAACTTTTTGCGCAGATTGATAGGCAGCTCCTGTTTCAGCTGATTCATATTGAAGTGTAAAAGAACCAGCGACAGGTGAACGATATTCAATTGTGGCACGACTATTATATGGTCCTCCATAAATATATCGATCGTCAACTGAAAGATAGAGGTTATTTCCTTGATTAAACGGGTTTTTATCGACTTGTAAAACCGTTCTTCCATCTATCACCATTTCATGAGCCGGTCCGCTTTCGTACGGAATCCAGGTTAAACCATTCGGCTCACTGTCAAGATCCATTGATACAAATTTTGCAGGCTCGTCTGGTATGATTTCAACCTTCATGAATCCGATAAGGATCGGCAGGTTGTTTGCTGCTAAAAGACGCATATCTGCACCATTATTTTGGCGATTTGTAAATTTAATATCTGGTATCTCTAAAGTCGCAGTTTTCCATTGGTTGATTTCATCATTCGGAATACTTATAGATTGAGAATTTTGATATGCTGATCCTGAATCAGCCGATTCATATTGAAGACGAAAAGAACCTGCTTTTGGTGAACGATATTCAATTGTTACTTTCGCATGATATGGCCCGCCTAAAATAGATTCGTCATCTACATATAAGTAAGCATGGTTGCCGCCGCCCATTGGATTTTTTTCAAGCTGCAAGGCCTTTCTTCCATCTATCATGACTTCACTAACCGGTCCATCTTGATAATTTTGATAGGATAAACCATCTAAAACAGTGGAATCATCAAAATCCATCGACACACTATATTGATTTGGAACCGGCGATCCTCCTGAATTTGGATTAGGATCCACCCATTCCATACGGTCGGCAATATATGCCTTACCTGTTTCATCTTTTTTCAAGGTAAAATTATACTGATTCTCACCAGAAAGAGTAAGATATTCTACCTTTAATTCATCTTTCCTCACCGTAAGACGAACAGCACCTAAATTCTTATCATCCCGATACAAACTTCCTTCTACCGGTGAAAATATAGGAGTATTACCATTCCCGCCATTTCCTGAAATCACGATGTTATAACCGTCTTTCGTTTCAATATGTTCGGCATGATGATCATGTCCCGCTAATATCAGGTCTACTCCTGGCGTCATAACCCAAGAACGATCAAAGTTATTTCCTGCTTTTCCGGATGAATAAACCGGTTGATGCTCCCCTGCAATGACCCATTCTGCTTGACTATTGTCAATTGTGTTCTTATATGCATCATAAATTGGAGGCATTTGATCACCTGTTGATTTATTGCAGTTAGCATCTGGGTTTACGAAATCAACTAAGCCATTGCCAAACCCCGCAACATATGAAACTGGGACCCCAAATTTTTCAATACTTGGTTGAACACTTTCGCTGGTACAGCCGTTTCCATAATCGTGATTTCCCATAATCGGGAAAAATTTTCCTGCTTTGATGTCTTCTATATATGCTGCTTGTGCTTTTTCTACTTCCTCTGGTAATCCACGTTGATAGGTATTATCCCCAACAGTTAATATGTAATCTGGGTTCCATGAATGAACCATATCAGCCACCTGTTGTTCCCCTTCACAATTACCAACTCCACAACCGCCATAATCACCGATAACAGCCAATGTAAGTTCATCAACAACTGGTTTTGCAGGATCTGCTTTTTCGGTAATACGTTCCAATTCACCATTCGTTTCAGCTGCTAAACTAGTAAAAGGAAAATTAACCGAGCCAGATAGGATGGTGACAATGGCTAAATTCCCAAAATACTGTCTGAATTTTTTCAAGACTATCTCTCCTAATATCGTTTTTTATGAGCTGTTAATTTGTCCCCTTACTGTAAAAAAGTGCCTCCTTTAAAGTAATAAGATGAAAAACAAAACGGCGAGATTAATATCGCAATGGCACAAACATAAATCCACTTCACCATAAATTCTAAAGATGATTTTATAAATCTATTAATCTCCATAGTTTCTAAATAATGTTAACAAAATCAAATGAATGGAATATTAAGAAATTTTAAATTTAAGGTAAACTTTGTTTGATTGTTCATACTTTTTTATTTTTTTAAAAAAATCAAGCTTTTCATAGAGAATAGAGTAACTGCAATTGTAAATTATCGAAAAATGACGTTATTCGTTAGATAACGTTTGAAAACCTCTTCGGTCTTTTAGAGACTGAATTATTAATATCCTCGAAAATGAATGTGTATGGGGAATTTTAAAAAAAGAAAAAGTGGATTCACTATGACCATTCCATTAGGAAAACAGTGAGACATTTTAGACGTTGGACTGGGCAACATGATCCGTCTATATAATTGGCAGTATCCTCCTTGGAAATGTTCAGCTTACATTGTCAAACGAGAGTTGAACAATTTTAGATCAAGATAGAACTCCCAAAAACGCCTGGCTTCTTCAAGTATAATCATGAGTCAGTGACTTAAAATAACATTATGAACGCCATTTTTACATCATTTTTATGGGGGAGTGTACAAATTGATTGATTTCAATAATGAAGAATTTGAAAAAGCGTATGAAGAAGAAATGAATAGTATAAATGATCAGCTTGAAAAAGAGATACTCTTTGCGATGGTTGGTGATGTGAATGCAGGTAAATCCTCAACCATCAACCGTTTAATGGGGGAAAATGTTGCAGCTGTTGCACCGAAGCCTGGTGAAACAGTCATCGTAGATAAATACAATTACAGGGATAAGATTATCTTTGCGGACACACCCGGATTGGATGATATCAACAGCAAGAATTCTGAAGAAACAATGAAATTCTATAAAGATGCCGACGTTATCTTATTTTTTCTAAATGCTGCAGGTACCGTATTCTCAGAAGGGGAAAAGAAACACTTTGAAAACATACGAAAAACCAATCAGAGAATCATCTTTGTTCTTAATAAGATTGATGCTGCTGAAGATATCCCGAGCCTGGTAAAATACATACAAGATGAAACAAACTATCAATATAAAGTAACGCCCATCTCCTCGAAAACGGGTGAAAATATTGAAATGCTGCGAAATGCGATCTTGGATATCCTCAAAGAGGAAAAAAAAGATATTCTTTTTGCCAAGCACTTAAAGGAAAAATCTTCGACAGCCAATAAGTGGATTATGGCGGCTGCAGCATCTGCTGCGGCAGTTGGAGCAGTACCGATCCCCGGTTCTGATATTATCCCGATTACCGGGATTCAGGTTAGTCTTATGGTAAGGCTATCAACGTTATACGAGAAGCCCCTCACCAAAGAGCGGGCGAAGGAATTAACCATTGCTTCATTAGCAGGAAATATAGGAAAAGGGATCTTTAGACAAGCTGTTAAATTCATTCCTGGTGCCGGAACCATTGCCGGCGCAGGAATTGCAGGAAGCATGACACTGGGTCTTGGATATGCGATAAAGTATGCATATGAACATAATATAGAACTTGATGCTGATCTATTGAAAACATTATCCAAAACGTTTATGAAGGATAAGACTTCTGACGGAAAGGAATGAGATTTTAATTTTTTATCAGATACTACGCGCTCTCTATGCTGTACAACGGTCTTTTGCAGAATAATCTTCTATTTCCCCATTAATGCCCTTCTGTTAAGGGAGCCTAATTATCTGATTTTAGTATTGAAAAGATGAAACATCACTAAGCATAAGCACTTAGGGAATGAAAGAAAGTAACCTTTGACTGTGACTTATCAAAAAAGAATATTTATAATAATGGGTGCCTGATACCTTTTTCGGTGTCAGGCACCAAAATATATCGTTTCATTCAAAATTATTGCAGTTTGTTATGGTCATAAACCAAGTGCAAAATCAATTTTGTCAACGGATTGTGGAAAATCAATGAGGGGATTTCTATTCTTTTGAATATGGTAGATCTCTAAGTTACGATGTTTTTCATAAATGTCGACTGGATATTCACGATGCCATTGAATGAAAGTTTCAATATCCTTCATGCTGTAACGGTTAATTACTCTCGGATATCTTAATAAAAAATACAACGTTGCACGAGCAATACTGCCTTTTCCGTTTTCAGGTTCAAATTTACCATCTTCATATTTCCCGCAATTTTCCCTAATTGCTTCCGTCTCCATTTTAGGAGAATAGTCAGTGAAATCAAAAAAAGGATAATTGGATCTTGAAGAATTACAAACCGACTCACATGTAAAAAGATGATGCAAATCCCCTCTCATCGGATCATGCTTATCAAACCATGACTGGGGCACGACATGTTCGGTATTATACATATTTTCACTTTCAATCAATGCTGCTTCCTTCAGTAATTCATCATCGCTGTTTGAACTGCTTTTGATCATCTTGTCATAGGCTTCTTTCCTTTTTCTATCTGTTTCATGATCTTCTTGAATAATCTGTTCAGGATCCTTTTCAGCTCCAGAATAGATACTTTTCAGCACACCATCAGGGTGAAGGTCTACCCTTGAATAAAGAAAATTCCGGGTCTTAGCATTATAAGGAAGCTGATTTTCATGAGTTTTAGAAATTAACTGATTGAGTTTTTTATATAACTCTTTTTGGTCCGCTTCATTAAAATTAATGTTTTGATAGTAATCTTGGATGATGTGTTTATCCTGGTCTTCATTATAATACTCTTTTTCATTTTGGAATTTCTTTTGGTTAAGCTGCAACTCTATCAATGCGGCTTCTAAATCTGCTTGTTCACTTGTTTCAATACCTTTCATGTTCTCCATTTTATTTCTCCTTTCCTATTAATTTTTTTACGCTGTCCTAAAATTGTTTTTTTAATTATCAGTATTCTTGTTGCTGAATCAATTATATCATTTAACTAACCTACAAAGTTAATAATCTCACCTCATTGATGACAATATACGCTTCTCCATCTCCTTTACCTGGGAATTTCAGTTTTAACTCGATTTTTACCCGCTGGCTCTTGATTCGGACTCTCACGGGAAGAATCAACTGGTTATTTTTACCGCTGGCTCTTGATTCGGACTCTCACGGGAAGATTCAACCGCTTATTTTACCCGCTGGCTTTTGATTTGACCTCTTCAGGGAAGAATCAACCGCCAATTTTACCCGCTGGCTCTTGATTTAACCTCTCCCGGGAAGATTCAACCGCTTATTTTTACCCTTGGCTCTTGATCCGGCCTCTTCTCGGGAAGATTCAACCGCTTATTTTTACCGCTTGCTCTTGATTTGACCTCACTTGGGAAGATTCAACCGCTTATTTTTACCGCTGGCTCTTGATTCGGACTCTCCCGGGAAGAATCAACCGCCAATTTTACCCGCTGGCTCTTGATTTGACCTCTTCTCGGGAAGATTCCACCGCTTATTTTTACCCTTGGCTCTTGATTGACCTCTTCTCGGGAAGATTCCACCCTTTATTTTTATCGACATTATCATATTCGATCTTCCTTTGTAAGAATCATAATACTTTTTTGATAGATTACCTTGTTTTTAAATAGTCACTTTAAAAATAACGACCAAAACCATTATAAGTACCCAAATTGTACTCAATGCATAGGATAATCTGATGAAATTTTGAGGAGGGAAAAAATGTACTATCCTGCTAATATGTATCCATATCAAAATCCTTATTATACAAATCAACCACAGTCTCATTTTTCAGGAACAAATGGATACTATCCTGCTTCATATGATGCGCATCGTTTCAGTATGACACCGCCATTCTGGGGGCGAAATCAAACAGACTTTGGACCGCAGCCATTTGTGGTGAATATAAATGACGCGGCAAAGGAGAACAATACCTATCGTACTGCTTTATGGACAGGAAATCATTTACAGGTAACTTTGATGAGTCTTCAAGTTGGGGAAGATATCGGTTTAGAAATCCATCCTAACATTGATCAATTTTTGCGAATTGAGCAAGGCCAAGGGATTGTCCAAATGGGGGAAAGTCCAGAGAAATTAAATTTTGTTAGACAAGTGTTTGATAATTCTGCCATCATGGTTCCTGCCGGGACTTGGCACAATGTAACCAATACGGGCAATATCCCATTAAAATTATATTCCATCTATGCACCGCCGCAGCATCCAAGGGGAACTGTACAAGTAACCAAAGCTGAGGCGATGGCTGCTGAGCATCATTAATACCATCTAGGCGCGGGAATAATCTTAAACCCCGCCTAGATCTTTTAAAAGTTTTATCACATTATCCGGTATAACGAAAATTGCCGATCCTTATGCTCCTCATAAAGCCTTTCAACCATTTCCTGTTGTACAGCCTCCTCAAGACTAATTTCACGTTTCTTAAATGTAATGGTTAGAAAAAGAATATTGATTGACATTTAATAGTCCTCCCTTAAAGGAACTTTATTATTTGTCATCATTATATAAGTATGGAAGGTATTTCTAATCATAAGGAGGTATGAACTTTCTCTACATATTTGGTCTATATTTAAAACCAAAGCCTCTAAGACTTTAGATGTATTCAAAAAGGGTCTCAATATGTATATGAGGTATTATTTTTTAAAAAAAGATCTTGATAGATAGATCGTCTTCATAGTGATGAAGGACAATATTGTTTTCGCACTCGAGGATTTGTCTTTCATAAAAGCAATGATAGACAATACTGGTCCTGCGGGCGGCGAAAGCGTCCTTCATAAAGCCGATGAAAGACATTTTTACCCCTGCAACCCGGTATTTTGTCCTTCATCATACCGATGAAAGACATTTTTACTTCTGCACCCCGGTATTTTGTCCTTCATCATGCCGATGAAAGACATTTTTACCTCTCCAACCCGAAATTTTGTCCTTCATCATGCCGATGAAAGACATTTTTACCCCTGCAACCCGGTATTTTGTCCTTCATCATACCGATGAAAGACGTTTTTACCTCTCCAACCCGGTATTTTGTCCTTCAAATTGCCGATGAAGGACATTTTTACCTCCGCAACCGGTATTTTGTCCTTCATCATGCCGATGAAAGACGTTTTTACCTCTGCAACCCGGTATTTTGTCCTTCATATTACCGATGAAAGACGTTTTTACCTCTGCAACCCGGTATTTTGTCCTTCATCATGCCGATGAAAGACATTTTTACCTCTGCAACCCGGTATTTTGTCCTTCATCATGCCGATGAAAGACATTTTTACCTCTCCAACCCGAAATTTTGTCCTTCATCATGCCGATGAAAGACAGCTCTACCTCTGCAACCCGGTATTTTGTCCTTCATCAAATCATGACCACCCGTCCAACGGGTGGTTTGAACAACGGCTATAAGCCTATATTACCGGCCAGCGTCTAAAGGCGCTGGCTTTCATTTAATTCAAGCCTCTATTGCCTTTGCCGCTTTTGCCACCC
>NZ_JAMBNQ010000028.1 GCF_023715155.1 Neobacillus mesonae
ATTTAGGTTAAACTGTACTTGAGTCATTTTATTCCTCTTTTCATTGTTTATCGTGGTTGAAAACAGTGTTGCCAGGAATGAATAAAATGACTCATTTTTTTTTACACAATTATACGGACTTTATCTTTCATCACGCTTATGATGGACAGGTTTCCTTGGTTTGTCGGTCATTTTGTCCTTCATCACACTTATGAACTACAGATTTCCTTGGCTCCCAGGTCATTTTGTCTTTCATCACACTTATGTAAGACAGATTTCCTTGGTTCCCAGGTGATTTTGTCTTTCATCGCACTTATGAAAGACTGGTTTCCTTGGTTGCCAGTCATTTTGTCTTTCATCACGCTTATGATGGACAGGTTTCCTTGGTTTGTCGGTCATTTTGTCCTTCATCACACTTATGAAATACAGATTTCCTTGGCTCCCAGGTCATTTTGTCTTTCATCACACTTATGTAAGACAGATTTCCTTGGCTCGCCGGTCATTTTGTCTTTCATCACGCTTATGATGGACTGGTTTCCTTGGTTCCCAGGTGATTTTGTCTTTCATCACACTTATGTAAGACAGATTTCCTAGTTTGCCGGTCATTTTGTCTTTCATCTTGCTTATGTAAGACAGATTTCCTTGGTTCACTTCAATTTTGTCTTTCATCACACCTATGAAAGACTGGTCTCCTTGGTTCCCAGGTGATTTTGTCTTTCATCACACTTATGTAAGACAGATTTCCTGAGTTCCACGATGATTTTGTCTTTCATCACGCCAATTAAGGACTGGTCTCCACGGTACCCCGAATATTTTATCTTTAATACCCTGCAAGTTTGCCCTCTATCCGTTAATACGAATCTAACCTATCTTCCAAGTGTAGATATAATACTTTCCGCCACCGTTTGCCAGATGGCTGGATCGGTTTGGTATCTTTTAGCAAGATTTTTGTACATGGCCAGCTGCTTTTCTTGGAAATCTGCAGCCTCCTTATCCGGTAATGCTGACCTCTCCTTTTCTACAAGAGCTTGTATTTCCGGTGCTCTTGGCCCCCACTTGGCGACTTCATTGCCTTCCTGATTTATAAAAACAAAGATTGGAATGGATCTGGCAGTGCCATTCGTTAAATATTGGTCCATTAATTCAAGATTAGAATCCCTTAGCAGAAATCGAACCTCGATGTCGGCTGCTTCAGCCACGCGAAGTAAAACGGGATTATTTACCAGGGCATCCCCGCACCAATCTTCGGACAACACAATTGCCCTTAATTTTTCCGGTCTTAGCCCCTCTAACTTCCTTCGGTCCTCTTCTTTTAATGTAAAACGCTCATAAATAGAGAGTGTCTCCTCCTTATTCTTTGTCATGGCATTTATGTACTCGTCTGCAGTCATTCCCTTTTGAAACCATTCATTTAATCCCATCACCATTTCACTCCTTCCATTTCTTATATCATAATGGTTTCGCCTGATGATTATCAAAGCTGGTGCTTACAGTTTGTCCCAAAAACTATTTCTACAACATTTTTCACTATGGTAAAAAAGTAACCTTTTTCCCTAGAAATACATATTACTTATTGATAGAATATAAAATAAGAAGAAAGGTATTATACAAATTATTATTTGAATTTTGAGAAAAGGGGGAAGTTATTTGTCAGAACAAACTCTACAGCTTGTTTCGATTTTAATTTATATAGCCGGCATGCTCCTTATTGGTTGGTATTCGTATCATAAAACAAGCAATCTTACAGATTATATGCTTGGAGGACGGTCATTGGGGCCGGCAGTAACTGCCCTAAGTGCCGGGGCGGCTGATATGAGCGGATGGCTGTTGATGGGGCTCCCCGGAGCTATATATGTAAGCGGTTTAGCTGAAGGATGGATGGCTATTGGTTTAACAATAGGTGCCTATCTAAACTGGCTGCTGGTTGCCCCGCGCTTACGTTCCTATACCAAAGTTGCCAATGATTCTATTACTATTCCAAGCTATCTGGAAAATCGTTTTAAAGACAGGTCTAAGTTATTACGTATCGTTTCAGGTATTGTTATTCTCCTATTCTTTACCTTTTATGTTTCTTCCGGAATGGTTTCCGGTGCTGTCTTCTTTGAAAGCTCCTTTGGCACAAGTTATCATACAGGATTACTCATTGTTGCAGGTGTTGTGGTGGCATACACATTATTTGGAGGATTCCTTGCCGTCAGCTACACCGACTTTATTCAAGGCTTAATGATGTTAATCGCCCTTCTGCTGGTACCCGCAATAGGAATTTTTAAGACGGGAGGACCATCAGAAACATTTGATACCATTCGTGCAATTGATCCTACATTACTGGATATGTTCAAAGGCACAACCTTTATCGGCATTGTTTCAGCTGCTGCTTGGGGGCTTGGTTATTTTGGACAGCCGCATATAATTGTCCGCTTTATGGCCATTAAGACTGTAAAAGAAACAAAAAGTGCCCGCCGCATTGGGATGGGCTGGATGATTTTATCCTTAATCGGTACCATTTTTACAGCATTAATCGGTATTGCATATTTCCATAACAATACAGTTCATACTCTGAATAATCCAGAGGCCGTATTCATTTCACTGAGCCAAATTTTCTTCCATCCACTGTTTGCGGGATTTGCTTTAGCCGCAATACTTGCTGCCATCATGAGTACGATTTCATCACAGTTAATCGTAACCTCCAGTGCACTTGTTGAGGATTTATATAAAGTTGTGATGAACAAAAATGCCACCGATCGCAGCCTTGTTTTCTTAGGAAGGATGGCCGTGCTAATCGTAGCTATAGTAGCTGCTGCACTTGCCTTTAAGCAGGATAATACCATTTTAAGCCTAGTTGCTTATGCGTGGGCAGGCTTTGGAGCTTCCTTCGGGCCGATTATTCTCTTAAGTTTATTCTGGAAAAAAACTACGAACTGGGGCGCTCTAGCAGGAATGATTGTCGGAGCTGTTACCGTAATCATATGGAAAAACGCCGACCTCGGAAAAGTCTTTTTCGGAGAATCCTTATATGAAATCATTCCAGGCTTTATCCTTAACTTGATTGTGGCTTTTCTTATAAGTTTAATTACTTATAAGAAGAATGATGCAATTGAAAAGGAATTTAATGAAAGTATCCGTTTATTAAAAGAAGAACGCTAATGAAGCAATACCCGAACAGGACTAATCAGCCTGTCCGGGTATTTTTTTACAAAAATTACGATAATTTCTCAAGTTGATTACGGATTTTCTGCTTTTTCGACAAAAACTCCCCCTAACATCATTTATCCAAACGTTTGATTAAAACAACTCTAAATATGAATCTCTCAATGATTTGTTCATTTTATACAGATGTAAACTGTCGATTTCAGGCGGTGAACTGACAATATAACCTCTATAACCCCATTTTTCAACAGCAGCAATGTTATGCAAACGTTTATTTAACCAGCTGTTTTTCCCCTCTACATTAAGCTTTTGAACACAAAACTGTATCGAGGATTGTCACAATTTGAATTTCAATTAAACGTTTGATTAAATCAACAAGAAAGCTTGTCCTTCTCAGGTTTTAGTAATGAATTACTGCAGAACTTTGTCGTCATATGCTCTAAATTATTTTAATCATTTTAAAAACTTGTAGAATGACAGCCTTCTATGGGATATCCCCCATCCTTCGACAAGTTATCTTATATTCCCTTATCAAACAAACGTTTAATTGAAAACATAACAATCCCCTGCTGTTAAAGGAACTTTACCCAGGAAATAATGAAAAGGATGTCGAAAACTGATTCGACATCCTCAAAAAAAAAGCTGGCAGAAACATCATTCTGCCAGCAACTCGTATTACCTTTTTTGTAATTCTTGCTGTAATAATTTGTTAACTACTTGCGGATTAGCTTTACCCTTTGTGGCCTTCATGACTTGTCCAACAAGAGAACCGGCTGCTTTCGCTTTACCGCCTTTGAAGTCCTCTACCGATTTCGGGTTCGCATCAAGAACCTCGGAAATAATTTTAAGAAGCGTGCTTTCATCGGAAATTTGCACAAGTCCTTTTTCTTTTACAATCGTCTCGGCATCGCCGCCGTTTTCAATTAATTCTTTAAACACTGTCTTAGCAATCTTCGAAGAAATGGTGCCATTCTCAATCAATTTGATCATGCTGGCAAGGCCTTCCGGTGTTAAGGCAACCTGATTCAATTCTTTTCCTTCTGCATTTAAATAACCCGAAACTTCACCCATAATCCAGTTGGATGCCTGTTTTGCATCAGCCCCCGCCTTAACAGCAGCTTCGAAGAAATCAGCCGTTTCTTTTGTCACTGTCAATACTTTGGCATCGTAAGCCGGCAGTCCCAGCTCTTCCACATAACGTTTTTGGCGTTCATCCGGCAGCTCAGGAATCTCGGAACGGATTCGAGCCTTCCAGTCCTCGTCAATATAAAGTTCAAGCAAATCTGGTTCAGGGAAGTAACGATAATCATCTGATCCTTCCTTCACCCTCATTAGAATGGTTGAACCTGTAGCCTCATCAAAGCGGCGTGTCTCCTGCTCAATTTTGCCTCCTGAAGAGACAACCTCTCTTTGACGTTTCTCTTCATATTCGAGGCCTTTTCGAACAAAATTGAACGAATTTAGGTTCTTTAATTCGGTTTTTGTCCCAAACTCTTTTTGTCCCACAGGACGAATGGAAATATTCGCATCACAACGGAGTGAGCCTTCCTCCATCTTACAGTCAGATACACCCGTATATTGAACAATCGACTTTAATTTTTCCAAATAAGCATAAGCTTCGTTTGGTGTCCGGATGTCTGGCTCAGATACGATCTCAATTAGCGGTGTTCCCTGGCGGTTAATATCCACCAATGAATACCCCTTTTCATGGTTCAACTTACCTGCATCTTCTTCTAAATGAATACGGGTAATGCCGATTTTTTTCGTGTAGCCATCTACCTCGATTTCAATCCAGCCATGTTCGCCGATTGGCTGATCAAATTGAGAGATTTGATATGCCTTCGGATTATCCGGGTAAAAATAGTTTTTACGGTCAAATTTCGTATGTGTCGCAATTTCGCAGTTTAATGCCATTGCGGCCTTCATGCCAAAGTCAACCACTTTCCTATTTAAAACTGGAAGTACTCCTGGATATCCTAGATCAATGACACTTGTATTCGTATTTGGTTCAGCACCGAAATGGTTCGGGCTGGATGAGAAAATTTTTGAGTCGGTTTTTAATTCTACGTGGACTTCAAGTCCGATTACTGTTTCAAATTCCATTATGTTTCACCCCCTACAATTGCGGCTTCTGATTATGGTAGTCTGTTGCCTGTTCAAACGCATGTGCGACGCGGTAAATGGTCGCTTCATCAAAATGCTTGCCGATAATCTGCAAGCCCAGCGGAAGCCCGCTATCAAAACCACATGGAACAGAAATCCCTGGTACACCGGCAAGGTTTACTGGAATAGTTAAAATATCATTCGCATACATTGTCATTGGATCATCAATGTTCTCGCCAATTTTGAATGCTGGAGTCGGCGTGGTTGGCCCGACAATCACATCATATTTTTCAAATACGTTTTCAAAATCTTGTTTAATCAAAGTCCGGACTTTTTGTGCCTTTTTATAATAGGCATCATAATAACCTGAACTTAAGGCAAATGTTCCAAGCATAATGCGGCGCTTAACTTCATCGCCAAAGCCTTCTGCTCTCGTATTTTTATATAAATCTAATAAGTTGTCAGCATTGGGTGTTCTGTATCCGTAACGTACGCCATCAAAACGTGCAAGGTTTGCTGACGCTTCTGATGAGGATAGCAGGTAATAAGCAGCGAGCGCATATTTTGAGTGCGGCAGTGATACCTCTTCCCAAACAGCACCAAGGCCTTCCAGCACCTTTAATGCATCTAGTACTGACTGGCGGACGGATTCGCTGACACCTTCCCCAAGATATTCCTTTGGTACAGCAATTTTTAAACCCTTTACATCACCTGTTAAGCTGCCCGGGAAATTAGGTACATCCACATTGGCTGAAGTTGAGTCCATTGGGTCTAGACCGGAAATAGCCTGCAGCAGATAAGCATTATCTTCAACAGTTCTCGTAATTGGTCCGATTTGGTCAAGAGATGATGCAAATGCTACAAGACCAAAACGAGAAACGCGGCCATATGTTGGTTTCAAGCCGACAACACCACAAAAAGCAGCTGGCTGACGAATGGAACCTCCTGTATCGGAACCAAGTGAAAATAAGACTTCCCCTGCGGCAACAGATGCGGCTGAACCGCCTGAGGATCCGCCTGGCACCCTGTCCAAATTCCATGGGTTATGTGTCTTTTTGAAACCAGAATTTTCATTGGATGATCCCATCGCAAACTCGTCCATATTTAATTTACCGATGGTCACTGTTTCTGCCTGGTTCAGCTTTTGTACAACAGCAGCATCGTAAATTGGATCAAAGTTTTCAAGAATTTTGCTGGCGCAAGTTGTCCTTAAATCCTTTGTGACAATATTGTCCTTCACACCGATAGGCATGCCAAACAGCAGCCCTTTCGCCGCATCGGTGCTTATTTTTTCATCAAGGGCTTTTGCTGTCTGCCGTGCCCGTTCTTCATCTAAAGTTAAAAATGCCTGTACCTTGCTCTCTACTTCTGTAATTCGTTTATACGATTCGTCTACAAGGTCAGATACTTTTAGCTCTTTTTTATGTAAAAGCTCATGAAGATCTGATACTTTATGATCAAATAAACTCACACTATTTCCCCCTACTCTGCTAAAATCGACGGTACTTTAAATTGTCCGTTCTTATGCTCTGGTGCATTCTTAAGTACAACTTCCTGCGGTAATCCCGGTTTTGGAATATCCTCACGCAAGACATTTTTCATATCAAGCACATGGTATGTAGGTTTAACATTTTCGGTATCTAGTTCATTTAGCTGTTCTGCAAACGTAATAATTTTATCAAGCTGCTTCGTAAATGTTTCAGCCTCTTCTTCTGTTATGGCAAGCCTTGCTAAATTGGCCACATGTTTTACCTGCTCTATTGAAATACGTGACATTACGGTCCCTCCGTTCCATTGATATTTTACTTTGATAATACCAAACTTTTTCGCTTTACCGCAATGATTCCTTCTTCAGTATGGACAAGTTCGTGATGTTTTAATTGAAGGTCAGTCCTTTTGAAAAAAACAATAGGAAATTAGAGAAAATATGGATGAATATGTAAGCGATAAGTTTTTGGAACCAGCCTGCTAACAATGGTAAAATAAAAGCCGAATCAGTACGAATATAAAAATCTATTATATGAAGATATCAAAGAGTAAGGAGAACCTAAAATGGCAGAACATATTTTTCATTTAAAAGCTAACTGGCCAGGCCTAAGGAACGATGTTGGTGAAATTGAAGCTGGAAATTTAAAAACAAAGATCTCCATCCCGCCGGAAATGGACGGACCTGGTGCCGGCACCAACCCAGACGAGATGCTGCTAGGGGCTGCTGCTACCTGTTATATCATCACACTTGCCGCAATGATGGAGCGCAGCAACCTTGAGAAAGAGAGCTTAACCATGGAATCAGATGCGGTAGTTGATGTGACCAACGGAGTGTTTACGTATAAAAAAATTACTCACCGGCCGCATATCATTTTAAAGGCAAATGCCGCTGAAAAGGATATTAAAATGGCGCAGCGTCTTGCTAAAAAGGCAGAAACCTCTTGTATGATCAGCAGGGCTGTTCAAGGAAACGTGGAAATTGAATTGCAGGCAAAAGTAGAAACAGCCGTTAACTAGTTTAGGAGAATCGCATGAAAAAACGAAAAAAGAAAAAATTTAAAACGTTTTTCGGTCTGTTTATCCTTTTCTGTGCCTTAGCAGCGATTCAAAATTACTTCCAGCACAAAACTCAGGAACCGCCGGTAATAGTTGACCCTTTTATGAAGGTAAAGGAATATCGGCCCCTGCTTGAAAGTGAGTTAGGAAAGTACAATCTTGAACAATACACGGATGTTCTGCTTGCATTAATGCAGCAAGAAAGCCGCGGACAGGGCGGCGATCCGATGCAGGCCTCCGAATCAGCGGGCCTGGCACGGAATACGATAAAGGACCCCAAGCAAAGTATTCAAGCAGGGGTAAAGCATTTTAAAGGTGTTCTATCTTATGGTAATCAGCAAAAGGTAGATTTCCCCACCATTATTCAGGCCTACAATATGGGCAGCGGGTATATCACCTTTGTTGCACAGCACGGCGGGAAGCACAGCGAGGAGCTGGCAAAACAATTTTCACGGATACAGGCAAAAAAGGAGCCAGATCTATATAATTGCAATGGCGATAAAAGCAATTTCCGCTATCCCTATTGCTATGGAGATTTTACCTACAGCACGAAGGTGTTGAAAAATATGCATTTGCTGGTAGACAGCATTCAGGTTAATGGGGATGACAAAAATAAAACCAGTGAGTTTTGAAAACAGCCACGGCAGCTATTTCGGCCGCTGACTGTTTTTTTGTATGGTTTCTTTCATTGAAAAGATTCGGCCTTGGGGAGGTCGACGGGGACCAAGTTACTCTGATGGTTTAAAAGAGTGTTGGCTGGGATTGTAGACCTTCCCTACGTTACTCTGGTGTTGCAATTTATAGCGGCTTAGGGCTCCGTAAACGGCTCCTGCGTTATTTTAAGGATTTATATTATTGTCCCTTGGGCACGTATATGGGCTTTATGTTACTGTGTTGGTTAGTTATTTTAGCTTTGGTTCGCAGGCGGCTCCTACTTTACGCTAAATGGTTTATCATGAAAAAAAGCGCACAATTCCAAGCTGGAATCACACGCCTTTACCAAATAATTTTGCAAAAAAGCCTTTTTTAGAAGCCTGCTGTATTTCCGGTGCCTTCATTGAAATAAAAATTTCATTCTTTTCAATGGCATAATCCATGGCTAACACCAGGCCGATGTTTGTATTCGATTCCTTATTTGTAACAATGGTATGCTTAATTTTATATTTAGCTGCCTTTTTTATATACTTTGATAGTTGGTCATAATTCAAATCCCCATTAAGGAAAAGATGTGCCTTTGGATATTCCTTCATATACTGCTCAACCTGCGGGTAAATCGTATCCTCCGCTACCTGTGCCTTCTTTAGGGCAACTACAATCCGTTCGCGCAGGGTCCCCAAATACTTTCGCCGTTCATCCGGCTTCGTTTCCAAGGCTCCATGGATTCCCTGCTGGAGAACCTCCTCAACGCTTGTTTTCTTCAATCCAATCAACTCCACAATAAGAACTACTATTACCTATGATTGGACCCAAAGGAATGTTCCATTATTTAGAAAATTTCGAGGTTATTCTTATGTAAACAGCTTTCATATTTTATTTTCGGTAATGGTAATTTACTTAGATTGACTCAATATGCCCTCTTTTTTTATTTTGGGGAAATCCAGCATGTCTGCTTGGACCGCAAATGCTCCTTTTTGAGTTTTTCGGGCAATCCGGCTTGTTTGCATTGACCGCGAACACTCCTTTTTTAGTTCTTCGGGCAATCCAGCTTATCTGCATTGACCGCGAATCCTCCCTTTGGAGCCTTTCGGGCAATCCAGCTTGTCTGCATTGACCGCGAACACTCCTTTTTGAGTTTTTCAGGCAATCCAGCTTGTCTGCATTGACCGCGAATCCTCCCTTTGGAGCCTTTCGGGCAATCCAGCTTATCTGCATTGACCGCGAATCCTCCCTTTGGAGCCTTTCGGGCAATCCAGCTTACCTCCATGGACCGCGAATCTTCTTTTTTGAGTTCTTCGGGCAATCCAGCTTGTCTGCATTGACCGCGAACACTTCTTTTTTAGTTCTTCGGGCAATCCAGCTTGTCTGCATTGACCGCGAACACTTCTTTTTTAGTTCTTCGGGCAATCCAGCTTGTCTGCATTGACCGCGAATCCTCCTTTTGAAGTTTTTCGGGCAATCCAGCTTACCTCCATGGACCGAGAATCCTCCCTTTGGAGCCTTTCGGGCAATCCAGCACATCGCCATAAGCCAAGAACATTTCTTTTTCATTCTGCTGGGCAACCAGGCCATCCCCCCATAAATGCAAAAAACTACGGAGCATCTAAGCATCCGTAGTTTTAACTTAATTACCTAATATCCTTCATAAAGGTCTGAATCCTTGGAGATAGAGCAAATAAAATAATCGAAAGAACGATTGCTACAACCCCAATTACTCCAAAGTAGGTCATTTGTGTTTCTGGAGTGTAGAATTTAACAATTTGTGCATTTAGTGCTTGTGCAGCCGCGTTTGATAACAGCCACATGCTCATCATTTGGGAAGAGAAGGCTGCCGGTGCCAATTTCGTTGTTGCAGACAAACCAACCGGAGACAAGCACAGTTCACCGATTACGACAATGAAGTAGCTAAGGACAAGCCATAATGGATTAACCAGTGCATGCGTACCGCCTAGCAAAGCAGGGACTAAAATAACGACGAATGATAAACCTGCAAATAAAAGGCCAAATCCAAATTTTACTGGAATCGTTGGCGCCTTTTTCCCCATTTTAACCCAAATCAAACCAATAATTGGTGCAAATACGACGATAAATAATGGGTTTAATGACTGGAACCATGAAGGATTAATATGAATTCCCGCAAAATCTAACTGTGTCCGTTTATCAGCAAATGCTGCAAGAATTGTTGATCCTTGTTCCTCGATAGACCAGAACATAACCGATGCCAAGAACAGCGGAATAAAAGCAATCAAGTGTGAGCGCTCTTCTTTCGTTGTTTTTGGGCTGCGGTACATATAAATAAAATAAATAGTTGGAATGACAAAACCGAGAATTCCGACAATATTAATAAAACTTTGGATGGTTAAAAGTCCTGCGTTAATGGCAATTGCTACAATTACAGCTATAATAACCGCTGCTAAGCCAAGTTTAGCAAATGTGCTTTTCCTTTCCTCTTGTGGTAAAGGATTATGAATAATTGAACCGGCAAGGCCAAGATTCTTTTTCCTAGTAAGAACATACGTAACTAATGCCAAGAACATCCCAATAGCGGCAATTCCAAAACCTAAATGGAAATTATAGTTCATTCCTATTGTTCCTACAACTAATGGAGATAGGAATGCACCCATGTTGGCACTCATGTAAAAAATACTGAAGCCGGCATCACGGCGGGCATCTTTAACATCGTACATTTCCCCTATAACGGCTGAAATGTTTGGTTTTAATAATCCGGTACCAAGGATAATCAGTATCATAGAAGCAAAGAACATGGTCATACTTCCCGGCACAGCTAAAGCGATATGACCGAACATAATAAGAATTCCGCCGTAAAAGATAGACTTAGATGAACCAATCAGTCTATCCGATACCCAGCCTCCGATAATACTAGACATATAAATCAATGCGCCATATACAGAAGCAATGGCAATAGCAGTCTGCTGATCAATTCCTAATCCGCCTTTTGAAACAGAATAATACATATAGTAAACAAGAATGGCTTTCATACCATAGTATGAAAATCTTTCCCAAAATTCTGTAAAGAATAACGTAAATAATCCTTTAGGATGGCCAAAAAAACCTTTTTGAGGAACGCTAGCCACAATTTTCTGTCTATTCGTGGTTTCTATCGGAACATTTTCTTCAATTTTCTGCTTTTTTATTGCTGACATTTTTTAATCCTCCAATCCTATATTAAAATAATATTTTAAACAGAGAAAGTTGTCAATTGTTAGTTTTTTCATGGTATAGTTATATTTTACCTCTAACTCAAATTATTTTAAAATAATGACTTATATAAATTTTTACACAAAAGGGGACCCCTTTCTCTATATAGAGAAAAGGGTCCCCTCTTGTCTGCAATATTATTTTGTATTTGTAAATTGCTCTTCTTCTGTTGAACCTTTAAGAGCAGTCGTTGATGATGTCCCTCCAGTGATAATCATGGATACTTGGTCAAAATATCCTGTACCCACTTCGCGTTGGTGACGTGTAGCTGAATAACCATACTGCTCGCTGGCAAACTCAGCCTGCTGCAATTCAGAGTAAGCTGCCATGCCGCGATCCTTATAACCGCGGGCAAGTTCAAACATGCTGTGATTAAGAGCATGGAATCCTGCAAGAGTAACGAATTGGAACTTGTATCCCATTTTGCCAAGCTCTCTTTGGAACTCCTCAATTGTTTTTTCGTCAAGTTTAGCTTTCCAATTGAAGGATGGCGAGCAGTTGTAAGCCAGCATTTTACCTGGGAATTTTTCATGAATAGCTTCTGCAAAGCGCCTTGCTTCCTCAATATTTGGTTCAGAAGTTTCACACCAAATCAAGTCAGCATATGGTGCATAAGCTAAGCCGCGTGAAATAGCCTGATCCAAGCCTGCTTTAGTCCGGAAAAATCCTTCTGGTGTACGCTCTCCTGTAATAAATGGTGCATCATACATATCGATATCACTTGTAATCAAATCAGCAGCATTAGCATCTGTCCGGGCAACTAAAACAGTTGGAACGCCCATTACGTCTGCTGCAAGCCGTGCAGCAATTAAATTGCGAACAGCAGTCTGTGTAGGAAGAAGAACTTTTCCGCCCAAGTGGCCGCATTTTTTCTCAGAAGAAAGCTGGTCTTCAAAGTGAACGCCGGCAGCACCTGCTTCAATCATACCTTTCATTAATTCAAAACAGTTCAGCTGTCCGCCAAATCCAGCTTCAGCGTCAGCTACAATTGGTGCAAACCAATCGATAGAGTCGTCCCCTTCAGTATGAGTAATTTGGTCAGCACGCTGAAGCGCCTGATTAATCCGTTTCACAACAGATGGGACACTGTTTGCAGGGTACAAGCTTTGGTCAGGATACATTTGTCCTGCAAGGTTCGCATCAGCAGCAACCTGCCATCCGCTCAAGTAGATGGCTTTTAAGCCTGCTTTTACCTGCTGTACTGCTTGGTTTCCTGTCAATGCACCAAGGGCATTGATATAATCTTCCTCATTGATTAGTTTCCAAAGCTTTTCAGAGCCTTTACGTGCCAAAGTATACTCGATATCCAGCGAACCGCGCAGCTTGATTACTTCCTCAGCAGTGTATGGTCTTGTAATCCCCTTCCAGCGTGCATCCATTTCCCAGCTTTCTTGTAATTTAGTTACTCTTTCATTTGTCATATTAAATTCCTCCTATTAAACTATTATTTTTTTATTTAAATTTTTTATAATTGCTCATAACCAGGCAGTGTTAAGAAATCAACAAACTCATCATTCAAAATTAGGCTGTCAAACAACTTCACCGCTTCGTCAAACCGGCTGTCGGCATAGGAAATATCACCGATTTCCCGCTTGATTTTTTCCAGTTCCTCCTGTTTCAGTTCTTCATACAGTTCCGCTGTTACTTTCCGGCCGTCACTCAAGACTCCTTTAGGGTGACGAATCCATTGCCAAAGCTGGGCCCTTGAAATTTCAGCTGTTGCTGCATCTTCCATTAGATTATAGATTGGCGCCGCTCCCCTGCCGGATAACCATGAGGCCACATATTGAATCCCGACATTGATGTTCGTACGAACGCCTTCCTCCGTTATTGTTCCATTAGGTACTTCAAGCAAATCCCCAGCAGTAATAGTGATATTCTGCTGCTTAGATGTATGGATTTGGTTTGGCGTCGGCATTTCACGGTTGAAAACTTCCATTGCTACAGGAACAAGTCCCGGGTGGGCAACCCATGTCCCATCATGACCGTCACGTGCCTCGCGTTCTTTGTCTGCCTGCACCTTTTCGAACGCCCCTTCATTTGCCTGCGGGTTATTTTTAACTGGAATCTGTGCGGCCATCCCGCCGATTGCCGGTGCTTTGCGCCGGTGGCATGTTTGAATCGTCAGTAAAGAGTAGGAACGCATAAACGGTGCTGTCATCGTTACCTGTGAACGATCTGGTAAAATCACATTGTCTTGATTCCGCAGCTTTTTCAAATAGCTGAAGATATAATCCCATCTGCCGCAGTTTAGTCCTGCTGAATGTTCTTTCAGCTCATACAGGATTTCATCCATTTCAAATGCCGCCATAATGGTTTCAATCAAAACCGTTGCTTTGATTGTTCCTTGCGGGATTCCTAGCTTTTCCTGTGCAAAGGCAAACACATCATTCCAAAGCCTGGCCTCTAAATGGCTTTCCAGTTTTGGCAGGTAAAAGTAAGGACCTGACCCTCTTGCCAATAATTCCTTTGCATTATGGAAAAAATAAAGTCCGAAATCGAGAAAGCTTCCCGAAATTGGTTTTCCGTTTACTAACACATGTTTTTCTTCTAGGTGAAGTCCGCGTGGTCTTACGATCAGCACAGCTGTTTGTTCATTCAATTCATACCTTTTTCCATTTGGGCTCTCAAAGGAAATTGTCCGTCTTACTGCATCTCTTAAGTTGATTTGTCCCTCGACAACATTTTCCCATGTCGGTGACGTGGCATCTTCGAAGTCAGCCATGAATAATTTTGCGCCTGAATTCAGAGCGTTTATCACCATTTTCCTATCTGTTGGTCCAGTAATTTCTACGCGGCGGTCCTGCAGATCCTGCGGCAGGGGAGCAATTGTCCAGTCACCGCTTCGAATATGCTTTGTTTCAGGAAGGAATTGAGGCAGTTTTCCATTGTTAATTTCTTCCTGGCGTTTTTGTCTGAACTGTAACAGTTCGACTCGTCTTGATCCAAAGTTCTGTTCTAATTCTTCAATCAATTTTAACGCTTCAGGCGTCAAAACCTCTTCATACTGGGCTTTCAAAGTCCCAAGCACTTCAATACCACGTGTCTGCGTCGACATCAACTTATCACCTCTTTGTTATAATACAGTAACTGTCCTCGTTTTGTATTATATAACACAATTTTCGAAAAAGGAACCACTTTTCTGAAAATTTTTATAAAAATAGGTAAATTTTACTCCCCCTTCGGAAAAGAAGTCCATAAACTATCTAAAAAGACTGTAAGGGATTGATTTTGCTTGGGCTTACAAAAAAATAATTGTACTCCGGTCGTGATAGGTAATTGGTCTGAAATTTACAGTGGATCAAACTTTCATATTCAATGCGGGGAGCAGCTGTTATTGTATGAAGCAATAATATTTCCTTTGCCGACTTTGACAATAAGCGGATATCAAATAACTGGGGAAACGGCGTGTAAGGCTGTAGTGGTTTTTGAACAAGGAGATGGAACAATTATTGAGGAAAACTTCTCTTCTGTCGATGTGCAGATTGCCTTAAATATTATGATTCCTAATGTTAAGAGGGTTTTCGTTCGATGTGATTCCATAACTGGCGGTACTGGGTGCCGGGGTCATCTTTCTTTTTCATTATCATATTGTGGTTGCAGCGGGGGCTGTTGTACATGCAGTGGAGGGGAAAAAATTAAATTAGGCGAAAACTCACTAAATACAGGTTTTCTCATTCCTTGCGGGACTGAAACAGGACCTCTATTTAAGTCATATTTAACCTGCGCACCCACTGTCACCATTATCCCTTATATTTATCAAGATACACCCCAATGCAACGCCACACTCCTAATCCAGTTGGAAGACGGATCTTTGGTTGAAAGGGATATTACACCACCTTTCGTTGAAGGCATCTATAATAGTCCGCCCATTTTCACAGTAGAAGGAGTTAGAGAAATTAGAATCCGCTGTCAAGAGGGTGAGGGAACAGGCTGTGAGGTTATTCTTCACTTTGTGGTAAGTTATTGTTAATTTATAGACCAAAATCAAGAGGGAGATCCTTAAAAAGGGTCTCCCTGACTTTTAAACAATTTGCCTTTTTATTGCCGGCAAAAACCTCAACTGTGAAATAACTACAGGAACTAATACACCTGTTACAGCAGCAGGGATCGTTTCCCACAAGACTAAAGGTGGCGTAATCAATATTCCCCATTCGTAAATGGCGAATAAACTTAGGAAGTATATGAGGCTTCCAATAAGACCCGCCATCCAATTAATTTTTCGAAATAATAAATAAACTAAAGGAATGAAAAGGATGGTCATTGGCACATAGGAGGTTGGATAGTTAACCGCGAAAAAGACACCCTTAAAAATAAATCGAATGAAAATATATAAAGCTGCTCCCATTAAGGGAATAGTAAAGCTGCGGCATATCCTAATTGTAAACACGGTAAGCAGGCTGACCATTAACACTGAATAAATCGGATATATCCACTCTGGGATGCCGCCGAATATTTGTGATGCAGGGTCAGAAATCAATTCTAAAATTTCATGGGAAGCAATGGATTTCCCGTGAATGTACTGATCATAAGAAATTGCCCCGTTTTCCTGCTGCATATTCGGAAACAAGAAGCATTCTAAAAGAAACATCGCAAACCAGGTATGCATAGACATCCATGCAGGCTGTACATTCCTGGTATAATGATAATAACCGCGCCAAACACCAAAAATCATAACAGAAGTGCCAATATAATAAATAAAATGGGTCGGGCTCCAAGTTGTCAGGTCAATCCCGTAAGCAATATGATACGTAAAATCGAGCGGTATCCCGATTAAGAATAATACATACCCAATGGTAATTAAGTTTCTTGAAAAAGGGTCCATAAACTCTTGTTTCCGCCATTCTTTAAACAGCAAATATCCCCCAAGGACAAATCCAATAAAATTGACGATATGAGGAATCGAATATTCTTCAAATAAGTATTTAAAATGATAGGATGCATCCCATGCTGAACCGATAAATTTTAATAAAAACGCTATTACCCATAATCGGTAATATTTCATTCCTTCATCTCCTCTCCCGCTTTATCCCAGAAGGTCAAATGGGTCTCCGAAAATCGCTATAGCGATATAATTGATGACAATAGCTGCTGCAAACGTAATGCCCGATTTTCGTACGTCTTTTTGGGTGAACAGTTTATACATGAAAATAATTCCCGATGCTACAACAAAAACATTACAAACAAGACAAGTCCAAAGTGCTGATTCACTATGTTCTACAGCGGTAACATGAAATAAATACAATGGTATCAAATATTCTATACCTCCATTTGCAGGATAGAGCTAAGCGGCGTTCTCATTCCTCTTATTTTAAGTCGAAATTCCTAGGAAAATGTTTCTACTTTTTATATTATCATCAACACCTATAGATTGGATACTTTTTACAAAAATGTCCTTGAATGAAGTTTGGTTGAATAAGGTAAAGTATTGAAATGGAAAGAAATGAAATGATCCAGAAAAAATAGTTGCTTTTATTTATCGTGCAAAGATTTATCTTATTTTCCCCATATTTATCCGGAATATGAAGGTAACGGCCTTTTCCAGTTGGCGGTGAATATAAATTGACTAACGGAGGTTACACCTGTGAGCGGGGTTGACGGCAGCGTTGAACATCACCTGGCAGAAGATTTCAGAGCGGGGGCACCTGTGAAGCCTGTTACGCCCGATAAGAATCTGACAAAAACAGTCGATGGCAATGACCGGCCAAACATCACCTTCATGAAAATTTTCCCCGAAAAAGACATCTACAAAATCCTGGGGCCATTTCCAGCTTGAAGGCGGAGAATAAGAACATTATTGAAATCATCATTGCCAAGAAGCCTAATGGCCCGGTTGGAACGAAGAGTCAGGCGTTTGTATAAGAACATAATAAATTCGTCAACTTAGAGAGATCATTTGATGACTTGTGAAAACCACAGAAAGATGCCTATGAATCCCTCCGCGAACGGAGTACATAATACCTTCAGTTAGGAAACCGTTCATTTTTTCGAGGTTAAGTGCTGCTACTTATCAATCAGGGTGGTAACATGGGGAACTTTCATCACTGTTTTGGGGCGGGATTTTTCAATTTACAAGCTGGTATACACTAGAACCCATTTTAAAAAAGGAGAGATCCTAAAAACCTCCACTCATGTGAGAAGAGGTTTTTAGGATAAGGATTACTACAGTACAGATATTGTTTTCCTTGCTTGAACAGAGTAAGAGTCTTCCACAATATCATTGTTGTTTAATCCGCCATATACTGCTTAACAGAAAATCTGCCATCAACAAAATCTGCATCCCTTTTATAAATGATGACTCATCAGACGAAAATATGAAGCATCACTTACTACATCACTCGGTTTCTTTTCCACTTTAGTACTGTAAGATTATCCCCCCTGTACTTATCAATGTCATGAAAAGTTATTAAAATATGATACATACAAAGGATGAAAGAAATAGAATGAAAATCCCACCCCTGCCTCTAGAACTATCTATACAGAAACCTGGCACATTCTTTCTCATGCCGGGTATGTATTTTGTTCTGGAACTTTATGAATCACAATCCAGCGATTATAATAATCAATTAAAACTCCCATTCCAAACATGTAAAACATCGTGCCTATTCCAAGACCAATTACCTTGTGTTGAAAGACTATAATAAGAATGCTGATGGATAACGGAATTGATGTACAAAGAATATTTCCCAATGTATAATTCTTCATTAGCTTTCCAAAAGCCTTCAACAAATAATCAGACAGCAAATACACCGAGCTTGATTGAAAATATATACATATTGCGACTGCCATAAGGTTGAGCCCTATAAATAAATATATATAACGAATCCATATGTTTTCCGGGACATATAAAATGTGATGTAAGTACACAAACAGATCAATAAATATTCCAAAAACGAAGGTGAGAACCATACTTTTGATAATCATGGACACGGTAAATTTTACTTTCATTAAATAACTGAGTATAAATGAAAAGCAATTCAAAAAAATAATGCAGACACCAACAGAAATCGGTAATACCGACGCAAGATTTTCCCTAGCAGCTGCCCAGGGGGCACTTCCTAAGTTGGATATGATCATAAAACTATTTGCTAAGGCATTTAACGAAATAGAACAAACAAACCATAATAAGTTTACAGGTAGACTCCTCATCGTGACCTCCGATAGTTCACTGCATTTTATTTGTACATCCCCAATAGGTATACTCCCTATCAGCTATTGGGATAGTTTCCCTCTGATTTCCATAGTTGAGTACGCTTCTTTCCAAAATTTAACCTAAACATTAAAAAAACTTTGGTTAGAATAACTCGTCATAACAGTAAAAAGCCCCTTCCAAAAGAATAGTGAGAAGAGGTTTTTACCTATAAGATTAATACAGCGGCCATATTTTCCAATCCTAAGCCTCTCAAACTCCATGCAAGTATTAGCAGACTTAAGCAACAATAGAAACATTAACCGCCCAAGTTAATTTCACTTTTCGGTTTATATAAATATATGCATTTCTGCCATGAAAGATGGGTCATTAGACTAGCTGGTAAGTGCGAATTAGAGCATAACTATTGCCGAAAAAGGAGTATTCAGATTCCTATTACTTCATCTTTTTCTATAGTGATATCGTTTTATCTTCTTTTTGACCTGGACACTCTTCTTCCCTATAGAAGCAATTGGATGTTAAACCTTTAGGACAGTTAATCTAAAAGTCCAGCTGCTATTTCTAATTGTCTAAAACCATATATCGCTTACCTGGTGACCATATGCAATTGGATCTGTTGGATCAGTTCCCAGCTCCATAATGCCAGTTATCCATGCTTGACCAGCAATGGCAGGCACTACTGCATCTTTATGCCCAACTTTCGTATAATCAACAATACGACTTACGAACTTGGTTCCAGTAATCGATTGATTTTCAAATCTTTCCCCCTTTTGGATTCTCCCTTTTGCCGCCATTACGGCTAAACGGGCACTGGTACCTGTCCCGCATGGTGACCTATCAAGCCTTCCGTGCAGCACGACAGTACCATTTTTACTTACCAGTCCTGATTCACTCCGCTGAACAGAACCTTCAAAGATAATATTTGAAACATCACGAATCTTCTCATTTTCTGGATGAACTATTGTGAGTTGTTCATTCACTGCTCGTTTAATTTTCTGACCTGCCAAGCACATTTCGTGGGCCTCATCAGGGGAAATCCTGAACCCAAGTTTTTCAGCGTTAACATGAGCGAACATCATACCGCCATAGGAAGTGTCAACCGTTACTGTTCCAATTCCAGGCACTTCAATAGGTACATCGAGGTCAATAGCAAAGGCTGGTACATTCGTAAACTCGACTTGAGTCACCTTTCCGTTTTCACATGTACAATCCACACTAATTACCCCGCAAGGAGCATCAAGGACCAACTTAGTAACAGGCTCCCGCATTGGCAGTATTCCTGTCTCCAAAAGTACCGTGGCTACACACATCGTATTCGAACCAGACATAGGCGGGTATTCCGTACTTTCCAGAATGACAAAGCCCATATCAGCCTGTGGGTTACTAGGCGCCAATAGTATATTGGCGTTATGGAATGGGCCTCCACGAGGTTCAAACAATAACATTCGCCTAATTTCGTCCATATGCCTCTCTAGATACTCCTTTTTTTCAAACATACTTTCACCTGGAATATGCGGGATACCACCCACAACTACGTTTCCTACCTCCCCCCCTGCATGTGCACCCACTACACTAACTTTTCGTGACCACCTCATGAATAGAGCCTCCTTGTTTTTTTACAAAATTCCATCAAACTATTTCATTCTGCAAAGAGCCGGTCAAATACGATTCTACTAATCTCATAGGAATTCCTCATCTTATTGTTAACTAAAAATTTTCAAGCAGGTAATCCCTTATTTGCAAATTTTCCCCTGAGGAATATATCTTTTTTCCTTTGCTTAAGTAATTGAATTGAGTTTTTGGCCATAAGAAAACAGAGCTGCCACGGCCTTAGCCCCATGGTATATAGGGCTGAATCCGCTTGGATATTTTTATAAATTCTGCTGACTACTCGACTGGGTGCTGTTTACAGAGAGGCCACTCTCTTTGTTATTTATGATTATTTCCTTTGCTTCTAGCTCCTCCCAGAAATCCGCATTTTTAATACCCACTTTACTTGGCCGGAAAACAGGATTGAGTCCTTGACTCTTTTGCTCATCATAGTCTTTTAGGGCTTTTACGGCTGTTTTTGATAGGAATAGTATCGTGATCACGTTCACCCATCCAAGAAGTCCAACACCTAAATCAGCAATTCCCCAAATTAATGCAGCTGAGTTAACTGCCCCAAAAATAACCATTGCGAAAAGACCAAAACGAAATAAATGATTTACAAAATTACTTGAGCTCTTAATATTGAGGGTTTCTTTAACAAACGCGATATTTGTATCCATTTTATAGAAATACGTAATTAAAGTTGTAAAACTAAACAAGAATAAAGAAGCAGTCATATAATATTGGCCGAATACTTGTGAAACTAGAGTTCCCATTGCGGACTGAGTATATAATTCTGGTCCTGAACCTGGCAGGTTATTAATAATCGGTTCCCCACCGTTTGGAATAACGTTATACTTGCCTGTAATTAAGATCATAAATGCAGTCGCAGTACAAATTAAAAAGGTATCAATATAAATCGAAAATGCTTGCACTAAACCTTGTTTAGCAGGGTGGGATACACTAGTTGCACCAGATTCAAATGTTTCAGTACCAAGACCTGCAGCACTCGCAAATGCTCCACGTTGTACTCCCATGGCAATAGCGGTACCTAATAGACCTGAGAATGTCGAATTTAAATTAAACGCACTAGAAATGATTAATGAAAACATAGCCGGAATTTCAGAAGCATTAATTGCTAATAAAATGATACAAATTCCAACATAACCAAGGGCCATAAATGGAACTAAATATTCAGAAACAGCAGCGATTCGTTTAACACCGCCATAAATGACAACAGCGATTAATAAAGCTAATAAAATCCCTGTCACTAAAGGAGAAATGTGAAAAGAATCTTGTACTGTTAATGCAATTGTATTCGCTTGCACAGTTGGCCATAAAATACCGATAACGACTGTTAAAATGATTGCAGAAAAAACAGCAAACCTTTTCAAGTTTAATCCTTTATAAATATAGAAAGGTGTTCCCCCACGATATTCACCCTCTAATTTACTTTTATAAATTTGAGTTAACGTAATCTCGATAAACGAAGTTGCACTTCCGAAGAATCCAGTGACCCACATCCAAAAGACTGCTCCTGGGCCGCCAAGGCTGATTGCAACAGCTACTCCAACGATATTACCTGTTCCAATACGACTTCCAAGAGACATCGCTAACGCTTGGAAGGACGAGATACCTGCATTATCATTATTTTTTTCAAAGAGTAACTTTATCATGTCTTTAAAGCGTCTGACTTGAACAAATTTTGTTTGAAACGTAAAAAATAGGCCGACGGCTAGGAATAGGAAGACAAGGGCCTTACCCCAAATATACCCATTCAAAAAGTTGACTATATCCGACATTAATATCACTTCCTTTTATATATTTTGATAAGCAAGAGACTGTTTGCGATTATGGTTAATAAGGTATAAACGATTTTCCAGTTTATTGAGCTACAGCCAAAAAATCAGCCCCAGGGCCGCCAAATGTTGTCGCAGTATCAATTCCAGTAATATCCCATGTATTCCCGCTGCTGCCTATTGACATTAAATTACCTGAAAGGATGATACTCCCCTCGCTGAGCATTTTCTTGGAATTGTCGATTTGGTCATTTCTTTTAAGCCTCTAACTTGTGCAAATCTCATTACTATTGTGAAAAACAAAAGACATCACAATTAAAAACAGTCAAGTTTAATTTTGAAAATAACTCCACATTATTTAAATATTCAATAAATTAAGTTTAGTATTATCCCACCCTGGCACTTAAATTTTTCCTCCGCTTTAGATGTTCCATAATGATATCAGCGAATACATATACTTCTTATAACTTCTTTCGGATAATGAATTCCCCATAAATTTGTTTTCATGCTTCCTGGAATAAAAATGGTTCCTTTTAAATGAATATCAATCATTTGATTAACTTCACTCTCATTCAGGTCCGCGGAAGACTAAAAATCCCTATCCCGGCGTTATTCAACAAACAATCAATTGACTCTCTGTCTTATAAAATTTTTGTTGCTGTTTTTTAACTTGGCTTTAGAAGAAACATCTACAGCAAAAATAGAATAGTCCTTTCCTAGTCCCATAGATGTTTCTTCAAGTTTTGATTTTGGTTTACCTGATTAACAGACTTTTCAGTCCAAACTGAAAAACTTTTTAGCCAAAGAAGAGCCAAATCCACAGCCTGATCCTGTAATAACAACAGTTGTTGGCAATTATAAACGCACCCATTCTATGAAGCTATTAACTTTTAGTAAACATAATAGCTTTGGCCTGTTTGAGCACCCAGAATGCTTTTTCTAAAGGCAAGTGCTGCCCTTTTAGCCGGTACAGGTTCAAATCCTACAAAGAAAGAGCCGTACTTTTCTTTCGATTCCTCAAGCATGTTCGGGCTTACGCTATTAATACGGATACCTCTTGGCATTTCAATAGATGCTGATTTAACAAATGCCCGAACCCCGCCATTGGCCATTGCAGAAGAGGCACCTCCAACCACTGGGTCGTCCATCAATATTCCCGTCGTTAACGTGATACTGCCGTTATCACGAATATAGGGAAGTCCAAGAAGCACCAGATTAATTTGACCTAGAAGCTTGCTATTTACTGCAATGCTATTGAGTTCCGGAGTTAATTCCTCAACACCACCGAAATGAGCAGCCCCTGTCGCACTTACAATCGCATCAATTTCCCCAACTTCTTTAAACATTTGCAGAATACTATCTGTTGATGTGATGTCTACTTTAATATCGGAATTACTCTTGCTTGCACTAATAATTTCTGCATCATTCTTCATTTCATTCACAACAGCTGTTCCAAGAGTACCCGTTGCACCTACTACTAAAATCCTCATTTTTTACATCACTCCTATATCTTCCTTCATAAACATCATTTCATGCCTTACCATTACGGGATAACCATATATTATTTTGCATCTCTTAATAGACTATTTCACTGAAAAGCCGCCATCTACAAATATATGAGTTCCCGTAATAAAAGACGATTCATCTGAAGCCAAAAAGATGGCTGGACCTACGATATCACTCGTTTCTCCAATTCGATTAAGCATGGTTAAATTACTTTCGCGCTCCATTACTTTTTGATCTGAAAGCCGCCCCTCAGTTAGATTGGTGCGAATGGTCCCAGGTGCAATCGCATTTACCCTGATATTCATATCTCCTAGATCTAACGCCATATGACGGGTCATAGCTGCAACTGCCCCTTTTGATGCACCATATTCCACGGTATTCGGTTCTGCTAGTACGGAAGTTGTAGATGATATATGAATAATTGCACCTCCGCCTTGTTTAGACATAACCCTGGCAGCTTCTTGACTGCAAAGAAAAACACCTTTTGCATTTACCTGCATGACTCGATCATAATCCTCTTCGGTTAATTCGAGGAAAGGTTTCCGAATTGTGATACCCGCGCAAGCCACAAGGATATCTAACCTTCCAAACTTCTGTACCGTCTGTTCTACACATTCCCTTACATCAACTAAATTGCCTACGTTGATATATTGTGCAAGACACACATCCTCTGGTGCCTCTGACTCTTGAATGGCTCTTTGTACTGATTCTATGGTAATATCTGCAAATACAACCTTCGCTCCTTCTTTCAAAAATGCTTTAGCAATAGCAGCGCCCATCCCCGATCCTGCTCCAGTCACCAAAGCAACCTTATCTTTCAGTCTCATCCTCTTCACTCCTAAAATATGAATTTAATCCTAAATTAAAAAATCAACCCTTCATTAAAAAATACTAACGTTCAAACTTAACGCAATTACTAACCATTCATTTTCAACCGCCGTTAGACAGCGCTTTCAAATCTTGCTATTTATTTTTAATTACGACTTCTTCAACTGAAACGTATTTTCGTGGCTTTATATTATCTATGATTATTTCAGCAACGTCATCAGGATCCATATACGTATCTTCTATACTATCATCACTAGTCCATAAGTTTGTTTTCATATTACCCATATAGGCTGCAAACACCCTTATGGCAGTGTCTTTGAGTTCGAGTGCTAAACTCTCAGTAAATCCTCTGACACCAAATTTACTTGCACTATAAACTGACTCGTTTATTTTTCCTCTTTTACCTGATAGGGATGCGACATTTACAATATACCCCATATCCCTATTTTTCATATCACCTAATACTTCTTGGGTACAAAAAATGGTTCCTTTTAGATTAATATCTATCATTTGATGAATGGATTCTTCTGATAAATTTTCTGTTAAACAAAAGTCACCAACACCTGCGTTATTGATTAATAGATCGATGGAGCCGTTCTCTTCTTTAATTAATTGAAAAACTCTTGCTGTATCCTTTTTAGACGAAACATCAACTTCGTAAATGGAAGAACTGTGACTTAATGTTTCAGCTGTTCTCATTAATTTTGCTTTTGTCCTTCCAAGTAAACAAACATGACATCCTTTATCAGAGATTTTTTTAGCCAATGAAGCACCTAATCCGCTCCCAGCACCGGTAATTACAACGACCTTAATGTTCAAACGGTGATCCTCCTTTCTACATAATTTTTAATGGATAAAAAGAGAAAAATACTGCAACTCCTTCTTTTAAGAAGAGATTTCTTCTTTTTGTTTAAAGTTATATTCATAATGTTCAGACCCTTTATATTCCTTTTCCCAATAATCTGCCCCTGTTATTCCCAGTTTTACAGGGTCAAATACAGGATCTTTTCCTTCCTTCTTCTGATTCTCGTAATCTTTTAATATTTTAAATGCTTGTTTTGAAAGGAATACAAGAGTAATGATATTTATCCAAGCCATACTTCCAATTCCTAGGTCTCCAAATGCCCAGGCAAGCGCCTCGGATTTAACACTGCAATAAAATACAATTCCTAATATGATGAATTTTAAAACACCCAGCACCCAAACTCGCTTTACTTTTCCCATAACATAAGAAAGACAAGTTTCAGCACTATAGTAATAGGCGATTAATGTTGTAAAGGCGAATAGGAGAATAGCAATTGCCACAAATGGAGAACCAAATCCCGGAAGAACAGACTCAACCGCTTTCTGAGTGAATGTTGTACCTGGATCAACATTTCCCAAGTTATTCACAATCGGTTTCATGCCTTCCGGCGTTACATTAAACATTCCAGTAGACAGAATCATAAAGCCTGTAGCTGAACAAATAAATAATGTGTCAACATAGACTGCAAAGGACTGTACTAACCCCTGTTTTGCTGGATGTGATACTTCTGCCGCAGCAGCTCCATAAATTTCGCTTCCAACGCCAGCCGCATTTGAATAAATACCTCTTCGAACTCCCCAAGCAATAGCTGAACCAATTATTCCTCCAAATGTTGCATCTGTTCCTATGGCACTTGATATAACAAGTGAAAACATATGTGGAATTTCAGTATAATTTGCACCTAATATAATAAAACACAGTAAAATATAGCCAATCGCCATTATTGGAACAAGTATCTCTGCACTTTTCGCAATTCGTTTTACCCCTCCAATAATAATAACTCCCAGGGCCAATACTAATAAAATACCGGTCCATGATGGCTTTATCCCAAATGCATTGTCCATACCCACTGCCACAGTGTTAGCCTGCAAAGCCGGTAATAACATACCTTGTGCAATTACAGTAACAATCGCATATAATACAGCAAGCCATTTCAGTTTTAGTCCTTTTTCCATATAAAACGATGGACCACCACGCAGCTGCCCGTTTTCCTTTACCTTATATACCTGGGCAAGTGTTGTTTCAACAAATGAAGTTGCCGCCCCTAAGAATGCCATCATCCACATCCAAAAAAGAGCACCTGGACCTCCATATGCAATAGCTGTGGCTACACCTGCAACATTCCCAATTCCAACCCTGCTAGAGAGTGTCATGGCTAATCCCTGGAAGGAAGATACTCCTGACGATGAACCTTTATTGTCAAAAATCAACTTCCCCATATCCTTAAGGTGTCTTACCTGAAGAAACCGGGTTGCAATAGAGTAAAACAACCCCGCTGCTAGGAAAACATAAACCAAGGCTGAACTCCAAACTATCCCATTTAGCCAATTAACGAATTCTTCCATAAACCAATCCCCCATCCGTAAATTAAAGTTCTTGAAAACACTTTCATTTAGATTTAAAACAAATCAAGATGAGGTTCTTAGCTGGGTGAGATCATACATTCCTTTGGAAATTTTTGTTCCTATACATAGATGGAGATTTAAATCATGCTTGCTTTTTCACTTGTTTCATAAAACTCGCTATAGAGTTTCTTTCGTGCTTCTTCAATGCCTGGCTGGAATTGAATGAGAGCATTTTTTCGTGTTTCCATTACTTCCATAATAGCTGCTTCAATTTTTTCATCAGCGTGGTCCGCTAAAGCGTTAAGTTCCCGTGCAATTGAAAGCCCGGCTGCTGTTCCCTGTGCCCTTGCCACTTTTGCACTTTCGACACCTGTGATATTGCCTGCTACATATAAACCAGTGAGATTCGTCTGCATATATTCGTTGTGCAATGGAACATGTCCTCCCAGTTCGGGAACAAAGCGGAAAGAACAACCAGCAACAGCTGCAAGTTCGGACAAAGGCGCAAGACCGCCCGCAATACAAACAAAATCTACAGATACTACCTTTTCCGTTCCAGATACAACTTCACCATTAGCAGTAATTTCAGCCACACGTACACCTTCCACTTGCTTTTCTCCCAGTATTTCAAGTGCAGATTTGCGAAGTTGGATTGGAATATCCCACATTTTAAATCCATTCTTCGGATACAAGCGGGCACCAAGTTTGGGGCTTACCCATTTTCCTCCAAACCTTATTAATGCTGAAGGGGCCAAATGAGATAATCGTAATAATGATTCCATCATTTTCTCTGGATTCGCGGCATCACCAGATAGAAGATTTGGTTGTGGAAGCAATATGCTTTCAATGTGAACACCGCATAATTGCAGTTCTCTCGCAATTGCTGCTGAAAGGACATTAACACCGATAATGATTCCTTTCTTCCCCGGTTTCACACGGTGCACATTCCCCATCACTTGAGCTGCTCCAATCGACATAACGCCTGGAAGAGTCCATCCTGGAATAGGAATAGGAGTTTCGGATGCTCCCGTAGCAAGCAAAAGACATTTACACTCCATTACATTATCAGTAGTATAAACACACCAGCCCTGGTCTAATTTCATTAAATCGTAAACGGATACTCCACATCGGATATTTACTCCAAGCTGAATGGCACGTTTATATAGTTTTTCTGCTTCAGCGATTCCGTTCACCCACTTGCCATCAGGCTCTTCATGCAGCTGCCCCAATAAGCGTCCCCCAGGTTTTACGAACTCATCTAGTATATATACTTCTAATCCATTTTCGGCTGCCGAAATGGCCGCACCTAACCCAGCTGGTCCTGCACCTATAATCACAAGATCAATCATAACTTACCTCCTTTAAAGGAAGCCGTTGCAAGTATACCTGATTCAATTCGCATCTTGTTTTCAACTGGAGTTAAACAAGCACGGACCGTATTTTGGCCGTGGACCCTGACCCGGCACTCAAAGCAATGACCAATATTGCAGTAAATCCCGCGTGGGGTTCCCTTATCCTCATGGCAGCGAAGGGTCCGAACTCCAGAAGCAAGTAAGGCAGATGCAATGGTATCTCCCTCATAGGCTGCATAGGGTTGGTCGTCAAAGTAAATCGTAATATTCTTTCGTTTTTCAAGACTGCCAAAAACCGGATGATTGTCAACTCTCATTGAATTCATTTTACGTCTCCTCCTAATACACCAAATGAAACTGGTCTGACCGGAGGACGATAGCTTAGTGATATTTCGTTAGAAATTGAGGGTCCGCCCAATTGTTCTACTAATCGATCAATCATACAGCGGCAAGTACGTCCCCCGCATGGTCCCATCCCTGCGCGGGTTCGTAACTTTACTTCACGTGCAGAACATTGATAACGCTCAATCGTTTCTTTAATTTCTTTCAATGTTATTTCTTCACATCTGCAGATAACGGTTTCATTATCTCCCATGGGATTTCTCCTCCATCTTATTAGATAAAACCATAATATGGTTTTTGACTTGTTGCATTATGAGCCCATTTAATCATTGTAATGAAATCAAATACAGGAAGTTTTACAGCTCTTTGTATATCAGCTGCATATGGCGGTAGATCACTGCATTCCAATAGAATCGCTCCAATATCAGGATTTTCATTTACCATCTTAACAGCTGCATCTACTACTTCTTTTCTAACCTTTTCGTTATCAAAAGATCCTCTGCTCTCAATGATAGCTGAAAACTCAGGCAGCCTGCCCAAATCTCTTACTACACAAATCCCTGGATCATCTATGCCGCAGCTTTTAAATAGGCGGGGGGTAATACCATGTGCATCTGCAGTCAACATGCCAATTTTTTGACTAGGTTTTAAACCTGTTTTAATCCATGGGATTTGAACAACACTTGAAAGATAGACTGGAATATCCACAGCCGCAGCTACTTTATCCTGGAAATTCCCAAAAAACCCACATGCCGCACAAATGGCACGTGCTCCCTCTGCTTCAAACTCTTTTGCCGCCTTTATAATATCCTCCAGTAATGTTTGGTCACCCGCATGGATTCTTTCTTGATTACAATTTGGTACTACCTTTAGTCTTACAGGAAAGTCATAGGTAGATAGATTTGCAACATTTCCGGGTAAAACAGGGTACCAGCATTCATCTAAATAAAGGATCCCAACTGAATATCCCGCTACATACTGGCCCTTTTTTATGGTAATGATAGTGCTCCCTTTTTCATTTCCTAAATAACCATATTCCCGTTCATCAAATAATGTTTTAGCGTTCAACTGTGGCTCCTCCTTAGTTTCAGAGAATACACTTGTATTCTCTGAAACCACCAATATCTTCATAAAAGAAAAGCTTTATTTTTACCCAGAAATAATAGATTCATCCAGGGATTTAACTTCATATCCTAACTTGATTAGTTCCTCTTTAATCAATGCTTTTATCTCATCAGTAGGTTGTGTTAAAGGTTTTCTCACCTTTCCACCTTTCATCCCAATCATGTCCATACCTGCTTTTACCGGACCCGGATATGGATTGCCTTCTGCCTCCATTAAGCCATAAATACCTGATAATTTTCGATTCAATTCACGAGCAGCAATTAAGTCATTCTTTTCAACTGTAAGTTCATAAAGAGATACAATTTCCTTAGGAAGCAAATTGACGAGGATTCCAAAAGCCCCCTGTCCCCCAATGGAGAGAGTAGGAAGTATAAAATGTTCTTCACCAGTAAATACGGAAAAATTATCGACATCTTTTGTTAAAACCATAACCTGACATAGGTGAGCAAAATCTGCAGATTCTTTGACAGATACAATATTTTCTTCCTGACTCAACTCATAAATCATTTCAGGCGTAATGGTAACGTTTGTTGCTCCCGGATAATTGTAAATGACGATTCCGACGTTTGAGTTTGCAGCTATTTCCTTGTAAAATTCAAGAATTCCTTCTTCACTTGTTTTATGATAATAAGGAGGCAGAACCAATCCCCATTTAGCACCGCATTCTGCAGCAAAATTGGCAAGTTCAATTGTTTCCTCAACAGTAGGGCATCCAACACCTGCCATAACAGGTACTTTTCCTGCGGCATATTCACAGCCGGCCTTGATTAAACTTTTACGTTCCTCTATTGACATCACATGATATTCTCCTGTAGTGCCTCCAACTAAAAGTCCATGAACTCCATTTTCAATTTGAAAGTCGATTACTTTTTTATAGGCCTGAAAATCAATAGTTTCATCGTCATTGAATGGGGTAATTAATGGTACAATAATTCCTTTTGGTGCATTGCTCATAACTTATTCCTCCTATTAAATAAACAAATATTTTGACCTAATTGATATTTATGAGTATTAGATATTAACAGCTTGATTGTTCTTGTATCTAGAAAAATTTAGTTTATCAATGTTAAAATCTGTTCGTTCACCTGTAATTAGCTGGGCTACCATTCTTCCAGTGATTGGAGACATACTAATTCCATCTCCTTCATGCCCGCTGGCAATATAAAAACCTGGTACTTCTTCCACTTCTGACACTATGGGCAGGTGATCTTCAACCCAAGGTCTTACACCTGCATAGGCTCTTATACAGTTAAGTTCTTTTAAGATTGGCAAAAAGCGAATGGCTCTTTCTGCTATTGCCCGCATGACTTCAATTTCCGATCGAATGTCAAACCCTCTAAAGGCCCGGTGCCCGCCTACCAAAAAGTTATTTGCATCTGTAGGCTCAATCGTAAACGCTACATTATGTTTTTCTACTAATTCACTTACATTTCTTTTAAAATGAATATCTTCGAATTTAGATAACATGTATCCAAATTCATGAACCTTTTGATGAGCCACTTTCAGCGGTGTTTTCTCAGAGATTAAGACCATGCCTTTTCTAGGTTTAATCGGTATGTGTACTCCTACCATTTCTGCAATTTTAGGCGACCATACACCAGCACAGTTCACAATCCTTTTTGTATGAAAGGTACCTCGGTCCGTTACAACGCTTTCGACCCTGCCTCTGTCATCCAATGTAATATTCTGCACAGCATGATAATCATAAACCTGCAAACCTAGCTTCTTCCCCTCTTCAACAAACGCATAACATAACTTATAAGGATTCATGGTAGAATCTACTTCCGTCCATATCCCGCCAGCCAAATCATCAGCTAAATAGGGTTCAATTTCCTGTAATTCATGGCGATCAACCATTCGCATTTCATAACCATCTTTAGCTTGTTGTGAAACATACTCTCTAGCAACTTCCAGCTCTTGTTCAGTTTCACAAACATATAAACTGCCTCGTGAGGAAAATTCAAAATCAACTGAAAATTCATTTGCCAACTGTTTAAAAAGCTGAATACTTGCAAACCCTATTTCCGTATCAATACCTGGTTTTTTATCACAAATTAATGCTACCGCGTCACATCTGCTTGAAGTTCCTGATGCAACACCGCCTTTTTCAACTAAGGCCACCTCAAGACCTTTTTTGACTAAATGATAGGCAACACTGGATCCGATTACCCCCGCCCCAATGACAATTACATCAAAACTCCTCATTTATAAGTCCCCTCTAAGAAAATATGGTCTCTATCCTGTTATTTCCCTTCAAAAAATCCAGATGGTTCTACTTTAAGATTTACATTGATTTGCTTTGTTTCTAAATATTCTTCGAAACCATATGTTCCTAAATCTCTGCCGATCCCGCTCTGCTTGTATCCTCCCCATGGAGCTTCGTTAAATGTTGGATGATACGTATTAATCCATGTAATTCCTGCACGCAGCCCGCGAATCACACGATGTGCTTTCGCTCCATCATTCGTGAACACCGCACCAGCTAAACCAAATGCTGTCCCATTCGCTAATTCAATTGCTTCTTCTTCTGTTTTAAACGTTTGAATGACTAACACCGGACCAAAAATCTCTTCCTGAACTATTCTCATGTTAGGTGTTGTATCCCCAAAGATAGTAGGTTCCACAAAATACCCCTTTGCCAAATCACCTTCGACAATTCGATTGCCGCCACAAAGCAGGGCAGCTCCTTCACTTTTTCCAATCTCAATATAATCAAGCACAGTGTTCATATGATCTTCTGAAACAAGTGGTCCCATTTCTACGCCTTCCACCCAGCCTGGACCTACTTTGATCATCTTGGCGCGTTTAACTAATTCGGGCACAAACTTTTCATACAGGCTTTCTTCAAGCAATAAGCGCGAGCCCGCTGAACACACTTGTCCTTGATTGGCAAAAATAGCAAATAACGCATAATCAACTGCGGTTTCAAAATCGGTATCAGCAAAAACTATATTTGGTGACTTTCCACCTAGTTCTAAACTAATCTTTTTCACTGTATCCGCTGCTGATTTCATTAACCTAATTCCTGTATCCGTACCGCCGGTAAAAGAAATTTTATCTACATCAGGACTAGAAACCAATTCCGATCCCACCTTGCCTCCAGATCCTAACACTAGATTAACGACACCAGGAGGGAATCCGACTTCATCTAGAATCTCAAATAAGCGAATGACTGAAAGTGGTGTTATTTGTGCTGGTTTTACTACCACGGTACAGCCGGCAGCAAAGGCAGCAGCAATTTTTTGATTTGCCATTACTAACGGATAGTTCCATGGAACGATTAACCCCACAACACCTATCGGCTCACGGACAACCATTGCTTGAATATCATCCGGAACATCATAGGTCTGCCCATGTGGTTTTGTTGCCAGTCCAGCGTAATAACGTAATTGATTTACGGCATCTTCAACATCTGCCAATGATTCTCTTAATGTTTTTCCATTATTCAATGTATCCAGATAGGCAAATTCTTCTTTTCTTTCTTCTAATTTATTTGATACTTGGAGAAGAAGTTCTGCACGATGTCTGGCTTTACTATTGATCCATCCATCTTTATAAAATGCCTTTTTGGCTGCACTTATTGCCTTCTTGGCGTCCTCTGCTGCACCCTCAGTAACAATACCAATTACTTCCCCATTTGCTGGATTGATAATCTCCTTCGTTTTCCCTGACTCACTTAAAACCCACTTGCCATTGATATACATTTTTTGCGGCGTCTCGCAGCTTCCTAACACTTCCTGAAATTCTTTCATTGCTAAAGCCATTTCACTCACCTCTTCATTATTGATGCTAAAAAAACGCTTCCAATATAATATTTAAATTTTCATTAAATTAAAAACTTTATATTTAAACTATACACTCCCCTCTTTTCATTAGTAAAATGAATATTTATAATATTAAACATGAGATAAACTGATTAAGGAGGATATTATGACACTAAGTAGATTCGAGGTTTTTAACGCTATTGTTGAAACAGGGAGCCTTACGAAAGCCGGCGAATTGTTAAAAATATCTCAATCGGGGATAAGCCATGCGATTACGAGTCTAGAAACAGAATTTGGATTTTCCTTAATCACAAGATCAAGAACTGGCATTTCCCTAACGAAGAATGGGGAACATATGCTTACATATGTAAGGGATATATTGGAATTAAATGATAAAATGAAACAAGAAGCAGCATTAGTCAATGGAATAGAAATTGGTGAAGTAAGAATTGGTACCTTTACTAGTGTTTCTTCACTATGGTTACCAGAAATCATTAAAAACTTCCAAAGCGAATATCCGCGAATTTGCTTAAAATTGGTTGAAGGTGATTATGCTTCTTTGGAACAATGGATTTTAAACGGGGAAATTGATTGCGGCTTTCTTACCTCGCCCACAATGAAAACGTTAGAATTTATTCCTTTAAAAAAAGATAAAATGCTTTGTATCGTATCAAATGAACATCCCCTTCATGATCAAAAGGAAATAACCTTTCAACAAATTGAAAAGGAACCTTTAATTATGCCAAAAGCAGGGTGGGATAGTGAGATTAGAAAGTTCTTTAATGATCATAACATTAAAGCCGCTGTTAAATTTGAACTATCGGATGATCAAGCAATCTTTGCTTTTGTACAAAAAAATTTAGGCATCAGTATACGGCCAGAAATGTCATTATCGCGGATGCCTGATAATATTGATATTCTTAATTTAGAAAGTGAGCCTTGTCGTTTAATAGGTATTGCTGCCAAACCAGATTGTTCCCCTGCTACAAAGAAATTTATTGATTACGTCCAATCGTGGCTAAGGGAACGCCATTTATCTGATTTTTAATCATTAGAATTCCCTTCATAAACTAGTTTTCAAGACTAAAACTTTCACTGAAAAGGGGAGAAAATGAATGAGCGCTGATAGTATAGTAACAGTACAGGAAATACTAAATAATAGAAATTTCAAACACGCAGAAGTGATTGCGGGTAGAGGCGGGCTCTACCGAACGGTTAAATGGGTTCATGTTATGGAAATTACAAGAATAGAAAAACTTCTTAACGGAGGCGAACTAATTCTTTCAACAGGGATTGGCTGGAAAGAAAATCATGAGTTCTTTCTGACTTTTTTTAAACAGCTGATTGATTCTAAGGCCGCTGGACTTTGCCTGGAATTAGGAACATATATCCATTCCATTCCTGAAAATATACTTGAATTAGCTAATGCAAACAACTTTCCCCTAATCATTTTTAAAGATAAAGTACGATTTGTTGATATTACTCAGGATATACATACACTGTTAATCAAAAAGCATTATCAAATGATCTCAGATTTAGAAACGTACTCACATCAATTGAATCAATTACTGCTTACATCTGCACCAGAAAAAAGTATTCTTCAGCTGCTGCATGAACATTTAAAAATATCAGTAGTTCTTATTCCCAATCAAGGCAAAATACAAATCTTATCTAAAAGTTCGCCGAAAGAAAAGGACCAAATACTTGAGCTTTTGAGAGAAAATAAGCTCCAAAGCTGCATGAATATTGCCCATCAATCTATACAAGCCTTGAATCAAAAATTAGCTGATTTATATATCCTATCTGAATCACATTTAATAACAGAATATGAATCACTTATTTTAGATCGTACGGCAACTGCTCTGGCGCAAAATACTTTGCGGGATCTTTATGTTGAAGAACGAAGAAAGGCAAAGGAAACGGAGTGGATACAAAAATGGCTGGAAGGCAGTCATAGTGAAGAACAGATAAAAAGATACTTACTAGATATGGAACCCGCTCTCAAGGCGAATGGCTGCCTGGTTTTACTACTTAAAAGCAATCAAATGGATGAAGGGAATTCTGCCATTACCCTTCTGAAAATACTATTTCGCTCCATATTTCAGGCACAAGGTTTTTATATGTTGTCCGCTTTTCAAAGGAACCAAATCGCCTTTATTTTAGTAAATGAGCGAAAAAGTAGTGACTGGAAACAAAGAATTCAGACTGGAATTAATCAAATTCAAAAAACAATGATGGAAAATCAACAATTTGATCAAACTAAAATTGGTGTTGGCAGATATATTAATAACCTTAAAGAAATCAAAAAAAGCTATAATACAGCTCAAGAAACCTTAATCATTCAAGAAAAAATGCAAAATAACTGCCTTAGTTATTTTTATGAAGATTTATATATATATCGCCTTATATCAATAGCCGATCAACAAGGAGCACTAGATGATTTTATTCAAGATTATTTAGGTCCTGTCTTCCAATATGATCAGCACAATAATGGAAAATTAATAGAAACATTAAGTACCTATCTTAAATGCAATGGTTCTAAAAAAGAAACGGCAGCAAATCTATTTATTGTCCGCCAAACACTTTACCAACGACTCGAAAAATTAAATGAGCTATTAGGGGAAGATTTTATGGAAAGCACTAAAAGGCAAGCGATTGAATTTGCTATCACAGCTTATGAATATATTTCATCCTCTAAACTAGACTAAAGATCTCCGAAACCAACTCGTTTGGTTTCTTTTTTTCCACTTTGTCTATTTTCCAACTTCCTATTCCAATTATGTTAAGAAATCCACATTAAAAAACTTACATTTTGTCTAATGAATGGGGTTTCCCCCATCGTTATAATAAGCACAAAGAGATAAATTCCAAAACGGGAGGTTTACAAATGGTTCTAACTCAAAATATCCAAACACTTAAAAACTATATTGGCGGAAAGTGGGTAGAGTCTGCCAGCTCTAAGATTGAAGAAATACCTAACCCAGCTACAGGTGAGGTCATTGCCCGCTTACCGATTTCTACAAGAGAAGATTTAGATGCAGCAGTTGTTGTTGCCAAGGAAGCATTTAAAAAATGGAAAAAGGTTGCTGTTCCGCAACGTGCCCGCATTCTATTTCGTTATCAACAGCTATTGGTTGAAAATTGGGAGGCATTAGCCAAACTTATTACTTTAGAGAATGGAAAAAGCTATTCGGAAGCTTACGGCGAAGTACAGCGAGGGATTGAATGTGTGGAATTTGCTGCAGGGGCACCAACCTTAATGATGGGCAGCCAGCTTCCTGATATTGCATCCGGAATCGAATCAGGGATGTACAGATACCCAATCGGAGTAATCGGTGGAATAACACCATTTAATTTTCCGATGATGGTGCCATGCTGGATGTTTCCTCTTGCCATTGCTTGTGGAAATACCTTTGTATTAAAGCCATCTGAAAGAACTCCAATACTTGCTAACCGATTAGCAGAACTATTCCAAGAAGCCGGGCTGCCAGATGGTGTTTTGAATATTGTGCATGGTGCACATGATGTGGTAAATGGAATTCTTGAACATGAAGACGTAACGGCTGTTTCCTTCGTTGGTTCTCAACCAGTAGCAGAGTATATCTATAAAACAGCTGCCGCTAACGGAAAACGGGTTCAGGCTCTTGCAGGCGCAAAAAATCATACCATTGTTATGCCGGATGCAAATTTGGACAACGCGGTTAAAAATATTATCAGTGCTGCATTTGGCTCTGCAGGTGAACGCTGTATGGCTGCCTCTGTAGTGGTAGCAGTTGGAGAGATTGCCGATGAATTAGTCAGCCGACTTAAAATAGCAGCAGATGAAATTACAATTGGAAATGGGATGAATGATGGCGTATTTCTTGGTCCCGTTATTCGTGAATCACATAAAAAGCGCACAATTGATTATATTGAGCTTGGTATAAATGAGGGAGCCGCCCTGATTCGTGACGGTAGACAAGATGTTGTGAACGAGCAAGGATACTTTGTTGGCCCAACTATCTTTGATCATGTTCAAACCAGCATGAAAATTTGGCAAGATGAAATTTTTTCTCCTGTCCTATCTATAGTCCGAGTGAAAAACCTGGAAGAGGCCATTGAACTTACCAATCAATCCGAGTTTGCAAATGGATCATGTTTATTTACAGATAGTGCTAAAGCAATTCGCGAATACCGCGATGAAATTGATGCAGGCATGCTTGGCATTAACCTTGGAGTTCCAGCCCCTATGTCCTTCTTCCCATTTTCAGGATATAAGAAATCATTCTACGGGGATCTCCACGCAAATGGCAAAGACGGAGTAGAATTCTATACCCGGAAGAAGATGCTTACTGCCCGTTACTAAAAAAAGACTGTTGATCTGCGGTCCACAAGAAAGTCTTCGGCAGAAAAGGTTTCACACGAATAAAAGCAATAGCTTTAGTCGGAGGCACTTCGCCTGCTGCGGGCAGTTCAGGATCTCTCCGGGGGCCTTCCCGGCGCTAAAACGCCTATGGGGTCTCCCCTCCTCCCGCAGGGCACTGAATTTGTATCCATGAATCTGCCTATACACAAGGAAATGCGTTAGCATTTACGTGGAGTCTTCGTGTCCTCCGCTCCATCGATATATTAATAGAATCTGGACTGACCTTTAAACACAGCCAAAAAATAAAAAACAGGGGTGATCCTTATGGAGGTACAAACAAAAAATCTGCAAGAGACCGATGAAAAATATCTCTGGCATGCAATGCGGGGGGCCGGTCCAAGCCCGTCAAATTTAATTGCTGTAAAGGGAGAAGGAGCTTGGATTACAGACATTAATGGGAATCGTTACTTAGATGGTATGTCAGGACTTTGGTGTGTGAATGTTGGATACGGCAGAAAAGAGCTTGCCAAAGCTGCCTACGAACAGCTTAAAGAAATGCCATACTTCCCCTTATCACAAAGTCATATCCCTGCCATTAAGCTGGCAGAAAAGTTGAATCAATGGCTTGGAGATGAGTATGTCATCTTCTTTTCCAATAGTGGATCCGAAGCCAATGAAACGGCCTTTAAAATCACGCGTCAATATCACCATCAAAAAGGTAATCCTGGGCGATTTAAATTTATCTCCCGTTATCGCGCCTACCATGGTAATTCAATGGGGGCACTTGCAGCAACGGGCCAAGCACAACGAAAGTATAAATATGAACCACTTGGACAAGGATTTTTGCATGTAGCACCCCCGGATTTGTACCGTAATCCAAGTGATGCAGATACACTCGAAAGTGCAGCAGAAATTGACCGAGTGATGACTTGGGAGTTAAGTGAAACGATTGCCGGGGTCATTATGGAACCTATTATTACCGGAGGAGGAATTTTAATGCCTCCAGAAGGATATATGGCAAAGGTAAAAGAGATCTGTGAAAAACATGGTGCCCTTTTAATATGTGATGAAGTAATATGCGGATTTGGCCGGACAGGGAAGCCATTTGGATTTATGAATTATGGTGTGAAGCCTGATATTATTACGATGGCAAAAGGCCTTACCAGTGCATATCTTCCATTATCGGCAACAGCCGTAAAAAGAGAAATTTATGAAGCTTATGTTGGAAATGAAGATTATGATCGCTTCCGCCACGTCAATACATTTGGGGGTAATCCTGCTTCCTGTGCACTGGCTTTAAAGAATTTAGAAATCATTGAAGATGAAAACCTGATCGGGCGCTCTAAGGAATTGGGCGAAAGACTTTTACGTGAACTAGAGGAGATCAAAGAACATCCATATGTCGGGGATGTTCGAGGAAAAGGGCTTCTCTTGGGAATAGAACTAGTGGAGAATAAACAGACGAAAGAACCTGCCTCCATTGAAAAGATGAATAAAGTCATTAGTATCTGTAAAGAAAAAGGCCTAATCATCGGGAAAAATGGTGATACCGTTGCAGGCTACAACAATATTCTGCAGCTATCTCCTCCATTAAGTATTACCGAGGAAGATTTCTCATTTATTGTCAAATGTCTAAAAGAAAGCATTATGCAGTTATAATTCAAAAAGATGATTCGTAAGTTGAATGGCTTAGTGCGGATATCTTCTATAGAGCTTAATAACTTACAAGTTAAAAACCCCTTCCTACTAGATTAACGGGTTAACTTATGGGGTGCAAAGCAGTAAATCACCGTTAAAATCAAACTGGTTAATTCCTAAGTTTTTTAATACTAAATTCTAAGGATAAATCACATTTATTATTGGCGACCAAAACCGGGTGAATCGAGCGTCTTGGGCAGCCAATTAAGACTATTGGCTACTCAAAGTGATTGTATGGAACCCTTTAGGTCGCCAATTAAGGCTATTGGCGACTCAAAGTGGTTGTATAGAACCATTTCGGGCGATAATTAAGGCTATTGGCTACTCAAAGTGGTTGTATAGAACCCTTTCGGGCGACTATTAAGGCTTTTGGCTACTCAAAGTGATTGTATAGAACCCTTTAGGTTGCCAATTAAAGCTATTGGCGACTCAAAATGGTTGAATAAAACCCTTTCGGGCGACTATTAAAGCTATTGGCTACTCAAAGTGGTTGAATAAAACCCTTTCGGGCGACTATTAAAGCTATTGGCTACTCAAAGTGGTTGTATAGAACCCTTTCGGGCGACTATTAAAGCTATTGGCTACTCAAAGTGATTGTATAGAACCCTTTAGGTTGCCAATTAAAGCTATTGGCTACTCAAAGTGGTTGAATAAAACCCTTTCGGGCGACTATTAAAGCTATTGGCTACTCAAAGTGGTTGAATAAAACCCTTTCGGGCGATAATTAAGGCTATTGGCTACTCAAAGTGGTTGTATAGAACCCTTTCGGGCGACTATTAAGGCTTTTGGCTACTCAAAGTGATTGTATAGAACCCTTTCAGTTGCCAATTAGGACTATTGGCGACTCAAAGTGGTTGTATAGAACCCTTTCGGGCGCCAATTAGGACTATTGGCTACTCAAAGTGGTCGAATAGAACCCTTTCGGGCGACTATTAAGGCTTTTGGCTACTCAAAGTGATTGTATAGAACCCTTTAGGTAGACAATTAAGGCTTTTGGCGACTCAAATTAGTTAAATAGAACCTTTAGGTCGCCAATTAAGACTATTGGCGACTCAAAGTGGTTGAATAGAGCACTCTGGGTAGTCAATGAGTATTGGCTGCCCAAATTTAATTGAAAGAACTAACGCCGTACCATTAAAATCCTCGCTTAAATTCACATTATAAATCAGACCAAATCCACATACTCTCCAATATATTTTTGCTTCCTTGTGATTTACCCCGGGATCTTTTATATAAAAAAATATTAAAAACGCCATTAAACCTTGATAATAAAATAAAAATGCACACGCTATATCCTAAATGCGGTAGCGTGTGCATTCCATTGTTTGGACCCCTAAAGTAAAGCCGTTGCTCTTAGATAGCTTTCTGTATTACTATACTAGATTATAATAGCCTTCAGTTTAATAGTAAGGTCATCGCCAAGGAAAACGAACAACCGTCCCGCTCCTAGGCAATTTATTGTTTATTGATAAATATACACAAAGGGTTCTGTTTCGTTTGCCTTTTTGACTATAAGCGCCTCTGGTCCATTAACGGAGGTGACACTTACCGATACTGGGAGATATTTAGGAAAATATTGCATAACCAATCCAGTCACATATTGGGTGAATCCAACCCCTTCTGTTTTTCCATAAAATTGGATTGGAATCGTGATCGATAGATCCTGCATTTGATCTCCCACATAAAAAGCTTTGCCAATCACACCGTTGAAATTTGGAAAATAATCTTCCACGTCCTGCTTAAAATTCAAAAAGGAAGTCACATCGTCACGATGATCATTTTGTGCATCGGCCGACGGAAACAAATAATATTTTTCATTAATTTTTTGCCAGCTATTTAAAGTGGAACTTCCACTGTCAACCGTTGTATAGGCAATAAAATTCCCAGGAACGACAGAAGATTTGACCTCCTGTTTAAAGATGGCAATCGTAATCGGAATGTTTGATAAACTTTTTATTTTCCTCATCCGGTTGACGACTTCAGCAGCAATCTTCTTCCCTTGGCTTTCTATTTCAGCTTTAGGAATAGTTTGATCCTTTTGAAGTGTCCCGCCACCGACAGGCACCTTATAATAATAGGTTGAGTTCATTGCCAGACCAATCGTAACACCGCCTAATTTTACATTTCCTTTATCATCCTTCGTTAGATAATCATGCTCCAATATATGAGCTAAATAGATAGGTGAACTTGGATTGGCAACTGTACCTGTATTAACCGGATTCAAGCCAATATTTTGAGATGCCTTCAGTTTATTTTCCTTTAATTGCTCTTTCGTATATTTTCGGTTTAACCATAATTGAACGGTTTCTGCTTTAATTTCCTGCCCCTCGCGGAAATAATATTTGTCCGTATCAAAGCTGTGCTGGGCAATACGCATTAAACCCATTTCAAATTCATTCAAATCATATCTTGTATTGATATTATTAACGACAAGTCCTCTGGCTTCCGCTGGTTTAAAGGGTAAAATCGTCCGATAATACTTGTCTGAAATATTATATTTTGGAATAATGGCTTTCCCCTTTGTTTTTTCCTTTGTCTGAACCTCTTCATTCGAATTTCCAAAATTCGGTGCGCAGGCACTTAGCAAAAAAACAAGTATAAGGGTAAGCAATGAGAGCTTTCTCATAAAATTGTGAACACCTCTTACTTATTTAGTTCCTCCAGCATTTTCTCTTCATCCCACACTTCAATTCCTAATTCTTGTGCCTTTGCCAGCTTCGAACCCGCATCGCTCCCTGCAACAACCAAATGGGTTTTTTTGCTGACGCTGCCGGCCACATTACCGCCGAGGGCTTCAATTTTTTCCTTCGCTTCATTTCTTGTCAACTGTTCAAGTTTCCCAGTAAGGACAACTGTTTTCCCGGCAAAAATTGAATCAGATTCAGCTGGCGAGACAGGTTTTGCCCCTTTATATTCCATATTTACACCAAAAGACTTTAATTCCTGAATAAGCTCCTTTGCTTCTTCCTGTTCAAAAAAGCTGACAATGGAATCGGCCATCTTATCGCCAATTTCATTGATGGCAATCAGCTCCTCTTTTGAGGCAGAGGCAAGCTGATCCATTGATCCAAATTCAAGTGCCAGTGTTTTCGCTGCTTTTGCTCCGACATGTCGGATTCCAAGTCCAAACAACAGCTTTTCAAGCGAATTACTCTTCGATGCTTCGATGGCTGCCAGCAGGTTTGAAACAGATTTTTCACCCATTCTTTCTAATGCTAACAGCTGCTCACGGGTGAGCCTATAAATATCCGCCACATCGTTGATTAATTTTTCTTTAAACAGCTGACTGATGACTTTTTCACCAAGACCGTCAATATTCATGGCATCACGGGAAACAAAGTGAATCAGCCCCTCGCGTATCTGGGCTGGGCACTTCGGATTAATACAGCGTAATGCAACCTCTCCATCCAATCGGACAAGCTCACTTTCACACTCCGGACAATGTGTCGGCATGTGAAAATCGACCTCTTCCCCAGTCCGCTGATCGGCCAGGACATTCACCACTTCCGGAATGATATCGCCGGCCTTTTTAATGACAACCTTATCACCAATTTTAATATCCTTTTCGCGGATAAGATCTTCATTATGGAGGGAAGCTCTCTGAACCGTTGTCCCTGCCACTTTAACCGGCGTAAGAATGGCTGTTGGAGTTATGACGCCTGTCCTGCCGACACTAAGTTCAATATTTAGAAGCGTCGTGACAACCTCTTCAGCAGGGAATTTATAGGCAATCGCCCAGCGCGGACTTTTTGCCGTAGTCCCCAGCTCTTCCTGCTGAGCGAGTGAGTCTACCTTCACTACGATCCCATCAATTTCATAGGGAAGATGTGGACGCTTTTCAACCCAGCCATTGACATATTCAATCACATCATCAATGGATGCACATTTGCGCCGCTCTTTATTTGTTTTAAAACCAAGCTTATCAAGGTAATCGAGACCTCCGCTATGTGTCGATGCCCTAATTACCTCAGGATTGCCTATTGCATACAAAAAGGTGTCCAGACGTCTTGATGCAGCAATTTTGGGATCAAGCTGCCTTAGTGATCCTGCCGCTGCATTTCTAGGGTTAGCAAACTGTTCTTCACCGCGTTCACGTCTTGCTTCATTTAATGCTTCAAAGGAACGCTTTGGCATGAAAGCTTCACCGCGTACTTCGATGGAAATTGGCTCCTTTAGACGCAGCGGGACCGATTTAATGGTCTTTAAATTCTCAGAGATATCCTCACCAATGGTCCCGTCACCGCGTGTCGAGCCCTGAACAAACAGACCATCTTCGTATCGTAGAGAAACTGCCAGTCCGTCAATTTTCAGTTCACATACGTAGGAAACATGATCGCCGACACTCTGGCGTACTCTGCGGTCAAAATCCCGTAAATCCTGTTCATTAAAGGCGTTCCCTAAACTTAACATTGGAATGCGGTGTTCCACTTTTTCGAACATATCAAGTACTGATCCTCCGACGCGAACTGTTGGAGAATCGGGGGTTTTTAATTCTGGAAACTGTTCTTCCAATACAATCAGTTCCTGCATCAGACGGTCATATTCCGCATCCGGCACCGACGGTTTATCCAGTACGTAATATTCATAGCCATATTGGTTTAATAAATTTCTTAATTCCTTTATTTTTGCTTCAGCCGTTTGAAGGTCCATACATCCAGCCCTTTCTAAAACTAATATGTTGAGCATACCACTGTTTACGATGAAAAAGCATTCAGAGAACATTCCCTGCCAATCAAGACGGTATGAACAGGCAGGCCGCAATATCCTGCGCAAATAAATTTATTACAGACGTATTTTTGCAGCACTCCGCCCCTTTTCCAAACCATCACATCAGATTGGACTCAGTTTCATAAGAATTCGTTACACATAAAAATGGAATACTCCCTGAAATTACGCTTTTTGGATGGGAGCGAATTTTGCCAGAAGCCGCTTGACCCCAACTGGACTTGGAAATGCAATATCAAGCTCTGTGCTTTCTCCTTCTCCTTTCACACTGACCACCGTTCCAACTCCCCATTTTCCATGTTGAGCTTTATCGCCGACCTTCCAGTCCACACCTTCTCCTCCTGTTGAGACTGGGCGCATGACTGGTTTTCTTGGTGCAGCAGGAGAACCTGCAGAAGATCTGGTTGTTCTGGATGTTCCAAACGAAGAGGAATCTGTTCTTCCAAATGGTCTTGAACCAAATGGGGATTTTCTTTCAGCCTCAACTCCTTCTATCAGATCTTCAGGAATTTCGCTGATAAAGCGTGATGCTGGATTCATGTTGGTACGGCCAAACAAGGTTCTCATCTGGGCATTGGTAAGGTATAAATTTTGTTCTGCCCTTGTAATACCGACATAAGCAAGGCGGCGCTCTTCTTCCATTTCTGCCTCTTCAGTCAATGAACGGTTATGAGGGAAGACACCTTCTTCCATCCCGATTAAAAAGACAACCGGGAATTCCAGACCTTTGGCTGAATGCAAGGTCATCAAGACAACAGATTCCGCCTTCTCTTCTTCATCATCCATCGAATCGATATCCGCTACTAAAGCTAAGTCTGTTAAAAACGCAACAAGTGATTTATCTTCGTTTACCTCTTCGAAGTTTTTCGTGACAGATAAAAATTCCTCAAGGTTTTCCAAACGGCTCTGTGCTTCCAGTGACTTCTCAGCCTTAAGCATTTCTGTATAACCTGTTTTTTCTAATACCTCTTCAACTAATTCCGTAACAGAGAGATACTCCTGCATTCGCGTATAATTGTTAATTAAATCCCGAAATTCTCTTGCAGCCTTTGTAATTTTGGGACTTAACCCCATCAGTTCAATCGAGTCAAGTGCCTGGTAAATAGACAGATCATGAATTGCTGCAAAGTTCGTAATTTTATCTAAAGAAGTCGAACCAATGCCCCGTTTTGGCACATTAATAATCCTTTGCAGGCTGATGTCATCATCTGGATTAGAGATTAACCGTAAATATGCCAGCATGTCCTTAATTTCTTTACGGTCGTAGAACTTTGTTCCGCCGACAATTTGGTACTCAATATTTGATTTTAATAAAACTTCCTCCATAACACGCGACTGGGCGTTTGTGCGGTAAAGAATCGCAATATCAGAAAGTTTATATTTATCCCTGCCCAATTCTTTAATTTTTCCAGCAACAAACTGTGCTTCACTCTGCTCGCTGTCAGCACGGTAATAAACAATTTTATTCCCCTCAGGGTTTTCGGTCCAAAGATTCTTCGCCTTACGGTTAAAATTGTGTTCAATTACCTTATTGGCCGCAAGCAGGATTCGTTTCGTTGAACGATAGTTTTGCTCTAGAAGAATAACCGTTGCATTAGGATAATCCTTTTCGAATGAAAGGATATTCGCAATATCGGCGCCCCGCCAGCGATAGATAGACTGGTCTGAGTCCCCGACCACACATAGATTTTGAAAGCGGTTGGCCAACAGCTTTACGAGCATATACTGTGCTCTGTTTGTATCTTGATACTCATCGACGTGAATATATTGAAATTTACGCTGATAATATTCCAGCACTTCTGGTACCCGCTGAAATAACTGAATAGTTTTCATGATCAGGTCATCAAAGTCGAGGGCCTGATTTTTACGCAGGCGTTTTTGATATTCTTCGTATACATCACTTACAGTTTGTTCATAATAGCCGCCGGACATTTTAGCATATTCCTCAGGGTCCACCAATTCGTTCTTCGCAGAACTGATCGTGCCGAGAATAGCCCTTGGGTCAAATTTTTTCGGATCAATATTTTTATCTTTTAAAATCCCTTTAATCACTGATTGCTGATCAGTTGTGTCGAGGATTGTAAAATTGCGGTTAAAGCCAATCCGGTCAATATCCCGGCGTAATATTCTAACGCACATCGAGTGAAAAGTAGAAATCCAAATTTCCTCTGATACGCCGCCCATCATTTTAGCAATCCTTTCTTTCATTTCACGTGCAGCCTTGTTGGTAAAGGTAATCGCTAAAATATTATAAGGATTGACACGTTTTTCTACAATAAGGTAAGCAATTCGGTGCGTTAATACTCTTGTTTTACCACTGCCCGCACCAGCCATTATAAGCAGCGGTCCGTCTGTTGCTTTAACTGCCTTCTGCTGTTCAGGGTTCAAACCATTTAAAAGTTTATCAGTTAAGTATTGCAATTATTCCACCACCATTACTAACATATATTCTTATTTTATCCCGCCTCAACGGGCAGCAGGGCTCCCACCACATATTATGAGTAAATAAAGAAGCTGGACAGAAGATGAACTGCCCGTAAAGGTCCGATTGGTTCAGCTAACCCTCAGTGGGAGATGAAGAAAACCCATACTGAGGGAAGTTTCACTTTATCTTTTATTTCGTACGCAAGCATTTTTTCAGCGTACAGCTTTGATTGTTTCTAATGCTTTGTCGAAGTCCTCATAGAGAGCATTGCCAACCACAATGACATCGGCATGCTCAGCCATTTCCTGGGCTTGTTCGAATGTTGAAATACCGCCTCCGTAAAAAAGAACCGTATCCTCAAGTGTCGTTTTCACCTCAGCCGCTATAGCCGGATCCCCGTACTTTCCGCTATATTCCAAATAGAAGATTGGCAGATGAAACATTTTATCAGCCATCATTGCATATGCCTTTACTTCATCTGATGATAGATGGGTATTGGCCGTTGTCAGCTGGGCCGCTTTGCACTCATCATTAAGGATGCAATAGCCTTCCATGATAATCTCATCCCAGTTCATGATTTCGCCAAATTCTTTTACAGCTTCATGGTGCAATCCGGTAACCCATTTAGGATCACTGCTGTTCAGGACGGTTGGAATAAAATAAAGGTCAAAACCTGGAGTAACCGTCTCAATACTGGAAACCTCTAATACGCATGGAACTGTATAGCGGCGAATTTTCGCCATTAAATTCAAAACACCATCAAGTGTAACTCCGTCTGTTCCCCCGACAATCACAGCATCCGTTCCAGATTCACATATTTTTTCAAGTTTTTCGTCCGAAATTTCCTTATTAGGGTCGAGTTTAAACACATGGCGCCACTGGCTAACATCGTACATCTATTAAATCCTCCCATATTCATTTCCATTACACCATTATAGCATTTGCTCAATCGATTCAAAAAGAAAACAATAAATCTAGTGTTGGAAATATATAGGGGCGGGGATGGCTATCCGCGTATATTGGTTATTTATCTGCGGGTTGTCCAATATATCTGCGGGTTTCGGACGCTTATCTGCAGGTTTTTCCAATATATCTGCGAATTTCGGACGCTTATCTGTGAACTTACAATATATCTGCAGCTTTCAGTCACTTATCTGCAATTTAGTCCAATATATCTGCAAAATTAGTCACTTATCTGCGAGTTTGCCAATTATATCTGCAGCTTTAAACACCCGCCTCTCTTTTTTTATAATAGCAGCTGTTACCCTTCAAAAAGAAAAAACCGAAGATTCGTTATCTCCGGCTAATTTATTCCTCTTCATTTGTATTATCTTCTTTGAGCCGTTCAAGCACCATTTCATAGGTGTCGTTACCAAAATTCAAGCAGCGTTTTACCCTTGAGATGGTTGCTGTGCTTGCACCTGTTTCGGTCTCAATTTTGTGGTACGTATTTCCTTCGCGAAGCATTCTGGCAACATCCAGACGCTGGGCTAATGATTGAATCTCATTAATGGTGCATAAATCGTCAAAAAATCGATAACACTCTTCAAGATCCTTTAATGAAAGAACTGCCTTAAATAACTGGTCAAGCTCTTTACCTCGCAATTTATCAATTTGCATTATTTTTTACTCCTTTAAGCCATGAAATGAAACACTTTTTTCTAGACCTGGTTTTGTCGGCACTACATTAACCCATGTTTTACCTGGTACCATTCCTATTTCTTGCCCATTCTTCACCGGAATAATTAAGCCATCGCGATTTTCCCAATCCACTTTCATCAGCTTTCCCTTTTGGATTAAATACCCCTTGCCGCCTGATGTTAAGTCAATGTCCCGGCGTCCATAAGAATCAATGAACCGGTGAACGGCCTCAATAATCAAAACATTATCGACTAAAACAGGGTCATTCGTGTTTAAATCGACCGTTTGTTTGCCTCCGGAATACCGTTTAAATTTACCAAGCTTGCTGTCATATATAAACGAGGAATCCGAAATACCGCCCTTGGAATACGTAATATTAACCGAATCCGCTTCATTGCCGGTTATATTTTTACTTTCTTCATTTGTTAAAAATTGAAAGCTTGGCGGCAATGATTTCATTGTATACTTTTTCTGCTTTGCGCCCTTTAGAATATTGTTATACGTTATATAGGAATTATGCGGTGCTTTTCGAGTTTTGGACCGTTTAAACAAAGTACCATCATAGACCATTCCGTTCAAATTATCAATATAATTGCTGTTTAGCATCTTCTTAGCTTCTGGACTATAACCGTGGGCAATATAAAGAGCATTCAAACCCTTTGCTAATTCAATATAGTAATCCCTTGCACTCCTGACAGGTCCAATATTTTTCGGCCTTTCACTTTGAAAAACAGCAAGGAAACGTGTGATATCCCCTTCTGCAAGAATTTCGTAAACCACGTCAGCTTTCGTTAAACCTGATTGCGGCCTTGCCTTGGGGTGATTATTAATCATCACCGCAACAGCCCTTTGATCAGGCTCTTTTTCAGTCCCCATGCCTGTTAACGGAAAGGAATACATAGACTGTGTCTTTGGCGTTTCTTTTTCCACGGCTTGTTCAGCTGGTTTTTCTTTCGATTCCGGTGCCTTCACCTGTTCCTTATTGCATCCTGAAAGCAATAGAAGAACAGCGGCTGCAGCGGCAGCCCATTTTTTCATTCAAGGAACACCTCATTTCCATCTGGCAGGAAGCCTTTTTACTTTAGTTCTGTACCGTACTTATATTTTAACGCATTATTGTCGGAAAGAGTACTGTTTTATTCATTACATCATACATTCCCTGCTGTGTCACGCGAATATATGGTAAATGTGTGGATGAAAAGAACAATAAACTGTAAATAGGATCATTAAAAGCATAGCCGCGTTCTGTCAGCTCAGCAAATAGCCTTTTTTCTTGAACCATCAGCTCTTCAATAGGAAGATCTGACATCGTCCCCCCCAATGGCAGCGGCACTTCACACACGACTTCTCCATTTTCTACTAAAACAATTCCTCCGCCTAATTCTTTCATTCTATTAAAAGCAAAAATCATATCCTGCTTATTTTTTCCAATCAAAATAATATCCCCTGTATTGGAAAACGAGCTTGCCAATGCACTGACTTTAGAAGTGAAGCCCTTTAATAAAGTATTAATCCTCCAATGTCCATTTCGGTCAAGCAGGGTGAAAAAACTTTCATCATGGTCAGTTGGCAGCTGATCACCGGAAACATCAATGGCAATGGAATATGGCTTGGTTATGACTGAATTCTCCATTTTTATTCCAAAAGGCATAGAAAATTGCAGGTCATCCATTGTTAAATTCCATTTTATTTCTAATGGTTTCAAACCATACTGGCTCCAATTTACAGCAGCATAGGTATTTTCAACCTTTATTCCATCACGCTTTACCCATTTTCCTTTGGCTAAAACGGAGACAGGAGTAGGGTCTTCCACGCTTGATAAAAAGTTAATATTTGCGACACGGCCAGTTGCTATATTACCATGTAAATGATCAATATTGTAATACCTGGCGATGTTAACTGTTGCCATATTATAGGCATCGATTACCGGAATCCCTTTTTCAATCGCAATCCGGATCATCATATCGTTAATTCCATTCTCGTAAAAAGGCGATGAAGAACCATCCGTGTTAAACATTAGACGATCATATGCGTCAATGCCGAGTCGTTTCATATCATCTAATAAATTGGGAAGATCCGGGCGGATAGATGAATGTCTTAATGACACCATATATCCCTGCATTAAACGGTCATAAACCTCTTCCCCATTAATGGCTTCATGATCGCAATCCGCACCAAGAAGCTTCAGTTTTGCAAGCGTTTTTTCTGAAGACCCAGGGAAATGCCCCTCAATTTTCTTCCCCATCCTTTTTGCCTCCTGAATCCAGTGAAGCATCATGTCATCACCGTCAAGAAGCTTTGGCCATCCTGTTAATTCTCCGCCTTGCAGGACACCGTCATACTCAAGCCAGGATTTAATTTTACTATGTGAAAAAGTTTCTTCTTCATGTTGAAGTTCTGTTTGAGAGTCAAAACGGCACCACCAATACATCGTGGTTGGTATCCGCCGAAGGTCTCGTAATAATGAAAACGCTTCCTTATCTTTGAAGTTTAAAGCCATATGCATATTATCATTGATGATGGTTGTTGTTCCAAACTGTGATGCATATTCCGCAAGTGTATGGGGATTATATAATTGAAACGGATGAGCATGCGGTTCAATATATCCAGGAACAAGAAATTGATCTGTACAATCGATAATTTCACAGTTATCCAAATATGGCGGTAAGTTATCGCCCACATAAACAATCCGATCATTATAAATCCAAATGTTGCCCTTCATCCATTTCCGAAACGTTTGATTTAGATAAGTTGCATTTTTTAATAAGATGGTAGGTGATACAGCTCCATCTAAAACGCCCACATGCGTGCGTAAATGTTTGTTTTTCCAACGATAGCGTTGTTCCAGCATGTGAAGTCCCTCCCTTATATGTGTGTCTGATCTATTTTAAAAGTTTGATTATATAAAAAAGAAAACCCTTACAAAGATTCCTTAGTTACTATACTATCATATTTTTTAGTTTAACGCAGTAAAGAATTGATAAATATTGTAAACATTTTGTGAAGGAGTGAACATCATGAATATCAAACCAAATATTGGTATATTAAATGCATTAATTCGGATTACTGCAGGGTTGACCATCCTGACTTGGTGTACAGCAAAATTAGTGAAACGGCCTTGGCGGGACTCCTATTTGCTTGTGGCCATCTGCGGGGCAATGAAAGTAGCAGAAGGGATTGTCCGTTACTGTCCAGTGACAGCTATGTATGAAAAATGCCCAGTCATGGAGCCGATTAAAAGTTATACCTCTTCAACTGAAAAATCTTCAGAGTCTGCTTCCATGGATGGGATGGAAGGGCTGAATGATGAGGTTATGACTCAGAATCCAAGTTAATTTGCTTTTGTTCAAGAAATAGGCTTGATCGGGGTTATGAGAACTGGGGTGGGCGTATAAAAACTTTTCTTGTTCTCATGACCGGTTCATGAGAATTGATTCCGGGGTATTAACTCCTTTCCTGTTCTCATAAAAGGTTCATGAGAACTAATTCTGGGTAATATCGCAGTTCTTGTTCTCATCACGGATTCACGGATTCCGGGGTATTAACTCCTTTCCTATTCTCATAAAGGGTCCTTGAGAACTGTTTCTGAGGTAATATTGCAGTTCTTGTTCTCATAACGGATTCATGAGAACGGATTCTGGGTATTAACGCCGTTTCTGGTCTAATAACGGGTCCATGAGAACTAATTCTGGGATAATATCTCAGTTCTTGTTCTTATAACGGATTCATGAGAACGGATCCCGGGGAAATTGCGCAGCTTCTGTTCTTCTAACAGGTACGCGAACGGAATCAAAAGAAATATCAATTTTCAACTCTCACCATCATAATCATTTTTTAAAAATCCAGGACTGCTCCTTTATAAAAAAGTCCTTTGGAAAGGAAGTCGATAACAAATGGATTGGTTAGTCCATTCAGCTTTTGTCTATATTTTATTAATTGGCGGTATCATCGCCCTCTTTTACGCATTCAAGCGCCGTTCAAAAAATCGGGCCCGATAATTCGGAGCCCGATTTTTGTATTATCCGTGGATTTTTAAGCATTATCCGCGGATTTGATTCACTTATCCGCGTTTACATTCACATTATCCGCGAATTTGGCACAGTTATCCGCGTTTCAAATTTATGCCTGAACAGAAGCTGCAATTGCTTTCCATCCGATATCCTTTCGGTAGAAAACGCCGTCACAGTTTAATTTTTCAAGTTCTTTGTACACTTTCTTCTGTGCTTCTTCCAGTCCTGCAGCTTTGGCCCCAACAAGGAGAACCCTGCCGCCGGCTGTTACAAATTCACCAGCATCATTTTGGGCAGTACCGGCATGGAATACATACTCATCGATTTTTTCTAAATCACTTAGAACTGCTCCTTTTTGATAGCTTTCAGGATAACCATTGGAAGCTGCAACCACCCCTAACATGGCCTGCGTATCCCATTTGAGGACAGGTGTACCCCCATTTAAAAGATCTAAAATGACTTCCACCAAATCCGATTCAAGTCTCGGCAATACTACCTGGGTTTCCGGGTCGCCGAAGCGGGCATTAAATTCAATAACTTTTGGCCCTTTATCTGTTTTAATCAGACCGGCATATAAGATTCCGCAGAAACTTCTGCCCTCCTGCACCATTGCTTTGGCAGCAGGAATCAAAATTGTATCTATAGCGGTGTTCACAGTTTCAAAACCAATCTGTGGAACCGGAGAATATGCCCCCATTCCACCAGTATTTGGTCCTTTATCACCATCAAATGCCCGCTTATGGTCTTGGGCGATTTCAAGCGGTATAACAACTTCTCCGTTGACAAAAGCCATTAATGAAAATTCCTCGCCGCTCAAAAATTCCTCAATTACCACTCGAGAGGATGCTTCTCCGAATTTTTCACTTACAAGCATTTCTTCAAGGCTTTCTAATGCCTCTTCTTTCGTCATGGCAACTGTTACACCTTTTCCGGCGGCCAAACCGTCAGCTTTAATAACGATAGGGGCGCCTTTTTCCTCCACACACTGGCGGGCCTCTTCAAAAGAAGTAAATACTGCATAATCAGCCGTAGGGATTTGGTACTTTTTCATTAATTCTTTTGCAAACGATTTGCTTCCTTCAATTTCAGCAGCTGCTTTTTGAGGGCCGAACACTTTTAACCCTGCAGCATGGAACTCATCAGCTAATCCCGCTAAAAGCGGAACTTCAGGACCGATGATAGTTAACCCTACATCCGAATCTTTAGCAAATTGAAGCAGCTGTTCATGGTTGGATTCATCAATCGCAACAAGCTCTGCTACATCTGTCATCCCAGGGTTTCCGGGTGCTGCGAACACTTTTTCCACAAGCGGACTTTCACTGACTTTCCTGCAAATGGCATGCTCACGGCCGCCGCGTCCTATGATTAAAACCTTCACTGCTGCCCACCTCCGTTCATTCATCTGCTTAATTAGCGAATTTTAATGTTTTATGAGCGAATGAAAGGGTCCTATTAAAGAATGGGACCCTTATATTAACGTTTTCGAACGATATTATTTGCAATTTTAAAATCAGCACTATTTCTTAGTGTTTAAAATGTCTGACTCCAGTAAATACCATGGCAATGCCATATTCATCAGCTTTTTTAATGGAGTCAGCATCTTTAATCGAGCCGCCAGGTTGAATGATCGCTGTAATGCCTGCTTTTGCTGCTGCTTCAACAGTGTCATCCATTGGGAAGAAGGCATCTGATGCAAGGGCTGCTCCCTCTGCTTTTGCTCCAGCCTGCTTCAATGCAATTTCCGCTGAACCGACACGATTCATCTGTCCGGCACCGATACCAAGTGTCATATCCTTATCAGAAACGACAATAGCATTAGATTTCACATGTTTTACAACTTTCCAGCCAAGTTTTAATGCTTCCCACTCTTCAGGAGTAGGTTCTCTCTTCGTTGGAACCGTGATAGAAGCATCTTCTAATGTATAGCGGTCACGGTCTTGGACAAGCAGTCCGCCTTCAACTGTTACCATTCTTTCTTCCGCCTTTTGCTCTTGGCCGAATGGAATCGTTAATAACCGCAAGTTCTTTTTCTTCGTTGTTAAAATTTCCATTGCTTCATCTGAGAATGATGGGGCAATAATAATTTCTAAGAAAATTTCATGAAGTTTATGCGCTGTTTGAGCATCTACTTCACGGTTAAATGCAATAATACCGCCAAAAATGGATACTGGATCTGCCGCAAATGCTTTTTCAAATGCATCAAAAACTGTTTTTCCAGTACCGACTCCGCATGGGTTCATATGTTTTACTGCAACCGCTGCTGGATCTTGGAACTCTCTTACGATTTGCAATGCTGCATCCGCATCATTGATATTATTGTAAGATAACTCTTTTCCATGGAGCTGCTCCGCATACGCAATAGAGAAAGTCGAGCCAAGCGGCTTCCGGTAAAATGCAGCCTTTTGGTGCGGGTTTTCCCCATAACGAAGAGTTTGTTTTAAATCATAAGTAACAGTTAACTTTTCAGGAGTTTCTTCACCAGCAAGATTGGTCATGTATTCAGCAATAAGGGCATCATAGGCTGCTGTATGACGGAATACTTTAGCTGCAAGCTTTCTGCGGGTTCCAAGTGTTGTTTCACCAGAGTTCTTTAATTCAGTCAGAACCGTTTCATAATCTGCCGGGTCTACCACAACCGTTACAAATTGATGATTTTTCGCAGAGGAACGCAGCATGGACGGCCCGCCGATATCGATATTTTCAATCGCATCCGCTACAGTTACATCCGGCTTTTCAATCGTTTGCTGGAATGGGTAAAGATTCACACATACCACTTGAATTGGATCAATCCCGTGTTCCTCCAGCTGTTGTTGATGTTCTTCATCATCCAGCTTGGCAAGCAAGCCGCCATGAATAAATGGATTTAATGTTTTCACCCGTCCTTCAAGAATTTCCGGAAAACCTGTCACTTCACTCACACTTAGAACAGGAATACCTTGTTCTTGAAGCATCTTTTTCGTACCGCCTGTTGAGATAATCTCAAATCCTAAGTCAGCAAGTGCTTTTGCAAATTCTCCAACTCCATTTTTGTCTGAAACACTAATAAGCGCGCGTTTTTTCGTCATGTTTAACATCTCCTATTGTTAGCAGCATTTGCAGAATTGATGGGTATAGTTTGTGTTCTATCGCTTGAATCTTTTGTTGTAAACTTTCTCTGGTCTCATTTGCTTCCAGCCTCGTTCGTTCCTGAGCAATAATCGGACCCGTATCCATTCCCGCATCCACATAATGGATGGTTACCCCTGTCCATTGCGCCCCTGCAGCCAGTGCCTGGCCAATAGCATCCTTACCAGGAAAGTTCGGCAAAAGGGAAGGATGAATATTGACAATTCGACCCTCGTATTGTTTTAATAATGTCGGCCCGATTAAGCGCATATAGCCGGCAAGGACAATCCATTCGACGTTTCGATTGCGTAAGAGGAGAGCAATTTCCTTTTCATAATCCTCTTTGTTTTGATAATCCTTCGCACGAAATACAAATGATGGAATTTTAGCTGTCCTTGCTCGTTCAATCACATAAGCACCAGGCTGGTCACAAACAAGAAGAGAAATATTCGCCTCAATATGACCCGCTTGAACAGCCTCGGAAATGGCTTGAAAGTTACTTCCGCTTCCTGATGCAAAGATCGCAATATTTTTCATCGGCGTCCACCGCGTCCATTAATAACAATTCCTTCTTGCTCTGTAACAACGCCCATTTCATATACCGTTTCACCACATTCTTCAAAATGAGACATAACGGCTGCAGCGTCCTCGCGGCGGACAGCAATCACCATTCCAATTCCCATATTAAAAATATTATACATCTCTTTATAATCAATTTGGCCAACCTCGGAAATCAATTTAAAAATAGAAGGAATATACCAGCTCTTTTCATCCAGTTCTGCACCAAGTCCAGCCGGCAGCATGCGTGGAATGTTTTCAATAAAACCGCCGCCGGTAATATGAGCCATTCCTTTAAGATCGAATTTCTTTAACGCAGACAAAATCGATTTCACATAAATCCTTGTTGGTTTTAACAGTTCATCTCCTAATGTGCACTCGAGTTCATCTACAAATTCCAGCAGTGACCAGTTGTTAAATACTTTTCTGACCAATGAATAGCCATTGCTGTGAATACCGCTTGACGCAAGGCCAATCAGTACATCTCCCGGCATAATATTTTCACCCGTAACAAGTTGTTTCTTCTCGCAGGCACCAACGGAAAAACCAGCAAGGTCGTATTCATCTTCACGGTAAAGTCCCGGCATTTCTGCCGTTTCCCCGCCGATTAATGCGCAGCCAGCCTGTGCGCAGCCTTCCGCCACTCCTTTAACAATTGCTTCAATCTTGGCAGGTTCTGCTTTTCCGCAGGCAATATAATCTAAAAAGTAAAGCGGCTCCGCACCTTGAACCACAATATCATTCACACACATGGCCACGGCATCAATGCCGATTGTATCGTGGCGGTCCATCATGAAAGCAAGCATAATTTTGGTACCAACCCCATCGGTACCGGATACCAGTACAGGTTCTTTTAAATTCAATGATGATAGATCGAACATCCCGCCAAAGCCGCCAAGACTGCCAATGACACCGGCCCTGGCTGTTTTTTGGACATGCTTTTTCATTCTTTCCACTGCTTCATAACCTGCTTCGATATCAACGCCTGCTTGTTTGTATGCATTTGCCACAGCCGTTTACCCCCTTTGGTAATAATACTGAAGTGTATCTGGATAGATTTCTGTTGGATAATTTCCTGTAAAACAGCCAAGGCAGAAGCCATGGGCTCCTTCTGTCTGTCCGAGAGCTTCAACCATTCCCTTAACGCTTAAGAATGTTAATGAATCAGCACCAATAATTTCACGGATTTCTTCAACTGATTTATCAGAAGCAATTAATTCTTCTTTCGAAGAAGTATCAATTCCGTAGTAGCATGGATTTTTAATCGGCGGTGAACTGATGACCACATGGACCTCTGTTGCACCTGCATCTTTTAACATTCTGACAATTCTTCTGCTTGTGGTGCCGCGGACAATGGAGTCATCCACCATGACAACACGCTTTCCTTCTACAACCCCGCGCACTGCCGAGAGCTTCATTTTCACGCCCTGCTCTCTCAGCGACTGTGTCGGCTGAATAAATGTCCTGCCTACATACTTATTCTTAATTAACCCCATTTCATAGGGAATTCCGGATGCTTCGGCATAACCAATGGCCGCTGATATACTTGAATCAGGAACTCCAGTTACCACGTCAGCTTCAATCGGAGCTTCAACTGCCAAACGTTTACCCATATTTTTACGTGCCGTATGGACATTGAAACCAAGAATATTACTGTCAGGTCTTGAAAAATAAACATATTCCATCATACACATACTCTTCGTTGAGCTGACAGCAAACTGTTCTGACTTTAATCCTTCATCATTAATTATCAATAATTCACCAGGCTGAATATCACGGATGTATTCCGCCCCAATTACATCAAAAGCACAAGTTTCTGAAGCCACGATATAGGAATCGCCAAGAGCAGCAAGTGATAACGGTCTTAATCCATGTGGATCAAGAGCCACCATTAATTCTGTTTCAGTCATGATTAAGTAAGCATAGGCCCCTTTTAACACCGAAAGGGCGCTTTTCACTTGGTCTTTTTTGTCGATATAACCGCTTCTTCTAATTAAATGTGCTAATACTTCTGTATCAGAGCTTGTTTGAAAAATACTCCCCTGTGCTTCCAGCTGATGTTTTAACGAGTTGACATTTACTAAATTGCCATTATGCGCTAATGCCAAGCTGCCGCTTTGAGAATGGAAAAGGAGCGGCTGTACATTTTCGTAGCCCCCGCCGCCTGCTGTCGCATAACGGACATGGCCGATTGCTGCTGTACCGGTTAATTGCGCCATTTTATCTGAGGTGAAAATTTCTGTTACCAGCCCCTCGCCTTTTACACATTTAAGCTTTTGGCCGTCAGAAACAACAATTCCTGTTCCTTCCTGTCCTCGGTGTTGAAGGGCATGAAGTCCATAATAGGTTAACCGGGCAGCGTCTTCATGTCCCCAGACACCAAAGACGCCGCACTCCTCGTTTAATCCCTTGATTTCAGTAAGCATGGGATGGCCCCTTTCCAGGCTGCCTCTAGTTCTTCAACCTCTGCCTCAAGTCTGATTTCTCCCTCGGCAAAGACTTGTAAGCTGCCTGTTTGATTTACTTCCCCAATTAACTCTGCTTCTACTAAACTCTCAAATTTCTCTTGGTCTTCTTTTTTGACTGTTAATAAGAAACGGGATTGTGACTCACTAAATAAGGCAGTGACTGAATCGCCGCTGATTGTTACTTTTGCACCAAGCTTTTCGCTGCCGAATAAAGATTCTGCAAGAGCAACACTCAAGCCGCCTTCTGATAAGTCATGTGCGGATTGTACAACGCCTGCACGAATCGCTGATAAGACTTGGTCCTGTCTTTCTTTTTCAAGAAGAATATTTAACTCTGGAGCCTTGCCAAAAACTTTTCCATTGTTGAGCAGCTTTTGAAGTTCACTGCCGCCAAACTCCGGTTTTGTTTCCCCCGCTAAATAAATAAGGTCGCCATTGTTTTTGAATTGTTGCGTTGTGATATGGTCAATATCGGTAACAAGCCCTGTCATCCCGATAACCGGCGTTGGATAGATGGCTGTACCGCTTGTTTCGTTATATAAAGAGACATTCCCGCCGATAACTGGAGTTTTGAGAACACGGCATGCCTCACTGATGCCATCAGCTGCTTTTTCAATCTGCCAGAATACCTCAGGTTTTTCCGGGTTGCCGAAGTTTAGGTTATCTGTAATGGCTAATGGTTCTGCACCAGAGCAGACAATATTACGTGCTGCTTCCGCCACTGCGATTTTTCCGCCTGTTTCCGGATCAAGGTAAACAAAGCGTGAGTTACAATCTGTTGTCATCGCCAACGCCTTTTTTGTTCCTCTAATGCGGATAACTGCTGCGTCTGAACCTGGCGAAACAACTGTGTTTGTCCGTACCATGTAATCATATTGCTCATAAACCCATTCCTTGCTGGCAATAGTTGGCTGGCTTAACAGCTGTACAAGGGTTTCTTTTACATCGTTCACCGCTGGAATGACATTTTCCATTGCCTGGAACTCGGCAAAGTAAGCAGGCTCTTTTGACGGCTTATGATAAACCGGAGCCTCTTCAGCAAGTGCATCAACCGGAATGTCTGCTACAACTTCTCCTTGATGATAAAGGCGGAATTGCTTATCATCTGTTACCTTTCCAATGGCCACAGCATCCAGATCATATTTTTTAAACAAATCTACAATCTCTTGTTCTCTTCCTTTTTTTACTACAATCAGCATGCGCTCTTGTGATTCCGAAAGCATCATTTCATAAGGAGTCATGCCTGTTTCACGCTGTGGTACAAGGTCAAGATTCATTTCGAGTCCCATACCCGCTTTACTTGCCATTTCCGAAGAGGAGCTCGCAAGACCCGCTGCTCCCATATCCTGAATACCAACTAGAGCATCTGATTGAATCAGCTCCAGGCAGGCTTCAAGGAGAAGTTTTTCCATGAATGGGTCGCCGACCTGTACTGCCGGACGTTTCTCATCTGATTGCTCTGTTAATTCTTCAGAGGCAAAAGTAGCACCATGAATACCGTCCCGTCCTGTTTTTGCCCCTACATACATGACAGTATTGCCAAGACCGTGTGCCTGGCCTTTTTTAATATCTTCATGGTTGATTAATCCCACACACATTGCGTTAACAAGCGGATTTCCTTCATAGCATGGGTCAAACTGTACCTCACCGCCGACAGTTGGAATACCGATACAGTTACCATAGCCGGCAATCCCTGCTACAACTTCTTTAAAAAGATATTTCACACGGGCAGAATCCAGTTCGCCAAAACGAAGGGAGTTGAGTGATGCAATTGGGCGTGCACCCATTGAAAAAATGTCACGGATAATTCCGCCGACACCCGTTGCTGCACCTTGATATGGTTCGATAGCAGATGGGTGGTTATGGCTTTCAATTTTAAAAACTACTGCCTGACCATCGCCGATATCTACTATCCCTGCCCCTTCACCAGGACCTTGAAGAACTTTTTCGCCTGTTGTCGGAAATTTCTTTAGAACCGGTTTGGAGTTTTTATAGCTGCAGTGTTCTGACCACATAACCGAAAACAATCCTGTTTCCGTCCAGTTCGGTGTGCGGCCGAGAATGTCTTCAACCATCGCAAATTCGTCGTCGGTTAAACCCATTTGTTTGTATAGTTTCTCTGTCTTAATCTGCTGCGGATTTGGTTCATGCTTTAACAACATGTGCTTCCCTCCAAGTCTTTACGATTGATTGAAAAATTTGCAGCCCGTCTGCACTTCCTAATAGGGTATCAACTGCTCTTTCAGGGTGAGGCATCATGCCAAGTACATTGCCCTTTTCATTGATAATGCCGGCGATATCTTCTAAGCTTCCGTTCGGGTTTTGCTCATAAGTAAAAACAATTTGGTTATTGGCTTTTAAGCTGGCCAATGTTTCCGCGTCACAATAATAATTCCCTTCTCCATGGGCGACAGGAATGCTGATGGACTGCCCCTCTTGATATTCTGCAGAGAACATGGTTTGGTTGTTTGCAACCTTTAAATGAACCGGCTTACAAATAAACGAGAGACTCTCATTTCTGCGCATTGCCCCTGGCAGAAGTCCTGCCTCTAAAAGAATCTGGAATCCGTTACATACGCCCAGCACCGGTTTTCCGGCTTCCGCTGCTTTGATGACTTCTTTCATCACCTTGCTGAATCGGGCGATTGCACCTGATCTTAAGTAATCTCCATAAGAAAAACCGCCAGGAAGAAGAATTCCATCATATCCTTCTAAAGAATCTGTATCATGCCAAACATATTCCACTTCTTCTCCAAGTTCATCCTTGATTGCATGGTACATGTCGATATCACAATTGGATCCTGGAAAAACAATTACCGCAAACTTCACTGTGCGACACTCTCCTCTACTTCATAGCGATAGTCCTCAATAACAGGGTTTGCGAGAAGTTTTGAACAAATTTCATTTATTACTTCGTCAATATCACGTTCAGATTTTTCAATTTTTAATTCCATGTATTTACCAATTCGGACATCAGTCACTTCTTTATAATTTAAAGCATTTAATGAATTCGTTACGGCCTTTCCCTGCGGATCTAATACACTTTCCCGTAATGTAACATATACTTTAACTTTATACATGCTGATGACCTCCAAGTTTTTGTAAAATAGTTTCATAGGCTTGTGTAAGGCTTCCTAAATCGCGGCGGAAGACGTCTTTATCAAGTTTTTTATTTGTTTCTTTTTCCCATAGACGGCATGTGTCGGGAGAAATTTCGTCTGCAAGCAGGATGTTCCCATCCTGGTTTTTCCCAAATTCCAGTTTGAAGTCAATTAAACGAATACCTAACTCAGAGAAGAATTGGGATAAGAATTCATTGATTTGTAGAGCTTTTTCTCGTAATTCGCTGATTTCCTCTGCTGTTGCAGCTTTTAATTCAAGAATGTGGCTTTTTGTTACAAGCGGATCGCCAAGATCATCATTCTTTAAATAAAATTCAACCATTGGAGCTGATAATGGTTTCCCTTCTTCGATTCCCAATCTTTTTGCCAGGCTCCCTGCCGCTGTATTACGTACAACCACTTCTAGAGGGATAATTGTAACCTTTTTCACGAGCTGTTCAGTTTCAGAAACCCGCTTGATAAAATGGGATTCAATTCCGTTTTCTTTTAGCTTTGAAAATAGCAGACTAGTAATCTCGTTATTCAAACGGCCTTTGCCAGTGATCTCTGCTTTTTTTTGCCCGTTGAAGGCTGTGGCTGAATCTTTGTACTCAACAAGTACAACCTGTTCGTCGTCTGTGGTATAAATCCGCTTTGCTTTTCCTTCATAAAGCAATTCTTTCATTTTGGTCACTCCTGATTTTTTAATATTGGGAATCTTCTGGTTATACAGGAGGAGCTTTTCAGCTCCTCTATTCAATTATCCTACAATTTAACGATTTAATATTACTCATTCAGTCCAAGCCGGTCGAAAATCATATCTACATGTTTCAGGTGGTAATTGTAATCAAAGCAATCATCAATTTCTTCCGGTGAAAGCAGAGATGTAATTTTTTCATTTGCTTCAATCAAGCTTCGGAATGGTACCTGTTTCTCCCAGGCTTCCATTGCTCTTGGCTGAACCGTATCATATGCCTCTTCACGAGACAGCCCTTTATCAATCAATGCAAGCAATACGCGTTGAGAATAAATCAAGCCTAGTGTACGGTCCATGTTGCGCTTCATATTTTCAGGGAATACCGTTAAGTTTTTCACAATATTGCCGAACCGGTTTAACATGTAATTCAAAGCAATTGTGGCATCAGGTAAAATAATCCGTTCTGCAGATGAATGTGAAATATCGCGCTCATGCCATAATGACACATTTTCATAAGCAGTCATCATGAATCCGCGAACGACGCGGGCCATCCCAGTCATATTTTCAGATCCAATCGGATTACGTTTATGCGGCATTGCTGATGAACCCTTTTGACCTTTTGCAAAGAACTCTTCTACTTCACGGGTTTCACTCTTTTGCAGGCCGCGGACTTCCGTTGCAAACTTTTCAATGGAAGTGGCAATTAAAGCAAGTGTAGCCATGTAGTATGCATGACGATCGCGCTGCAATGTCTGGGTTGAAATCGGTGCAGGTTGAATTCCGAGTTTTTCACACACATATTGCTCAACAAACGGGTTGATATTAGCATAGGTACCAACCGCTCCGGAAATTTTCCCGAACTCCACGCCTTCTGCTGCCTGTTTAAAGCGTTCAAGATTCCGTTTCATCTCCTCATGCCAAAGAGCAAGCTTTAAACCGAAAGTGGTCGGCTCAGCATGAACACCGTGGGTACGCCCCATCATGACTGTGTATTTATGTTCCATCGCTTTATTTTTTAAAATCTCAATAAAGTTTTCAATGTCTTTAAGCAGTATGGCATTGGCCTGCTTCAAGACATAGGATAAGGCTGTGTCGACAACGTCTGTTGAAGTTAAGCCGTAATGAACCCATTTCCGCTCTTCACCAAGGGTCTCGGAAACGGCACGGGTAAAAGCAACCACATCATGTCGTGTTTCCAATTCAATTTCTTTAATTCGCTCAATGTTGAATGATGCATTTTCACGAAGCTTTTTTACATCCTCTTTAGGGATTTCACCCAATTCTGCCCATGCCTCACAGGCTAAAATTTCAACTTCCAGCCAAGCATTAAAGCGGTTCTCTTCTGTCCAAATTGCACCCATTTCAGGTCTTGTGTAACGATCAATCATGTTTTATCCTCCGATCTTTTCCTTAACTCCATTCCAAATGCTGCTTGCATCGACCTCAGCAAGGGCTTCTCCGACTGAATCCCTCAGCAATGTCACATGTCCCATCTTACGCTTGATTTTCGCTTCCTTTTTCCCGTATAAATGAATCTTCCAATCTGTCAGTGCGGGAATTTCTTTATAAAGCTCATCAAGATGCTCCCCTAATAGGTTGACCATAACAACAGGTTTTAATAGCTCAGTACTTCCTAAAGGCCAATTGCAGATTGCCCGGATATGCTGTTCAAACTGTGACGTTACGCAGGCTTCAATTGAATAATGCCCTGAGTTATGAGGTCTGGGAGCTAATTCATTAATATAAATGTTTCCGTCTTCCGTGACAAACATTTCGACCGCCAAAATCCCAACTAATCCAAGCGAGTCAGCAATTTGCTGCGCCTTTTCCACCGCTCTTAATTGAAGGCCTGTTGAAATTCTTGCTGGAACTATGGTCTGATGCAGAATATTTTCCACATGAATATTTTCCCCTACTGGAAAAATAGCCGTCTCACCATTAGGTTTACGTGTTACGATTACCGAAATCTCTTTTTCAAATCGAATCCACTTTTCCAATACGCAGGCACCGTGGTTGAGAAGAGACTCTCCTTCGGCTAGATCCTGTTCTGATTTAATAACCAGCTGGCCCTTGCCGTCATAGCCGCCTCTTGCCGTTTTTAAAACGGCCGGGTAACCAATTTTGTTCATTTTAAAAATTAAATCCTCTGCACTTTCAATCACTTCGTAAGGTGCTGTCTCAACACCAGCTTCCCGAATCGCTGCTTTTTCCTTAATCCGATCCTGAGTGATTGCCAGCAAATCCGGTCCCTGCGGAACATAGGCTTGATCACAAATCCACCGGAGTGTTTCAGCATCTATATTTTCAAATTCATAAGTAATGACGTCACTGACTTCTGCCAGCTTTTTAATGGCCTCTCGGTCATCGTATGCACCAATGACTTCAACATCCGCTACTTGGCCGCAAGGGGAATCTGATGCCGGTTCCAGCACCGCAATGCGAAAACCTTGTGCTTTAGCCGCTAATGCCAGCATCCGACCAAGCTGACCGCCTCCGACAATACCAATTGTCGAACCTGGTAGAATCGTTTTATTAAACAAGATCATCACTACTTTCTAGGACTTCTTCCTTGGTTGCCTCTCTTCTTGCCATAAGTCTTTCTGCTAATGCCGCATCTTCAACCGCCAGGATTTGTGCTGCTAAAAGGCCAGCATTTACCGCTCCTGACCTGCCGATTGCCACTGTTGCAACCGGCACTCCGCCAGGCATCTGCACAATGGAAAGTAAGGAATCCAGTCCGTCCAATGCTTTCGATTGAACCGGGACACCAATGACCGGCAATGTAGTTTTTGCAGCCACCATTCCCGGAAGGTGTGCCGCTCCGCCAGCTCCGGCAATAATTACCTTCAGTCCTTTTTCCCTTGCCTCTTCTGCATATGTAAACATCAAATCAGGTGTTCGATGGGCTGATACAACCTTCTTTTCATAAGGAACTTCCAATTGTTCTAATTGTTCGCAGGCATGCTTCATCGTTTCCCAATCTGATTTGCTCCCCATAATGACTCCAACACGAGCTGTCATCTTGCGGCCCCCTTTTTATAAAAAATATTCAACCCTTAGAATGGTCCAGCCTCTGCAGTTATACCGCAAAAGAAACAGGGTTTTCTTATAAATAAAAATGCCCGGCAAATAGCTCTCTAAAGAGAAAGCCATTTGTCCGGGCACCTGGAAACTGGTCAACGATACAAAAGGTAAAGTGTAAGGCTACCCAATGTAAGTTGCCGAACATATTGACTTTCCCTCATAGTCCAATAATTTACGGTTATTGGGTAGAAACTTATGGGCCATATTCCCATGGATATACAAGGGTAAAGATGAATTTTGTCGATTAATTTCGATTAACTACCATTAGTTTAACAGCCTATTCATATAGATGTCAACAATAAATCGAACGATTTTTTTTAATCATAATTGGAATGTTCGTGTTTTACTCAATTATCTTAGCTTCAAAGACAATTTGCCGCCCTATCGGCTCGTAAATGGTCTCACTGCCTTTTTTTATTTCTTGAAAAATCGGCTTCTCAATTCTGCGGATAGGCGTATACCCTTCCTGCTTCATTCTATTTAAACATTCCTCAATACTTTCATGTTCCTGCACTTCAAATTTCTTTTTGCTCATTTAAACAGTTTACCTTTCTTAACAGATTTCACCCAGAAGCCGCCATAAATTGTTTTTGGTTCATAGACAATGATAAAGGCCTTAGGATCCAGGTTTTTAATGGTATCATACAGTTTTAATTCATATTTCCTTGGGGTCAAAATCTGCATCGCCATCCGGTTTCCTTCAAGACCGTGCGCCTGCCAGTCTGTTACACCGAATCCCTTTTCTCTGATTAGATTTGGAAGATTTTTATCCCATTGGGCAGTAATCACATTTACTGTTATATATCCCAGCGCCAGCTTTTCTTCTATCTTCATCCCAACAATAACACCAATGCCGTATCCGACTGCATAGGCTATTAGGTTCTGGATTTTATCAAGGTTATTTAAAACAAGCCCCAGTCCAAGGACATAAATGACTACCTCCACCATACTCAGGCTTGCTGCTAAATAGCGCTGCCCTTTTAAAGTTAAAATCATCCTTATAGTAAAGAATGATACATAGACAATATTTATAATCAGGATTATTGCAACCATTACAACACTATTTTCCAACACGATATTACCCCCTTATGAATTCGCTCATTTCACTTTATCACAAATTTTATTTTTGTTAAGAATTAAATTTGCACAAACTATAGCGAGGTGATTTTATGTTTAAAAAAATGGCTCTAGTTTGTATCATTTTTATTAGCTTTCTCCCTTTTCATCAAAATGTATTAGCAGATTCTCCCTTAAAAGCAGCTTTTATCCGAAATGATGATCTTTGGCTAAAAGTCGGCAATAATGCAAGACAATTAACGAGCGGGGATTACGTCAGGTTTCCAAAGTGGTCTATGGACGGCAGCTGGATTGCCTACCTGCGTACTAAAAAGGGAGATGGCTATTTGGGGGAACTCTGGGTATATAATATTAAACTGAACAAGCACTTTAAAGTGCAGTCAGGTGTCAGCAACAATTTTCAATGGTCACCGGAGAATAATGAAATAAGTTTTATGATCCAAAATGATTTATTTGTACTAGCTGCGGACCCTTCCAAACCATTTCAAATTCAAGCAGCTGCTAACGATATCAAGAACTTTTCCTGGCTGCCAAATGGTGACGGAGTACTAATTTCTAAAAAGAAAAATCAGGAGCTTAATTCGGATATTCTGTTATATAAGGTCTTTTTAGGAAAATACCCTCAGAAGCCGTTAATAAAACCTTTTTATACTGTTCCGGCAGAAGAAAATGAAATTGTGGCCAGTACAAGCCAGTTTAAGTGGTCGCCTAATAAAAAATGGATTAGCTTCCTCCTTGTACCAACCGCTTCGATATCAGCTGACAGTAATACCCTCTGTATACTATCAGCCGATGGTAAAACATTTCGCAGAATAACCGAAATGTTAAATTACGATAATTGGTTTCACTGGTCTTCTGTAGGCAGCACCCTCGGGTTTATTAGCGGTATTGGCAGAGAAGCCACAGTGAACAAATATTTACGGATTATTCATGTTCCCAGCTTTAAAGTAAGGCCCTTAACACCAAAGGGATACGTAGAAAGGGATTTTACCTGGAAAGGCAGCGGGGTTCTTTACTCTTCGCGTTCCCCGGAAACCAATGAGGGTCTTCTAGACCAAAGGCCCCTGCCATATATGTATAAAATAAATCTTTCCAGCGGCCATCAAAAGCAGATTGGTCACCATACTTTAAATGTAGGTGATTTCGTTTTGCAATATTTAGATAATCAGCTGATTTGGGTTAGGACCGATCAGAAAACAGCATTTGTAATGACGGGACATGTCATAACGGGGAAGGAAATTGACTGGATCCAAAATATTACTTTGCCAATCCCTTATTATTCTAGATGGAATTGGGATGAGGTGTTTAGTTTGTATAAGGATTGAGCAGGGTTTACATTTTATGGGCTGAGTGTGCGACTGATTGCAAGAGTGGTTTAATAACTATGGGCTGCTTCTGAATTTTATTTTTATGTTGCTCGGGGTGCTTGAAGCTTTTTTATTTCTTGAAGCAAAGGGTTGATAGACACGTCTATGTATCCTTTGCATTGCTTTTCACTTTTCACAAGGGCTGATAGAGGTTTTTTATGTGCCCTTTGTACTGACTTTCCACTTGTTAGAGGGTTGATAGATTTGCTCTAGGTACCTTCAAATATACCTTCTGCGGTTGATAGATTTTTCAACTTTAGGAGAAGCTTCTTTTTAAAAGGCAACACAAAAAAGACAACCTTTTATAGATTGTCTTTTTATTTGCCCGGCAGCGTCCTACTCTCACAGGGGCAAGGCCCCAACTACCATCGGCGCTGAGAAGCTTAACTTCCGTGTTCGGTATGGGAA
>NZ_JAMBNQ010000029.1 GCF_023715155.1 Neobacillus mesonae
GGTTAAACTGTACTTGAGTCATTTTATTCCTCTTTTCATTGTTTATCGTGGTTGAAAACAGTGTTGCCAGGAATGAATAAAATGACTCATTTTTTTTTACACAATTATACGGACTTTATCTTCATAACCCAGATGAAAGACAGAATTCAGATCTTTCGAAGGAAGTAGTCTTTCATAGCTCCGATGAAGGACAGAATTTGGAGTTTTTGAGGGAAGTAGTCTTTCATAGCTTCGATGAAGGACAGAATTTGGACTTTTTGAGGGAAGTAGTCTTTCATAGCTTCGATGAAGGACAGAAATCAGATTTTACGAAGGAACTTGTCTTTCATAGCTTCGATGAAGGACAGAATCTAAATTTTTTGAAGCAAGTAGTCTTTCATACCCCAGATGAAAGACAGAATTTAAATTTTTCGAAGGAAGTAGTCTTTCATAGCTTCGATGAAGGACAGAGTTTGGAGTTTTTGAGGGAAGTAGTCTTTCATAACCCAGATGAAAGACAGAATTCAGATCTTTCGAAGGAAGTAGTCTTTCATAGCCCAGATGAAGGACAGAATCTAAATTTTTCGAAGGAAGTAGTCTTTCATAGCTCCGATGAAAAACAGAATTTAAATTTTTTGAAGGAAGTTGCCTTCCATAGCTACCCAAGCCACTTGATTTACTCAATTTCGGTCGCCAATAGCATTTATTGACTGCCTAAGATGCTTGATTCACCCAGATTCGGTCGTCAATAATCATTATTGGCGACTTAGGATGCTTGATTCATCCAGTTTCAGTCGCCAATAGGCTTTATTTATCATTAAAATTCAATAGTAAAAATCCCCTAAATTAACCAGTGATTTTACTGGCTTCTCCACATAAGAAGTAAGCCTGTTTTCCCATGAGTGTTTTTACTATGATTTCATTTGAGACAGAGGCATTGATTTTTCAAAGTAAGAAGGATTTGAAATCTCCAAGGACTATGATAAATTTGAGCTGGGATAATAGGGGAATTTTACCTAAGAATAATGAATAGAAGGAGTCTTTATCATGGCACGGGTTTTATTTATTAATGGCGGTTCAGAAGGACATGTCAATCCGACTATTGGTGTGGTGCAAGAGCTGATTAAGCGTGGGGAAGAGGTAGTTTACTTTACAATCGAGGATTTTCGAGAGCGTATGGAGAAGACAGGTGCAACTGTCAAAACGTTTGATGTTCAAACATTTATAAATGCTTTTATCTCTGGAGGAAGAAATAATTTTCTTGAAAGAATCAATGGTCTTTTACATACGGCAGATATTATGATACCAAGTGTTCTCGAGCAAATTAAAGGAGAGAAATTTGATTACATTATCCATGATTCGATGTTTGGATGCGGCCGCTTACTTGCCCGGCTCCTTCAACTTCCAGCGATTAGTTCCTGTACTTCTTTTGCCCAGATGAAAACGTCATTCGATGAAATGTTGCTGCATCTTTCTAAACACATACCTGCAGAAACCTATACTGAATATCAGAGGCTGGCGGCAAAGGCAGAAGAAAGATATGGGGTGGAAATCCATTCTCCGTATGAAGTATTTTGCAACCCTGCACCACTTACAATCGTTTATACATCAAGGGATTTTCAACCTCTTGGAAAGGAATTTGATCAAACTTATAAATTTGTAGGTCCATCCATCTCTAAGCGGTTAACCTCTGGAGATTTCGACTTTACTGAAATCAAGGGGAAAAAGATAATTTACATTTCATTAGGTACAGTTTTTAATCAGGCGATGGATTTTTATAAAATGTGCTTCGATGCATTTAAGAACACGGATTATACTGTGGTCATGTCGATTGGAGAAAAAACTCGAACTTCAGATTTGGAAGAGATACCTGGAAACTTTATTGTAAAAAATTATGTTCCACAAATTGAGCTGCTAAAATACTCGAAATTATTTATTACACATGGCGGAATGAACAGTGTCCACGAGGGTCTCTATTATGGGGTTCCGCTTATTGTGATCCCGCAAAGCGCAGATCAGCCGGTCATTGCCGGTCAAGTTGCCAATACAGGGACAGGGATTCAGCTGCAAATGGAAAGCTTATCGGAAAAACAGCTACGTGAAGCCGCAGAACATGTGTTAATTCAGATATCTTATCACAAAGCTGCAGCAAAAATGAAGGAATCTTTGCGAAAAGCCGGTGGGTATCGCCAGGCTGTAGATGAAATTTTCGAATTTAAGAGTCAATATGATATTAAAAAATAAAATCTTTAGCTTATAAGCTCTTTTAATGAATTTATTTTTTAAAAAAACTTAATGATAAAAAATAAGAAAATCTTTAGGATTGTACCCCGATTTGGAATACACTTCTAGAAATAACTGCAGCATCGGAGGAAACATGAAATACGTTATTGCTTTATTTGGATTAATTGTTGTTTTGGGACTTGCTTATTTGGCAAGTAATAATCGAAAAAATATAAAAATAAGACCTATCATTTTAATGGTCATTATTCAAGTATTATTAGCAGGGTTATTATTACATACAAAATTTGGCTTTATTTTAATCCAAGGGTTTGCTGATATTTTTAGTAAATTATTGTCCTATGCTAACAGTGGAGTATCTTTTGTTTTTGGCGGTATGGCAAATAAAGGCCAAGCACCCTTTTTTCTAAATGTGTTGCTTCCTATCGTGTTTATTTCCATTTTAATTGGGATTTTGCAGCATTTTAAAATACTGCCTATAATTATGAAAGCAATTGGATTGTTATTAAGTAAAGTTAATGGCATGGGGAAGTTAGAGTCATACAATGCAGTTGCATCGGCTATGGTAGGCCAATCGGAAGTATTTATTACAGTTAAAAAGCAGCTGGGACGTCTTCCCTCTAATCGCCTCTATACACTATGTGCTTCAGCTATGTCGACTGTCTCGATGTCCATTGTAGGCGCCTATATGACTATGATTGAACCAAGGTATGTCGTCACTGCATTAATGCTGAACTTATTTGGCGGATTTATTGTTGCATCTATTATTAATCCCTATACTATAGAAGGAAGTGAAGATATTCTTATTATTCAAGAGGAGAAACAAAGCTTCTTTGAAATGATAGGCGAATATATAATTGACGGGTTTAAAGTAGCTATTATTGTCGGGGCGATGTTAATCGGATTTGTCTCCTTAATAACAGGAATCAATGACGTTTTCGATTTGGTTTTTGGCATCTCATTTCAGGGGATTTTAGGATATATCTTTGCACCTGTTGCTTTTATTATGGGGATCCCGTTTTCAGAAGCTGTACGAGCAGGAGGAATAATGGCAACAAAGCTGGTGACAAATGAGTTCGTCGCTATGATGGATTTGGCAAAAACGAACGCAGGATTTAGCCCGCGAACCACTGGAATAATTTCTGTCTTCCTTGTGTCATTTGCAAATTTCTCCTCAATTGGAATTATTGCAGGTGCAGTAAAAAGCCTAAATGAGGAGAAGGGGAATACAGTTGCCCGGTTTGGTTTAAAATTATTGTACGGGGCCACATTAGTTAGTGTTTTATCATCAGTGATTGTAAGCATGGTTTTATAACAGATTGGCTGTAATAAACGAAAATACTGAAGTAATCGAAAGCATTATTGCAGCAGTTGATAATCCTTTTTTGTCGGCTATTCCTAGGAAGTAGTTACCCGGGAAGATTATATATTTCTTTTTTTAGATTAATGAAGGACCAATCTTGTTAAAAAAACAGAAGAAAGGTCCTTCATCCCGCCGCTGAAGGACTAATCTGGGTAAAAAGTCAGAAGAAAAGTCCATCATCCCGCCGCTGAAGAACCAATCATTGTAAAAAGTCAGAAGAAAAGTCCATCATCCCGCTGCTGAAGGACAAATCTGTATAAAAACCAGAAGAAAAGTCTTTCATCCAGCCGCTGAAGAACCAATCATTGTAAAAAGTCAGAAGAAAAGTCCTTCATCCCGCTGCTGAAGGACAAATCTGTATAAAAACCAGAAGAAAAGTCTTTCATCCAGCCGCTGAAGGACTAAACAGTGTAAAAAACCAGAAGAAAAGTCCATCATCCAGCCACTGAAGGACAAATCTGTATAAAAACCAGAAGAAAAGTCTTTCATCCCGCCGCTGAAGGACAAATCGGTGTAAAAAACCAGAAGAAAAGTCCATCATCCAGCCACTGAAGGACAAATCTGTATAAAAACCAGAAGAAAAGTCTTTCATCCAGCCGCTGAAGGACAAATCGGTGTAAAAAACCAGAAGAAAAGTCCTTCATCTAACTGCTGAAGGACAAATCAGTGTAAAAAACCAGAAGAAAAGTCCATCATCCAACCGCTGAAGGACCAATCAGTGTAAAAGACCAGAAGAAAAGTCCATCATCCAGCCGTTGAAGGACCGATCTGTATAAAAAGTCTTTCATCAATATTCAAACATAATACGTCCATTGATGAACCCCAACTTTTTTAAAATGTTTTTCTAAGGCTCTTCGAATTGTTTTCTTTAAATTTACAACCCCACACCATTCAAAAATTATATTAGTAGTAATCTTTCTATTGGGAAAAAGGAGCTGATATTCTCTTACATTCCTCAAAATAGCAGCTGTAACGGGCTCTTCATGTCCACAATCCCCACAAACAAATTTTTTTCCGTGGACTGAAACCACAAAAGAGTCACAGATTTTACAGGTCATCCCTTTTCTTTACTGTCCATATTCATAAGTTGGTAATGGTGAATAGGGAGAATCTTTAATTATGAAGAGAAATAATTTTGTCTGCCAGCTTCTTGTGTCTTCCATCTAGTTTTGATGGTGTTATTCCCAGTCTTTCTAAATAGCTCTCTATCTGCGTTGGAAAAATAAAAGGTATGTCAAGGGGAGCTTGATAAAGGGTAAATTTGGAATTAACAAAAACCACCTTGCCGGTAATCGTTAAACTAATTCCAAGATTTTGAAGCAATTGGCGAAGCAGGGATTCGCTTCGATTCACTTGGTGAAGAGGATTATTATATTCAGACTTGGGGAGCTTATATAGTCGATTTGATTTTAGCATCGTAATAATAATTGCCTTCAAAATTCTTTACTTCATAAAAGTAGACATTTTTTGAAAAAATAATCAGCGTATCAATTTGTAAGATAGTATTATTTACCTTGAGCAGTAAATCGTTCAGAATAAGGCATTCGCATTGAAGTTTCTCGGTTAACTCATCAAATAGTACTTCCCCTTCATACCCTTTTTTTAGGTGGAAATACCTTTGACTATCCTTTTCGGACAAAGTCATTCGCTTATTTAATATTCTAAAAATGATTAATTCCTCAGGCAAAGTTCGAGACTTATAGGCCATATGCCACATCCTTTCCAAAAATTTCAAACTCCAAGTCAATTTTATTAAAATAATTGACCCCATAATCTTTAAGTTGTGAATATTTTGTTAACATTTCACGAACTAGTGTGTTATTTAGAAGCGGTGTAGGCGTTTAGGGAGATTTTTATGATTATATACAGATACCTATTAACCAGTTAGTAGTATTGTATAATAGAGAAATTCTAAAAAATACTTCAAAAGTAACTGTTAAACAATAGTCGGAATTGTTAAACTACTAATAACATCCTTGATAGACTTCAATTTTATCCCGCTTAAACGTGCAGTATAAACTCCACTTTAAGACTTAGCGCTAGCAGAAAGTACAAGTGGGGATAACTGTCCGTAAAAGCCCGATTGGTTTGACTATCAATCAGTGTGAGTGGAAAAAAACCTCACTGATTGAAGGTTCACTTTATCCTATAGGAGGGAATAAAAATGGAGCGAAAGGTAAGTTTGATTCCGTATCTAGTAGTTGAACAAGTAGAACAGGTCAATGAAGTTCCTAAAGGGGTTGAAATGATTCAAGCCCCAAAAATTTGGGAGAAAACAAAGGGAAAAGGAATGACAGTTGCTATTTTGGACACTGGCTGTGATTTAACCCATCCGGATTTAAAAGACCAGATTATTGGCGGAAGAAACTTTACAAAGGATGATAATGGAAATCCTGAGGTTTACAGAGATTACAATGGCCATGGCACCCATGTTGCAGGAACGATTGCTGCCATTCAAAACAATCGCGGTGTTGTGGGAGTAGCGCCTGAGGCCAATTTGCTTATTATCAAGGTTCTTGACAAAAACGGATCAGGTCAATACGAATGGATTATAAATGGAATTCACTATGCAATCGAGCAAAAGGCTGATATTATTTCGATGTCGCTGGGCGGCCCCGTAGATGTTCCAGAATTGCATGAAGCAATCCAAAAAGCAGTGCAAAACAATATTCTGGTAGTTTGTGCAGCGGGGAATGAAGGGGATGGCGATGATTCGACAGATGAATTTGCTTATCCTGGTTCTTATAATGAAGTAATCAGTGTGGGTGCAATTGACTTGCAACGAAATCCTTCTAGATTCTCCAATTCAAATAATGAAGTAGACGTAGTGGCGCCAGGAGAAAAAATTCTATCAACCTATTTGAATGGAAAATATGCATCATTAAGTGGGACCTCCATGGCAACACCTCATGTTTCCGGAGCATTGGCTCTAATAAAAGTATTAGCTAATTCAAGCTTTGAGAGGAATCTCACGGAGCCTGAACTATATGCCCAATTAATCAAGAGGTCTGTTCCATTAGGAAATTCACCAAAACTTGAGGGAAATGGTTTCATTTATTTACCTGTCCCAGACCTCTTGCCAGAACTCCTTAGCAGAGAGTCCATCCCCGAAATTGCGGGGTTATAGATAGAAAAAAAGAAACAGCACAATTTTAAGTGCCGTTTCTTTTTTTTTAACTTCCTGCTTCGAAAATTGTCCAGCTCCTGCGCCTGGCGGCATAAAAACATAAGTCTATCCATCAAGAAGGCCGGTGAGCAGCCTTCTTGATGGATGAGTTTTGTGCTTATCCCCCTCTTACCACTATGGTAAGAAAAATCATGCAGGAACAAGCTTTGCATGTTCCGAGGACGCTTGCAATTTTCTTATGCATGTGTTTTTTTTCTATTGGCAGCTATACTAACATCTTCCTTGAGATTGCTCAGATGGGCAATCCGCTTGCCTTTTGTTCCTTTAACAATCGCGCCGTTGCGTTTGATCGTGGAGGAACCAATGGTGTTTGCTTTGACTGTTCTCTCCATAAAAGCCGTCTCCTAATTTCCTGAATTCTTTTTCCTTTTAAAATGTCTTAAAAATCGGTTATTCGTTCCTAACAAGATTATTTTCGATGTAAAGTAAATAAATTCCTTCAAGTTGTCTTTTGTAAATATATTTTCTTTGAGGATAAATACAGCTAGTCCTAATTTTAAATTACCGTAATTTCGAACAGTAATAAATTGTTTAATAGGACTTTCCCGTAATTCCATTCTGTTGTTGACAGAAGGCTCTTGTATCCGAACATAAGGCATGTCCAGCGCGGAGTTAATTAATTTAGCTGCACCTTCGATGTCTATTGGTGTTTTTAAATAAACCAACTCGACATCATTATTTTTCCCTTGAAAATACCAGACAAATTCAATCTGACGTTCTGGAAGACCAAATATTCTTTTGATTTCTGCATGATGAGACATCATAAAAATCGTAAGCTTTTCATCAATGACTCTAAGGGGAGAATGTTGATCAAATGCTGCTAATACATCTCCCAGCTTATCTTCGAGCTCTAAGTACAATTCACTGTCATTATGTGAAATAATGGAAGGAGTTCTTTTCAGTATTACATTCTTAACCATTAAAACAGCATTTACCAAACCTAAAAGAAATAAACCATAAATTAAAATTAATAAAGTAAATTGCAGTGCTTGTAAAATTGGACCTTTTTCGTTCTGGTATTTTAAAAAATCTGAAGTCATAAACTTGGACATTTTTACGTGGAGATCTCTTAGAAGTTCGGAGTTATTGGTGATTAAATAAATTGAAAATAAAGAGATGATAACAAAGACAATGAAACCTGGTAACCCAAATTGTTTAAATTTCTCTTTCCAAGCCAAATAAGCATCGCCCCCTTATTTGGCTTAATTTTACAAAAGTAACGTTCTATTTACAAGGCATTACAGAATAATTGGTTATTATTTACCAGGAAGAATTGGTCGAGTTCTTTTTAATGTAGTACTGAATACCTTGGTTCCATTATTAAGGGATATTTCCTTTTCGTTTGAAGTGGTGACCTGCATGTCAATTTTTGATAGATTCTTAATGTTGGTTTTAAACATTCATACAACTCCTTCCCAATGGCTATATTTATTTTTTATTTCTCAAAGATAGAACAGTTTAGGGTGAAATGAAGATGAACTTTTATCAAAAAATACGATAACCATGTTATGTTTATGTCCTTTTTAAAGAACAAACTTAACTTTTTACCGGCGTCCATTCAAATTCGAATTCCCTCGAGACAATTTGGGTACCGCTGTCTGCTTCAACTAAAATCCTATGCAGGTCAGTTAAAATACTGCCTAGATTTCTAAGCAGTTCTAATGATTCGATTTCTTTAAAGCTTAGTAAGCAGATATTTTGTTTTGTCATGGCTTCTTTAGTTAACGATTGCAGCTCCTTAACAAGTTCGTTTGAATGGAATATTTCCTTGCTGGCAATAAGCCCGATACAGGATGCAGTTGATATCATCGCTTCAATTAAATGATCGTTTGGCTGTGTTTCCCGGCCAATATCAACCAGACCTCTAGCAATTCCACGAATTTGAATGGTGATCCTTTCAAACCGTTCAATTACTTCGGATAACGCAAGAACGCGAGCTCTTTGATTATACAATAAAGGACTATATCGTAAACTTTGGTGTGCTAATTGTACGGCTTCATAACTTTTTTTCGTCTCGTCAACAAGTTCTTGCACATATGGAATATCAATGGCCCGGAGTGCCTGTTCCCGATAAGCGATTGCCAGATTTTTAAGTACCGTACATGCATATTTACTTAAATGAAGTATCTGTCTTTCAGCATCTGGAATAGGATTTGGAGGAATAAACACGATATTTAACAAAATGGCAATGAGACAGCCAACCATGGTCTCGATAATACGGTCTATTGCATATCCAGGTGTATTACCAAACGCAAGTACGAGAATAGAACTCACAGCCACTTGTGATATAGCCTCGGGTTTCAGCCGGAGTGCCGTGGCGAAGGCCATTCCAATCAGGACAACGAGCATGATGGATTCGGGGGTTGGATATAACCATTTGCCAACAATAATACTAACAATAACGCCGCCAAAAATTCCAATGATACGCTGAGTTCCTTTGTAAATAGAATTAGCCACCGTTACCTGAACGGTAAGAATGGCACCAAGTGCGGCAAAGTAAGGATGTTGATTATGAGATATCCATGAAGCAGCAAACCATGATACTCCTCCCGCAAGTGACGATTTTAAGACATGTAATGTTAATCCAACACGATGGAAAATGTTAAGTTTCAATAGGGAAAATCACCTCTAACAAATATCTGATTTCCTTACTGTTTTCGGTTATAACGAACTATATCTATCATCTGCCCCGCTGATGGTATTCATGCATTTGGGGAATCCGTTACATTTTTTAACAACCCTTTGAGTAGGTTTTCTCTATGTTTTTGTATAAAATAAGTAGTGGAAAATAAAATGGAAAAGGTGATAAAATGAGCCAATTATCCGATACTTTATCAAATAATCATGATAAAAATATTGAAGAATTAAAAGAATTGCTCCGCATTCCAAGCATAAGTTCCTCATCTGAACATAAAGAGGACATTCAAAAAGCTGCTTCATGGATTGCAGGAAAATTGAAGAACATTGGAATGGAGCATGTTGAAATCATCGAGACTAAAGGTCACCCCATTATTTATGCAGACTGGATTCATCAGGAAAATGCTCCAACTGTGTTAGTATATGGCCATTATGATGTACAACCGGTTGATCCGATTGAATTATGGAAAACTCCTCCATTTGAACCGGACGTACGTGACGAAAAGATTTTTGCAAGGGGGGCTACAGACGATAAAGGGCAGATGTTCCTCCATATCAAGGCGGTAGAGACCCTAATGGAATCGGAAGGGAAATTGCCTGTAAATATTAAATTTTGCATTGAAGGGGAAGAAGAAATCGGAAGTCCTAATCTTCCAGCCTTTTTAAATGAAAATAAAGAGAAACTATCCTGTGATGTAGTCCTAATTTCTGATACGGATATGTGGGATAAAGGAGTCCCAGCTATTACTTGTTCATTAAGGGGACTATGCGCGCTGGAATTTACCCTTAAAACAGCCAATTCTGATTTACATTCAGGAATGTTCGGCGGCGGCGTACAGAACGCAAACCATCTTTTAGTACAGCTGCTTTCAACTCTTCATGATTCCAATGGAAAGGTCAATGTTGACCATTTTTATGATGATGTCCAGGAATTAACAGATCTTGAAAAACAACAGATTGAGGAATTGGGTTTTGATGAAGAAAAACTAAAACAGTCATTAGGTTTAACGGATTTGACTGGAGGGGAACAAAATTATCCTTACCGTGAAAGAACCAGTTCCCGGCCGACATTGGAGATAAACGGAATGTGGGGCGGATTTCAGGGAGAAGGGACAAAAACCGTCATTCCAAACGAGGCCCATGCCAAAATAACCTGCCGTCTCGTCAATAATCAAAATCCTAAAAAGATTCAGGAGTCCCTTAAAAAGCATCTGGAGGAACATGCACCAAAAGGATGTACAGTAAAAGTGACTCTACAAGATACGGGATATCCATTTTTAACGCCTATTGACAGTCCAATGATTCAAAAAGCGGCTGAAGCTTATCAAAATGTGTATGGGAATCCGCCTGTTTACAAAAGAGAAGGCGGCTCTATTCCGATTGTAACGGATTTTAACCAATCCTTAAATGCACCCGTTGTCTTAATGGGATTTGGTTTGCCAGGTGAAAATTTGCACGCTCCAAATGAACATTTTCACTTAGAAAACTTTGATATGGGCATCTTAACGATCTGCACGTTCTTAGAATTAATTCATCAATAGTATTCAGGAAAAGAGGGATTCTAGAGATCCCTCTTTTCTGTGCATTAGAGATAAAGTCATTTGGTTTTAAAAAGGTTTATGAGTAAAAGAATCGCCAAAAAAGCTATTCATTTCCATTCAGCAGAATGTTCACAAATTTGTAGAAAGTTTTCTGAATATACGCAGTAATACCTAAAGCAAATGTGATATAATTCTACTAAAATGGAGGTGGAAAAATGTCGAAACCACAATAAAAAAGCATAAATAATTTTAAAATTAGATTTGACTTCTATTAATTCCGCAAACTTCCTCTTTCGTTTTCATCATTTTAACTCCGCTTACATGCCTTTTTAAAATAACTTCCAATTAAAATGCTGAAGAGAAAAAAAATTTCATAATTAGACTAAGAGGGAATATTGCCGATTAAAATTATTAAAGGAGCGGTAATATGTATGCTGTGCTAAACAAGATGGCTAAGGGCATCACTGTTTGTTATTCAGAAGTTTTCCCTAATCAAGATAACGATTTTTTTCACTGTGCTTATATCGGAAAGTTATTTTTAATTTCAGATTCCTATTGTATGAATCCAGATTGTTTATGTGAAGAAGCTGTTCTTCATTTTGTCCAAGTTTATCCGAGAGAAGAAAGGAAAGCTGATAGTTTTATGGTAAGTTATAAACTTAATGGCAGAGGATATAAAATACATGATTATGGCAGTTTCTCTAAACGTGAAATACAGGCCATTATGATGCATTTCACGATTGATGACACAATCGTAAATCTATTAAATGAACGCTATAAGGAAATGAAGGAAAAAGCAAAAGAAATTCTAGGATAGATGTCTGATTTGGTTACTTTGAAAAAAGAAGAAGTTTCTTTTCGAATAAGTATTTGTAAATTTTACTTTAAATCGGTTAGTTAAAAATTAAAATGTAATTCCAGCCAAAAAGAAATGCTTAGCTGCCCATCAGCTAGGCATTTTTTCGACTGTATAGGTGATAAAGTATTTAGAACTGAGCCGCCTGAATGATTCTGCTTTGAATTAGGAGTAATTAAATTTCCTGCCATTTAGAACAAATATTGAACTAGATGTGCAATAATAGTAAAAGTTAAGAATTATTTTTCGCTTTTAAACTTACTGTTTTAAACCATTTATATTTGTGGGATTTCGACGAGTTCTGAAGCAGAAAAACTTTTGCGGATTACGATTTCGGAAGAGGCTGGCCATTAATAGCTGAAATTGACTTGAGACAGCGGTCGATAGAAATGTTTACTTTTTTATAATATATGAGGGGAACTAGAAATGAACACTTTGAAAATTAAAAACATAACGATTGGGGAAGGAATTCCGAAAATAATTGTTCCTTTGGTCGGGACAACAAAAGAACTAATTCTACAAGAGGCAGAACTAGTAAAGGAGCTAAGGCCGGATGTTGTGGAATGGCGTGTCGATTTTTATGAGAATGTTGAAGATTTAGAAGCAGTAAAAGATTTGATTGCCAAGTTAAGAGATATTTTTTCGGATCAACTGCTGCTGTTTACTTTCCGCACCCATAAAGAAGGCGGGAATAAAGAGATTAGTGATGCGTTTTATCTAAAATTAAATCAAACGGCTGTCCTGACAAAAAATATTGACTTGGTGGATGTCGAATTGTTTTCAGGTGATCATAACGTCCATGCCATCCTTTCTATTGCAAAAGAAAACGGCGTTTATGTCATCATGTCAAATCATGATTTTGAAAAAACTCCGCCAAAAGATGAAATTATTTCCCGATTGTGCAAAATGCAGGAGTATGGGGCAGATATTCCTAAAATCGCTGTCATGCCGACATCTGTGGATGATGTGATTACTCTTCTCGATGCAACTCACACGATGAAAACCCAATATGCGAATCGTCCGTTGATAACGATGTCAATGGGAGGGAAAGGTGTAATCAGCCGCTTAGCCAGCGAAGTGTTTGGATCAGCTTTCACTTTTGGTGCTGGAAAGAGCGCATCAGCGCCTGGACAGATTCCAGCAGCCGAATTAAGAACTGTTTTAGAAATCTTACATAAGGGGATGTAAAAAATGGACGGAGCATTACACTGCATTCATGGGTACTCCACCATTAAATGTCCTATAAAATGAACGTTCGTTTCATGTTCAAAAAGGTGCTCTAGACTAAAAGCGCCTTTTTTTCAATTTAATAAAAATGATATAAAGAAAAGGGATGGAAGATGACATTACAACAACTTAAATATGTGATTGAAGTAGCAAGGAGCCGGTCGATTAACAAAGCGGCACAGCGATTGTTTATCAGTCAGCCAAGTCTTTCAAACGCACTAAAAGAGCTGGAGGAGGAAATAGGGATTACGATTTTTTCACGAACCAATAAGGGGATTTTGATTACCCCTGCAGGAACGGAATTTTTAGGTTACGCAAGGCAGGTAGTGGAACAAGCTGAACTGCTTGAAAATCGCTATACCAAGACAAGATCCATACAGCAAAATTTCTCTGTATCCGCCCAGCATTATGCATTTGTAGTAAGTGCTTTTGTACGGCTGCTTCAAGAATATCACAGAGAGGAATACGAGTTCACTTTACGGGAAACAAGGACATTTGAAATCATTGATGATGTGAAAAACTTACGTAGTGAAATTGGTGTTTTATATGTTAATGATTTTAATAAAAAGGTAATTCATAAGTTTCTAAGAGAGGGAAACTTAAAGTTTCATGAGCTGTTTGAAGCAAAACCACATATTTTTATTAGTTCAAACAATCCTCTGGCGAAAAAAGATTCTGTTACATTGTCTGATTTATATCCTTATCCCTATCTTTCTTATGAGCAGGGAGATTACAATTCCTTTTATTTTTCAGAGGAGATTCTTAGCACTCTTTCCAGACCGAAAAATATACGGGTGAGTGACCGTGCTACATTATTTAACTTACTGATTGGCTTAAATGGTTACACCATATCAACAGGTGTTATTAGTCATAAATTAAATGGTAAAGACATTATTGCTGTTCCATTAAACGTAGAGGAAAGGATTCATATAGGGTATATTACCCATAAAAATGTAAAAAATAGTTCGTTGGCCAATATTTATATTCAATATTTGAAAGAAACCATTGAAGAAGAATTACAACGGATATAGTTTAAAGCTATAACAAGAAATAGATTTTAGGTGTTACGTTATAACGATTTGGCTATGCTACACTTACCTTACTTCAAAAGAAGCAGCCTGCTAAGAAATGAAACTTAAAGAAAGAAGGAGATTCGTTATGACAAAGACGCTGGTGAAGGCTCCATTTAGAGCAGATCATGTGGGAAGTTTATTGCGGCCGGAGAGAATTCATAAGGCCAGAAAGGATTTTCAGGGAGGCAGCATTACGGCTAAAGAACTGTACGAAATTGAAACAGAGGAAATTAAAAAAATTGTTGATAAGCAAATTGAGGTTGGACTAAAAGCTGTTACAGATGGAGAATTTCGCCGCAGATTTTGGCATACCGATTTTTTAGAACATTTAAATGGTATAGAAGGATATATTCCAGAACAAGGTTATCAATTCGTAGGGGAGGAAACTGAAAAGTACAATATCCGTGTGACTGGAAAAATCTCGTTTAACCCGGATCATCCACATGTAAAGGACTTTACCTTGTTTAAAGAAATTGTTGGAGAGCGGGCAATTGAGAAGCAAACCATTCCAAGTCCCAATCAATTATTTAATGCAGGTGTCCGCAATCTAGAAATTTATCCAGACATTGAAGAATATGCAAATGATGTGATACAAGCATATCGCAATGCCATCAAGGCATTTTATGATGCGGGCTGCCGCTACTTACAGCTGGATGATGTCTATATAGCAGGCCTTAATGCACCGAAAGTTCCATTTAATGACAGCGGCTATTCGCGTGAAGAATTAATAGATTTAGCATTACGTGTTGCGAATGGTGTACTAGAAGATAAACCGGAAGATTTAATCGTAACGACTCACCTTTGCCGTGGTAACTACCGGTCTAAATGGGCATTTGAAGGGAGTTACGCCAAAATAGCTCCAACCATATTTGCAAAAGAAAAAGTAAACGGATTTTTCCTAGAATATGATGATGATCGTTCTGGAGATTTCAAACCATTGGAATACATTCCTGATGGCGGCCCTCAAGTAGTACTGGGCGTATTCACATCAAAGCATGGGAAATTAGAAGATAAGGAAAATATTAAAGCACGTATAGATGAAGCAGCAAAATACGTCCCATTAGAGCAATTATGCATTAGCCCGCAATGTGGTTTTGCTTCTACTCATCACGGAAATATTTTAACGGAAGAAGAACAATGGGCGAAGCTGAAATATATTGTAGATATTTCTAAAGAGATTTGGGGCTAGGATGGAAGGCGAACACCTCTTGCTGAAGGCTGTTCGCTTTTTTTAATCAAATCTATTAACATTCAGTCCTATCAGTAAAGGGTTGTCAAAGTAAATATTTTATATTATATTTGAAAATGTACAATATTTAGTATCATGGTTTATATCAAAATACTAAATATAGATAATAACCAATAAAAATGGTGTCTGAATAGACTTAATAGGGAATCTGGTTAAAGTCCAGAACTGTACCCGCAACTGTAAATGCTAACGAAATAAGCAGATCCACTGTCTTAAGGACGGGAAGGGCTTAGAGTAGAAGAGGCATAAGTCAGGAGACCTGCCATTATTATACGTATTATCTTCTTCGGGAGTTGGGAAGGTATAACGAGGGTATTCTACCTATTTACAGTGATTGTGTACTGTTTTTATAGATTATTCTACGTTATCAAACCCATCTTTTTAGATGGGTTTTTTGCTGTTTTACATATGTTTGTCAGCGCAGCATCCTCGAAGGTTTACAATCTATTTTTATATAAAGAAACGAGGAATTGGTATGGATGAAAAAATCCCTGCAAGTATTTCTAGAACGGTTCAAACAAAGCTTGTATTACCACCTGATACTAATCATTTGGGAACAATCTTTGGGGGAACCGTTCTATCCTGTATCGATGAAATAGCAGCAATAACTGCAATGAAACACAGTAAAAGGGTAGTGGTTACGGCTTCCATTGATACTGTCAATTTTTTATCATCTGCCAGGGGAGGAGATATATTGATATTAGAAGGGGTGGTAATATCAACTGGCAGAACATCAATGGAAGTGTATGTGAAGGTAGAGTGTCAAAATATAGAAACAGGTGAGAGAAAGATAACCACAACGGCCATTCTTACAATGGTTGCCGTAAATAGTGAGGGTATCCCAACTCCAGTAAGTGGTGTAGAACCTGAAACAGAGGAAGAAAAAAATTTATTTCTTAGCGCTCAAAAAAGAAAAGAGGGGCGTATAAGAATCAATGAACTTTCAAGGGAGAACTGTATATGAGTGTTACTAATTTTGAGATGAATGCTGTTTTATCGGCAATAAAATGCGCTTCTGAAAAATATAACCTGGACATGTCCCCTTTTTATGAAAAAATATCGGGGTTGGAGGAATCTTCTTTATACGAACAATCACTGCTTTATGCATTAAATCAAATTTCAATGGAGAAGCCGGACTGGACCTTTGTAGCAGCCAATCTATACTTACATGAGCTATATCGAAGTGTATCAGAAATCAGGGGATATCCTCACGAGAAAAAGTATGGCGATTTATTTTCACTTATTTCTGAGTTAACGCAAATGGGGATTTACTCTAAAGAGCTATTACAGGATTACTCAAAAGAAGAAATTCAATTATTAGGTAAAGAAATAGATCCTGATAAAGACCATCTATTTCATTACATAGGATTATTTTTACTAGCCGATCGATACTTGGCCAAAGATTACGACGGAAATATTTATGAACTGCCGCAAGAGCGGTTTATGATTATCGCTATGACCTTGATGAGGAATGAACAAAAGACCAGGCGTTTGTCTTACGTCAAAGAAGCATACTGGGCTTTAAGTAATTTGTATATGACCGTAGCTACTCCCACCTTGTCAAATGCAGGAAAAAGCTTTGGCCAGCTTTCTTCATGTTTTATCGATACGGTAGAAGATTCGCTGGATAGCATTTATTTAAATAATTGGGATATCGCCAGACTGAGTAAGGATGGCGGGGGCTTAGGCATATATCTTGGGAAAGTCCGTGCATTGGGATCAGATATTAAGAAATTCAAAGGAACCTCGTCTGGTGTCGTTCCTTGGATCCGGCTGATAAATGATACAGCTGTGAGTGTAGACCAGCTGGGTCAAAGGCAGGGGGCTATTGCTGTTTATTTAGATGTATTTCATAAGGACATTATGAATGGATTTCTAGATCTAAAAACAAATAATGGTGACGAAAGAAGAAAAGCGCATGATATTTTTACGGGTGTTTCTATCCCTGATCTGTTTATGAGGAAACTGGAGGAAGTGGATGAGCGCGGGAGAAGTATTGGCCAGTGGCATACCTTTTGCCCCCACCAAGTAAAACAAATGATGGGGTGGAAGGATGAAAATGGAAGCCCTCTAGGCCTGGAGGATTTTTATGATGAGTTTGATGAAAGTTTATTTACTGAAAAGTATGAAGAGGCTGTAAAGCACCCCCTTCTTCCACGAAAGACGTATCGTGCGATGGATATTATGGCAAGGATCATGATTTCTCAATTAGAAACAGGCACACCATTTATGTTTTACAGGGATGAGGCAAATCGTCAAAATCCTAACAAACATATTAGGGGTAGAGGATATACATCCATTTATTGCAGCAATTTGTGCACGGAGATTACACAGAATATGTCTGCTGCAACAATTATTAAAGAATATAAGGACGAAGACGGCAATATTGTTATTGTTCGGAAACCAGGTGATTTTGTTGTATGTAACTTATCTTCTATCAATCTTCCGAAAACAGTAAAAGCTAACGTGTTGGATAAATTAATCCCGATTCAAATGAGGATGCTGGATAATGTCATTGATCTCAATTCTATTTCAGTAGGACAAGCTGATGTGACGAATAAAAAATACCGCGCCGTGGGGCTGGGGACTTTTGGCTGGCACCACCTTCTTGCATTAGAGCGGATATTCTGGGAATCAGAGGAAGCAGTTTTATATGCTGATCGGCTTTATGAAGATATTGCTTACTATACGATTCGTTCTTCCATGGAATTAGCAAAGGAAAAAGGAGCCTACAGTATGTTTGAAGGCTCAGAATGGCAAACAGGTAAGTATTTTGAGCGGAAAAGATATAAGACAGAAAGATGGAATCAATTAATAGAGGACGTTGCTAAATACGGTATTAGAAATGGGTGGATGATGGCTGTTGCTCCAAATTCATCAACAGCGAAGATTGGCGGTTCCACAGACGGGATTGATCCTTTGTATGCTGTAGAGTACGCAGAGGAGAAGAAAAATTTTAAGTTCATGGTTACTGCGCCTGATTTGGATCACCACACTTACAATTATTATCGCAAAACCAGGCATCAATTAGATCAAATCTGGAGTATCCGGCAAAATGCAGCACGTCAGCACCACATTGATCAATCGATTAGCTTTAACCTATATGTTTGTCATGATATTAAAGCAAAAGACCTTTTAAATCTTCATATGGAAGCATGGAGGCAAGGGTTGAAAACGACTTATTATGTTAGAAGCACTTCTCAAAGTGAGATGAAAGAATGTGCTGCATGTCAAAGCTAGTTACAAGAATAAGGAGGTATTAACTTGATGCTGGAAACACCGTTAACTAAGATTAAGCTGCTAAACCCTGAATATCCAAATAAATCAACTGGAATTATCAATGGAAAGTCTTCTGGCTTTCTAAATTGGAATGACATTGCTTATCCTAAAATGTATGATTTATATCAAACTCTTTTATCAAACTTCTGGAAGGCACAGGAAATCAATATGCAGGATGATATTAAACAATGGGAGTCCCTTAGTGAACAAGAAAAAGATGTGTTCCTGCGTATCAATACACAGCTTGCATCGCTTGACAGCCTGCAAACACCGACAATGAGTCAAGTGATGGATTATGTGACAGACTCCAGCTTTAAAGCAATATTTGCAGTCATTTCACAGCAAGAAGCAGTCCATAATGAATCGTATTCTTATATATTGAGCTCGCTCGTTTCGATAGATGAACAAAATGAACGGTTTAATCAAGCAAAAAGTGATCCCATTGTAAGAAAGCGAAATCAGCTAATTTTAGAAGCGTATGAGGAATTTAGGCAGCATCCTACGCCTCAAAGGTTGTTTAAATTGGGTGTAAACTCCATCAATCTTGAGGGAATTTATTTTTATTCTGGTTTTGCTTTTTTCTACCACTTAGCCCGCCAGCAAAAAATGCTAAAAACGAGTACGATGATTAGCTATATTCAACGGGATGAAATGCAGCATGCCTATTTTATTGCTCAGTTTATTCGGATTCTTTTAACTGAAAACCCTGAACTTCACACAGAAGAAAATAGTAAATATGTCTATCAAACGATTCACGAGGCTGTTGTTCTCGAAAAAGAGTGGGCACATTTTATTTTAGCTGATATTAAAGGAATTGATTTACATGAATTCGATCGTTATCTTGAATATTTAGCTAATAAGCGATTAAGACAGATTGGCTTAAAAAACCTTTATGAAGAAAGAATCAATCCTATGCCATGGATTCAAGTTTTTAGTGATGAAATGATGAATGATACAAAGTCGGATTTCTTTGAGCAAAAGTCAAGAACCTATTCAAAAGTTTCCCAGTCCAATGGATTTGATGAATTGTAATATGAAAATCGCAATGGTTTACACTTCAATTACAGGAAATACGAGAGAATTAGCGGAGGAAATTTATCGTATTTTTCTAAGAAAATCATTTGATATTGATATTTATAGAATTGAAGAATTTCAGGCATCGTATGTAAAGCATTATAATGTAGTTGTGATAGGAACTTATACATGGGGAAACGGTGAAATACCAAAAGAAATGCGGGGATTTTATCATCTATTAGAGTCACTTGGATGTAAAGATATGATAACAGGAGTATTTGGAACAGGAGATTGTTTTTATCCCAATTTTTGCGGTGCAGTTGATTTGTTCAGGGATATGCTGTATGTTCGCACACACTTAGCCGCTGTATTGAAAGTAGAGCTAATGCTGCAAAAACAAGATGTTGATCGCTGTAATGCGTTTGTTGAATCGATTTTAAAGCATGCCGGCAGGAGGAAATTACAATTCACGTAGATTATACAGGATAACTACAATAGGGAGTAGAATCATATGTATTTTAACTCCCTATTTAGTTTCTCTCATTATTTAATAAATCGAATAAGATATTGATAAAGTTTCTTCAATTCTTACTCTTTTTGCAACGATGCAGTATTGTTTAATTTCCGGTACACTTGCTAGTTAAAAATATTTCGAGCGGGCAGCCCGGAGGCACATATGAACAAAAAGTCAGCAAAAAAATCAATCCTGTTAACGATGCGTCATCTGTCCCATTGATCATCCTGCAAAAAAAACTTTCGTTGCACTTTTTCATCCAGTTCTTTCAATCGCAATTGTAGTCTCGTCAATCATAACCACTGTCCCTGATTTAAATCCAAATATTTATATATATTCCCTCCTCATACTATGATAATGGATAAGATTTTCCAATTTCATTGCAAAAAAGTACAGACATATCATGTTTTCTTTCGAATCCACCTGAATTGAATTTTTAAAAAATATAGATAATCTAGTAAATATTCTATTTTGGGATTAAAATGATAATTATAGAAATGATTGATAATAGGAATAACGTTACTTTTTGATAGAAAGGGGCAGTATATGAAACTATTAATAGTTGGAAATGAAGATCGATACAACAAATATATGCCCGATTTAGAATTTGTAAAGCAAGCGGACATGGTTTTTTGTCCGCGTAATGCAAGTGATGAAGAGCTGCTGCAGGCTGCTCCTGATGCCGATGCGATTGCGATTGACCCAATGTCAACCCTTTCAGGACATGTCATTTCACAGATGCCTAATCTGAAAATCATTCAGTCGGAAGGTGTTGGTTTTAACGGAATTGATTGTGAAGCCGCAAAAGAAAGAGGCATATATGTCTGTAACTGCAAAGGAGCCAATGCAGGTGCAGTAGCAGAACAGACGGTGCTGTTAATGCTTGCATTGCTTCGTAACATTATTGTTGGTGACCGTACGGAGCGGGAATGCAGACAAATTCAGATTAAGGAACAAATGATGGTGGAAGGAATCAAAGAACTGGCTGACTGCAAAATTGGTCTGATTGGATTCGGTGATATTGCAAAGGCAGCTGCAAAAAGATTAGAGCCATTTGAATGTGATACATATTATTACACCAAAACAAGAAAGCCCGTTGATGTGGAAAACGAATATCATGTTTCTTATTTGGATTTGGATGAAATGGCAAAAAGCTGCGATATCATTAGTATTCACTGTCCTGTCACACCTGAAACGACAGGAATGATTAACAGGGAATTTCTAAGCAAAATGAAGCCAAATGCCTATATTGTAAATACGGCCCGCGGTGAAATCATAGATAATCAGGCATTGTACGATGCGATTATTTCCGGGCAAATTCAAGGTGCCGGGTTAGATACTGTTGCTCCTGAACCAACTCAAAGAGACCATATTCTCTTAAATTTGCCAAAGGAATTTGAGGACAGGATTATTTTTTCACCTCACATCGGCGGAATTACAACAAGCTATTTTTACAGAGCACACAAGAAAAATTGGCTCAACATTAAAGCGGCATTAGAGGGAAGACGGCCCGATTATGTTGTAAATGGATTATAAAGTGAAACTTCAATCTGTGGGAAGGGGGGACCCATCTCCCGCTGATTGTTACTCCCGTTTTATGGTCTCTCATGTCGTCACTATCGTACTGACAAAGAGTCAGTATAAACCTGATTTGCTCAACTAAATCTCAGCTATGCATCGGTAAGTTTTGCTTTATCTCACCAATCGGGCGCATGCGGCAGTGGGTCCCCGCTTACCATTCTAGTTTAACTTGAATTCTTGAAGTTGTGGTCTTACTGCCAGTTAATGAGGATAAATATTTATTTAGGAGGGGAAAACATGATTTCTGAACAATACAAGAATATGTTAAAGGGTAAATCTGTTATAAGGGAACTGGCTGAATTTGCCGCGGCCAGGGGAAAGGAAATCGGTTATGAAAATGTATTTGATTATAGTTTAGGAAATCCATCTGTTCCGGTTCCAAAAGAATTTACAGAGACCATGCTGGATTTGTTACACACTAAAAGTCCGGCAGAGCTTCATGGATATAGTCCTAGTTTAGGAATCCCATCTGTCAGGAAAAAAATTGCCCAATCTTTAAATCGACGGTTTGATATGGAGTATACAGAAAATCATATTTTTATGACAACTGGCGCAGCTGGAGCAATCGCCCATGCATTGCGCGTTGTAACGCAGCCTGGAGATGAGATTCTGACATTTGCTCCGTTTTTCCCTGAATACCATCCATATATCGATTTAACCGGAGCGGTATTAAAAGTCGTTCCTGCCAATATGGATGATTTTCAGATTAACTTTACTGTATTTGAAGAAATGCTGACGGAAAAGGTGTCTGCCGTTTTGATTAACACTCCGAATAATCCATCGGGTGTGGTGTATTCGACAGAAACTGTTAAAAAACTGGCAGAAATTCTTCGCAAAAAGGAAGAAGAGTACGGACACGAAATTTTTATTATTTCCGATGAGCCATACCGTGAGATTTTATTCGAAGGGGTGGATGCTCCATATGTATCCAACTATTATGACAACTCACTATCCTGTTACTCCTATTCTAAATCACTTTCACTGCCAGGCGAGCGGATCGGTTATATTGCGGTAAATCCAGCCTGCAAAGATTCTGACTTGATCGTCAGTATGTGCGGACAGATTTCAAGAGGGATTGGGCACAACTGCCCGCCATCCATTATCCAGCTTGCGGTTTCAGAAGTGGTGGATTTAACCAGTGATATGTCTGTTTATGAAAGAAATATGAATTTAATTTATAACAAATTAATCGAATTAGGATTTATCTGTGTGAAACCAGGCGGAACCTTCTATATTTTCCCAAAGGCGCTTGAGGAAGATGCAAATGTTTTCTGTAAGAAGGCCTTGAAATATGATTTAATTCTAGTACCCGGCGATAGCTTTGGATGTCCGGGATATTTCCGAATGGCGTATTGTATTGATACAGAAAAAGTAGAACGCTCCTTGCCGGCACTGGAGAAATTCGTAAAGAATGAGTACAATATGTGATTGAGGGAAGAAAGGGGCAGCCAGTGTAATGGGCTGCCCTTCTCCTTTGTTATTTTGTTACTAACACATCTCCTATAAGTCCTTAACCCTTCATAGTAAGCCGGAATGTTAAAATAAACGTATATCCTGATTTTTTTAATCAAATATACAGTTTATTCCATTTGTTTACAACGTTCGGCCTGGATCTATTTAGACCATCCATACTTAGATGCAGGACATCTAAATAAACATGCAATCTATTCATTACATTTTTTTTTAGAACCTAAGCTTCAAAAATTATTACCTTATATATTTATTATACTAAGTTCTAATTTCCGAAAATGGTCATAAAATTTCTTTAAGGGGAATTACGCCCTTTTTGTTCTAAAGGGAAATTTTCTTTCATAGTGTCTAGTATCACAGTGAAAGGAAGTTGATCCTTCAATGGCAAAAAGATGGAATGGGACAAAATCATACGAAATAATTAAGATAAGGGCAGCAAAATTACACCCAAGCATAACAAGCAGACAAGCATGTGACGAGATGATGAGAGACCATGGTGATGTTTTTAAAAAAGAAGGAAGACTGGATGGTAAGTCGGATTCAGTTTATCGGAAATTTTGTGATGAAAGGCAAAAGGTATTGAACCAAATGAAGGGGAGGCGTTCAAATGACCTTTGAGGAATTCATGGAATTTTTGTTAAAGGATAACCGGAATCGTGAATTAAAGATGGTCTTTGAATACTTACGACAAACCTTGTCAATACAGGTAGTGGAAGAAGTTAAAGTTGTAATTGACAGCAAAAGTTCATCAAGAATATTAATCCGTATGATTCTAGAAAATAACTTTGCGTTGAAAACTATAGGGAATTGGGAAACTGAGAAGTTTCAGTACATTGAAACCACTTTATGGAATGAAGAAGATGAAAAGGTTGGTTACTTTCAAAGCTCCCTTTACAAATTTGAAGAATATAAAAATGAAATAAGAAACCTTATACGGAGAATGAAGGTTTAAACTTTGTCCCCACAGCTGCTAAGGAATAGACATTTATGTATATGTATATATAAATAATGTTAAGGAGCCCATTCGGTCTCCTTTTTTTAGTACGGTCACGGGAATGATTACTTACATTTTGAAATCCAATTTACAATGAAGTAGTATTAGAATGATTGGTTTGGTGTTACAGAGAACAGATGAAAAACAATACATGGAGGCCTATTGTGGATAATAACGATATATTAATTCGATTGAGATATGCACTGGAAATAAAAAATAAAGAAATGGCGGAGATCTTTAAACTTGGCGGGGAAGATGTAACAGTACCCGAAGTCGTAAAGATTCTGATAAAATCAGATGAATATGATATTGAAAATGACGATCAAATAAAAATTAACAATAGTATGTTAGATTCCTTTTTAAATGGACTTATTATTTTTAAAAGGGGAAGACAGGAACCGAAGCCAGGTCAGCCCGCCTCACCAGAAACCTCTATTAAGAAAAGTTCAAACATGAATAATCTTCTTTTAAAGAAAGTCAAAATAGCATTGGCATTAACCACAGATGATGTCCTTGATATATTCGAAATGGCGGGAATCATGGTTTCAAAGGGGGAGCTCTCCGCTTTATTAAGAAAAGAAGGACACAAAAATTATAAAGAATGCGGAGATAAATATGCCAGGAACTTCCTAAAAGGGCTGGCAGTTAAATATCGGGGATAGCGGATTAAGAATTCTCCATGCATGATAGGATATGAACTTTCTTTGGTGAGATATAGGGAATAGAGTTTACTATGCTCACACGGAATTTCTCCTCTTGATCCACTTAAATAGTTAGGTCGGCATGATTGGAAGATATCAATAGGCCATTCATTATCAGAGGTATTTGATATGGAGGAACTTCATATTTATGATGTCTTTCCATAAGCCAAAAAGTCAAAAATGAGTGAGCGGCCAAACTGAATCTTAGACTAGAGGAAGACTCCTAAAGATTCCAATACAATAGAATTTATCTAAAATATCCGATATGAGTAAAGAAAAAAGGGCAGCCAGGATAGCTTGGATGCCCTTCTCCTTGTTATTGTGTTACAAATGCTCTTCCTAACGGAAATCCTTCGACATTAATAGCCAACTTCAACCGCTGCAACAACAATGTACATCTGATCGTTTTTATCGCCTTTCTCTTCAAGAACAATACCGCTTGTTGTCAGCATTCCGCCGTCCATAACTTCTACTGTTACTTTCCCAAAGGGCAATGCCTCTTTTACGGTATCGATATTCAGCTTGTCTTTTTCACATGGAACCGCCAGTTTAACATTGACGACCATATTGTCCAGGCTGTTTTCTGGGAGCACAGACCGGATGCCCGGCATTGAATTATAATGAATGGCATTTTTTATCGCACGAACGGCGGCTTTCGTAATATCCTGACCGTGAACATCGATTCCCATTCCTGTTTCAATAAACATTAGTTTTTCCATCTTCTAGACACCTCACATTTGATATTACTTTTATTTTACCAAAAAATATTATCTTATTACTCAATATGGGTTCTATAAAAGATTAAAATGAAAAAAGCCTAAAATCTCAGTTGAGAAGTTTTAGGCTGTTGTTCTTATTTAATAGTGTAAAATCCTTACTATTCATCAACAAAAAGAGTCTTTTGATGATGGATTTTTCAATCCAAACAATGGACGGATATATATAGCCAAGAGAGTTCCAAGCATCGCCATAACCATCCAGACCCATCCATGAAGACTAAAGGAAGAAATACCGCCAAAGTAGGCACCAATGTTACAGCCAAATGCAAGACGGGATCCATACCCCATAAAAAGTCCTCCTATGACTGCGGCACCGGCAACACCCGGTTTGATTTTCTTAGGTTTAAAGGTGCCTTGGAAAGAGGCTGAGATAAACGCCCCTAATATAATGCCAAAATTCATGACACTTGTAGAATCGGCTAATACCGAATTTTTAAGTGATGCGCCAGATGCGCCCGAAAAGAAACCCCACTGTGAAACATCAACACCAAGAGCCATAAGGGTTTTTCCTCCCCAAAGGGCAAAAGCAGATGTAATTCCCCATGGAGTTCCCCTAACCGTTAATGTTAATGCATTCAGTATGGCTAGAACAATACCGGCTGCAAATAATGGCCAGGAGCCGCGGATTACCTTTTTCCATCCGGTTGTGGTTGGAAGAGGCTTCATCGTTGGAGGGTTTTTCTTTTTCGCAAATTGAACTGTAATCCAATAAATAACCGCGAATACGACCATTTGCAAAAGCCATGCGCCAAAGTAACCTAGGCCGGTTGACTCCGCTAAAGAAATAGGCGGCAAGGTTGGTGTTTGTTCCATCCAAAAAGTGAAATGGTAGGCCCCAAGGGTTGAGCCAATAATAAAGGCAAAAAGCGTCAAAATCATGGATGATGAACCGCCGCCCAAATTATATAAAGTTCCAGAAGCACATCCATTTCCAAGCTGCATGCCAATTCCAAACAGAAAAGCACCAAACAAAACAGGAACACCAACAGGAGAAACATACCCTTTTGGTGATAGACCGGTAAAGCTAAAACCGGTGCTTAGGATAATGGCAAATAATGTAGTAGAGACGGCAAACATGAGCATATGTGCTTGAAGCCCCTGTGTATTTCCAACAGAAAGCAGCCGCCGGAAGGCAGAAGTAAATCCAAAACGTGCGTACAGTAAGGCTGCTCCCAATAACAATCCAATGATAAATAGGCTGCCCTGAATCCAATTTGTGGTTAGGACAATCGCGATTAAAAGAATAAGAGATACTAGAACTCCGGCCGAGACCAATTTCTTCTGCATTGGCTGAAGGGTTGTAACAATAGTGGTTGGTTTATATGACCATGAATTCTGTTCTAGTTGTGAAGATTTTTTTAAGGTCGTTGTATGTGACAAGAATGTTTCACCCCTATAACCTATAGTTTTAGTATGAATAAATGCAAGTATTATCATAATATAACTTCAATGAAAAGTAAAGAAGCATTATTTAGCAAAATGGGAGATGGAATCGGAAAATAAAAAGTGACAGGATTACTTTGAAAATGGCTGATTACAGAAAACTAATAGTTTTATAAGGTCCAGTACTTGTGATATAGTAATAAAGTATAGTATTTTCTCTCTATTGGGAATAATTTAAAAAATAGAAAAGGGGGCGCATTGAATGAAAAAATTAGGTTTATTTAGTTTGTTTTTGGTTCTTACGCTCATGATCGCAGCCTGCGGTGGAGGCGGAGAAAAAGCAGTTTCAGGTGAGAAGGCAGCAAAGACGGATAATGAAAAGGTATATAAAGTTGGTGTGGATACCACTTATCCTCCATTTGAATATAAAGAGGGAAGCGAGTATAAGGGTATCGATATTGATTTGATCAATGCCATTGCGAAAAATCAGGGCTTTAAAATTGAACTTAATCCAATGGACTTTGGCGGTATTATTCCTGCCATGCAAGCTGGTCAGCTGGATGTAGCGATTGCCGGTATGAGCATTACGGATGATAGAAAAAAGGTAGTGGATTTCTCCACTCCGTATTTTGATGCAGGATTAACCGTAGTGGTTAAAAAAGATAATTCAGATATTAAATCAGTTGAGGATCTTAAAGGAAAAACGGTTGCTGTTAAAAAAGGAACTACAGGTGCTAAATATGCACAAGATAATGCATCAAAATTACAAATTAAAGTTGTGCAATTTAATGACAGCCCGGCAATGTTCCAAGAAGTTTCCAATGGAAATGCAGATGCGCTTATTGAAGACTATCCTGTTATCTCCTATGCTATTGCCCAGAAGGATCTTGGTTTGAAAATTGTGGGTGATCGCTTAAATGGGGACCAATATGGTATTGCAGTTTTGAAAGGTCAAAATCAGGATGTATTAGAAAAGATTAACAAAGGTCTTGAAGAACTTAAGAAAGACGGATCATACGATAAAATTATTGAAACATATCTTGGAAAATAAGGTAAAACATTAATTAACGGGGTTTAATAGCCCGTGAAAGCGGAATAAACAGGGATATGGGGCGCGCATTTTTAGCGCGCTCCTTTTCTACAGTAAGAAAGTATTAAATTTAGGCCTTAAAATTGTCCAGCTCTACAACGAAAGCTTCGGCAGCAGCAGCACCGCACGAAGGGAAAGCGTTAGTCTTTTCGAGGAGCGTCCAGCTGGTTTCCGCTCTCGGTTAAGCTCCTTTGAGCAGTTCGAGTTCAAATAACCTGCGCTTGTTTTCAAAGGCGCTTACGCTTTTCTTATCTTGAAAGGGGATGAAAAAAGTGGACATTATAATGGAATCTTTACCAATTTTAGCAAAAGGACTACAAGTTACACTTTATATATTTGTTATTGCCATTATTCTTGGTTTCTTAATTGGTCTGGTGGTGGCTCTGTTACGGCTTGCACCTATTAAAATCTTAAATTGGATTGCAAAGGTCTATGTTGATGCGATTAGGGGAACTCCATTTATTGTTCAGCTGTTCTTTATTTATTTTGGCCTAAATTCACTTCATATTATTTCTTTGAACAATTCAGCAGCAGGAATTATCACTGTTGCCATCAATGCAGGGGCCTATTTTGCAGAGATTATCAGAGCAGGTATTCAATCCATTGATAAAGGACAAACAGAAGCAGCCAGATCAATTGGTTTTACAGCATCTCAAACCATGCGTCATATTATTCTGCCACAGGCTTTTAGAAGAATGCTCCCAACCATTACAAATCAGTCCATTATTAGTTTAAAAGACACTTCTTTATTATCGGTTATTGGTATTGCAGATTTAACACAGCAGGGGCAAATTCAAGCATCAGCAACTTTTGAAGCATTTAAAATATGGCTGACAGTAGGTGTTATTTATTTTATCGTCATATATTTATTAACATTGCTGGCTAATTTTGTAGAAAGGAGGTTCGAGCTGCGATGAGTATTATTACGGTAAAAAACTTAAGAAAATCATTTGGGAACTTAGAGGTTTTAAAAGATATTAATGCAGAGGTTCAGGAGAAAGAAGTAATCTGTGTCATTGGTCCTTCCGGATCAGGAAAGAGTACCTTTCTTCGATGTCTAAACCGCCTGGAGGAAATCTCAGGTGGTGAGGTAGTCATTAACGGGCATAATATTACCGACCCCAAAATTAATATTAATAAAGTAAGACAAGAAGTCGGAATGGTTTTTCAACAATTTAATCTGTTCCCACATAAAACCGTTTTAGAAAATATCACACTAGGACCCATTAAAATTCTTTCTAAAGATAAAGCAGTGGCTGAAAAAATGGCCCTTGAGCTGCTTGACAAGGTAGGATTAAAAGAAAAAGCTGGAAGCTATCCAGGGGAACTTTCCGGAGGACAAAAACAGCGGGTTGCCATCGCAAGGGCACTGGCGATGAATCCAAAAATCATGCTCTTCGACGAGCCGACGTCTGCACTTGATCCGGAAATGGTCGGAGATGTGTTAGAGGTCATGAAACAGCTTGCAAAAGAAGGCATGACAATGGTTGTGGTAACACATGAAATGGGATTTGCCCGGGAAGTGGGCGACCGTGTTATTTTTATGGATGGAGGGTATATAGTAGAAGAAAATGAACCGAATGAATTATTCGGAAACCCGCAGCATGAAAGAACAAAGGCGTTTTTAAGTAAGATATTATAAGGAAATAAGGCTTTTTAAAGGAGAACTCTAAGGTGAAAAACTTTTGGTGTTCTCCTTTTTGTATTAATGTTGCTGCTCTTCAATATATAAGGTAAGAAGCTGGCTGGTTCCTGCTATTTTACTCTTTCATTCCAACGACACGGATTCTTTTATAATCAGCAATCCAATGACCGTCTTTGTATAAAGTATTCTTTAAATTATTTTCAATATTTACTATGATTTCGTTTTTTGTATTTTTAGGGATACCATTGAAGAAGTGACTGGCGAACATATCAATCCAGTTTTTTAATCCATCATCACCCTCTAATTGTGTTGGTCTATCAAAATGTTGAGCAAACGTTACCCTGAATCCTACTTTCTCCATTAAAGTTGAATACTCTGCAATACTTGGATAAAACCAAGGGAATTGTTCATTCTTAAATTCTAACCCTTTTTCTTTGATTTGCTGAATCATTTCATTTGTGATCGTTTGAACGTTACCCTTTCCTCCGAATTCTGCAACAAATCTGCCGCCTGATTTTAAACTTTGATAAATACCATTTAATGCTTTGTTAGCTGGCAGCACCCAGTGAAGTGCTGCATTAGAGAATACAGCATCAAATTTACTATGAAAGTCTAAGCTTACAGCATCTTGAACCATGAACTGTATATGCGGGTATTTACTGGATGCTTGTTCTATCATTGTTTCAGATTTATCTACCCCTATAATATCCGCTCCATACTCATAAATGATATTGGCTAGATCTCCAGTTCCACAGCCAAGGTCAAGAATTTTTTCCCCATGTTTTGGAGCTAATAATTCAACTATACTATTCGCGTATTTTGAAACAAAAGAATGTTTCGTATCATATAAATTCGCATCCCAGGTGCATTCTTCAATATGTATGGATTCCATTTCTTTTTCCTCCCGTGTTCTTACAAAGATAATGTATTAATCTGATAATTCAATTATAATGGAGGGGATACATAATGGATATTAACAAAAAAAGATAATTTCAATAACCAATAGTTATTATGAGTGGAGATATGTATGGATATTAAATGGATTAAAACATTTATTGTTGCGGCCAAATATGAAAATTTCCGTAAAACATCAGAAGAGCTTTTTCTAACCCAGCCTGCTATTACAAAACATATTAAAAGACTTGAAGAAAACCTTAATATACAGTTGTTTGATAGAGCTGGGAAAAAGATTGCCCTCACATCGGCGGGACTTCATTTTCTTCCATTTGCTAGAGAGATAGCAGCTAAGTATGAACAGGGGTTAAATGACTTTGAATCATGGAAACAAGGATATAATCGAAAGTTAATGATTGCCGCAGCCCCGCAAATTGCCTCTTCATTTCTCCCTTCGATGCTGCGTAAATTTATGTTTAGCAACCCAAATATAGAAGTAATCATAAATGTTTTGCAATCTTTCAATATAGGAGAGGAAATCAGTGCAGGGAGAGCAGATGTCGGACTGACAAGAATTGTACCTATTCAAACAACTATTAAAAGTGATGTTATACATGAAGAGTTTGTCAAATTAGTTGGACCAAATGAGGCGATTTCTCTTGATGAACAAAAGGTATTACAGAATTATAGACTTATCACTCATAACCACCCGGTTTATTGGGATCTGCTTTTGAAAGATGTGAAAAGACATTATCCCAATGTTCGAACGATGAAGGTGAATCAAGTAGAAGTGACAAAGCGATTCATAGAAGAAGGACTTGGAGTTTCCTATCTGCCGTTTACTGTGATGAAGGATGAAATAGCTATGAATAAGCTGGTGGAAATTAAATCAGATAAAATTGCACCTCCTTCATCTTGTACATATGTTTTAACAAAAGTAGAAACAGATGAAGTATCTATTTTTATTAAATTTTTAAAGGATGCAATGAGGGCATGGTGAAGATAGGTTCTTTTAAAGATATAATGGGAGTGATTTTTTGTTAAAAATTCTGCGCTATATTTTTTCAGTAGTAACTATTTTATTTGCTGCTTACGGATTAGTTTCTAAAAATTATCAATTTAACTATATTATGATGTTTCTCTTAGGTCTTACAATGTTGATTTTGGGCTTAGAAGAATTTCGAAAAGAGAAAAAAATGAACGGATGGTTATTTGTTATTGTTTTTTTATTTTCATTATTTGTGTCTATTAAAGGATTTTTATTAAGCTAAAGGATATGATCCACCTATGATAAAAAGGGCTGTGGACAGCCCTTTCAAAAATTTTGGACAAAACATTTTCATCGTATATTTTTTGTCTGCCTTATCAATCAACTAAAACCGGCCAAAGTATCCTCCAAATCCTGCCCCAGTAAAGCCAGAAAAACCGGTAGACCCTGCACCAAAATAACCTGGGTAGCCAGCAAAGCCGGTGGACCCTGTTCCAAAATAACCGGGATAGCCAGAAAAACCGGCAGACCCTGTTCCAAAATACCCTGGATAGCCGGCATAGCTTGCACCCGGGTAGCCGCCGTAATATATTCCTGGATACCCTCCGTAACCCATCCCCAAAAGTCTAAACATTTATATTCTCCTCCTCAAATCGATTCAAAAGTAATGTATGTGTCCATTGTGAAGGAGGAATAGATATTGGCCCATGTTAGTTAATAATTGTGTAGAAGGTTTATGGTTACAATTTTTCAACCCATTGTAAACTTTTTATTGAGTTATACGTCTTGTAAACAGGAGGACGATAATGGATGATTTAAAAAAGAATAAAGATCTCAATTCAGAACTTAATATCGTGTTTCAATACCTTCGAAAATTGGGAGTTTCGCAGGAGGATGCAGAAGATGCTGTACAGGAAGCGGCCTATCGATACCTGCTTTACTTTGATTCAATCAAGACTTCAAAAATCCGCAGCTGGTTAATTCGAGTTGCATTGAACTACTTTTATGATCAATGCAGGAAAAATGGAAGATATATGCTGAATATCAACGAAGAGAATTTAAAGATAGATAATGAAGAGCTGCCTGAAATGATCATCCTTAATAAGGAAAGAAACAAGGAGCTTGGAAGAGCGGTATCACAATTAAAGCCGCTTTTTCAGGAACTGCTTCTATTAAAATATCAATCAGGACTTACATACGAAGAAATTTCAGTACTGTTAGGAGTAAGTATTAGTTCAATCAAAACGAATTTATTTCGAGCCAGGAAAAAGTTAGAGAAAATGTACAAGGAGGTAACCCATGAGCGATAGACATGAAAAGAATGGGGAAGAAATTGATTTTTTGAGTAATTCAACCTTACAAAAGGCCATAAAGAAATCACAGTGGAAGCAAACGATTAAGTATATTATTATAGCGATTCTAACAACATCGATTTTATTGGTTATTCTTTTCTCGGGAAGTCAATATATTCTAAATAAACGGATAACAAACCAGTATTCACTTTACAACAGCATTCATGGGGCCAATATTTCACCTAGTTCATCTACCTATAACTATAATCTTTTTAGTGTTATCGCGGAGACTACATATAGGAAATCCATTGGCGGACGTACGATTGTTTGGGATAAAGAGTTGAAAAAGATTCCTGTTTTCGGAAGAATTGAAACCCTTGAAAGAGGAAGCGGCAGGGTGGAAATGAATTCACTGGATCCAGAGGCAAAAAGATATGTTCGTTACAATGATTTTAATAATGAAAGGAAAATTGATTTTTATTATCCAAAATTGTCTTATGACTATTTACCACATGAACTCGATATCGCTGTTACCTTAGATACGAACAAATTAATTGAAGTAGCTCTTTCTTTTAAAAAACCGATGACACTGACAGAGGCAGCTGTGAAGCTTGGACAGAAAAACGTCAATTGGTTATGGGTTGATACCACAACGGCTGCCCAAATGGAAAGAATGGAAACAACACTTGAACATGATAATGTAAAAACGAAGGGCGGCGGGGGTGCCTTTGGGTTTGCGGTCAGACCAGAACAGCCCTTTACAGAAGAAAGTGGAAAAGGATTTATCCAGACTTTGGAAGAGGTAAAAAAACAAGGTTACCATAAAAGTTCAATTAATGAAGCATTGATGGGATTGGAGGAAAACACCAAAGCGACGAATGGAAAGATTCGTTTAAATGGAGCCGTTATAACGGGTGCACCTAACGAATTGAAACGATTTCAAAAGCTTGATTTCATCAGGGCCTCTGTTCTTGGAGCAACTATTGATAAATATTAATTGGGGGATGTATCCCCCAGCCTATACAAAAGAGGAATATTTGATAAACTATGAAAGTTTAAAAGGTGATACTAGTGAAAGAAAAAAATTTTCCTATCATTTTCGATTTAGATGGTACTTTATTTGATTGTAAAGAGCTGACCAATCTTACATTTCCTAAAGTATTAGAAACGCTAAAGCAAAAATATCGGGACGAAATTCAAATAAATTTTGCAACAAATTATGAACAATATCTTGGAATGGTGACAGAAGATATTTTTGCAGAGCTGCTGCCGAATGCCGGTAAAGAATTGATTCAAGAAGCAGCTCTTCTCTTAGTTGATGCAGAGTTTGAATACATACCGAAATCAGGAAAGCTTTTTCCCCATGCAGAAGAAACGCTGAAGGAGTTACACCAAGCAGGATATCCTCTGTTTATTGCAAGTAACGGGAGTAAAGAATATGTACACAAAGTTTTAGAGGTATTTTCAATAGAAGGGTATTTTAAGGGGATTTATAGTGCCGGTGGTCAAGGAACAGAGAGCAAGGTTGATTTAGTCAGAATTTTGTTAGATGCCTATTCCTTTATGGGAAAGGGGGTAATCGCAGGCGACCGCCTTTCCGATATAGAGGCAGGCCGTAAAAACCATTTAACAACTATTGGATGTCTCTATGGATTTGGAGATGTTAAGGAAACTTACCATGCTGATGTGAAAATTAATCGCATTGAGGATATCATACCAGTTATAAAAACCTTATCGGAAAAGGGGTCGAAATAGAGGATGACCTAATTGTCATTAAACAACACAACAAGGACAAAACTTCACAGGCGTTTTGTCAGCCTGGTATTTACGAAGCTGTATGTTTTTAATTGAAAGCGGAATGAACTTAAAAGAAATTCTATAGAGGCGGTGTGCGGGGGCAGGTATCTGTATTTGAATAACTTAGGCACCTCTTTTGATTCTGGCCCCCATCTTTGAAATAATATAAGTATTCAAACTTTTGTAAGGGGTGATGCTTTGTGAAAGTATTTTTAATTGGTGCCAATGGGCAGGTAGGAAAGCATATTGTCAAGTTATTGCAAACTAGTGATGAACATACATTGAGAGCTATGGTGCGCAGTGAAGAACAGGCCGAAGCTCTTAAACAATCAGGGGTTGAAGCGGTTACTGCTAATTTAGAAGGCAGTGTCGATGATCTTGCAGCAGCAATGGAAGGGTGCGAAGCTGTTATTTTCTCAGCTGGTTCCGGGGGTAAAACAGGTCTGGATAAGACCTTGCTTGTAGACCTGGATGGTGCGGTAAAATCAATGGAGGCAGCGGAAAAAGCCGGGGCAATGCGCTATGTAATCGTCAGTGCTATCCAAGCTCATAACCGTGAAAGCTGGAAGGACAGTCCAATTAAACCATATATGGCTGCCAAACATTATGCAGACCGGATGCTTATTTCAAGTCCGTTAAATTATACAATCGTCCGCCCTGGAGGATTGCTCAATGAACCTGGTACAGGTAAAGTAATGGCTGCAGAGAATGTACAAAGAAGCTCAATTCCGCGTGAGGATGTTGCCAAAACGGTAGTGGCCGCATTAACTGAAGAAAATACATTCCGCCGTTCATTTGACTTAATCTCAGGAGATACACCAATCGAAGAGGCTTTAAAATCAATTTAGATTAGCAAAAAGCGGGTTTTCTATAGACTCGCTTTTGGTATTTATCGGCTTCAAGAAACAATAAAGGGGCAATTGACATGGAAAGACTACATATTGCAAATCTGCCAACTCCGATTCAAAAATTGGACCATCTTGGTGAAGAGCTGGGAGTTAATCTCTATTTAAAACGCGATGATTTTACAGGAACGGAAGTAAGCGGAAATAAGGTAAGAAAACTTGAGTTTTCTGTTCAGGATGCGCTTCAAAAAGGGTGTGACACACTTATTACAGCGGGGGGCATCCAGTCCAATCATTGCCGGGCAACGGCTGCCGTTGCCGCCAAGCTTGGATTAGGATGTGACCTTGTTATCAGAGGAGAGATTCCAACCCGCTTCGAAGGAAATCTGTTTATGGATAAAGCACTTGGTGCCCGAGTTCATTTGATCCCGCTCGAGGAATCCAGGGAAGAAAAAATGGATGCGATTGTTAAGAATCTGAAAGGACAGGGCTATAAACCATATGTGATTCCTGTAGGTGCTTCAAATGCTGTAGGGTCTTTGGGATATGCTGCAGCAATGGAAGAAATATCACGGCAGGAAAGCAGTTTGGGGATCCATTTTGACGAGATTGTCATTGCTGTTGGCTCAGGTGGAACGTATGCCGGTCTTTGGTATGCCAATCAGAAACAGGGAGCGCACCGAAAAATTCATGGTTTTGCTGTGGACCATAATACGGAAGTTTTTGTAGAAATCATTACAGAAATACTCAATGAAATGTATGACAATGCAGGCCTAAGAGCACCGAAAGAATATAATGATATTTTGATAAATGACCAGTATATTGGCGATGGTTACGCCAAAAGCAGACCAGATGAGCTTGCTTTTATCATGAAAATTGCCCGGGAGAACGGATTTCTGCTTGATCCTGTTTATACAGGAAAAGCATTCTACGGATTAGTATCAGAAATTCAAAAAGGTTCTTTTAAAGATGCCAAAAACATTCTCTTTATCCATACCGGAGGACTGCAGGGATGGACACATGCTCAAAGGGAAATGGCGCTGAAAATGTTATAAAAATGACTTTGAATCAGTTCTATGCTGCTTCCTTTAATATAGAAGGAATGTAGACTGATTTTTTACTAATGTTAATCCTGGTAAGTAAGGAATACCGGTTATTGGTTATCCATCCCTACTGCCCATTAATAGCCTAGATGGTAAAAAGACCCTGTTTCTATTACCCGTGTGGATGAAAAAAGAGGTCAACGGTAAAAGGAGCCGGTCTCTATTGCCCGTGAAGGCAGAAAAAGGCGGACAGCGGTAAAAAGTACTGGTTTCTATTGCCAAAGAAGGCAGAAAAAAGAGGCCGGCAGTAAGAAGGATCACCCTCTATTACCCGTGTGGGATGAAAAAAGCAGACAACGGTAAAAAGAACCAGTCTCACTGCCCATAGTGTCGGATAAAATCTCGAAAAAACGTTAGAAGCCTGGCACTACCCGAATAATCGATATATTATCGACGAAATGCGGGTGGTGTCAGGCTCTTTTTTTGTTCATTCTCCGTTCATATTCCAGTTATAAACTAAGGTTATCAACAAGCATGGAGGTATGAAGATGAAGATGGCATGGAAAGAAATGAAGAAAAATAAGGTGAGATTTTTGATTTTAGGTTCCATTGTGTTTCTCGTAAGTCTGTTAACGTTTATGATATCTGGGCTGGCAAATGGATTATCACAGGATAATGCCGCTTTAATTAAAAAGCTGCCGGAAGGCAAAATTTATATGACGAAAGAGGCAGATCAAACTTATAATCTATCAAGTATAGATAAGAACCTCCAGGAGAGCATTTTAACCAAACATCCACATGCATCGGCCTTTTCCATCCAAATGGGATTCTTGAATGACTTTAATGGGAAGCAAAGAAGTGTTGCTTTTGTGACATCGACTGATTCTAAGCTCTTTAAAAACGTAACAAGGGGAGAAGTCATACTGGATCGTTCGTTGGAAGAAAGTGGTATAAAAATTGGCGATACTTTAACGAACAATCAGCTTAACGGCAAGCTTAAGGTAAAGGGATTTGTGGAGGAGAGTAAATTCAGTCATGCACCAGTGGCCTATATTAATATGAAAGACTACCAAGAAATGTACCGAGTTCATGATATGCAGTTACTATTTATCCCTGGAGAGGGTCCTAAACAAGAATTCGCCGGTTTGCAGTCCTTTTCAAAGAATGAATTTCTTCAAACCATCTCGAGTTACAAGGCGGAACAAATGTCATTAAATATGATTATTTGGTTTCTAGTTGCCATTAGCGGCATGTTATTTGCAATCTTTTTTTACATGATGAACGTTCAAAAAATAGGGTTATATGGAATTTTGAAAGCAATCGGTGTAAAAACGATGACTTTGTTTCAAATGATGTGGACACAAATGTTGTTTATAACCGTCTTGGCAATTTCAATATCTGCTGTCATCAGCCAGGTTTTTAATATGGCCGCACCTAAAGGAGTCCCTTTTCATTTAACTCTTGAAACTACCGGTCTATTGTCGTTGGTTTTCCTATTGATTGGTTTTATTGGGGCAACGTTTTCTGGTATACAGATTAAAAAGGTGGAACCATTGCAAGCAATTCAGCAAGGAGAGGTGTAAGATGGCCCTATTTACAATGGAGGAAATTCGAAAAAGTTTTACTAATGGTGAAGTGAAGGAAGAGATTTTAAAAGGAGTGAATCTTTCTCTTAGTGAAGGGGAGATAACGGCATTAGTTGGTGCATCAGGTTCCGGCAAAAGCACACTTTTGACCATAGCGGCAGGATTGCAGCCTGCATCAGACGGCCGGGTGCTATTTGAAGGAAAAAACTTAACCAAGTTTAGTGCTGAACAAGTTCGTAAAATCCGGGCAGAGAAATTTGGCTTTGTCTTTCAATTTGCTCATTTGGTTTCTTTTCTCACAGTAGAAGAACAATTAATGCTGATGCTGGATGTGGCAGAATCTAAAAAAAATAAACGTGAACAAAAAAAGGAAATACATCAAATACTAAAATTAGTAGGAATGGATCATCGGAAGAATGCCTATCCATCTTCATTATCCGGCGGGGAAAAGCAGCGTGTTGCCATTGCGCGCGCTATTATTCATAAGCCCAAAGTTCTATTTGCAGATGAACCAACGGCAAGCTTGGATTCAAAACGGTCAAAAGATGTAATGACGTTAATCCTAAATGTAACGAGAACCCTTAACATTACAACACTAATGGTGACACATGATGAAGAAATGCTTCCATTTGCAGACCATATCATTAAAATGAGTGATGGACAGGTTTTACAAAGCTAGATAGGAGCAATTTTTATGACTGCAATTTTAATCGTTGACGATGATAAAAATATTTTAAAGCTGCTGGATATTCATTTAGTGAAACAGGGCTATAAAGTATTCCAGGCAAAAGACGGAATGGAAGCATTAGAAATCCTTCGGAAAGAATCATGCGATTTAGCGGTAGTGGATGTAATGATGCCGTTCATGGATGGGTATACATTAACAAAAGAAATTAGAAATCTATATGATATACCGGTCATTCTTTTAACTGCCAAAAGCCAAATCGAGGATAAAGAACTGGGATTTCAAGCAGGAACAGATGATTATTTAGTTAAACCCTTTGAACCAAAGGAATTAAGCTATCGGATAAAAGCTTTGCTAAGGCGGTACGATCATCAAGCGGATGAATCGATTCTGCGTACGGGCAATACAACGATAAATCAAAAGAGCTACGAGGTTCAGATTGGGAACCGGTCATATCTCTTACCTTTAAAGGAATTTGAGCTCTTATCCTATCTTATTTCACATCCCAGGCAGGTGTTTTCCAGGGAGCACTTAATTGAACAAATATGGGGGTTGGATTTTCAAGGGGATGAGAGAACGGTCGATGTTCATATCAAAAGACTAAGACAGCGATTTTCTAAACTGACAGATGACTTCCAAATAAAAACTGTACGCGGTGTGGGCTACCTTTTGGAGGTCCAGCGTAAATGAAAACACTCTATATAAAATTCGTTGTTATGACCATTGGAATGATGGTTCTCAGCTTTATCTTTGCGTTTGTTATCTCAAATACCTATTATCAGGAAAAATTAAAGTCTTATAATGATCTAAAAAATACAAAAGTAGCACAAGAAATGGCTTCTTTTGCTGAAAGCCACCCAGAGATCAGTCTGACGGAATATTTAGAAAGTCTATCATCGGCAGGATACCAAATTTGTCTCGTTAATGATCAAGGAAACCAAACTTTTTTTGGTGAATCTTTCAGGGACGACCGACTGGCTGATTCAACCAAAGAATTTGTATTGGATGGTCATATTTATCATGGCATACTGCATTTTCCCCAGAAAACATTTGTCACCGGATTTTTTGCAAATGAATTAATGAATACAATAGGAGTGCCGCTCAAATATAATGGTGAAAACTTTGGGCTTTTTATGAGACCTAATATTAAATTTCTTTTTAACGAGATGCATGTTTTATTTGGCTGGATTCTTGGAATATCGATTGCGTTAACGATTATCATGGTGATTATTGTGACAAGATATTTAGTTAAACCTATTTCCAACCTTACTAACGCAACAAAATCACTAGCAAATGGCCGATTCAATGTGGAATTAGATATTAGACGGCATGATGAGTTAGGGGAACTTTCCCATAGTTTTTTACGAATGGCAAGACAATTGGAACAAATGGATGAAATGAGGAAGGAATTTATTTCAAATATTTCACATGACATCCAGTCACCGTTATCAAATATTAAAGGATACACCAATTTACTAGAAAGTGATGTCATTAGCAAAGAAGAAAAGGATCAATATATCACCATTATTAATGATGAAATTAAAAGGCTTTCCAGTTTGACGAAGCAATTATTGCTGCTTGCTTCATTAGAGCAGAATGAGCATGTTTTGACAAAAAAGTCAATTAATGTTGGTACCCAATTAAAGGATCTTATCCGTAATAATCAATGGGCTATAGGTGAAAAGGAATTAATGTTAAGTTATTCCTTGCCAGATGTAGAGATAATGGGTGATCCTTCTCTATTAAATACGGTTTGGGATAATCTTTTATCAAATGCGATTAAATATAATAAACCAAATGGGGGTATCGAAATCTCCATTAAAGAGAAGGGGCATTCCGTGTATATTATTTTTGAAGATACTGGGATTGGGATGAAACAGGAGGATGCAGAAAGGATCTTTGACCGCTTTTACCGGGCAGACAAGGCACGAACTACTGAGGGGACAGGTCTAGGTTTATCTATCATCAAAACCATTATTCATCTGCATGACGGCCAGATTCGTGTTACCAGTAAAGAGGGGGAAGGGACTATTTTTATAGTAGAGCTGCCAATTCAATAAATGGGTCCCAGGCACCACCCTAATGTCGATGCAAAGCCGGCAGCATCAGGGTGGTTCTTGGCACTATTTGATTATAATGAAGGATTTAAACACAACGCTTTGGGTTGACTGATTTTCACCTTCAATGTAGATTATATTTTCATCCAATTTGGAAATATCCTTAAAGAGTGCGAGAGAATCTCCAGGTAAGGCTTCTTGGTTAAAATTGATATCAATAGATTGAATGGAATGGTTTTTCAAGTCCTCGACCTGAAAACAATCCATAATATAGTCAACATATTTGGAGTTGTTTATATGACCATTAAAATCAATATCACTATATCCAATAATTTTCTTATAAGCCGGCTCCAGCTTCCCAAAATGCTTTAGTTTTTCCAGTCTGCCTTCCATTACACGTTCAGTTATGTTTACTTGGAAGGGGAACTCAACTAATTCCGTGCGCTTTAATTTTCTCTCTTTAATATCCATAATCACCCATTTGGATACAGCTCGAACGATGATATTGCCATTTGCATCTTTTACAAGGTAATCACGGTTAAATTCAATCTTACTTGGTTTAAGCGCCCAAGTTTCAATGGTAATCTCCTCATCCCAGCTTGGCATCCGAATAATTTCTACACGAATCCGGGTTAAAACCCAAGCTGCTCCAAACTTTTTTTCCAAAGTTTCAATTCCAAATCCATGACTTTCAGCATCAAGGCTTGCAACATCTTGAAAGTAGCTGAACAACGTACTTAATTTCAGCTTTTTGTTAAAGTCAACGTCTCTCAAATCAATATGGCAGTTTCTTTTAAAAACGGATGAAACAGATTCCATTTCCATTACTCCTTTGCATGGTGTTCTTCTATTATACAAAGGAATGGGTTCTAGGCACCACTTTCAAATGGTCTCAGTAAAATTTGGGAGGTGTCACCCTATCAATACCTCCCTTAAAGCACCCCGCCAAAAAGCCAGTAAACCCAATAATAGAGAATCACTAATGTAAATAATGTGGCTGGCGGAATGACTGCCAGGGTGATTTTAATATATTCCCACCAGGTAATCTTTACTTTACCTTTTCTTACAATATGCATCCACATAAGTGTGGCGAGTGTTCCCATCGGCAGCAACAGTGATCCCATGTCACTGCCTATCACCGTTGCCAGGTAGGCAATTTTTAAGGTGAGTGAATCCAGATTCATTTGGACTAATGTAAGAGTTCCTACCATTAGGGCAGGGTGATTGTTAAAAATATTGGAGAGGATTGATAATAGCACCCCCATCAATACGCTTGCATAGAGAAGGCTCCCAGAAACTAAAGGATGCATGAATTGAACGAGCCATTCTGTTAGGCCGATATTATTTAATCCATAAATAATTACATACATACTAAAGGCAAAAACGATAATATACCAAGGGGTTTTTTTCAGCATGTCATTAGGGGGTATTTTTAAATGAACCCATCTCCATCCTAAAAGAATTAACGAGCCAATAACTGCCATGATTGAAATAGGAATATTTAAGAAGGATGCGGCAAAGAGACTAAGGCGGACAGCAAATACAAATAATAGAACGTTCCTCATGAATTTGGAGCGCTCCTTCACGGTCGTATGTTCGACAATGCTGGGCTTGAGAGGATGATAGGATGGTTGTGTTAACCCTTTGACTCTAGTCGGTATTTTTTTTGGAAGTACCTTTTTAAAACGAAGAAATAATAACCAAGTTAGCAGCAGCAGCCCAAGTGATGCGGGAACAAACATCATGGCTGTATGCAGGTATAAATCCATGTGGACGATTTTGAGGGCGATTAAATTGACAATGTTACTTACACCAATAGGGGCGCTTGATGCAGTAGCTATTAAAGCTCCAGATAATAAATAGGGAACTTTTTGCTGGTTTTTTAACCCCATGTTATTTAATAGCATTACCAGGATAGGAGTGGTAATTAATATACTGCCATCGTTGTTAAAGAAAAGGGTCATGAGGAAGCATAGAAGATTAACATACCAAAATAAACGGATCCCGGATCCTTTCGCTTTTTCCGCGAGTTTTTCCGCTGCCCAATGAAAGAACCCAAAGCTTTCCAGAACATTGGCCATAACAATGGTTGCCACGATTGTAATGGCAGCACCGCTGATCGTTTCTGTTATCATCCCCAGATCCTGTAATGAAACACTCCCGCAAAGTACAATAATAATCGCACCGATTGTAGCAGGTATTGCTTCATTTATGCCTTTTGGTCTCCAGAGTATAAATACTAATGTCATCAAAAACGTAAAGATTGTAATCCAAAACACTGAAGATTTCCCTCCTTCCTGCCAGCCTCAGTTTTTTTTGACTGTCCTCCCCCTTGTGTATTGATTGTTTCATTCTCCCAATTCCCTTTTTGTCAGCTTGTACTATATCTATATGAAGCATAATTAAGACAAGCATTAGGTTCGTACCCTTTTTTCTCGAATTCCACTTTTGTCTAAAAGATTGGCACGCGGGTGATATACAAGGTTATACTGATAAAGAATGTTCATTTGTGATACCAAATAGGAGGAAACCACCGTGAACGCCATTATTTTATTTATTCTTGCAGGTCTTGCTGAAATAGGCGGGGGATATTTAGTCTGGTTATGGATTCGTGAGGACAGGCCATACTGGTTTGGAATCATTGGCGCTATTATTTTGGTTTTATATGGAATCATCCCAACACTGCAGAAGTTTCCGTCATTCGGGAGAGTCTATGCTGCTTATGGCGGGGTATTTATCATTTTGTCGGTTTTGTGGGGATGGGGCGTAGACCGAAAAACACCTGATACATATGATTGGATTGGAGCTGTTATTTGTTTAATAGGGGTTTCTGTTATTATCTGGGGGCCAAGGCATTAAAAAAAGGTCAGATCCTCATACACCGGGGGCCTGACCTTTTTCTGTCATTCATTACATTGATTAAACCGTTTCTTCCAATTTTGCAGTACTAGCATTTTCATTTACCACAGCACTAGCATTTTTTCCATATAAGAAATAATGTAAAGGCAAACAAATGATAAGCAAAATAGCCAGCAGGATGAATAGTCCGTTATATCCCAAAGAAGGTACGATATAACCTTGTAAGAATGGCACGATTCCTAAACCGATATCCGTTAAAATAAAGAAGGTTGCTGTAGCAAGACCCACACGATGTGCCGGTGCTTCTTTGATGGCAACGGCCTGGGAACTTGACATATAGGTTCCATAACCAAATCCAATAAATGCACCAGAAATTAATAGAATGACACCTGATGAAGCCTGGCTCAAAATAAACATCCCTATGATAAACGAAATGATCGAAGGATACATGACAAAATTTGGACCTTTTGTATCAAATAGACGTCCGGTAACAGGTCTTGTTGCAAGCACAGCTGCAGCATATACGACAAAAAAGAAGCCGGCGGCCTCTGTAATGCCTTTCTCCGCTGCAAAGAATGTAAGGAAAGATATAATCCCAGCATAGCAAAATGCCGTAACCGTTGCTGCTAATGTAATAGGGACAGATTTGCGCTCAATAAAGTTAGATAATTTGAATCCTTTCATTTCAGCAAGGTTTTCCTTGGAAATGGTGATTTCTTGCACTTTTAATATTAAGCTAATGAAGCTGCTAATTACGGCACAAACTAAACAAAAAACAAAAATCATTGAAAAATGAAAGTGTTCCAAAATAAAGATTCCGATAAATGGTCCAATGGCAGTGGCGATTGTCATACTTAAAGCAAAATATCCAATCCCTTCACCGCGACGGGTGTGTGGAATAGCCTGAGCAACAATTGTACCTGTTGCTGTACCAGCCACCCCAAAAGCAAAACCGTGCAGAAGGCGGACAGCAATTAAAATAGAATAACTGCCTGTTAAGAAATATAGAATAGATGAAATGATTATTAGAACCATTCCAGCTAATAATAGTTTCTTCCGGCCGATAATCTCCAAATATTTGCCCCCAAATAATCGTCCGACCAAAGCACCGATGACGAAAATACTGGAGGCTAAGCCAGCTGCACTTTCATTTGAAGCAAACTTTTCTGCGGAATAGGCAGAAATTGTGACCATTAATAAATAGAATGTTAACATTAAAAAGAAATTAACGGATGTAATACCGATAAAATCCTTTGTCCATAACTTTTCTTTCATACCAAGTCTCCTCTTTTAATTTACAGCAAAATGCCATGTGAAAATAATATCAACTCCATTGGAATATGAAAAATATATTATTTATAATAATGTCATACGTTTTTCATATGATTGGGTGATAAGTGTGGATATTAGACAGCTAAAATATTTTAAAACAATCGTGGATGAGGGAAATATTACTCATGCTGCAGAGAAACTGCATATGGCACAGCCTCCACTAAGCCAGCAGTTGAAAAAGCTTGAACAAGAGTTAAAGACAACTTTAATTAAACGTTACAAATCAGAATGGGAACTGACAGAAACAGGAATCACTTTATATAGACATGCTAACCAGATTCTTTCTGCCATGGATTATATTGAGCAGGAAATCCGGGATATTGAGGATGGAGTGAAGGGATCTTTATCAATCGGTATCTCTTCCAGCTGCGCCAAATATTTGCCAAAAATAATCTATGCTTACAGAAAAAACTATCCCAATGTATTTATACATGTTTATAAAGGGGACTCTTCCTATTTAGAAAATCTGTTAGTAAATCGGAAAATCGAATTAGCACTTATGCTTCTTCCATCAAATCTGCTGCCGTATGAAGTCAAAAGGTTAAAACCAGAACCCTTTACAGTCGTCATGCCGGCTAAGTGGTATGAAAAGTTTAATAAAACCTCGATTACCTTAAAAGAAGCTAATGACTTTCCCATTCTAATGTTGGGTTCTATGGAAGGATTTTCATTGCATGAAAATATATTAAATTTTTTTAGTGAAAAACAGCTTGTACCAAACATTGTATTAGAGTGTAAAGATATTTTTTCAATATTAAATTTTGTGTCAGAAGAGATTGGCATAGCCATTTTACCAAGGTCTGAGGTGTATGAAATTTTTAACAACAAAATAAAGACGCTTCCTATAAATGACCTGGTTCAATTCGTGCAGCCTAGTATTGTTTTATTAAAAAATGTTCAACATTCTAAAGCCGCTCACTATTTTTTAAATACAATTGTGTAATGCCTAATCAACACCTGTGAAAAGGGTTTGCTATTATTTAAGTAGTATAAGGCACAAGGGGGGATTCAATGATTAACTTTAAAAATGTATCAAAAATGTACCCGGATGGAACGCCTGCAGTTGAATCATTAAATTTTGAAATTAACCAAGGTGAGTTTTTTGTCATAATTGGACCAAGCGGATGCGGGAAAACAACTACACTAAAAATGATTAATAGATTGATTCCATTATCAGACGGAACCATTACAATTAATGGTAAAGATATAAAAGAATATGACGTTCATGAACTGAGATGGAATATTGGATACGTTCTCCAGCAGATTGCCCTTTTCCCTCATATGACGATTGAAGAGAATATCATGGTTGTACCGGAAATGAAAAAATGGGGCCGGGAAAAAATGAAAAATAGGGTTCGGGAACTAATGGAAATGGCGGGGCTGGAGCCGGATACATATTTGGACAGAAGACCAAGTGAATTATCTGGTGGTCAGCAGCAAAGGGTTGGAGTTATTCGTGCTCTTGCGGCAGACCCGGAAATCATTTTAATGGACGAGCCGTTTAGTGCGTTGGATCCGATCAGCCGTGAAAAACTGCAGGATGATATGATGGAATTAAAGAGGAATTTGAAAAAGACTACCGTTTTTGTTACTCATGATATGCAGGAAGCTTTAAAACTAGCGGATCGGATTTGCATTATGAAAGGTGGAAGAGTTGTTCAAATTGGAACGCCGGGAGAACTTATGAATCATCCTGTCAATGACTTTGTCGAAGAATTTGTCGGTAAAAAGTATCGGAACCCTATGTTTGATATTCATTTGACGGAAATTATGCTGCCGATGAATGAAAAAGAACGATCGCAGGCTTCTTCCATTGTTGTCCCAATTTCAACTTCATGGAAGGGGATATTGGAGTTTTTATCCGAATATGACCAGCTTATTGTTGAAAAAAATGGTGAAAAAATCGGTTTGGTAAATAGGCAGGCAGTTATCCACTATTTTTCCACTAAACTGCAAGATAGAGGGTTGGCAAATGAATAATTTTGTAGAAGTATTACAGGAAAGAAATGATCAGCTATTTGGTGCATTATGGGAGCATATGCAGATTTCCTTTATTGCTCTTTTCTTTGCCGTTATCATTGCCATCCCGTTAGGCATTTATTTAACTAAGAAACAAAAAGCGGCTGAAGTCATTATCGGCATGGCGTCGATATTACAAACAATCCCTTCGCTAGCATTACTGGGAATACTTATTCCATTATTCGGAATCGGAAAAGTGCCTGCCATTATTGCGTTAGTTGCGTATGCTTTACTGCCTATCTTGAGAAATACGTATACTGGAATAAAAGAAGTCGATCCTTCTTTAATAGAAGCGGCTCGTGCCATGGGAATGGATACTCGGAAAAGACTCATAAAGGTGGAAATACCGCTTGCAATGCCAGTCATTATGGCAGGGATTCGTACAGCCACAGTATTAATTGTTGGCACAGCCACACTAGCTGCATTAATTGGTGCAGGCGGATTAGGGGATCTTATCCTGCTTGGAATCGATAGAAATGATACCAATCTAATTCTCCTTGGAGCCATCCCTGCCGCTGTATTAGCAATATTTTTTGATTATCTGCTTAAAAAATTTGAAAATCTATCGTATAAGAAATCTCTGATCACCATAGCGGGTATAGCGGTTTTAGCTCTAGCCATCATTGTCACCCCGATGTTTCACCATCAAGATAAAAAAATTGTTATAGCTGGAAAACTAGGCGCTGAGCCAGAAGTTTTAATTAATATGTATAAAATCCTTATTGAAAATGAAACAGACCTCAAAGTGGAACTCAAACCTGGACTCGGAAAAACCTCGTTTGTATTTAATGCGCTGAAATCAGGAAGCATTGATATCTATCCTGAATTTACAGGCACAGCTATTCTTGAATTTTTAAAAGAAACAGCAAACAGTACTGATGGTGGAAAAGTATATCAGCAGGCAAAAGACGGGTTGTTGAAAAAGTACAATATGGTCATGTTAAAACCAATGAAATATAACAATACATATGCCTTGGCGGTCTCAAAAAAGCTCGCAGATCAGTACCATCTGAAAAATATTTCAGATTTAAAGGCAATTGAAAATGATGTAAAAGCCGGATTCACTCTAGAGTTTTCTGACCGCGAAGATGGTTACCGGGGAATTCAATCATTGTACGATATCCACTTTTCTAATCTCGTTACGATGGAACCAAAATTGCGCTATGTAGCCGTTGAGTCTGGCGAAATAAACCTGGTGGATGCTTATTCTACAGATAGTGAATTACGCCAATATAAATTGAAAGTTCTAGCAGATGATAAACATCTATTTCCGCCATATCAGGGGGCACCGCTGTTAAGAAAAGAAACTGTGGACCAATACCCGGAAATAGCTGCAGCCCTGAATAAATTAGCAGGTCGGATTACAGACGATGAAATGAGAGAAATGAATTATCAAGTAAATGTGGAAGGCCGTGCACCGTCAGATGTTGCCAAGGAATATTTGGATAGGAAAGGGTTGTTAGATTAATAAAGTGAATGTTGCCATTCGAATATTGTCAAAAGGCCATTTCTAAAAAGCTTGGGCAGTGACGGGGATCTTATACGCAGAATTTTACACTAACAACATTTTGGTGGTACTAGGGAACCTATTTGTCATTGGTCTACATAACGACAACCTTTAGCTTATTGATAAATTGGCGGTTCATAACAAGGCAGACGGACTTAGAAAGCTGCCTTTCTTAATAGAATGAAAAAGAGGACTGTCGAATTTTTGGACAGCCCCTTTTTTCATTCAGAATATTATTTTACGGAAACTTCACCAACACGATAATCAACATTTCCTGTAATCGTTTTACCAATGAAACAGCGCTGGCGTGCCTTTTCAGCTGCTTTCTTGTATTCATCGAGCCGGCTTTCTTCACCACCAATGATGGTTGGAGAGACGATTAAACCGTTGAATTTTGATTTTAGAGGATAATCTGTAACAATGCCTTTCGAATGGATGGATACTTCCTTTACTGGTAATTTAGCTTTCTTAAGAACAGCAAATAAGGTACCGCTATAACAAGTCGTAACCCCAGCGATAAGGAAGTCTTCCGGGCTAAGTCCAACCCCTTTTCCCCCCATGTTCTCTGGAGCGGAAAAAGTCAGGGTTTGTTCCCCGATTATAATTTCTCCTTCTCCTTCTTTACCCGTACCAGACCATTTTGCGTTTAATGGAAATTCTAACTCTGCCATGTTCATCAGCCTCCTATTAAAAAGTTTAAACTGTTCAAAAAAGAAGTCAATAATGAGCGGCCCAGGATTTTATCACTTTTATCAGAGAATCCAAATCTGAATAATATGTGTTAAAATGGAGTCAGTTTTTATCGGGGAGGAATCTGAATGAATACGGTTGGAATTGTGGGTGGATTAGGTCCGGAATCAACGGTTGATTATTATCAATCAATCATTTCAAAGTTTCAAAATCGAAAAGGCAGTAAAGAAACTTTGCCAGAACTTTTCATCAATAGTATTAATATGTATAAAATTTTTCATTTCATCAGCCATGGACAAACACAAGATTTGATTGAATATTTGACGGACGCGGTCCAAAAGCTCGAAAGGGTTGGGGCTGACTTTGTTGCAATCTCTGCGAATACTCCTCATATTGTGTTCGATCAAGTTCAGCAAAGGGTTCAGGTGCCAATGATCAGTATTGTGGAAGAGACGTTTAAAAGAGTTGAAGAATTAGGTATGGCGAGGGTTGGACTGATTGGAACAAAGTTTACAATGGAACACGACTTTTTTCAAAGACCGTTCATTTCCCATCAGAAAGAGATATATGTTCCAAACCTAGCTGAACAGGAATATATTCATAGAAAAATTGTTGAGGAATTAGAAAATGGCATCATCGTGCAGGAGACAAAAGAGAAATTTAAAGATATCATTCTGAAAATGGTAGAGCGTAATCGCATTGAAGGAATCATTTTAGGCTGCACTGAATTACCGATGATCATAAAACCTGAGGATTTAGCGTTTCCGCAATTTAATACAACCGAAATACATGTTAATAAAATTGTGGATACTATTTTCTTAGAACAAAAATGATGAAATAACTGAAGCCCATTCTAATGAACGGGCCTTTTCTTTGGCTATGTTAATTGATTAACTTCCTTCAGCAATTCTTCCGGCCATTGCCAGTCACTGATTTTAACAGCATCTGTTACATGGTAAGCTTTGCTGGCACCAAGGATGGCTGAGGTAACTGCCGGCTGGTTTAATATCCACGACATTGCAAATTGTACCAGGCTGACATCATGTTGATCCGCTAATTCCTGATAGCGGTTGACAAGGCTGAAATTACGATCGGTGAAGTATTGTTTGATTAATCTTTCACCATGTGCAGCACGGCTTTCAGGAGGAAATTCTTCTTTCTTTTTATATTTTCCAGACAACATCCCTCTTGCAAGCGGACTGTATACAAGAACGCCGACTCCTTCTGATTCACAGAATGGGAGTAATTCGTTTTCAATTTCCCTGGAGAGTAAATTATATTGCGGCTGTACCGATATAAATTTTTCAAGATTCATTCTTTCGCTGATACCATGTGCTTTGGCAATTTGCCAGGCAGCAAAATTGGAACAGCCAATATAGCGGACCTTTCCGGAACGGATAAGATCGTCAAATGCCCGTAAGGTTTCTTCTATCGGTGTACTTGGGTCAAAGTGGTGTGCTTGGTATAAATCGATATAATCGGTTTGCAGCCGTTTTAAAGAATGTTCCACTTCTCGGATAATGTGAGTCCGGGATAAACCCACATCATTTTGCCCAGGTCCCATCCGTAATCCAACTTTAGTAGCAAGAACCACTTGGTCCCGTTTTCCCTTCAATGCTCTTCCAATAATTGCTTCACTTTCCCCGGTTCCATAGGGATTTTTAGTATCCTGCCCTTGTCCATAAAAATTGGCTGTATCAATAAAATTAATCCCATTTTCTAAAGCGGTTTCAATAATAGAAGCAGAGGACTTTTCATCAATCCATCTTCCAAAGGCCATTGTCCCTAAACAAAGGTTAGATACCTTTAATCCGGTGCTTCCTAATTTTTTATATTGCATATTTTTCACTCCTTTTCTAGATAATAACACATCTTGCCAGATTAGTAGAAAATCCGCGATTTGACTATGTTACATTGCTTATTCAATTAAAGGGATCAAACATAAAATGTATAGATTTCGTTTATTAAGGAGGGAGAGAGATTTGTCAAAAAAACAGCAAAAACAAGATGAAAAGGACAAGCCTAAAAAGGAAAGCAGTAAAACGTTAGTTGTAAATCAAGGATTGTCCAATAAGCAGGCTTTGCCTGTCAAAGTAGTAGACAGTTCTTCAAGAATTCTGGGCGGCGCCGATAACCCATTTCCTGTGACAGTTCAAAATCCAGTGGCAGCTTCTTTGCAGGCTGCCCCGAGAACAGGCACATCCGAAAATCAAATTCCTCCAGGCAGTTCAGCATTAGTGGAGTATGACACCTCAAATTTTCGTGAAGTAATTGTATGGTTTCAACTTGTGTCATCGGGGCGGGTAGACGTTGAAATTTTTAGCCAAATACGTCCGTCCCAGGACTCAAATGTGACGATGAACATTTCAGAAACATCCTTCAATCTGACCATCAACCAGCCTGTTGTAAAAATGGTGCCTGCCAGCGGAACCACGACAGCGGTACTGTTAAAAAATCCATCAGCCACTGAACCAATTCATGTCCTTGCTGCATTGAAGGGAAATGGTTAAGATTTATTTAACCTAATACCATGCAGAACAGTAAAAAGCAAAGGATTTCGCTTTTTACTGTTCCATTTATAAAAAGTTTGGGGTGTTTGTTAGTTGGACTAAAGCCATTTTATATTGAAAAAAATGGTGAAAATACTCACATAAAATACAATCATCGTGAAAGGATAATAATATTAGAAAAACGTTTAAGACGGTGTAACCATATTTAATACATAATAAAAGGAAATCATAGTAAATTGAATCATCATTTTTTAAAGGAAATTCCAATAAGGAAACTTGGAGGTCAGCAATGAAGAAGACAGACAATCCCCATGTCATGGGATTACAATTTGTAAAGGGCAGCGGCAGGCTAGTGGAAAAAGTAAATAGGGTATTAATAGATATAAGAGAAGACAGAGCGTTCCTAAAAAAATCAAAAAAATGGTTTGGTGAAGATGTTTCTCCTCAGTAATGTTTTGATGGATCCTGCACGTGCAGAAGAATTGCTCTCTTTGGCAGGATCCTCCCTTTTACCGATGTTAAAGGGAGCAATTACCTATACGATTCCATTAAGCCTAATCACATTTGCCATAGGCATCATACTTGCCGTTTTAACTGCCTTAGCAAGGTTATCATCGATCAAAGTTTTAAATTGGATTGCCCGCTTTTATGTCTCCATCATCCGTGGTACACCATTGCTGGTCCAATTATTTATTATTTTCTATGGACTTCCTAATTTAGGTTTGACCATTAATCCTCTGCCTTCAGCTATTATTGGTTTTTCATTAAGTGTGGGGGCCTACTCGTCAGAAATTATACGGGCGGCTATTTTATCGATTCCAAAAGGTCAATGGGAAGCAGGATTTTCCATTGGCATGACTTATACTCAGAGCTTAAAGCGGATTATTTTACCGCAGGCTGCAAGGGTATCAATCCCGCCATTATCCAACTCTTTTATTAGCCTGATAAAAGATACATCTCTGGCATCACTTGTACTTGTATCTGAACTGTTTCGTAAAGCTCAAGAAATTGCCTCGACTTCTTATGAATTTTTACTGCTTTATACTGAAGCAGCCATCATCTATTGGGTGATCTGTACGATTTTATCCTTTATTCAAGGCAGACTCGAAACAAGACTTGAACGATACGTTACAAAATAAGGCGGCAGTAAAAGGAGTTTTATCAATGATCAATATAAAAAATCTGCACAAATCATTCGGGGAGTTAGAGGTGCTTAAAGGAATTAACTTAGAGATAGAGAAGGGAAAAGTAATTGTAATGATTGGTCCTTCAGGTTCGGGTAAAACCACTTTCTTAAGATGTTTAAATCTGCTGGAAATTCCAAACGCGGGTACCATTGAAATTGACGGCAAAGTAATGGATTTTAATCAGAAAAAGTTAAATAAAAAATCAATAGTGGATTTCCGCAGTTTAACAGGGATGGTTTTTCAAAACTATAATCTATTCCCCCATAAAACGGCATTAGAAAATGTAATGGAAGGACCTGTTATTGTCAAAAAGATTTCAAAAGAGCATGCAAGGGAAAAGGCTGTAAAACTTCTGACCAAGGTCGGCTTAGCTGATAAAGTCAATTATTATCCACATCAATTATCCGGCGGACAGCAGCAGCGTGTCGGGATTGCACGGGCGATGGGGATCGAACCGAAAGTAATGCTGTTTGATGAACCTACTTCTGCGCTAGATCCAGAATTGGTAGGGGAGGTCCTGCGGGTCATGAAAGACTTAGCACAAGAAGGTATGACCATGGTTGTGGTGACACATGAAATGAGATTTGCCAGAGAAGCTGCAGATGAAATCATCTTCTTTGACCAGGGTGTGATTATGGAGCGCGGGGTGCCTGAAGAAATCTTCACGAATCCTAAAGAAGAACGGACGAAAAGATTTTTGGAGAGGATTCAATAGGGAAGCGTATTTTTGATAAGGTGTTTATGAGTATTGTCGAAGGCGGATTGGAAAACAGTTTCTGGGAAGGCAATGAAGAGTATTAACGTCTGAGAGAATAGAAAAAGCATTCATAGGGAAGTTAATAAGATATGTTGGCGACTGATAGATTAGTAAAAGAGATATAAAAAGAGCCAATAGGGCGTACAGACGACTAAGTAATTAGCAAAAGAGTTCATAGAGCAGCCAATAGGTTCTTTTAGTGACAGAACGCCTTATAAAACACAAACGACTGCCAATCAAGCTAGTGATTTTGAAATGTTAAAAAGCAAAGCTTGTCAGTTAACCGATTATAAATAATAAAAAGGGATGCCATCCGAAAATAGGGGCATCCCTTTTAGTGTTTTATTTTTTCCGTATTCCAATTTTCCTTCCAGCTTCATTAGGCTTGGGACAATCTTGATATAATTCTCCCAGTTTTTCAATTTTAGCTTGAATATCTGAAGGAAAAGGGGAGGGACGACTGTTTTCCATATCCATTCCCATCAGCATTTGCTCGCTTGTTGCAAGTCGTTCGCCGTTGTCATTTTCCATCGTGAAAAAGACATGCATTCGTTTTGTATCATAGTCAAGCAGCTGGATAATGACACGCAGCTTCTGATCTTCATGGGCCTCCTGCAAATAACATAGATGAGTCTCCAATGTGTATATCGAATACTGATTTTTTTCTCGAAAGACCCCATCAATACCTAACTCCACCATCAGCTGATCAACTGCCATGCTGAAAACAATAGCATAGGCTGAATCGTTCATATGACCATTGTAATCAATCCACTCTTTACGGACCGTTTCAGTTAAAAGAGGGTTTTCGATTTGTGACATTTTGTTTTCCCCCTGGAATTTTTATTTAAAAAATTGAATAGAAATATATTAGCGAAATTGCCCGTCTAGTAGCGAATGAACCTTATATATTAGAGAATCTGCTCCTTCTAAATATTCCCGTTCAAATTAGCGCCCGGCCAATATTTTTCAAGCAATTGCTGGAGTTCAATCAAAAAGTCATCCCTGCGTTTTTCTAAAAACGATATTGAATGGCCGTCTGTCTGGCGTTCGCAGCCTCCAATCACCTGGTTACTGAGTTCCTCTGTTAATTCAGGAGCTTCCAGTTTGGTCCAAGGCAGCTTCAAGGCAGGACCGAATTGTTCCAGCATATGTTTCATCCCTTGTTCACCGCCGGCGAGATGCAAAGTTAAGAAAGGACCCATTAAAGCCCAACGCAAACCAGGTCCATAGATAATAGCGGCATCCACTTCTTCGGTTGTGGCAATTCCGTCATTTACTAAATGCAGTGCCTCGCGCCAAATCGCTTCCATCAAGCGGTCTGCCACATGACCTTCTATTTCAGCAGAGATGACCAGCGGCTTCATATTGATAGATTGATAGAATTGTCTGGCCTTTTCCACAACCTTGGATGACGTTTGTTTCCCTCCGACAATTTCAACTAATGGAATTAAATAAACTGGATTAAATGGATGGGCTACGATAATCCGATCAGGATGACGGCAATCTGCCTGTAAAGTACTTGGCATCAGTCCGGATGTACTTGAAGCAATAATGGCATTTGGTTTTGCGTGATGGTCAATTTCGGCCAATAGTTTTCGTTTTACTTCTTCCCGTTCCGGTGCATTCTCCTGAATCAGGTCTGCACATGCCACAGCTTTGGTTAAATCTGGTTCGAATGTAAGTCTGTCCTTTGAAGCACCAGCGGCCAAACCTAATTTTTCTAATGCCGGCCAGGACCGGTCAATTGCTTCCCGCATCCGCGTTTCTGCGTTTTCGGCCGGATCGGTTGCAATAACATCATACCCTTGCGATAAAAAACGGGCAATCCAGCCGTTTCCAATGACACCTGTCCCGACTACTGTTATTTGTTTGATTGGATTGTCCATTGTTATTCATCCTTTCCATGTGGGTTTTTTAATCCTAGATGTTTTCGTGCTTCAGCTGGTGTCATTGGCGCAGAACCAAGTCCAGATAGGATGTTGACCACTCTATCTACCAACTGTGCATTGGTGGCAAGAACGCCTTTATCAAGATAAAGATTATCTTCAAGACCAACACGGATATTACCTCCTAGAAGCATGGACTGGATGGCTATTGGCATTTGCATTCGGCCGATGCCAAAAGCAGACCAGTGTGCATTTTTGGGAAGTTTGTCACGCATATACAGCATCGTTTCCGCATCGGCATCCGCTCCCCATGGAATGCCTAGGCAAAATTGGAACATTGGATCGCCGTCAATCAGGCCTTCCTCAATTAATTGATTGGCAAAACGAAGGTGACCTGTATCAAAGCATTCCAATTCTGCTTTTACACCGCTTTGTTGGATAAGCCGGGCTTGTTTGCGCAGCCAGTCTGTTGTACTGATGTACACCTGATCGCCAAAATTTAAGCTGCCGCAGTCCAGCGTGCAAATTTCCGGCAGGCAGCCGGCAATCGGTTCGTGGCGTTCTTCAGGTGTCTGCATGTCTGTTCCGGGACCGCCTATAGATGGATTCTTCTCACTCGGAATCCAATCGCCGCCGCCGCCGGAGGTAAGATTTAAGATGACGTCTGTATCTGATTCACGGACCCTCTCTACAACTTCACGGAATAATGCAGGGTCATGGCTGATCCCGCCTGTTTTGGGGTCACGAACATGAATATGGGCAATCGTTGCGCCGGCCTTCGCCGCATCAATCGCAGATTTTGCAATTGCCTCAGGAGTGATTGGAACATGAGGACTTTTTTTCGTTGTATCTCCTGCCCCGGTTACTGCACAAGTTAAAATCACGTTTTTTCGCATAAAGAATGATTCCTCCCTTTAAAAAGTTATCCTGCTATAACGGACAGTATAGATCCCGCTTCAATGCTTAGAGTTAGTAGGAAGCAAAAGTAGAAGGATTAACCGCCGCATGCGTCCGGTTGGTGAGCTAATTTGGTTTTTACTGACTCATTATCGGTGCAAGAGCAACGATATTTGAGTCAAACAATCAGCGGGGGTGAAAAAACTGCTGATTGACGTTTCAATTTATAAAAAAAAAGAAAATGGCATTATTCCCATTTTCTTTTTTCATCCTGCGTGTAAGTCTTTGCACATTACGGCTTTGGAACATGTTTGAAGATTTCCCCACTGTCGAAAAATTCGACCAATTGGGCTAACCAATGATAATAATCCAGCCATTCTTTCGTTTCTTTAAGTAAAACATTAATCTTTTGTTCCATTTCTTCATTATTTTCTTCACATTCTAATAACATCTGCAGTTCAGCAGACATTTTCTTTTCAAACATTTTGTTTTTCTGAATGATTTTTTGCCAATTGGAAGTGAATAAAGAAACAAAAGTTTGATAATAATCTTGTTCTACATTGTATAAATCTTTGCGGTTTCCTTTTTCAAACACCTTTTCTGCAATGTTTAGATCAACCATCTCTCTGACGACTTGACTCATTCGGGTTTTGCTCATGCCTGTTGCTTGGGATAATTCATCAAGTGTCATTGGCTTTCTATTCATATAAATAATTCCCAGCACACGTCCGACTGTTGCTGGGACTCCGTATGTGTGCATATTGTCCGCAATCTTATCAACGAACTGATCTTCTATATGTTTAATTTTTTCTATTGGTAGTTCCTCCAAAAGAATCACCCTTCCAGTTAACCATGTACGATGTCACTATATCATAAATTACCAAAAAGCAGAAAATGAGGATGGACTAGAAAAAAGGAGGATTCGGGAGGGATTTTAAGGAAAAGTAGACATAAACTTTATACAACTAATAAAATCGGTAAATATCATACAATCCATAAAGTTTATAAACTTTTTATTTCACAAAATTTATATTATAATAGAGACATCGCTATTTGATTCCGAATATAGCCTTAAAAAATATGGAGGTGTCCAAATGCTAAAATTTGAACATGTTTCTAAAGTATATAAAGGAGGAAAAAGAGCGGTCAATGATCTGAACCTGGAAATCGAAAAAGGTGAATTCATTTGTTTTATCGGTCCAAGCGGATGCGGGAAAACAACTACGATGAAAATGATCAACCGTCTAATTGAGCCGACAGAGGGAAGTATTTTTATTAATGGCAAAAATATTATGGAGAGAGACCCTGTCCAGTTAAGAAGAGAAATCGGGTACGTCATCCAGCAAATTGGTTTATTTCCTCATATGACCATTCAAGAAAATATCTCACTTGTACTTAAACTATTAAAATGGCCCGAAGCAAAACGCCGCGAGAGGGCAAGAGAATTATTAAAACTTGTCGACCTTACACCTGATTATTTAGAAAAATATCCCCATGAATTGAGCGGCGGACAGCAGCAGCGTATTGGTGTTTTACGGGCCCTGGCCGCAGATCAGCCACTGATTTTAATGGATGAACCGTTCGGTGCATTAGACCCGATTACGAGAGATTCTCTGCAGGAAGAATTCAAAAAACTTCAAAGAAAACTTGATAAAACGATTGTATTCGTTACCCATGATATGGATGAAGCCATCAAATTGGCCGATAGGATTGTCATCATGCGGGACGGCCAAATCGTTCAATGTGATACACCAGATGATATTTTGCGCAACCCTGCTAATGAGTTTGTGGAAGAGTTTATCGGAAAAGACCGGCTTGTACAAGCTAGACCGAACATCCAAACAGTAGAGCAAATTATGAACCCAAAACCAGTTACGATTACTCCAGAGCACTCCTTATCAGAAGCGATACAATTAATGAAACAGTGCCGGGTAGATTCGCTGCTTGTTGTGGATGAGAAAAAGGTATTAACAGGATTCATTGATGTTGAAATGATTGACCAAAAGCGGAAAAAAGCAAATCTGGTAAAAGATATTGTAGAAACTGAAATATTTACGGTAGAGAAAGACACTCTTGTCCGTGATACAGTTCGTAAAATATTGAAGAGAGGAATGAAGTATGTTCCAGTTGTCGACCATAACCATCACCTTGTTGGTATTGTGACAAGAGCTAGTTTAGTAGATATTGTCTATGATTCTATTTGGGGAGAGGTCGAAACAGATGAAATCTCAAAAATTGGATAGGAGGGAGACAACGTGGATACAGTAGTAGAATTTTTCAGTAATTATGGCAGTGAAATGCTTTATAAAACATGGGAGCATTTATATATCTCGGTAATTGCAGCACTATTAGGGATTGTATTCGCAGTGCCGCTGGGAATTATATTAACCCGAATTCCAAAAGTTGCTGGATTTGTGATGGGGGTTTTAGGTGTTATTCAAACATTTCCGAGTTTTGCAATTCTAGCATTTTTTATTCCATTATTAGGTGTTGGTAAAACACCTGCCATTATCGCTTTATTTTTCTATTCAGTCCTACCTATCTTGAGGAATACTTATACAGGAGTGAATGGTGTTCAAAAAAGCTTGCTTGAAGCTGGACGCGGGATGGGTATGACTGGATGGGAACGGATTCGGTACGTTGAAGTGCCGCTTGCTATTCCAGTAATTATGGCAGGTATTCGGTTATCTGTTGTTTATTTAATCGGCTGGGCCACACTTGCTTCTTTTATCGGCGGTGGTGGTTTAGGGGATTACATTTTCAGCGGTTTGAACCTTTACCAGCCTGAATTTATTATTGCCGGTGCTGTTCCAGTAACAGTACTTGCACTGTTGACAGACCTTCTTTTAGGAAAAGTAGAGAACTGGGTAACACCTAAAGGAATGAAAAAGATGAGGCAGGCAGCTTAGGAAGGGGGCAAATATATGTTGAAAAAAAATCGATTCCTCATTGTTTTAGCATTAAGTCTTTCTGTATTGATCAGCGGCTGCTCTCTTCCAGGCTTGAGCGGGCCGGCTAAAGACACAATTGCTGTAGGGACTATGGGGACCTCAGAATCACAAATTATGGGAAATATGGTTCGAATGATGATTGAACATTATACAGATGCAAAGGTGGAAATGGTTAATAATTTAGGATCGTCTATCGTACAGCATCAGGCCATGATGAATGGTGATGTAGATATTACCGCCACTCGTTATACAGGTACGGACCTTGCCGGGGCATTAGGAATGGATCCGGTTAAAGATCCTGAAGAAGCAATGAAAATCGTCAAGCGCGAATTCCAAAAAAGGTTTGACCAGACATGGTTTGATTCCTACGGTTTTGCGAATTCCTATGCTTTTACGGTCACAAAAGAACTGGCTGATAAAGAAAACCTTAAAACTGTTTCCGATTTGGAACGATTTGCTCCGAATTTAAAATTGGGTGTGGATAACGCCTGGTTAAAACGTAAAGGGGACGGTTATGAGGGCTTTGTAAAAGAATATGGATTTGAATTTGGAAAAACCTTCCCAATGCAGATTGGATTAGTATATCAAGCTGCGGCAAATGGGAAAATGGACGTTGTTTTAGCTTATACAACTGATGGACGGATTAAGGCCTTTAATTTAAAAGTGCTGGAGGATGATAAACATTTCTTCCCGCCATATGATACATCACTTGTCGCACGAAATGATGTGATAAAGGCACATCCGAAACTAAAAGGCGTGCTGCAGAAACTTTCAGGAAAAATCAGTACGGAAAAAATGCAGGAATTAAACTATGAAGCAGATGGGAAGATGAAAGAGCCGTCCATTGTTGCTAAGGAATTTTTAGAAGAACACCATTACTTTGAAAATGAAAAATAGGAGGTGGGCTGATGGATACAATCAAAGACATTCTATTTTATTACACACAAAATGGCAGCTATGTTTGGGAACAATTCTACCGACATTTCCTCATGTCTGCTTATGGGGTATTGTTTGCAGCAATTGTCGCAATCCCATTAGGCATTCTGATTGCCAGATACCATAAGTTAAGCGCTTGGGTCATTTCACTTGCGAATATTATCCAGACGATTCCGGCTTTAGCGATGCTGGCTGTCTTGATGCTTGTCATGGGACTCGGAACAGATACCGTTGTATTTTCACTATTCCTCTACTCTTTACTACCTATTATTAAAAATACTTATACTGGAATTCGCAATGTGGACCATGCCTTGCTGGAATCAGGGAAGGCGATGGGGATGACAAAATTTCAGGTATTGCGCATGGTTGAAATCCCTCTGGCTATGTCTGTCATTATGGCAGGGCTTCGAACCGCATTGGTCATTACCATCGGGATTGCCACAATTGGTACCTTTATTGGTGCGGGCGGTTTAGGTGATATCATCTTACGCGGTACCAATGTCACCGACGGAACAGCGATTATTCTTGCGGGTGCCATCCCAACTGCCTTAATGGCCGTTATTGCTGATTTTGTGATGGGCTGGCTGGAAAGAAAGCTGTCTCCTAATAAGAAAAGAAAAGGCGCGCTCAAAAAAAATATTGAGGAGCAGGCTGCTTAGAATGGTGTCAGGCACCACCAAAATTATCTGATATCAAGAATTTCGGTTTATGATTGATGTTAGATTGTGGTGCCGGACACCTTTATTCTTTTTAAGATTGTGAAGGAGGATTCTATTAATGGACATTCAACAAATTATTTTGGAGAAAAATGTACCTTGCACTATGAGGGATGGTGTAACCCTTTTTGCAGATATTTATCGACCAACTATGGAAGGAACATTTCCTGTTCTTTTGACAAGGCTTCCTTATAATAAGGATCTCCCATTTTATTCCCACCGCTATCTTGATACCAATCGACTTGTCCAGAATGGATATATTGTGATAATCCAGGATGTAAGGGGCAGATTTAATTCAGAAGGAGATTTTTATCCATTTTTAAATGAAGCGGAAGACGGCTATGATACGGTCGAATGGGCAGCTGCTTTACCATATTGTAACGGAAAAGTTGGGATGTTCGGTTTGTCCTATTATGGTTTTACACAGCTTTTGGCCGCAACGGAACAGCCGCCCCATTTGAAGGCCATTGTGCCGGCGATGACGTTAAATAATTGGCTGAATAATTCCGTGGATGAGAGCGGGAAGTTTATGGTTGCCTCATCCGAGACCTATGCACTTGAATCGATTGCACCAGATCAGTTAAAAAGAACTTATAAAGATCCAGAGGAATATGCTGCCATGATGCAAAAAATGGCTGCTTCCTATAATAAAATTGAAGAGTGGTTTGAACACAAGCCGGTGAATCAATGGCCTCCTCTTAAAGAACTAGGAGTTGCTGAATTTTTCTTTGATACGCTTGAAGGAAACGTAAGCGGGGAAAATGCTGAGCGTATGAGTATTCTTAATAAATATGATCAAATCAAAGTTCCTGCCTATCATATTGCAGGCTGGTATGATAGTCTCTTACAATCCACTCTCGAAAACTATGAAGGATTACAAAAAAACAGCCCGGCACGGCAAAAATTAATTATTGGTCCATGGGGGCATGGTGTCTATAGCTCTGTAATCGGGGAAAGGAACTTTGGTATTCATGCTTCAGGTGATTGGATTGACCAAAAAGACGATTTAACAGGACTGCATATCCGCTGGTTTAATCACTGGTTAAAGGGAGAAAAAACAGATGTGGTGAATGAGGCTCCAGTTAAATTGTTTGTCATGGGTATAAATGAATGGCGGAACGAACAGGAATGGCCGTTAGCACGTACCAACTATATTCCATATTATTTACATAGTAAGGGAACAGCCAATTCCCGTTTTGGCAACGGAAGTTTAAGTTTTGAAAAACCGCAGGCAGAACCATCCGATTCATTTGTTTATGATCCCGCAAACCCTGTTCCAACCAATGGCGGGGGAACTTTGTATGCAGGGGCAAATACAATGGGCCCTAAAGATCAACAGGTTCTGGAAGGAAGAGAGGATGTACTTGTGTACACCTCAGCCCCTTTAGAGGAGCCGCTTGAAGTGACTGGACCTGTAAAAGTAAAGCTATGGGCTAAAACTGATGCAGTGGATACCGACTTCACTGCAAAGTTAATCGATGTTCTCCCAGATGGCAGAGCCTACAATCTAACTGATGGCATTATCAGGGCAAAATATCGTAAGGGTCAAGACATAGGGGAACAGATAAAAGGCGAAATTTTGGATTATGATATTGAATTATGGCCGACAAGCAACGTGTTCCTGCCAGGTCACAGCATCCGGGTTGAAATTTCATCCAGCAGCTTCCCAAGGTTTGATGCCAATTTGAACACAGGTAAAACAATGATTGACAGTGAGGAATATACTACGGCAGAGCAAACCATTTATCATGATGAAAACTTTTCTTCGTATATTTTATTGCCAGTTATAAGGAATTGACAGGTATAGAAGTTTAGAAAGATTTATTCAAATTGTAAAAGGGATATTCTCTCAACGTATTTAAAGAGTGAGGAATATCCCTTTTTTGGTGCTGCCTTCAACGAGCCCAACTTTCCAAAATATCAATCGTTGAGTAACGCAGGATTCTGCTATGTGAACGAATCTTCATAAGTTATGATTTTACCCGAAGAAGGATGAAGCAGCTGCTGGCGGTAAAAAAGAACCATGATCTTCCCTGAGGAAGGATGGAACAATGGGATGAAAGACAAAATCACCGGTGACCCAGGGAGAATTGTCCTTCATAAGTGTGATGAAAGACAAAATTACTGGGGAACCAAGGAGAATTGTCCTTCATAGGTGTGATGAAGGACAAAATCACCGGTGAACCAAAAAGACTTGTCCTTCATAGGTGTGATGAAAGACAAAATCACCGGTGAACTAGGGAGAATGATCTGACCCCATAATGTTGGACAAAAAGTATTATGCTAATCGCTGGGTGGTAAGAAGCCTGTATTGTACAGGGCTCTTACCACCCAGCTTTTCTTTAATTCGATAATTGTTGTAATCATTTATCCAATGTGCCGCAGCCTGAGCGACCTCCTCAAAGGAATTGTA
>NZ_JAMBNQ010000002.1 GCF_023715155.1 Neobacillus mesonae
TTCCTACAATAAGATGTTTGATCGAAATTCTTTCAATTAGTTGATTTTGTTTGTCTTGCATTTTAAACTTCATAATAGAGCTTCCTCCTAAGATTGATTTTGTGTTGTGTGTGTATAATCATCTTACTGAGGGGCTCTATTTTTATCAAACGGTAAAAAGAGCTATCTACAGGAATTCTTAATTTTGCAAATAACGGGAAAACTTCCGCTTATTTTTTACTTCCAAGGGGGCTATCCTGTAATCCAGCTTTTTCGCAGAGTCCGCTTATTCCTAAATTGAATAAACTACCGCTTTTCTTGGCATAACAACATAGTTTACGAAAACAGCCTTTAATAAAAAACTGCGGTTAAATTAGTGCGGGAATCATCCCATAGGTAAATGAGGTTTCTGAAGCATCGTGATCCAGTTAAATGGTAAAGGATTGTGGCTTTCATAGCGGGAATGAAAGCCACATTTCCGATTGGGGCAAAGTCCTCCCGAACCCTAAACAGGTGAATGTAATATCTTTTCAACTGTTAAGAGGGTGCAGGACATAACTTATTCTATAAAATTATTGGGCTTGTTCTATAATGGTCTGCACTAACTTTTGACTTTTTAATCCTTCTAAACCATCAACAATGGGAGCAGTATCTCCCAGTATAGAAAAAATAAAATGATTAATGGCCCCTTCAAAACCTTTTTCTTTTAAGATTGTTTCCCATGAACCGGTTTCTGTTATTTTTAATTCGCCCTTTTCTTCAACCTCAAAGGTATGGAGGTTTTTCACTCTAATAACTTTTCCCATATTAACGATTTCCAAGAGTTCTAATCCTGTACCAGCATTTCGATGAAACCCTGTGAGTACTTGCATTCCATTTTGTGCTTGAAAACTATGATGGGAATATATTAAATTGTTATTTTCATTTTGGTGGATATGCCCGCCTTTTAAGGTAATTTGACCTTCACTAATCCATCTTGCTAAATCAATGAGGTGGATATAACTGTCCAAAAGTGAATCTGCATAAAAATGATTATTAATATTATTTTTCCTGTACTTATCTATCCTGACCCAGGCCATATCATGACAGGCTTCCTTCGCTTTTACATACATTGGTGCAAATCTTCTATTAAAGCCAACCATTAACTTTCTGTTATACTTTTGACTTAAATCCACTAAAATTTCAGCTTGTCCCACTTTTTCTGTAAGAGGTTTGTCAACATAGACATCTTTCCCCCTATTCAAAAGATAATGGATAATCTCAAAGTGTGATGAAGTTGAACTATGAACAAATACTGCATCACTATGGTCACACAAGCTTTCTAAGCTTTGAAAGGGGTTGATTCTATATTGAGAACATATTATTTCCCTTTTCTTTGCATTTGGAGTAAATGCTCCAGACAGCTTCCAATCCTGTTCTTTTGTGAGAATGGGTAAATAAGCCTTTTGAGCTATATCCCCTAATCCTACCATACCAATCCTCAGTTTTTTCATGACTCATTCCTCCAAAAAATTATAGTCCACTCATAATAAGGGGGATTAAATAAACTAAGAAGTCATTTATGGGGAGATCAAACGGAGCAGCTGCATGATACTTTAAGAAAAATATAAGGGGAATGTTAATGAAAAACTTATCCCCTCAATCTCATCGTTTCATGTTAATCATAAATTTATACCGGTCGGCTCGATAAGAGGACCTAACATATTCAACAGGAGTGCCATCCTTTAAAAAAGTTTGCTGCTGAATAAGCATGATGGGGGAACCTTTTTTAATTTTTAAAAACTCCGCTTCAACTTGAGTGGCAATTGATGATTCAATTACTTGTGAAGCTTGGTCAATTTCAAGGTTCAGTTGGTCTTCGATGTATGAATAAACCGATTCTTTAACAATCTGTTCTGTCAGGCCTTTCACAAGGTTTGCCGGGATGTAATTGAATTCCAAAGCCATTGGGACGTCATCCGCTAAACGAATCCGTTTCATTTCATAGACGGGTCCATATTCCTGAATGCCGAGCTGTGCAGCAATTTGGCTGGTCGCGGGAATAATTTCAAACGAAATTAATTGGCTGCCGGGTGTAAGACCTCTGGCCTCCATATCTTCGGTAAAGCTTCTTAGCCGGTGGAGAGGCTGTTCAATTTTTCGCTCAGAAACAAATGTTCCTTTTCCTTGAATTCGATGTAAATATCCTTCATTGACAAGCTGGGTTAAAGCTTGTCTTACAGTCATTCGGCTGATATGGAATTTTTCAGCATATTCTCTTTCAGCAGGGATAGCATCACCGGGCTTTAATTCACCCTTATCAATCAAATCCTTTAAAAGCTCCTGAAGTTGATAATAAATCGGGATGGGGGAATCCTTTTTAATCATTCTCCTCTCAACGGCATCCTTTCTATTTAAAGTAAACGGCCATCCTTCACAAAACAATATTTCGCTTTTTATGAAAAGGTCCTGTTAAATATGCCTGTCCGATTGGAACGATAGGTACTTAGTGCTCTCCGCAGTTGTGCATGAGAGCCCGCTTGGCACTTTTGGCGCCTGAAGGGTCTCTCATGTCCCGTACTGCCAGTGCCTTCTTTTTTCCGTGCCAATCAACAGGCTTAAAAAAATCAACTGTATCCATTAGCAGAGCCTAAAGACGGCACAGAGAGGAAGAACCTCAATCGTGAACTTTTCACCCTGCAATAATGGCCTTATCTGCAATAATTGTAACATATGGATGGTTATTCGGCACTGATACAGGAAACCGCTCTTCTATATTTCCATTCAAAATCCTTTTCAAAGCTTCTTTTCTTTGTTCTCCGGAAATGAGTAATCTCTGCTTTTCATGATTGAAGAAATCCCCATTGTAATTGCTTTTGCTGGAGCCTCTTCCATACTGTTGAAAAATCTTGCATCCGATTTTCTTGTGGAAGTTGTTCGTTCAACAACATGTTTTTCAGATTGGAAAGATACTGCGGGCTTAATTAAATCGGATAGGTCCATTCTTGCCAATCTCAAGAGTCGGTCAATCAATTCCTTTATGTCTTTTAAATTAGATTCTCATAAACAGCACATTCCTTGTATATCGTCCAAGGTTCCACGTGAAACAAATGTGTTACTTTTTTGTATATGAATATGGTCGAATAGATTATGTTTCATATCATAACGATAACTGATTGGTTTCAGCGTGAATGTCATCAGTTTTTCTACTCCCAAGTGAATTTCACTTAAACAATCTATTATCATGTTGAAGATCATCCTGGAACTTGTCCCAATTATTTTTTGCTTAAAGTGATAAAATGCGTATAATGATTTTTATTAAAAGAATGAAATGGAGTAGATTAAATGGTCCAATCAATCAATACAAAAGTCGATTTAGTTATGGATGCAACTTCACATATGGGGATGTCAGATTATGGCAAGATTATGATTGGAGACAAAGGATTTGAATTCTTCAACAATCGTGATGCGCGTAAGTTTATTCAAATTCCTTGGGAAGAGGTTGATTACGTGATTGCTTCAGTCATGTTCAAAGGGAAATGGATTCCACGCTATGCTATCCAAACTAAGCGAAATGGTACCTATTCATTTTCTTCTAAAGAGCCGAAAAAGGTTTTGCGGGCAATTCGTGAATACGTTGATCCGAATCATTTGGTACAATCATTAAGTTTTTTTGATGTGATAAAACGCGGTTTGAAGAGTGTAATTAAAAAGTAATCGTTGTACATACAAGGCAGGTTGGACCTTGTTTTTTTTTGTTGGGACAAATTCAAAATGACTAACTGATAAATTGTTAATCACTTTTTTATTGAAAGAGGAATACCCGGTGTGCTATAATCTCTCTTGGATACTCATTAAAGTGATGCAGCAAATATTAAAAGAATCTATTTGATGCAGAAGCTGTTTATTTAGCAATTCATTTATAGCGTTTGCAAAATAAATTTAAATAGCCATCGTCATTATTTTTTACGTGTTACTGATTCGATCAGGCATGAGTGAAAAGTATTGATTAAAATGAAGACTCAGGGGGATTCTATACCCATACCTTTATTTTAATCGACTTTTTGCTCATGCCTTTTTTATTGTTTTTATTGAAATTGTAACCGCTTAGGTGAGCTGATAAATACTTTAGGAGATTAAGCTGTAACAATAATAATAGGAGGTAAAAAGATGGTAGGAATTATTATTGCTAGTCACGGTGAATTTGCCACTGGTATCTTGCAATCTGGATCGATGATCTTTGGGGAACAAGAAAATGTAAAAGCTGTTACGTTGATGCCGAGCGAAGGACCTGATGATGTAAAGGCAAAAATGAAAGAAGCAATCGCCTCTTTTGACAACCAAGACGAAGTATTATTCTTAGTCGATCTTTGGGGTGGAACTCCTTTCAACCAAGCCAACAGCTTGTTTGAAGAACATAAAGACAAATGGGCAATCGTTGCCGGCATGAACTTACCAATGTTGATTGAAGCTTTTGCATCCCGCTTCTCAATGAACACAGCGCATGAAATTGCTGCAAATATTTTGGGTACGTCTAAAGAAGGGGTTAAAGTAAGACCCGAAGAATTAGAACCAGCAGCACCATCTGCTGCTGTTGCAGCTAAACCTTCAAATGCAGGAGCCCCTGGTAAATTTGAATATGTGTTAGCACGTATTGATTCTCGCTTACTTCACGGACAAGTAGCGACTGCTTGGACAAAAACGACACAGCCTACACGTATCATCGTTGTATCTGATACAGTAGCTAAGGATGAACTCCGTAAGAAATTGATTCAACAGGCTGCTCCTCCAGGTGTAAAGGCACATGTAGTTCCCGTCCATAAAATGATTGAACTTGCAAAAGATGATCAACACTTTGGCGGCCAGCGCGCATTACTTCTTTTCGAAAACCCGCAAGATGCGCTTAGAGCAGTTGAAGGCGGCGTCCCATTGAAGACAATCAACGTTGGTTCAATGGCACACTCACCTGGTAAAGTTCAACCGAATAAGGTACTGGCCTTTAGTCAAGATGATATTGATACGTTCGCTAAGTTAAAGGAACTTGGTTTGAACTTCGATGTACGTAAAGTTCCGAATGATTCAAAAGGCAGCATGGAAGAAATTATTAAGAAGGCTCAAGAGGAGCTAAATAAACAAAAATAATCCTAATTATCAGAGAAAATGGAGGGATTAATAATTATGGATTTGAATGTGATTCAAATAATATTAGTCATTATCGTAGCATTTTTAGCTGGCATAGAAGGAATCTTGGATGAATTCCAATTCCATCAACCAATCGTGGCTTGTACGTTAATCGGCTTAGTGACAGGAAACTTAGTACCAGCACTTATCTTAGGCGGTACCCTTCAGCTAATTGCTTTAGGATGGGCAAACATCGGAGCTGCCGTAGCACCGGATGCTGCGTTAGCATCAGTTGCATCTGCCATTATATTAGTTTTAAGCGGGCAGGGTGAAGCTGGTGTAGCTTCTTCAATCGCCATTGCTGTTCCGCTTGCAGTTGCAGGTTTATTATTAACAATCATCGTCCGTACAATTGCAACAGGATTAGTACATTTAATGGATGCTGCAGCAAATGAAGGAAACATCAGAAAAGTTGAATTCTGGCAAATCGTCGCTATCTGCTTGCAGGGGCTGCGTATTGCAATCCCGGCTGCATTGATTTTAGCGATTGGTGCAGGTCCGGTTAGAGACTTACTTACAGCCATGCCATCTTGGTTGACAGACGGTTTAGCAATTGGCGGGGGAATGGTCGTAGCTGTTGGTTATGCAATGGTTATTAACATGATGGCTACAAAAGAAGTTTGGCCATTCTTCGCAATTGGTTTCGTATTAGCGACGATTTCACAAATCACACTTATCGGTCTTGGAGCTATCGGTGTGGCTCTTGCACTTATCTATTTAGCCTTATCTAAACAAGGCGGTTCAGGTCATGGAGGAGGAAATTCAAACTCTGGTGATCCGCTAGGCGATATTATTGATAATTACTAAGAAGGAGGCGGAGATAAAAATGGCTAATGAATTGAGATTATCAAAAAAGGATCGTATTTCTGTTTGGTGGCGTTCCACTTTCATTCAAGGCTCTTGGAACTATGAACGTATGCAAAATGGCGGCTGGGTTTATTCAATGATTCCCGCAATCAAAAAATTATATAAAACAAAAGAAGAGCAATCTGCTGCACTAAAACGTCACTTAGAGTTCTTTAATACTCACCCATATGTAGCTTCACCTGTTCTTGGTGTAACCTTAGCACTTGAAGAAGAACGTGCAAATGGTGCTCCGGTTGACGATACAGCTATTCAAGGGGTTAAAGTCGGAATGATGGGGCCTTTAGCAGGTATCGGGGATCCGGTTTTCTGGTTCACTGTTAGACCAATCCTTGGTGCGTTAGCGGCTTCTCTTGCTTTGACGGGTAACATCCTTGGGCCGATTCTTTTCTTCGTTTTATGGAATCTCATTCGAATGGGATTCACGTGGTATACGCAGGAATTCGGTTACAAAGCTGGTTCTAAAATTACTGACGACTTATCAGGCGGATTACTTCAAGATATTACTAAAGGTGCATCCATCCTGGGTATGTTCATCCTTGGTTCATTAGTAAACCGTTGGGTATCTGTGCAATTTACGCCAATTGTATCCTCGGTTAAACTTTCCAAAGGTGCTTATATTGACTGGGATAAACTACCGGCTGGATCTGAAGGGATTAAAACTGCGTTAGAACAACAGGCGGCTGGTCTTTCATTAAATCCTGTTAAAGTAACGACTTTACAAAATAACTTGGATAGTTTAATTCCTGGTTTAGCAGGATTAGCCATCACACTTCTTTGCATGTGGCTGCTTAAGAAGAAAGTTTCTCCAATCGTTATGATTCTTGGATTGTTCGTGGTTGGAGTGGTCTTCCACTTAATACATTTAATGTAGTAAATTGGAGGCTTTTGCCTGGTCTTTTTTCAAAAATTAAAGGTAGGCCTGTATTCAACAAATTATGCATACAAATAGAGCAGCACCTCCTGGGATGAAAAACCTATCTATGCTAGGAGGTGCTTTTTTTCATATGCCAAAACAAATGTATCAATTACATACCGAAAACAAGGAATTACCGTTGCACTGCTGCTGGCGCGGCAGGCTGCTCATAAGAGTTAGTACATTTTATTGGAGGTAAGAAAATGCAGCCATTGTTTTTACACCCAGTATTTAAAGAACGAATATGGGGTGGGACCACATTACAAACAGAATTTGGATATGATATTCCTTCCAATTATACAGGGGAATGCTGGGCCATTTCTGCTCACCCGAATGGTCCGTCTTTAATTAAAAATGGTCCATATGAGGGAATGGGTTTAGACGAATTGTGGAACAAGCATCCTGAACTATTTGGGAATCCTAAGGAAAAGGTCTTTCCGTTGTTAACCAAAATTTTAGATGCCAACCAAGATTTATCTGTTCAAGTTCACCCGGATGATACCTATGCACAGGTTCACGAAAATGGCGAACTAGGCAAGACAGAATGCTGGTATATCATAGACTGTAAAGAAGATGCCTACATCATTTTCGGTCATAACGCAAAAACAAAAGAAGAATTAAGGAAGCAAATCGAGGATGGAAAATGGGAAGAGCTGCTTCGAAAAGTAAAAATAAAACCCGGTGACTTTTTCTATGTGCCAAGCGGAACGATTCATGCCTTATGTGAAGGAACACTGGTATTGGAAACCCAGCAAAGTTCCGACAGCACTTATCGGGTGTATGATTACAACCGCAGAGATGCAGCCGGAAACTTGCGCGAGCTTCATTTAGAAAAGGCAATTGATGTAACCACTGTGCCGTATCAGGATCAATTGAGTGTCCCTTCTGTGGAAAAATGCAAAAATGTCACGATAACCACCTATGTGAATTCTGGCTTTTTTTCTGTCTATAAATGGGATGTCAATGGAAAAACTTCATTTTCATTTGATGACTGCTATTTGCTGCTAAGTGTTATTAAGGGTGAAGGACGTCTTCTTCATAATGGAGAGAAATATGATCTAAAAAAAGGGTCACATCTGATTATTCCTTTTGGCTTTGGTAGTTTTGAACTGGAAGGAAATTGTGAATTAATCGTTTCACACACTTAACTTTACAGCCATTTTTGGCTGCCAGCTGCTATTTCATCACCTTATGGAAAGCAAGAGGACCTGCTTCCTGTTTTCCAAAGCTTTACGGGTATTAACGATAAATATATTTTAGGGGGCCGCTATGCTTACTATTGGTTATATTGGAAATGGGAAAAGCACGAACAGATATCATCTGCCGTTCGTACTGCAAAGAGAGAATATAAAGGTAAAAACAATTTATCAAAGAAATCCTGCGCATGAAAGCTGGGATAGGATTGCAGGAGTCCATTATACCTCTGATTTAGATGAATTATTATATGACAAGGACATTCAACTAATTGTGGTTTGCACAAGAATTGACAGTCATTATGAGTACACAAAGTTAGTATTAGAACATAATAAAAACTGTTTGGTTGAAAAGCCTTTTATGGAAACCTCAGAACAGGCAAAAGAAATATTTTCATTGGCAAAAGAAAAGGGATTAATTGTTCAGACATATCAAAACAGGCGCTTTGATAGTGATTTTTTAACCGTTCAAAAGGTCATTAATGAAGGAAAATTAGGAGACTTGCTGGAAGTGGAAATGCATTATGACTATTACCGTCCCGAAGTACCAGAGTCTGCTCATTCTTTTAATCCTGTTGAGTCATTTTTATATGGACATGGCTGTCATACACTCGATCAGGTCATCAGCTGCTTTGGCAAGCCGGATCAAATACATTATGATGTAAGGCAATTATTAGGGCAAGGAAGAATGAATGATTATTTTGATTTGGATTTATATTATGGCAGGTTAAAGGTATCTGTAAAATCCAGTTATTTTCGACTTAAAGAAAGACCAAGCTTTGTCGTTTATGGTAAAAAGGGATGCTTTGTGAAAGAAACGAAAGATCGTCAGGAAGAACATTTAAAGTTATTTTACATGCCTGATCACAAAGATTTTGGTATAGATACAATAAAACATTATGGTGTACTGACATATATGGATGAAGAAGGTATAATCCACGAAGAAAAAGTGAAATCCGTAAAAGGTGATTATGGAAGAGTATATGATGATTTATATGAAGCTATCGTAAATGGTAAAGATAAAACCATTACAGACGAACAGACACTGCTGCAAATGGAAATATTAGAAACTGGAGTTAAAAACTTAAAGTAAATGAAAGGCTGACAGGATAAAAATTTTTAAAGATGTCGATAGCAATCCTTAAAGGGGTTGGGTTTTTTGTATAAAAGACGCTATTTAGATGTGTTACGTGGAGCCGTACCAAAGAGGTGCGGTTTTTATTTATTCTGGGTTAGAACGAATATAAATTTTGTATCCCTTACCATATAAACAACCTTACCTTGCAGGGGATTATTGGTTGTTTATATGGCCATTATGATATTTTCATTTTACGTTTCCCGTAAAATAGGAAGAGTGCAACATCGAAAGGATCCACCTGATTTAATGATTTCTGTGATATCCACTTCAATAACTTGAAAGCCTCGGGTACGGAGCTGTTTGTTTACATTCTTATTGACTGGCAAACTTAATACCCGTTTATTTCCTAAACTGAGAACGTTTGTGCCTAATTGAAATTGTTCTTCTTCCGAAACTTCAATTAAATCATAGCGGGAAGCAAAAAAATCGATGCTTTTTTTCGTTAAGGCATTTGGGTAGATAAGGGCCGTTTCAGATGAAACGACATTAAATACACAATCTAAATGCAAGTATTTTTCTTTAAATGGGATGGGAATCACATTGAATTGATTTAAAAGACATTGTAATTGTTCAGCAGCTTTCTGGTCCGTCCGATTACTCAACCCCACGTAAATGGTTTCCCGATCAATCACAACATCTCCGCCTTCAATTCGTTCCTCAGCTAAATTATAATAAGAGATTTCCTCATCTTCGAGCCATTGTTTTAAAACATTTTCTTCTCCTGCTCGAACATCTGTTGCCATCTTTGCAACAAAGATTGTTTGTCCTAAGGTAAAACCAATATCCCTGGTAAAGACCTGTTCAGGATATTTTTTATGATAAGGTAATAAAATAACTTCGATGTCATTTTCCTTTAGCGTTTTGACAAATTCACCATGCTGCTCTAACGCACGCTCAATATGGATTCCTTCATTTTTAAAATGCTCTTGCGTTTCATTAATAACTTCCCGAATTGACATATATTGAGGCTGACAAAGAATAACTCGTTTTAAACCATCGTATTCACTCATACAAAAAGTCTTATTGTTTGCCTTTGGAGTTTCTGCCATTTTGTCCTCCTATCTTCTCTCTTTAAAGTTAGGTTTTCCTAAACAGCCGTGATTATTTACAAACTAATATTAGGAAATCTAATTGCACTTGAGGATATTAAAACAAGAAGAATAGGAATAATAAAAAACGCAAGTTTAATAGTAATTAGTTCAGATAATGTGGAGAATATCTAAAACCACAACACAAATAACATAAGAATTCGTTGCATGAATAACAAGTAATTAACAATATAACTAGCACACAAAAAAGCTCTTTAATATGGAGAAGTTGTACAAGTCGTTAACGCTAAGGCAAGTTTGATAAATAGGCGGAGAAATTTCCCTTAAGTAACAAAAGACACTGAAAATAGCTAAAATAGACGGAGGGTTTCCGCCTATTGACTCGAAAAATGTGAAAATAGGTAATTTTGCTTTGGATAAGCGGAAATCCTCCCCTTATATTCCACGAAACGAGCTCTATTCTGCATATAGCGGAAAAAACTCCGCTTATTTTACCTTCGCCGGTTACCCAATTATGGATTAGACTACTTATGTTTCAAAAAAACCAAGTGAACCTCAGTAAAAAACAACCTAGCCAATTGCATAGGAATTAACAAGTAATTAGCACAGCACATTGAAAACAACTATTGTCAATATGTTTTTTAGGCTGCGATTTTGCTGGCTAATTAAAGTGGTTATAGCTCTTGGTCGTTGATATATAAGAGGAAAATAGGAGACAAAATCGTATGCGATTTTGTCTCCTATTTAACATGCTGTGTGGTATGTTTCTCCACCGAAACGGAACTACTTAGTTTAATAGGTGAGGTTTTTGTAGAAAAAGTAACAGTACCAATTCGTACATGGTCACCACCGATGTTTTGCCGAACTGTTAAAAAATTCGGTGGTGATAGGAAGTTCTTACTCTAAAAGGCTTGCTGGAGTAAAGGCAGGCAGCAGTTTATTCAATTCCTATCTTCTCCGGAAAGGCTAAAAATTGACGATAAAGAATACACATCAACACTACTATTTGTGCTGTTAGTAAAGCTTAACTATTTATTTATAATTCCTACTCCCTGTTCATTAATAGTAAGTTGTTCATTTTCACTTAGGTTAGTAAATACAACTGGCGTTATGATAGAAGGAACTTTGTTCTTAATCGTATTAAAATCTGCTTCAAGGAGCTTTTGTCCCTTTTTTACCTTTTGCCCGTCTTTTACAAAAGTGGTGAATCCTTCCCCATTCAGGCTAACTGTTTCGAGCCCAACATGGATTAAAATTTCCCTCCCAGTGTTATCCACTAAGCTGACCGCATGTTTTGTTGGAAATACGCTTATTACCTTTCCATCAACTGGTGATATTACTGTTCCATTTGCAGGTTGTATGGCAAACCCGTCACCCATCATTTTTTGGGAAAATACAGGGTCAGGAACCATTTCTATTGAGACAATTTCCCCGTCTAAAGGCATTACACTAAAAAAATTACTCTCGTCCTTATTCTTTTTAAATAAACCTTTTAGCATATAAAAAGCCCCTTTTATCTATTATTTTAATTGTGGAATCGATTCCACACTATAACAAAAAAAGTAAAGTGCAAGTAATACTTTAAAACCATTTTAATAATTTGAAATAAAAAAATCAATGGCAGTAAATTTGATTAATACACCAATTTAGGTTTTAATAATTGGAAAAAGGTATTTAAATTGGACTTTTGAACCTTATTATTTAATTGGTTTAACAATAAGAACCTTTTTCATTTTATTTAATTTGTGTAGAATAAGGGTAGTTTATTTATTTGCCCAGGAGGACCTATTTATGTCAACCATAAAAGAAATTGCTGAAAGGGCGAATGTTTCCCGGACAACTGTTTCGAGAGTATTAAATAATTCTGGTTACGTCAGTGAGGAGGTAAAAAAAAGAGTTTTAAAGGTCATTGAAGAGACAGGTTATGTCCCAAGTGAAAATGCCAAATCATTACGGACAAAAAAAACAAAAGTAATTGGCGTTATTCTTCCTAAAATAAGCACTGAAACATCAAGCCGCCTTGTTAATGGTATAGACGAAGTTTTAGCAGAAAAGGGCTATCAAATCCTTCTTACCAATACCAATCTTATACCTGAAAAGGAAATAGAATTTTTAAGGCTTTTGAAAAGCCGGCATGTTGATGGCGTTATTCTATCTGCAACGAATATCAACGAGCAATTAGTTGATGAGATTTATAGATTAAAAATTCCTTTTGTCATGGTGGGACAACGTATTTCCGGATTACCCAATGTAGTTTTTGATGATTATCAGGCTACCAGAGACATAGTGAACCTTCTAATAAAAAAGGGGCATAAAAAAATTGCCTTTATAGGGGTAGACGAAAAAGACCATGCCGTTGGGTATTTACGAAAACTTGGTTTTATAGAATCCATGAAAGAAAGCCATTTGCCGATCGAGAAAAGCTGGATCCAAAAAGGAATATTTGATATGAAATCGGGTTATAATTGCATGAAATTGATCCTGGATTCTTCACAAAATAAACCGACTGCCGTGGTAGCAGTAACGGACAGGCTTGCCATTGGTGCTATGCAGTATATTAAAGAAATCGGGTTATCAATTCCGGGGGATATCGCTATTGCAGGTATGGGAGCTTCAGAACTATCTAAGTTTATTAGCCCTCCCTTAACGACCATTGATTTTTCATTTGAAGACGCGGGACGTGAAGCTGCTTCTTTATTATTGGAGAAAATTAATGGACATGATTACCATGAAACAATCCGGACAATAAAGTATAGACTTTTAGAAAGAGACAGTATATAATGAGTGTGTAATCGATTCCATAGCGGTTACACATTATTTTTCTCATGTAGGGAATCGATTCCACATAAGCCGGCTTAATGGAAACCTTTTGTTAACAGAACTAATGTTTTTATTTTTCTGTAATATGGAATCGATTCCATAATAATGAATAAAACATCTTATGTATTTCAAACTATTAAAGCAATCATTTAATTTTTTTAGTAAAAAATGTAATCGATTCCATAAGAGCAGTTTACGACTGTCTTTGATGAAAATAATTTAGCATCTTTTCCTAAATTACTTTCCACACAAAAAAGGGGTGAAAAAAATGACGGAAAATCACAAAATAGCTGAAGAAGTGATTGATGCTGTCGGGGGAAGAGAAAATATTCAGTCAGTAGCCCATTGTGCTACAAGACTTCGAATTATGGTCATTAATAAGGAAAAAATTAATCAGGAGGAAGTAGAACAAATCAATAAGGTAAAGGGAGCTTTCTTTAATTCTGGTCAATACCAAATTATCTTTGGTACAGGCACTGTTAATAGAATTTATGAAGAAGTTGCGAACCTTGGTCTTGCTACTATGACAGCCTCCGATCAGAAGAAAGAAGCTGTCAAAAGCGGCTCCAAATTTCAACGGGCAGTGCGGACATTTGGGGATGTTTTTGTTCCAATTATTCCGGTCCTTGTGGCAACAGGTTTGTTTATGGGTCTTCGCGGTCTAGTGATGCAGGACCAAGTGTTATCCTTATTTGGGATGAAAACAAGTGATGTTTCGGAAAACTTCATATTATTTACGCAGGTTTTAACAGATACAGCCTTTATTTTTCTGCCAGCACTTGTGGCGTGGTCAACATTTCGTGTATTTGGCGGAACGCCCATTATCGGTTTGATTTTAGGGTTGATGCTTGTTTCACCTTCACTGCCAAACGCATGGTCCGTGGCCGGCGGGGATGTAACACCGCTTCACTTTTTCGGTTTTATTCCTGTAGTGGGTTATCAAGCTTCTGTGCTGCCAGCCTTTATTGCCGGTATTATGGGGGCTAAACTTGAAAGGGCGATTCGAAAACGAGTACCCGAATCCTTGGATTTAATTCTTACTCCTTTCCTGACGCTGCTTTTCATGATTATATTATCACTGTTAGTCATTGGACCGGTTTTTCACACCGTGGAAAAAGGCATTTTAACGGCAGCTACATCCGTGCTTTCCCTGCCATTCGGAATTGCCGGTATTATTCTGGGCGGCCTTAATCAGGTCATTGTCATAACTGGTGTTCATCATATCTTTAATATGCTGGAAATTCAATTGTTGGCTCAGTATCACAGCAATCCATACAATGCGATTGTTACTTGTGCTGGTGCCGCACAGGGCGGGGCGACTTTAGCAGTCGCATTAAAAACAAAATCGAAAAAATTAAAGGCGCTGTCCTTTCCGTCTGCATTATCCGCTTTCCTAGGTATTACGGAACCAGCCATTTTCGGAGTTAATTTACGTTATGGAAAACCATTTATCATGGCTCTGATTGGCGGCGCATGCGGCGGTTTCGTGGCTTCCCTGCTTAAGTTGAAAGCAACGGGGATGGCTTTAACGGTTATCCCAGGAACCCTGCTTTACTTAAACGGGCAAGTTATACAATATATCCTAGTAAATTTACTTGCCATTGCTGTTGCTTTCGTTTTAACCTGGATGTTCGGTTATTCAGATAAGATCAAGGATGAGATTGAAAAATAGTCACTGGAGGGGAAGGCAAGAACAGAGAACTTGCCTTTTCTCATGATAAAAATCATAAGGATGGTTTTGTAATGACAGAAAATGAACGACATCTTATGCAAAGGGCATACGAAGAGGTCAAAAAAAATCATGATATTGTGCAGCATGATCCATACCGCTTAGATTATCACTTGATGCCTCCAGTTGGCTTATTAAATGATCCGAATGGTTTAATTCAATATAAAGGTGTTTATCATGTATTTTATCAGTGGAATCCGTTTAATACCTCACACGGGGCAAAATTTTGGGGGCATTATACTTCTGCGGATCTGGCTCATTGGCGTGAAGAGCCTATTGCCCTGGCACCGAGTGAATGGTATGAAAAAAATGGCTGTTATTCCGGATGTGCGGTGGAATCAGAAGGAAAGCTATATTTGTTTTATACAGGGAATGTAAAACAGGAGGATGGAACACGTGACACGTATCAATGTCTGGCCGTTTCTTCTGATGGAATTCACTTTGAAAAGCATGGACCAATCCTGAATCTTCCGGAAGGATATACCGCTCATTTTCGCGATCCCAAGGTTTGGAAAGAAAATAACCGCTGGTATATGATTTTGGGGGCTCAAACAAAGGATGAAAAGGGAACAGTCGTCTTGTTTACCTCCATCGATCTTTTTCATTGGAAAGAAGCCGGCAGGATTGCTGGAGCAGGAATGAATGGTCTTGGGGATTTTGGTTATATGTGGGAATGCCCGGATCTCTTGCAATTAAACGGGAAAGATATTTTAATGGTATCACCCCAAGGGTTAGAGTCTAACGGTCATTTATATAATAACTTGTTTCAATCAGGATATTTTGTTGGTGAATTTGATTATGAAAAGAATAAGTACCAGCCTGGACCATTTGTCGAGCTTGATTGCGGGTTTGACTTCTATGCCCCGCAAACCTTTAAGGATGAAACAGGGAGGACGATACTCTATGGATGGATGGGGATGACAGATGAGAATGAGCAGTATCAGCCAACCATATCCAGAAATTGGGTCCATGCTTTAACAATACCAAGAGAGTTAGAGTATAAAAACGGGAAAATTTATCAAAGGCCAGTTATGGAGTTAGTAAAACTTCGAAAGGATAAGGGGATAGTCCATCACGTAAAAATTCATGGACAACCAGCGCAATTTGATGGAGTGGAAGGAAAAACTGTAGAGCTGGTTCTGGAAGCATTGAACGTAAATGAAGGGAATTTTCAAATCTCCTTTAGAAATGAGGCATCCTTAATCTACGACTCAAGTAAAAAGGAAATCAGTTTGCAAAGAAAAAACTTTCGAACTTGTTTGCAAGAAACAAGAACTTGTTCGATAGCTTCACTTTCGATGCTTCATATTTTTATGGATCAATCCTCGTTAGAAATTTTCATTAATGATGGTGAAGAGGTATTTACAGCACGCTATTTCCCCAATCCTAAAGATGAAACGATTACTTTTCAAGGAAATGCTTCCTTTAGTCTGACAAAGTGGGGGCTTGGGAAACTATAAGAGAATGTTATTTCATATTTTAATTTGAGGTGTAATATGAACGGTGTATTATGTTTAGGGGAAGCTCTGATTGATTTTATTCCATTAGATCCTGACAATTTAACATATCAAAAATCTCCTGGCGGTGCGCCGGCTAATGTTTCAGTTGGTATTGCAAAGCTTGGAGGAACTGCTGCTTTCCTGGGGAAGGCAGGCAATGATGTGTTAGGGCAATTTCTCCATGACACATTAAAAGGATACGGAGTCAATACCTGTTCCATGATTTTTACAGAAGAGGCGAGGACTGGTGTCACATTTGTTACCTTAGAGCCTTCTGGGGAACGGCACTTCAGCTTTTATATTAATCCAAGTGCAGACAGCTTTTTACAGAAGGAAGAAATAAATTTATCTTTATTTGAGGAATATAAAATTTTCCACTTTGGGTCAATTTCATTGATTCGAGATCCTGCAAAAAAAGCGACATTGCATGCATTAGAGATTGCAAAAGAAAAAGGACTGCTTATTTCCTATGATCCTAATCTTCGCCTGGGCTTGTGGGATTCAGAAAAAAGGGCAAAAGAAACCATCCTGGCTGCTATTCCCTATGCAGATATCTTAAAAGTTTCCGATGAGGAGCTCACCTTTTTAACAGGCTGTACGAACATAGAGGAAGGTATCGCTAAATTACCTAACAACCTTCTTACATTGGTTACTTTGGGCAGTGAAGGATGCATCTATTGTTTTAAAGGACAGGCAGGGAAGGTACCGGCACTAAAGTGTTCTGCGGTAGATACCACCGGTGCTGGAGATGCGTTTGTATCAGGAATTCTTTATTCAATTAATAAATCTCAGATACCATTAGGGGAACTTTCTGAATCTGCAATCGTGGAAATGATTCGCTTTGCTAATATTTCTGGAGGATTGGCTACAACCAAAAAAGGGGCAATGTCTGGTTTGCCGACCATGCAGGAAATACAAAAACTGTTAAAAATAAATCAGGACAATTGACCAATGAAAGGATACTCTATAAAGGAGTATTCTTTTTTTAATTGGGATGTCCAATCTATTTTAACCCTTATCAATGAAGAGACTTATTTAGATGTGTTACAGGGAACCGCCCCAAAAGTAAAGGAGGCTTTTTTGAAAAAAAGCAGCACCATTCCATTATCATTCTCCTTGGGAGGTTATGTTGATTTTTTCAAATTGGCTAAAGATATCACAATTTCTATATAATAAACATAAATAGATCTGTAAATAGAATCGACGTTTCAATAACATATTCCTGGTGTTTTTTACAAACGGAAATAAGAGGATTTTCTAGTTATTTAAAAAATGGTTATGTGATAAATGAATAGGAAGTGGTTTAAATGAATCAATTTCTTCAGATGGGAGCAAATACAGTTTTAAGTTCCCCAAAAGGTACTATTACTGTTAGCTATGAAATTTCTAATTCAATAGATATTTCCTTAACAGCTTTCCTTTTGACTGATTCAGACAAGGTACAAGGAGATAGCGGGATTATATTTTATAATCAACCAAAGAGCACTTCTGGTGCTGCTGCCCTTTTACCATCTGAGGAAGCAGGTAATACAAAAGTACATAAAATTAATTTTGACATGAGTAAAGTCCCTGAAGGTATTACTAAAATAGCTATAACTCTTACAGAGGATAATAACACGGGATTTTCAAATGTAAAGAATTTAAAGGCAGAGGTATGTACCGATCATACGATTATCCAGTTAACACCATCCAGTTTTACAAAAGAAAATGGAATCGTAGTATTAGAATTATATCTAAGAAATGGTCAGACAAAGGTAAAATCAATCTGGCGCGGATTTGATTCCGGTCTTGAAGGATTATGTAAAAATTATGGTGTTGAGGTTGAATCTGATGAGCAAAACAAGCCTTCTGAACCTAAAACGATTCAAAAACAAACACCAAAAGAACCTGATAATAAGCAAACTGTTTCTGAAAATAGTCAAAATACGTTGTCATCGATCAGCCTTGAAAAGGTAAAGGGTAAGATAAGTCTCGACAAAGGTCATAAGCCAGTGATCATTGATAAAACACCAGAAATTACGGCTACGGTATCTTGGGAGACTGGAACAGATTATGATATATATGCTTTAGTCTATACAAAGGATGGCAGGCAGGTAGATGTAGCTATGTTTGGGGCAGATGGAACACCCCCCCTCAGGAGTTACGGCAACGGAGCACTGGAACATATGGGGGATGTTGGGAGAAATAATCAATCGACTAAGAAGGAAATTATTAAATTAAGGTTAAATGATGATATTCTCGCAGTTGTTCCTGTGGTGTATTCTGCTCAGTCAAATGGAACAGGGTCATTTTACAGATACAAGGTGTCTATGAGTATAGATAATCATAATGGAACCTCCGTTACGATATTCGCCAAGAATGCAAATAATAATGATAGAATTTATTCCTGTGTGCCTGGAATACTTCATAATACGCGAGATGGAGTTATTATAAATCCATTGGAGCTTTATAGTAAACCGAAGTCAGAGCGTAGGCCTAAACTTAGAATGGGCTCTTCAAATATGGTAGAAGTTATAATGGATAAAGGACCAATAAATGATTACAAGTAGACAAGAAATATTAATATGAAAAGTGCGGAGGCTGTTGTGGAAACGGTAATTTTTTCTCAATAGCCTTTTTTTCCTGCCGTAAATAGGTTTTGAAAAAATGTTTTGTTCGAATAGATCATTTCGATTTCTAATCTTCTCATTTTGTATATGCAGGTTATAAAAGAAAAGAAGTCGTTTGTGCAGTAGAATGGCCGGAAAAATTTACAGAAATGATGGAGTTAGATTATTTAGGGTTATCCTTATTGATAATCCGATGCAATAACGTGGAAATGAAAATAGCCACGCGGGTCCTGTGTGGCCAGGAATGAGAAGGACAAAATGATTATCTTACATTAACTATTGTAGAGTTACGTTTATTTTCGGCTCAATTAGTTTTGTTGGTCTGTTTCACGTGAAACAAATAGGTCGAACGATAACCTAAAAAAGAAAATCTTCTTCCATTCATACATGTTGGAACCATAATATACACAAAATATCTCTAACACACAATGTTGGAGATGTGAAGGATGCAATTAAATCAAACGTATATCAAACTTTGCAATGTGAAAATCTATTGTGAATATGGGATAAATGAAAAGCCTCCCCTTCTTTTAATTCATGGATTTGCTTCTTCTATTTATACATTTAATCTTCTAATCCCTTTATTAAAAGAATATTTCTCCATCATCGCTATTGATTTACCTGGATTTGGAAGAAGTGAAAAATCGGCTTCCTTTGTGTATTCTTTTCAAAATTATGCCAAGATCGTTGCCGATTGTATGGACTATTTTAAATTAAAAGAGGTGAATATTGCAGGTCACTCGATGGGCGGCCAAATTGCATTATATACAGCGAAAGTTATTCCTGAAAAAATTAAGAACTTGGTGCTATTATCGAGTTCCGGCTATTTAAAAAGAGCAAATAGAGCGTTAATTTTCTGTACCTATCTCCCCTTCTTTCACTATTTCATAAGAAGAAAGGTCCAAAGTAAGGAAGTACGGGAACATTTGAAAAACGTATTTTATCAGCAATCCCTCATAACAGAAGATTATATTGAGGAATATGGAAAACCATTGCAGGAAGAGGGCTTTTATATCTCCTTGATGAGATTACTTAGATATCGTGAAGGTGATTTATCAAGTATGGAATTAAAGAATATTACGATTCCAACTTTATTACTTTGGGGAGAAGAGGATCAAGTCGTTCCAGTTCATATTGGTCATCGATTAGCCAATGACTTGCCTAATGCTAAACTCATTACATATGAAAAAACAGGCCATTTAATTACGGAAGAACGCTCGAATGAAGTTTTTAAAGAAATCTTAAACCATATATTAATATAGAAAAATCCAGTTAACTAAACTTCATCCTTACATGGGCCATCGAAATTGCTATCTCACTAATGAAGTCAACTTTTCGAGGCTCTTATGAAAAAATATACCCTCAAAAACGTCCATACCTATTTCATGTGGGCAAAAATTGGCTGACGAATTATTCCTTCTCACCGAATCATAAAATAGCTATTTTTTCAATTAGTACTCCTTTCATCCTTCATTTACCAATACTTGGGCCCTTTTAGTATTAAGAATACATTTTTCGTAAAATCGGAACCCAAAACAAGTGGAGAAAATAGCTTCTCCACTTGTTTTACTTATTCATAAAAGTTAATCTAAATCAATGACGACAGCCTTTGTTTTCGTATAGATTTCAATACCGGGATAGCCATGTTCAGCGCCAACTCCACTTTGCTTAAATCCTGCAAGCGGAACTGCTGAGTCGCTATTATAGTAAGCATTTACCCAAACGGTCCCAGCGTCAAGCGCATTGATCACTTTATGAGCTTTATTGATATCTCTTGTATGGACGCCGGAGGCTAATCCATACTCAGTTAAATTGCCGCGTTCGATAACTTCATCAACATCATCAAATGGAAGGATGCATAGAACAGGACCAAAAATCTCTTCCTTCACAGCTCGGCAGTTTTCGTTCAAGTCGGCAATAATGGTTGGTTCTAGGTAATAACCATCAGCAAGACTGCTGTCTGCCGGGGCATTGCCGCCAGCTAAAATCTTCCCGCCTTCTTGTTTTGCAATCTCAATATAGTTCGTTACACGCTCATATTGTTCTTTTGAAACAAGCGGCCCCATTTCTGAAGTTGGGTCAAACGGATCACCAACTTTTAAGTTCTTCGCCATTTCCACTAATTTATCGGTAACTTCCTTGTATACAGGTCTTTCCACATAAACGCGTGAACCAGCAGCACAGACCTGGCCTTGATTCATCGTAAAACCAAGAAATGCATTTTGAACCGCCTTTTCAATATCTGCATCTGCAAAAATGATATGCGGCGATTTTCCTCCCAATTCTAATGTCACTTTTTTCAAGGTATCGGCTGCTTTGCGCATAATTCTTTTACCAACAGAAGTTGAACCGGTGAAGGCAACTTTATCGACATCAGGGTGGCTTGTAATGGCTTCACCTGTCGTACTCCCAGGGCCGGTAACAATATTGACGACCCCATCCGGGAAGCCTGCTTCTTTAATTAGTTGGGCTAAGTATAAAGTCGTTAAGGATGTAAATTGGGATGGTTTTAAGACCGATGTATTTCCAGCTGCTAATGCCGGAGCCAATTTCCAAGCAGCGCCTAAGATAGGAAAATTCCATGAGGTAATTTGGCCGCAAACGCCAATTGGCTGTCTGATGGTGTATGCGTGTTTATTACCGCCTGACGTTAACGTCATTGTTTCCCCATTTAATTTTGTAGCCCAGCCTGCATAATAACGAAAATGATCCGCAGCCCCTAATACCCAGCCATGACGGGAGAGGCTTTCAATACTGCCAAAATCAATTGTTTCTAAGTACGTTAATTCTTCTACATGTTCTTCAATTAAATCTGCCAGCTTATGAATTAACCGCGTACGTTCTGCAGGAGAATACTTTGACCATGGACCCTTGAAAGCTGTTTTTGCTGCGGCAACAGCCTTATCCACATCTTCATCACCAGCTTCGTATACTGTTGCGATCACTTGACCGTTTGCAGGATTAATCGATTGAAATGTCTTACCTGATACGGAGGCTGTAAACTCGCCATTAATAAACATTTTTTTGGGCTCTGATAAAAATGTTTTGATTCTTTCTTGTACAGAATCTAATACTTTTTCCATTTGTTCATCTCCTTTAAATAAGAATAATAGTTGATCTAGCGTAATGGTGGGTTGTTGTGAACGTTTCCAGTTTAACAGTGGAAACCTTTTCCTATCATTATAGTAAATTTTCCTATACAATTAAAATATTCCCAATTTTCTGAGTAGCATATCCCTAAAAAGGAGTGATAGGATGACTTTTTCTCAGACTCTTAAACATCAAATTCAAAAACTAGAGGAAATTACCAGCCATGAAGAACAATTGTATACTATTCTTAAGTTGTATATGGAACTTTTTCCTGTCTTGGATTCCTATTTATTTCGCTATTCTTCTTTGGGCTATTTAGCAGAGGGAATAATTGCGATTGTTCCTAGTGGATTTATACATATTCGTGATATGAGGGATGATGTCAGGTCGCTTCCAATTATTCACTCGGCCATTCATGAAAGAAAGGCCAAGTATTCTTACGGTATTGACTTTTTCAAGCAGACAAATTGCAAATATATGGTTACTCCTAAAAACAATTCAATCGCAGTTACGCCAATATGTGTTGATTCTGTTGTCATCGGATATATTTGTACGACTGAATTTAAACAAACTGGAAATATCAATAAAGAAATGCTGTCTTATTTGACACACTTTGGAAAATTGATAGGAAAGGTATTTGTTCGGTCCGCTAAACCTCAGCCGTCACAGCTCTTAAGCAGACGAGAATTGGAAGTAATGAGAAGGATTTCTTGGGGAGAAACAACAAAGGAAATAGCGAGTGTATTGGGAATCAGTGAACTTACCATCCAACAATACGTTCAATCTGCTGTCAAAAAACTAGGAGTGCAAAATCGTGTACATGCGGCAGCTGAACTAATTAGAAAAGGAATTCTTCAATAAATAAGTTTTCTCACCCAATTCTATTCTTAAATCGAAATTCAATGCAGGTTGTAAATTTTTGTAATAAAACTGCCGGTTAAATCGTGCAGTGAACTGTACCATAAATAGTGGTATTTTTATTTTCGTGTATTTGAGACGATATGGTGATAATAGAACACATATCGTCTCTTTAAATTTTAAAAAGCAATTGTCCCAAATACCTTTTTGATTCAAATAAAGAGAGCCATACTGCTCCCTTATAGTCGTCTGCTAAATATAAATCTATGGGTGAAGGTATTTCATATAAATTTTATCAGTTACCTGCTAAATTCACCCACACAAGGGTTGTCTCTCTAGAATATATATAGGATTGACTCTATTATTTAAGCAATAAATTTTAAGAGTTGATGATGTGAATTTAAAAGGGAGATGAATTTATGGGATTAAGACCAGGTTGTGAGTTTCAAACGGAAACATTCACCAACCATGATCTGATTACAATAAATGACGGAAGTCAGGCTTCACCTTATCCATCCCCTATCGTCGTTTCAGGAATGACAGGCAATATTATTAAGGTGACAGTAAAACTTATTGATATCAGCCATAATGAAACAAATGATATTGATATTATGCTCGTTGGTCCGGATGGACAAACAAATGCTATCATCATGTCGGACGTTGGGTTCACCAATGCTATTAGTAATGTGACGCTTACTCTTGATGACCAAGCGCCAACCGCACTGCCAGATACACAGGATACACCAGTTTCTTCTGGTACATTCAAGCCCACCAATGCAGGGACTGTTTTGGATCCCTTCCCAGGGGGGGCACCTCAACCATCAGGAGGCGATATGCTGAGCAGTTTTAACTTTACAAATCCAAATGGTACATGGAATCTTTATGTCGTTGACAGCCAGGGACAAGGAGATGCAGGTATGATTGCGGGTGGATGGGAATTAACGATTGTTACAAGCACCTGTACTCCATAAGAGGAACAATACTTTGACAAGGGTTTGTCCCTTGTCAAAGGTGAAGCATACGGGAGCCGTATTATTCTTGAAATGACTTTAGTGATGTCTGTTTTCGTAAATATGGTTGTTATGACGTAACTTTTAACTTAAAATATCCTGATTCTAGTAAAAACTTATACGCTATTAGCGGATTTCGTTGTTCTATTTGCGAAATCTTATATTAACCTATATTGGTGTTCTATTAGAGACATTTTGTGGCGATCCTTAAGGGAATTCCCCAGCCTCCAATTCAAATTATTACGAATTAGGTTTTATTTTAGATGATAATTATTTGGAAAGTCCCCCAATTTTCCTGACGTGCAAACTGAGGATAAACGGATGTAAAGTGAATGATGATAGAAGCTTGATCTAAATGAGGGTATGTGTTGAAAAACAACCGGTCGCCGTATCTAATGGCCGTTAAGGCGAGAGGTAATTCACGTCTGAATATTTCATTGCGTTTGGCTGAAACTGACAGGTTAGGTGGTTCTTGATCTATAGATAAATATACACAAAAATAAAAGGAGTTTCCATGTTGTTTCCATTCAGCCAAGACTTCATCTCTCAAAGAAGTGATTTTGTCCCAGGCATAATTCCTTCCAATGTTTAAAAATAGTTCTCCAGTTAAATCAGAGTGAGTTAGTGTGTAGCGTCTTGGAATAACGGCTTTTGCAGCACCAGCACCGTCCATGTATTCCACAGATAATTTTTCTGGATAAAAAGTGCTCAAGTAATCAACTCCCATCCGTTTTTTATCAATATGCAGATGGTGATTTGTTTATGTGTAAATTTACATGCGAAATATATCATTCTTATAAAAAAAGGAAGGATTAAAAATCCCTTATCAAATTTAGATATGGAGTATTTAAGTTACCGTTAGTGTAAGTGTTTCAGCCTTAGGTCCCAGTAGTATTCCCATCCATGTTGATCAAGAAAAATTATTTTATTTAGCGGGTCAATGATAATATAAGTTTAAGAAACAGGAAGAAACCAATTGAACTTTACCTTTTAGAGGTAAAATGTTTATGAATTATAAAAGCTGACAGGGGCTGCAAGTTAGAGATGGGGGGTGAAAGGTGAATTCATGGTTTTATTACATAAAACAATATTTACGTTTTAAGTCATGGTTTTGGTTTATTTTGTTTTTAGCTTTTGAAGCTGGAGCAATATCTAAATACTTCCACCTATTTGGGTCTTTCACATCTTATAATGCTCCATTGTGGCAGGTGATCTTTAACGCAGTCTTAGGATTGGTTTGTTTAGGGATATTCTTTCAATTACAATTTCGAAAAAGCTGAAACCGCAGAATGGAATGTTTCAGGAAGTAAAAAAGCCAGCCAAGGACATTATGCGGCATACCTTGGCTGGCTTAGCTATTCTTCTAGAATAAGTAATTGGAAGTGTTTACACAAATAAGCTTAATAATAAAATTACTGCAAGACCGGCAACAGATATAATGGTTTCAAGTAAGGTCCATGTGGCAAATGTTTCTTTCATGCTTAACCCAAAATATTCTTTGAACATCCAGAAACCAGCATCGTTAACGTGAGATGCAATGACACTGCCAGCGCCTGTTGCCAGTACAACTAGAGCAAGGTTAGCGTCAGTTTGTCCTAACATTGGAATGACCAGCCCAGATGTTGTTAGTGCAGCCACTGTTGCTGAACCTAAAGAAATACGTAAGATTGCAGCAATGATCCAAGCTAACAGGATGGGTGATAATGAACTTCCTTTGAATAATTCGGCAACAAAGTCACCAACACCACCGTCAATTAAGACTTGTTTAAAGGCACCGCCGCCGCCAATAATTAAGAGCATCATTCCAATCTGTGAGATAGCGGTTGTACAAGATTCCATTACATTTTTAATTGGAATTTTTCTTGCTAATCCCATTGTATAGACGGCAACTAATAAGGAAATCAGCATAGCAGTACCAGCTTCACCAATAAAACGAATAAATGCTAGGAAACTATTATCTTCAAATCCAATCAATTTCTGAAGAAGAGTAATAATGGTAGCAATCGACATTAAAATAACAGGCAGTAAGGCAGTAAATACACTGATTCCAAATCCAGGTGTATCCTCTAACTTAAATTCTTTTTGTTTCCCTAAAGAAGCGATATCACCAGACTTTGTGAATGAATCCGGTACCAATTTTTTAGCAAGTCTTGTGAATACAGGACCAGCTAAAATAACTGTAGGAACAGCAGCAATAATGCCGTAAAGTAATACTTCACCAATGTTTGCACCAAACTCGCCCGCAATAGCCGTAGGCCCTGGATGCGGCGGCAAAAATCCATGAGTGACAGATAAAGCTGCTACCATTGGAATTCCCAGAAATAATATAGAGACCTTCAGCTGTCTCGAAATGGCAAAGACAATTGGAATTAATAATACTAATCCTACTTCAAAGAATAGTGCAACCCCAATAATAAAGGAGGCAAGCACGACAGCCCATTGAATATTTTTTTCGCCAAATTTGTTAACAAGGGTCATCGCAATTCGCTGCGCGCCCCCTGAATCTGCGATCAGCTTCCCTAACATGGCTCCAAGTCCGAAAATTAACGCCAGGTGGCCAAGTGTTCCGCCTAATCCTGTTTCAATGGTTTTAACAATGGTATCTAACGGCATTCCGAGTGCTAAAGCAACCCCAAATGATACAATGATTAATGAGATAAAAGTGTTAAGTTTAAAGCCCATTATTAAAATTAATAATGCGACAATTCCAATTGCGACAATAACTAATGGCATTGTTAGTTCCTCCTAGTAGTGTTTTGCTAAACTTCTTTGATAATCGGCAATACGTGTATAATCTTCTTCTAATGCTCTGGATAAATGAATAAAAATCGGAAGCAATTGCCTGTACTCTTTTGTTGCATCTTCTTTAGGCGTATGTTTGAAGGTGCTGCCAACCATTTCAGAAACGATCTCAAATGAGTCAATTTTGCCGGCGGCATATAAGCCTAAAATACATGCACCCAAACATGAACTTTCATAGCTTTCCGGTACGACGACGTCTGAGGCGAAAATGTCTGACATCATTTGCCTCCAAACCTCTGATCTTGCAAATCCTCCTGTTGCTTGAATGCGTGTTACAGGACCATCCATGCATTCAGTCAGGGCTAAAAATACGGTATATAAATTGAAAATAACACCTTCTAAGGCGGCTCGAATCATGTGTTCTTTTTTATGTGACATGGTTAAACCAAAGAATGATCCGCGCACGTCAGGATTCCATAATGGTGCACGTTCCCCTGCAAGGTATGGGTGAAATAATAATCCACCTGCACCTGGTTTTACACGTTCAGCAATCTTGGTTAAGACTTCGTAAGGGTCAATTCCAAGTCTTTTCGCTGTTTCTACTTCTGATGATGCGAGCTCATCCCGGATCCAGCGAAGGACCATCCCCCCATTATTTACCGGTCCGCCTATGACCCAATGGTTTTCTGTTAAGGCATAACAGAAGATTCTTCCTTTTTCGTCTGTCTGCGGTTTGTCAATAATGGTTCGAATGGCACCGCTTGTCCCAATGGTTACCGCAATTTCACCTTTTCGAATAGCGTTGACACCTAGATTTGACAGCACTCCATCACTTGCACCGATAACAAATGGGGTTTGTGGATCAATCCCTATTTGTTTTGCTAAATCTGGATTGCAATTGCTGAAAATCTTTGTTGTTGGTACAAGCTTAGATAGTTGATCAGGTATAACACCTGCAATCTTTAATGCCTCTTCGTCCCAATCTAATTTTTCAAGATTCATCATTCCCATGCAGGAAGCAAGGGAATAATCAACAACATATTGACCAAAGAATCTTTTAAAAATAAACTCTTTGATGCCGATATATTTTTTCGCTTTATCAGCTATTTCTGGACGTTCATGCACAATCCAGGCAATCTTGCTTAATGGTGACATAGGGTGAATCGGTGTTCCTGTTCGTTTATAGACCTCATGACCATTTAACTCTTGTTTGATTTTATGTGCCCATGCTTCACTGCGGTTATCCGCCCAAGTGATGACAGGGGTAAGCGGCTGATCGTTTTCATCTATAGCTATAACACTGTGCATTGCACTGCTAAAAGAAATAAACGACGGTTTTTTATCTGAATGGGCTTTCATAATATTCGAAATAACTTCCAGTACCGCTTGGAAAATCTCTTCTGGATTCTGTTCAGCCGTAGAGATATCCGGTGTGTACAGGGGGTAGCCTATATTTTCATATTGAATGACTTTCCCCTTGTCACTAAATAACACGGCTTTGGTGCTCGTGGTACCGATATCAATACCTAACATATAGCTAGTCATCTTGCTGTTCCGCTCCTTTAGATAGCATTTGCTGTGACCTCCATAAGTCCTCTACCTTTCCTTGAACATCATCAAAGTTTTCATGCAGAGACTTAATCATGAGGTTCCTATCCTTTGTTTTTATTGCATCAATATATAGTTCATGATTTTTTACAATCCGGGTAAAGTCATCATACTTTTCCTTGAACCGTACACGCATGGATAAGAGAATGAAACTTTCCATCACGGGTTTTAAATTATTCCAAATCATCAGGATGTAGGAATGATCAACAGAACGAATGATCGTTTCGTGGAACAAGACATCTTGATAGGAAAATTCATCAGCATCTTGATACTTCACGGCAACCTTCATCATTTCTACTATTTTGCTAAGTTCCATTGTTAATTCACTCGTGTCCATTTTTACAAGACGTTCAAACACAAACGTTTCTATCAGCAGACGAACATCATATATTTCTTCTATTTCCTTTTCTGTTAAACCAATTACAATAGCACCCATTTTTTCTAATCGGATGATATTTTCAGATGATAGCGTTTTTAACGCTTCACGAATGGGAGAACGGCTCACTTCAAACTCTGCAGCTAATTTATTTTCTGATAAGGTGGTATCGCTTTCAATCAAGCCGGAAATAATACGCATCCTAAGTTCATGAGCTACACGGTCTCCAGTTGAAGCTTTGGAAAGCCATTTTTGAGGATAAAGAAATTCCTTAGATTTATTCAAAAAATTCACCTTCTAAAAAATTCATGTATACCTGTATACAAGTATTATAAATGAAATTGACTATAATGCAAGCGTTTTATTAAACTGCAGTTCTTGTAAATATTTCCCGCAGTCCTAAAATTATATGAGAGAAAGGCGGTCATAAAAAAAGACTCTAGCATTGAAAGTGTGATGCCAGAGCCTTTTCTATGAAATTTAATATAGTAAAACCGTTAATTTTAAATGAGCAGAGGGTTTTTCAAATTTGAATCAGCCATACGACAATTGGGCCTAAAAAGGAGCCGATGATGGCACACAAAGTCATCGTAACAGAACTCATCGAAAAGGTCAGTTCACTGTACTCGGCAGCTTTAGAAGTTCCAATAGCATGAGATGCACTGCCTAGAGCAATCCCTCTGCCAATCGGGCTATGCACACGCAGAAATTTAAAAATAGAAGGTGCTGCTATTGACCCGAAAATCCCCGCAATCATTACACCAACAATTGTCATGGAAGCATTTCCTCCCAATTCTCCAGCTACTTCAATTGCAACAGGAGTCGTAAGGGATTTAGGAATGATAGAAAGAATTAATGTATGATTGATATCGAGTAACTTAGCCAGAAGACCGACACTGACCATTCCAGATACAGCTGCAATTAAAACCCCTCCTAATATGGGGACTAAATGATTCATTAAAAAATGACGCTGCTTATACAATGGATAAGCAAGTGCCACAACGGACGGTCCTAAAAGCGAATTAATCCATTGTCCGCCCATCATATAGCTGTTATAAGGAATATGGAACACTAAAAGGAACACGATAATAAGAGTGGTTGCAGTTAAAATGGGTATTAAAAAGGGATAAGAAAAACGTTTATATAATTTAGTCATTAAAAAATAAGCAGCCACGGTTAATAAAATCATGCTGAATGGGAAGAGAATCTGCTGCATTCCTTATCATCCCCTCCTTTTTGTCCCCTTTTCTCCAGAAACTGACCCGCTATTCCCGCTATGGCAATGGTAATAATGGTACTTAAAAGTACAGCTGCAACGAACAGCACTCCATGAATAGAAAGCAAGGAAGGATAGTTCATGATCCCAACTGTTTTCGGGATAAAAAATAGCATTAGTATGCTTAACAGAAAACCTGCCCCATTCTCTATATACTTAACTGGGATTATTTTTAAACATAAACAAATAAATAATAATAAGAGACCAATTATACTGCCTGGAATAATCAGGTGGAAATAGGTGTGAATAACAGTTCCAATAAAAGTAAAAATATATAAAATACATATTTGTAATATGATAATAAGAGCTTTCATGCTTGTGTCCCCTCTTTTTGGGGGGAAATTTCCCTTCTTCCTATTAATGATTGATATAAAAAAGACACTTAATTCAAGTTAAAAGTGAATCAATGAGTCATAGGGTTTTCTTCATTATCTATAAGATTGGCTATTATGGTTTGTGCATGATCAATATGGTTCAAGACAGCCTCTGTTGTTTGGCGTACATTCCTTGTTTTTAGCCCCTCAATCATTAATTTATGTTCGTAATAAATCTCATCTACGCTTTGTCCAGCCTTTAAAGCAGCGAATCTAAACCAATTAAACTGGTCAGTGAGGTTATGGATTAACTGATACAATCGATGATTTTGGCTTAACTCTGCCAGGAGCAGGTGAAAGGAAGAATCATAATAGACAAACTTTAAAGGATCTTCCCTAAAGTCATATAGCTGCTCGTCTGCCTTCTCAATCTTATCGATTGTTTCATGATTAAGAAGAGGAATCAGCAGTTCAATGGCCAATACTTCGTTTGCTTTTCGCAGTTGAAAAACTTCATCAACATCCTGTTTATTAATCGTTTTGACCGAAATGCCTTTTCTTGGTACAGATAGAATCCATCCTTCTAATTCCAGCTGCTGCAAAGCTAATTTTAATGGGGTGCGGCTGATCCCAAGACTTTCACTGAGTGACCGTTCATATAACATCGATCCGGGTTCAATTTGGTGTTGTATAATGGCTTTCTTAATTTCTTTATAGGCATGATCTTTAAATAGTTGGGGCTGTTCCGCTTTTAAGAAGGTCATCAATTTTCGTCCTTTATCTAATAGTTGTTATATCGTATGAGATTATCAGTACAGTGTATAAATCTATGGAAAAGAATATGGCATCTGGTATACCAGATGCCAATGGAAAAAGTATATCACTTGTTTCGCCTTTTTACAACCTCCCGATAAGGGTCTATTCACAAATGCCTTGTGGCTTTGTTAGTTATTTTGTATCTTTACTGATTGACTATAAGCTATCCCAGTTCATTTTTCCGGCATCATTGAATAGAGGGTGATCCTCATAACGTGTAATTTGATTCATGTCATCAACAAAAACCACTCTGGGAATAAGTTTTTTTACTTCATCCTCATCCAAGAGTCCCAAACTCAAAATAATCACCAGATCTCCTGGTTTAAATAAATGTGCCGGAGGGCCGTTAAGGCAAATTTTACCCGAGCCTTCAGGGGCTGGCAGGGCATAGGTTTTCCAGCGTGTCGCATTACGAAGACTGGTAACCTGCACCATTTCATATGGATAGATATTCGCCATTTTCATAAGTTGAGCATCGATTGTAATGCTTCCTACATAATTAAGGTCTGCTTCCGTTACGACGGCACGGTGAATTTTCCCTTTACACATAAGTCTTTTCATTGTGAAGTATACCCTCTGCTTTCTGTTTATGAAGTCACAAATACTGTAACAGCTTATGTCATAACAGATTTAATGGTGAGTAAGACATCTTTAAAAAGAAACCCAGTATTTATCCGCCCTTACAATCTCGACATCCTCACATAATCTGGTACAAGTAAGAGCTGGATAGGGGGAAATAATCTATGCGTTATGGATTAAGTTGTAAAAAATGCGGGAAACAGATGGCGTTTAAAATAAGAGAAACGAAATGCAGCTGCGGCGGAACATTATTAGTGGAATACGATCTGGAAGAAGCGGGCTGGACACTCACAAAGGAAAACCTAAAAGAACGTGACACTGCCATGTGGAGATACAGAGAGCTTCTTCCTATTCATAAAAAGGAGAATATCATTTCATTAGGAGAAGGATGGACCCCGTTAGTTCGGCTTCATCGTGCTGAACGAACCCTTCCGCTTCAAAAACTTTGGGTAAAAAGAGAAGAACAAAACCCGACGGGCAGCTTTAAATCACGGGGCTTTTCAGCGGCTGTATCCATCGCAAAGGAGCACAATATCCAAAAGGTAACAGTAAATTCAAATGGAAATGCCGGCTCAGCTTTAGCAGCCTATGCTGGTCATGCAGGGATGGAAGCCTTCATCTTTCTGCCTCAAGATTGCCCTGGAATCATTGTAGAAGAATGTAAACATTATGGTGCCCATACATTCTTGGTGGATGGACTCATCCATGATGCTGGGAAAATTATAGTGGATGGCGAAAAGGAACAGGGATGGTACAATGTCGGGACACTCAAGGAACCAGGAAGAGTGGAAGGAAAAAAGACAATGGGGCTGGAGTTAGCGGAACAGCTTAATTGGAAATTTCCCGATGTGATCATTTATCCGACAGGAGGAGGCTCAGGAATCATAGGAATGTGGAATGCATTTCAACAGTTAAAACAATTGGGATTCATTCATGGGGACTTTCCGCGTATGGTAAGCATACAGGAGAAGGGGTGCCAGCCGATTGTCAATGCTCTAGAAAGCAAAGAGGCTTTCAAGCCGCGGACTCATGGTGTTCGTTCAAGTCCAACAGGCATGCGCGTGCCAAGCCCGCCAGATGGTGATTTGATTGTTTCCATTCTTCGTCAGTCAGGCGGAACAGCCATTGCGGTCACAAAAGATGAGATTCAACAAGGCAAGGCTGCCCTGGGCTCATATGGTATTTCTTCATCTCCTGAGGGAGCAGCGACATGGGCAGGGCTCATTCACCTTATTGATCAGGGCTGGATACGTCCCACAGATGAAGTAGTATTATTTAACACCTCACATGCACTAAAATACCTGCCTTGGAATCAGCATCATTTACCCGTAATCAGGGATTATCAAGAATGGGTTAAATTAACGTAAGCAAAATTAAATCGCCGGCGTTAGATAGTAAGATATCGAGCGGCAGGTGGTTGAATTCACAAGCTGTGCAAATTGTACGCAGGCAACAAGTAATATCAAAATATTTATACGAAGGAATATGTTTAAAAATACAGGCAGTTGAAAGAATGTAAAGCTTTGAACTAAATCATTTCTGTCATGAATTCGATAGTATTCGAAGCGGCCCTGCTCTGGACTTTGGATAATAATGGTTTGGCAGTATTACATTTTTAAATCTGCTTTGGATATATTATAAATGCCCTTGTGATTATTTTTGTGATGAGGAAAATGCTTAATATATAAAGGTGATAATAAATGGAAGCAAATAAAGTTAGCGAAACCCGTATTGTTCATACTGATCAAGTGCTCATTAATGATTTGAACAATTATCATACATTATTTGGCGGAGTTTTAATGAAAAAGATGGATGCTTGTGCAACACTTTCTGCCCGCAGGCATACACGGGTAAAGCAATGTGTTACAGCATCAACAGACTCTGTTAATTTCATTGAGCCGATTATGGTAAGTGATTCTGTTTGTATTGAATCGTTTGTCTGCTATACCGGAAGAAAGTCCATGGAGATTTTTTGTAAAGTGATTGCTGAAGACCTTGAATCTGGACACCGTAGAATTGCAGCTACTGCATTTTTAACATTTGTTCCGCTTGATGAAAATAAGAAACCGCTGAAAGTGCCGCCGGTTATTCCGGTAACAGAGGAAGAAAAGTATTTATTTGAAATGGGAAAAGAACGTGAAAAAATCCGCAAGTTAAAGAGGGATCAAAATAAAGACCTTGTGTCCAAACTTACGATAGACAAACCCTGGAATTATTAATTTAAACGAATGGAGTTTGATTGTGTGTTAGTATCATCTGGTTACGAGGAATTAAAAGATGCACAAATGGCTATCGCTAATTTAAATGCTGAAGAACCAACGATTTATCAAAAATTTTTAAATGTCATTCATCTGACCCACCAATTGCAGTATGGGTTTCAATATATGGGTGCATTATTAATGGATGAAGACCCAAGTAAATACGTTCCCGAGTTCCAAAATGAATACGTATTGTCTATCTATCAACAGGAAATTGATAAATTAAAAACAGATAAAAGATTCCCTGAATTAAAACACCTGCTAAACTCATATAAACAAATCAGCTATGCCAATATTAGCAAGTTAGCATTAGGGGAAAAACCGAGAGAATTAGTGGGTCCGAAAATCATCCATTAAAAGCTTCCTATTGGTTAAATATTCTTATCCATGCCTCGGACAGGCATAGAAATTTTATGAGCAGCAAAGCATTTATAATAAAGTTAAAAATGGACGCCTTTTTTAGGAGCGTCCATTTTTTTAAGCCTAAAAGTCAATATGATCAGGGTCTGGTCCGACTCGATGGTTTTGATTCAGTTGATCAATTCGATTCATTTCATCCATTGTTAGTTCAAAATCAAATACGCTTGCATTTTCAACGATTCGCTGCTCTTTTGTTGATTTAGGAATCGTGATAACTTCATTTTGTAAATCCCAGCGGATTATAATCTGAGCCGTTGTTTTATTATGAGCATGTGCAATTTCTTGGAGCACTGGGTTATCTAACAATTGACCTTGCATAAGCGGAGACCAGGCTTCTAATTGAATTTCATGTTCACGGCAAAAGGCCTGAATTTCCTTTTGCGATAAGCGTGGATGGTATTCCACTTGATTCACCATTGGAATAATTTCTGCATCTTTCATTAAGTCTTCTAAATGATGAACTTTGAAATTGCTTACCCCAATTGCTCTTACCTTTCCTTGGTTATAAAGCGTTTCTAATGCACGCCACGCTTCTTTGTATTTCCCTTCTACAGGCCAGTGGATCAGATATAAATCTAAATAATCTAAACCAAGTTTCTTTAAACTCAAGTCAAAGGCAGCAATCGTTGAGTCATAACCTAAATCAGAATTCCAAACTTTTGAAGTGACAAATAAGTCTTCCCTGGAGATGCCTGTTTCTTCAAGTCCTTCACGGATTGCCTGCCCAACCCCTTCTTCATTTTTATAAATGGCTGCTGTATCAATGCTTCGATAGCCATGTTTAATAGCGAACTTTAAAGCATGTACTAATTCAGGTCCTTCTTTAACTTTAAATACTCCAATACCAAGCCAAGGCATTTTGACGCCGTTTTTTAATATAGTTGTTTCCTTTATACTCTTCACCATTTTATCTGCACCTCCGGTTAGTTCAATTAAAATAATTTTTCGGTGAACTGATTTTTTGATTGTATCACCACTTAAAACAATTACCTAAAAATGGAACAAAAGTCAACTTATCTACTTAACAGAGTCAATAAATTAAGAAAAACTTAAGCTTTAATTGGTACCGTTAATCCAAGATGCACTAATTATAAAAATCGTTGATGGGAGGATTGGCTGATGGTAAACCCAAGGAAATTAAAAATCTTACTTGCAGCCTCGATCATGGGATTAGGAACGGTCAGTTACATACCACATGCATATGCGGAAAATGCAGCAGAGGCCGAAACAGCACAGGAGTCAAACCAGCTGTTAAAATTAGAAATTCAGGGGCTGAAGCTTGACCAGTCATTCTCACCTGATGTAAAGACATACTCTGGTACAGTGGAAAATGAGATTCAAGAAATTCATTTACTTTTAGAAGGAAGCACGCCGGATTCTTCCATTACAGTTAATGGAGAAGCTGCAGGAAATGGTTCTCCCAAGATTTATTCACTAAAGACGGGGGAAAATGTTTTCATCATTACAGTTCATAACAGAACGAGTGAACCCCGTACGTATCAGCTTACCATTACCAGAAAGCAAAATGCGAATAATTCACTGAAAGACATTCAATTATCAAGCGGCGTGTTGTCCCCAGTTTTTTCTTCAGCGATTACCAGTTATCATATTAAAGGGCTAAATGCCAAAGAGAGGATCAAAGTTGTTCCAGCTGCCGCCGCAGAAACATCCACTGTAAAAGTTAATAATAAATTGGCTGCAAAAGAGGGTGCTGACGTGGATGTTCCAATCGGGGAAAGCGATATTCGCATTACTGTAACGGCAGAAAATGGAGAATCAAAAACGTATAACCTGCATGTAAAACGATTAGAGAGTAAGGATAGGGAGCTGGATATGTTAAACGCGGAATCGGCTGTTCGTCCGCAGCCGGCAGCCAGTTCATCGTCCAGTACAAATCGGAAAGCAAACCTGAAGCAAAACAATCAACATAACGTTCCAGCGGTTAAAGTGCAAGAAATGGCTGCAACAGGAAGGTCCCAGCAGACAGCCGGTTCAGAACAAAAAACAAGTAAGGCCATGCTTTCGTCTCTTACCGTTTCTACAGGCACGTGGGACAGTTCTTTTGTTAAGGATGAATTTACTTACCATATCGCAGTAGAAAAAGGAACAAAGAATGTCACCATTTCGCCTGCAGCGGCATACAGCAGTTCAACAATCAAAATAGAAGGCGGCACTACAAAGACAATTCAATTAGAAGATGATAATAAAACCATTATTTCTGTCGTAGTCAACTATGATTACGATGATCGAAAGACCTATGTTCTTGTGTTTGATAGAAAATCATCATAAGGCAGCGGGCGCTATGTGATTTTACATGGTGCCCGCTGCCTCACTATTTTGGATGTGCACTCCAGGTGACTTTCTCTTTGGATGTTCTCTATAAAATTTGAAGCAGCCGTCCAAGCTCATTCTTCTCGTCAACGGACAGTATTTGCTCTGCTAACGGAAACAGCATTTTCTCCTCCTTAGCGAAGTGTTGGATTAAGGTAGCATGGGCCTGGACAGCATATACTGTCATCGTTTCGGCATCATCTTCATCAATGGCGGGTCCCAGCTCGTCAGCCTCTGCTAAAAAATCTTTTAAATGCTGTTCCGCTTTCTCATGTTCCGCTTCCATCGTTTCAATCGTTCTGTCATTTTCTCCGAGGCGGCGGACCATCATGGGGAACAGCCCATCTTCCTCTCGTTTGGAATGTGCCTTTAGCTTTCCATTGAAGGCCGAAATTTGCTTGTATAATTTCGCAAACAGTTGAACCACACCGGGTCCTGAATTGAATTCTATCTCTTCTGTCATATCATAGAATAGGTCCATATCTGCCCGGAGTGATACATGTTCGTCTCTTAATTGCTGCAGAGGAGCACTTAATATCATCTTTGAATCCTCCCCAACTTTTATTCATTCCTCTTAAAGCATAAGGCAAAAATGGCTGTAATTTAGTGACCGTCATCACACTATTGCATGGATACCTAACAGATTAAATACAAATGCGGACCAACCGTCTGATCGGCTGGCCCGCATTTAATGAAAATCATAGAATCTATATTTTTTAATTATTGATTAGATTGAAGTGATTTTAGGCTGTCTTCTGAAAACAAGGGTCATTGAAGTAAATAACTTCGGAAAGAATTTTGCAGCCCTTCATGTCTTTAAGAGCCTCTTTTGCTTCTTGTTCTGTTTTGAATTCGAACATCGTAATAGTTGAATCTAAATAACGAGTGATAACCCACATGGAAATTTCCTCCTAAATGAAAGTTTTTTCTTTCCTAAAGACAGGGCCTCTATAATGAATGGCTAAGAAAACATGATGTTAAATCCTTAGCCTAATGAAGTCTCAATCCTGGTCATAAAAGAATGTTTTATTCTTTATTCATTGCTACAGACCAATCATAATGCAATAATGGAAATAAATAAAATGCTAAAAAATTATGGTATGATATAAGTAAATATTATATGGCAAATATTGGAGGTAAATAGTGGATTACCGTGATTGGGAAATTCTTAAGATCCTCTATAGTCAAAAAAATATAACGAAAGCAGCGAGGCTTTTGTTCATTACACAGCCTGCATTAACTAACCGTTTAAAGCATATGCAGGAGGAATTAGGCGTTCAAATTGTCACTCGTGAAAGCAGAGGCGTTCATTTTACCCCGCAGGGAGAATATCTTGTTCATTGTGCGGATGATATCCTAGCTCAATTTAATAAAATTAAAGAGCATGTACGGAATATGAGTAATGATGAAGAAAATAATGTTGCAGGAACATTGAAATTAGGTGTATCAAACTTTTTCGCTAATTACGAGCTGCCCCATATTCTGAAATTATTTAAAGGTAAATATCCTCATGTGGAATTTAAAGTGATGACGGGCTGGAGTAAAGATGTCACACAGCTTATACACAATAAAGATGTTCATATTGGCTTTGTCCGAGGAGATTACAGCGGCAGGGGACTGAAGAAACATTTATTATTTGAAGAAGCCGTTTCAATTGCCTCTCAGAAGGCAATTGATTTAGCGGACTTGCCTAATCTCCCAAGAATTGATTATAGCGGTGATTACTTATTAAAGTTATTAATTGATAATTGGTGGGCAAAAAATTATACCCAGCCTCCATTCATTAGTATTGAAGTGGATCAGGTTGATACCTGTAAGGAAATGGTTAAAAATGGACTTGGCTACGGCATCTTATCCAGCAGGGTGTTAAAGGATACGGAAGGGTTATATAAAATGGATTTGACAGATTCCAACGGAGAGCCTTTATTACGCAGAACATGGATGTATTATCATAAGGAATCGCTGGAGTGGAATGTTGCAAGGGCTTTTGTAAACTTTATAAAGACAATGGGGGTAGAGGAACACCCCTGAAAACATTTAATTTAGGGAAGGAATGCATTTTTCCTCTTGGGAAAGATGCATTCCTTCCTTTTTTACTTGATAGTAATGTTGATTTAGTGATATTTGGTTCATTATAAGGTAATTTCAACCATTCTTACTTAAACAAGGCTCTTTTCTAAAAGATTGTTGCTTTTTGCTCCCTTTTTAAGATTCGTTCAAAAAATAGAGGTAGAAATTCCCCTTATTTAGGAAATTGGTTGTTAATTAGCTGAAATAGACGGAGGAATTTCCCTTATTTGATTTTAAACTGCTAAAATCGGGTGCTTTTCATTGAATAACGGAAAAAACTCCGCTTATTTTTTACTATTTAAGCTTAAATTTGCAAATAACGGGAAAACTTCCGCTTATTTTTTACTTCCAAGTGGCTGTAATCCAGCTTTTTCGAAGAGTCGGCTTATTCCTAAATAGAATAAACCACCGCTTTTCTTGGCATAACAACATAGTTTACGAAAACAGCCTAAAACAAATAACCCATTCATAAATAACTTCTACAATGATTTCTCTCTAATAAAGTTTAAGGTGTAAAGGCGCCATCTAAGAAGTATAAAAAATGAATAAATGTTATATCAAGAAAATTAAAATAGAAACAGGTAATCAGTTTAACAGTACTAAAATGTTGCGAATTTATAAATCGAGGTTCATTATAAATGATAGTAATTGTTATTTTAGTATTATTAAAAATAGCACAGGATACTAATAGATTTTTATATTTCCAACTTTACTTTAGGAGGATTTTCTATGACTCAATATTTTTCATTAACTAAAAGTTATATGAATGGTGAATGGGTTGAAGGAGAAACTGGTCGTACGTATAATGATTTAAACCCATTTGATGATAGTGTAGCAGCTAAAATTTCTATCGCCTCTAAGGCTCAATTAGAATCTGCATTTGAAGCAGCAAATAAAGCACAAAAGGAATGGGCGAAAGATCCCGGGTTAAGAAAATCCGTCATTGAAAAAGTTATCGCCTATTTCAAAGAACACCAACAAGAAATTGTTGAGGTATTAGTTACAGAATCCGGAAGCAGTGTATTAAAAAGTAATGTAGAAGTCAGCTTTTCTATCGCAGATTTAGAAGAATCACTAAAAATGATTGATCAAGTTGGCAAATCAGCCACAGTTGACTCTGTCATCCCTGGAAAAGTAAACAAAGTTTATCGCTTGCCGCTTGGCGTCATTTCGTCTATTTCTCCGTTTAACTTCCCTTTATATCTATCCATGCGTACCATTGCTCCTGCATTAGCGTTAGGGAACGCAGTTGTTCATAAAGCCGATATTCAGACAGGTATTTCAGGCGGCTCTATTATTGCTAAAGCATTTGAAGAAGCAGGTGTTCCTGCAGGTGTGTTCAATTCGATTCTTACTGATATTTCGGAAATCGGAGATACGATGATTACAAACCCGTATTCAAAATTAATCAGCTTTACAGGTTCAACTGGTGTGGGTAAACATATTGGAGAGGCTGCAGGCGGCTTGTTGAAACGCACTGCATTAGAACTTGGCGGAAATAATCCATTCGTTGTTTTAAAAGATGCAGATGTTGACCAAGCAGTTAAAGCAGCTATTATGGGGAAATACTTACACCAAGGTCAAATTTGTATGAGCATTAACCGAATCATCGTACATGAAGATCTATATGATGAGTTCGCACGTAAGTTTGTTGAACAAGCAAAACAAATTCCATATGGAAATCCAAAGGATCCTTCCACAGTCATTGGACCGCTTATTAATCATGTCCAAATGGATAAAGCATTAAGCTATATCGGAAAAGCGAAAGAGGCCGGTAATGAATTATTACTAGAAGGTAAACGTGAAGGAAACGTTCTTACACCATACATTTTTGGTAATGTTAAAAACAATAGCAGCTTAGCACAAACGGAATTATTCTCTCCTGTTGTGTCGCTGATTAAGGCACCTTCCGATCAAGAGGCGATTGAAATGGCTAATGACACTTCCTATGGTTTAAGTTCTGCCGTGTTCACCAGTGATTTAGCCCGCGGCGAGGAAGCTGCTGTACAGATTGAAGCCGGCATGACACATGTGAACGACCAAACCGTTAACTGTTTATCAAATACCCCTTTTGGCGGTATGAAAGGCAGCGGTATAGGCCGATTTGGTAATCCATGGATTGTCGATGAATTTACACAAGCAAAATGGGTATCCGTGCAGGAAAAACCAATGGACTATCCGTTCTAAAGCATCTTGATAAATGACTTTACTATAATATAAAGCACCTCCAATTTCGCTTCTCCTTCTTTTGGAGAAGCTTTTGAAAAAGGACCAAAAACTGGTCCTTTTTTTATTGAAATAGAGGATCTACGTGCATGTTCATTGTTTGTTCAAAAGTATTGTGAAAAACTTCATAAATGCATGCTATACTATCCCTGTTAACAGAAAAGAGTAGTACTATTCTCTTGTATGTGAAATGTTTCACATAATTATTGTATTCTTTAAAACCATAAGGTCTACACCTGGGAGTTGAACAACATGAATGTATGGGAGCAAGTTTATAATCCTTTGGGTAACATATGGATGTCCGCTTTAATTGCTGCCATTCCCATCATCCTTTTTATTATAATGTTGACAGTTTTTAAATTAAAAGGCTATATGGCTGGGTTCCTCAGCATCATTACGGCAGGAATTTTTGCTGTCCTTATTTATAAGATGCCGGCTGTTTTCGTCTTGATGTCAGCTGGATATGGAGTCTTAGCTGGCATATGGCCGGCAGCCTCCATCGTATTTGCTGCTATTTTCTTATATAAAATGACCGTAAAAACAGGGAAATTTAAAGTCATTGAAAATAGTATCTCGTTTATTACGGCAGATCAGAGACTGCAGGTTCTTATTGTGGCCTTTTCATTTGGCGCCTTTTTAGAAGGAGCTGCAGGATTTGGGGCACCTGTCGCTATAACGGCAGCCATATTAGTAGGACTTGGATTTCAGCCATTACAAGCAGCCAGCCTTTGTTTGATTGCCAACATTGCCGGCGGGGCATATGGGGCAATGGGGATTCCAGTAACGGTCCCCGCACTGCTTACCGGTTTGGATGGTCTTGAGATTGGGAGATATACAGCATTGGTTCTTCCAATCATAAGTATTATCATTGCCTTTTTACTCATATTTATTGTTGACGGGGTAAGGGGGATAAAGCAGACTTTCCCTGCTATCTTGGTCAGCGGTGCTTCCTTTGGACTTACACAGGCACTTGTTTTAACTTTCTTAGGTCCAGAGCTGGCAGATATTTTTGCTGCCATTGTCAGCTTAATAGCACTAGCTTTATTTTCACAAGTATGGAAACCAAAGGAGGTCTACCGTGTAAATAAAGAAAAAACAATAGAAAGACAGGCTGCCTATTCTTTGGGAAAAATTGCTTTTGCTTGGCTGCCATTTGCCTTTCTAACGATAAGTGTTACATTGTTTAATCTATCTTTTTTCAAAAATTTATTTTCGACTGGCGGGCCTTTAGAAAAATTAGTGTTCATGTTTCCCATTTCAGGGTTAAACAATTTGGTGATTAAGCACGCACCCATTGCACCGGAACAAACACCAATGGCTGCTGTATTTAAATTAGACCTATTTTCATCTACGACAACAGCCATTGTGATTACCATTATTGTTGCTGGTATTCTTTATCACTGTAATGGAAAAATGATGCGGGATATTGCAAAAGAAACGGCTAAAGAATTAATTTCACCTGTTTTAACCATTTGCAGTGTTCTTGCGTTTGCTTATATTTGCACCTATTCTGGTATGTCATCAACACTTGGTTTGGCATTTGCTTCAACAGGTGAAGTTTTTCCTGTATTCTCACCAGTATTAGGCTGGTTAGGTGTCTTTTTAACGGGTTCTGTTGTGAATAGTGGGTCTTTATTTGCTCCACTTCAATCAGTCACTGCTTCACAAATTGGCATCGCACCTGAAACCATGGTTGCTGTCAATGTAATGGGCGGGACAATGGCAAAAATGATCTCGCCGCAATCCATTGCTGTTGCTGCCGCAGCAGTGGGACTGGCTGGTAAAGATAGTGATTTATTTAAGGTAACCATTAAATATAGTTTAGGATTACTAATTGTTATTGGACTCATTAGCTGGATCATATTTTAATTTTTTAAATGAATGGAGAGTGATCATCATGGATAACGAAAAAGTAAATCGTGTTGTATTAATTGGAACAGGTGCTGTTGGCTGCAGTTATGCCTATTCACTTATTAACCAGGGAGGAGTTACGGAGGAACTAGTGTTAATTGATGTAAATGAAGCAAGGGCTGAGGGTGAAGCCATGGACCTTAACCATGGAGTGCCGTTTGCCCCTTCACCAATGAAGGTTTGGAGCGGAACTTATCAAGATTGTGCCAGCGCTGACTTAGTAGTAATTACAGCAGGGCTGCCGCAGAAACCAGGCGAAACCCGTTTGCAATTAGTAGAAAAGAATACAAAGATCCTTAAACAAATTGTAAGAAGTATTATGGAAACAGGCTTTAATGGAATATTCTTAGTGGCGTCCAATCCAGTGGATATCTTGACCTATGTAACTTGGAAGGAATCAGGGCTGCCAAGGGAGCGTGTCATTGGTTCTGGAACCGTATTAGACTCTGCACGTTTAAGATTTGCCTTAGGGAAGTATGTTAATGTCGATCCGAGAAATGTCCATGCAGTGATTATGGGAGAGCATGGAGATACCGAATTTCCTGTTTGGAGCCATGCCATGATTGGTATCGAACATCTCGGTGCAGTATTGGAACGGAAGGGTGATGTGAAAAAGGAATGTTTAGAAGAAATTTTTGTAAATGTCCGTGATGCTGCCTACCATATCATCGAGAGAAAAGGAGCAACCTATTATGGAATAGGAATGTCTCTGGTACGAATTACAAAGGCAATTCTTAATAATGAAAACAGTATTCTGACTGTATCTGCTTATTTAAATGGTGAATATGGGCAAAATGATGTGTTTATTGGGGTGCCGGCTAAAATTAACCGTTCTGGTATTCAAGAAATCATTGAAGTTGAACTTAGTGAAAAGGAACGGGAACAATTTAATTATTCTGTTTCCGTGCTAAGAGAAACGATGAAACCTGTAATGGATATCTGAGGCTGGATTGAAAGAAAGACCCTGGAAGCTGCACTCTTCCAGGGTCTTCATTGTAAAAGTATCTTTTTAACGTCGTCTATTTCACTACTTTAATATAAAAATAAATATCCTGCCCAACCTTTTTCGGCTCTGCTAGAAGCTGATAGCCATGTTTAACGGCTTCTTCCGGAACACTTCGAAAGGATTGCGGACAGTCTGCGATAACTTGTAGAATTTCTCCGATTTTCATATTCTTTAGCGCATCCAGCGCATAAATGACAGGGTATGGTCATGGCTCACCGCGAATGTCTAAGGTGTAGTTGACATCCATTATTTGGGACATGCATTATACCTCCTTTGTAACGTGAGTAATTTGTTCCATTTTTTGATGTTGAATCCCCGTACCATAACGGAACCGTTTTTCCCACCAATTTGATAGTAATAGCAAGGCAGCAAGCATAGCCAGTGTTCCAAACAGGGCTCCCATAGGTCCCCATTGTTCCATTAAGTTCACTTTTGGCCAATTTTCCACAAGAGCATGATAGATGCCGAGGTGATCCCAGCTATAAGCAAGTACAGTAGCTCCGATGATATTACCGGCACCTACCACCCAGAATAATAATTGGCCTTCCATTGCGCGATACATCATGCCAGTCTCACAGCCGCCGGCAAGAACAATGCCAAACCCAAAAAGAAGGCCGCCTATTGCCGTGTTAGGAGCAGCTACTTTAATAAGAGCAATAGAGCCGTTTTGGATATAGAAAAATGTTACTACCACACTGATAATCATTCCAACCGCAATGGCTTTGGACATGACAGCGCGGCCGCTGACCCATAAATCACGGAATGCAGAGGTAAAACAAATCTGTCCGCGTTCAATAAGGATTCCAAATAACGCTCCGGCTATACAGGCCACTCCAAGCAGTGATTTACCTGCAGCGAAAAAGTAAACAATAATAGCAAGATATAGGCAGGCAAAAATGAGTCCTAGGATTGGCTGAATATTTCTTTTTTGCGCATGCTGGGTGACAACCGGGTTCATGGAACCTTTCGTTAAGGCCGGCTTGCCCCGCCACCATTTGGTATTCACGACCTTAACACCGAAGTAAGTACCGACAGCAGTGGTTACCATAAAGATCCAAGAGTGAAATGAAAACTGAGGCACCCCTGTAAAAAAGGCCGCCAAATTACATCCAAGGGCAAGGCGCGCACCAAAACCTGCGATAATTCCGCCAATAAAACCTTGAATTAGCCGGCGCTTTTGTTTCGGTACCCGGATTTTAAAGCTATTGCTCAGTAAAATCGTAATGAGTGCGCCAGCCAGCATTCCAATGACAATCCAGCCATCTGTCCGGCTGATAGGAGACCCCTCAAGACCCACCAGCTTAAAATAAGCCCATTGGGATACATCGACTCCAAACCATTCTAGTATGTGTCCGCCTAATCTGGTGAATTCACCGGTAACTGCCCAAACCGTACCAGTGATTCCGAAGTATAAGGCACTGACAAGTCCTGCAATCCCAACTGCCACATAGGGATTCCAATATTCCTTGAAGACTTTTTGATATAGATTCATTTTAACTCCCCCTTTGTTTTTACAAAACGGATCGGAACGGATTTTTAGAGTGTTGATGATAAGAGCCATCCCGATAGATTTGTCCAAAGATACGTAAAAACACAAAAAATGCCCAGAGTGTCCCAGGCATTTAAAAAGTTCAATTTACTTACTAATGTAACGCTTATACAACCTTATAGCAATTTGAATTATCGATAAGTTGGATTAAAATCCATCGTTATATCAAATGAATACGGGTTCATAAAGAAATAATAAATCGGAAAACGAGATAATAGTTTGTAGTTTGTAAGGCTTCTCTATTTCCATTCCGTGTGAAACAGAAAGGCGTCTCACTTCATTGATACTTAAAAGGTTCAATTTTATAATAAAAGTGGTTGATTAATATAGAATCGGGTGTGGAATGAGTATGGAAATTTTAAAAAATGACTGGGCTCCATTACTTGAGGGGGAGTTCAATAAACCGTATTATCAACATTTGAGGAAGTTTTTAGCACAGGAATATCAATCAAGAACAGTTTATCCTGATATGTATGATATATATAATGCCCTGCATTTTACTTCCTTTACTGATACGAAGGTGGTTATTATTGGCCAAGATCCTTATCATGGTCCAGGGCAGGCTCACGGATTAAGTTTTTCAGTTCAGCCGGGGGTAAGAATTCCTCCATCATTGCAAAATATCTATAAGGAACTTCAAACTGATTTGGGCTGTTTCATTCCCAATAATGGCTGCCTTGTTAAGTGGGCAAAGCAGGGAGTATTAATGCTAAATGCAGTCTTAACCGTGCGGGCAGGGACTCCGAATTCACATAAGGGACTTGGCTGGGAGCAATTTACGGATAAGGTAATCGAAACATTAAATCAAAGGGAGAAACCGGTTGTGTTTATCCTGTGGGGGAATTTCGCGCAGCAAAAGCAGCAATTCATTACCTCATCGCGGCATTTTATTATAAAGTCCCCTCACCCTAGTCCATTTTCGGCTAATAGAGGTTTCTTTGGGAGCAGGCCGTTTTCAAGGACAAATGCCATTTTGCGGGAAAATGGGATGCAGGAGATTGATTGGCAAATACCTAATCTCTAGTTGCGATGCTTATTGAAGGATAGGAAGGTATGTTTTTCTATCATTCAACTAAGATGAATTTTTAATAGAAATATAGCGTTGTTTCGGTCAATTAGTCGCTTTTTAGTAGAAAATAAATACTATTCTACTGTTCATTTCGACAACCTCCTTCTTTATACCTAAATATAATGAATGGTAGTTAAAAATATTTATTTATGAGGGAGAGAACAAGTTGAAAAGGATTATAAAACTGCTGCCGTTACTAGTAATTATCAGTTTATTCTTTGCAACATCAGGATTTGCTAAGAGTGAGAATGCTCAAAAGTCACTCGTTTCATTGGGAGACTCTATCCCATTTGGGTATGGTCTTTTTAAAAACACCAGTGCACCATCAAAAGAGGCCTTTCCGTATTTAATGGGGGAAGCGGCCGATTTGCGTGTTCGGAACCTTGCTGTACCAGGATGGAAAACATCTGACTTGGTAAATGCCTTGAAAAATGATCAAAAGTTCAGACAAGCAGTAAACAAGGCAGATTATATTACATTGAATATTGGGAGCAATGATTTGCTGAAGCCTTTAAGTGATGCTATGAATAGCGGGGTAGACCTGTCAGACCCGCAGGCATTAATGAATTTACTGGGGCCGTCTATTAAAAGTCTTCAGAATAATATTCCTATCATCATCCAAGAAATATATTCGCTAAATCCAGATGTAAAAGTAGTGGTATACAATTTATATAATCCATTTCCCAACCTGTCAGCCGGCACCCAGCTCCTTCAGGGGATCATCAATCCAAACTTGGAGCTATTACAACTGCATTTTCCGAATTTAGTCATTGCTCATGCATACGTAATTGGATTGGACCCTGTGACGAACCTTATACCAGGAGATGTTCATCCATCTATTACCGGTCAAAAACTTCTGGCTGAGATAGGTTTGAAGTCTTTAGGGTTAAATTAAATATAAGCTTTCAAGGCTGTTGTATATACTCAACAGCCTTGAATCATGCTATACATTAGAAAGATTGCTGCGGCTTTATTTATCCAGCTTAGTCTACTACCTTTAATGAAATTTTCATTCCTTCGTGATCCTCTGCGGCACCACAAACGGTAGAGCATTTTAATACATATTCTCCCGTTTTATCTGCTGTAAATTCAGCGGGTTTGTCGGTTGTCAGGTCAATTCCCAGTTCATCATTATGAATGGTATGAACGCCTTCTTTGTTTACTAAATTCAGTTTAACTTTCTCTCCTTTTTTCACAACCATCTCTTTATCTGAAGAGAAATTCCAGTTCTTCGCAGTGATCGTGAACTCTTGAGCACCTGCATTTGTATCAGTTGAAGTTTCAACAGCCTGATCCTGTTTGGCAGATGTTTGTTCATCCCCTCCGCCGCATGCGGCAAGGCCCAGTGCTAAGGCACCTGTTAATAAAAATAGTCCAATCATCCTCATGTTATGTACTCCCCTTTATATGGAATATAACTAAACAACGGTGGGGGGTTAAAGTCCACCCTGTTTAGCCAATTTAATTTTAAGGGGCTGATTCATTTATTTCCTTGATTTAAATCAATTTAATGTAAAACAAGGAGAAAGCCGTACGAATTGGATGAGTCCCCAAGCCATGCAGGGTCTATCTTCGCTTTAGACAAGAAATTGCGTTCTATTCAGCTCTTCTAATTTCGCAGCGATGGCAGTTACCATCTCTTTCGTTACTGTAGTAAGGTAAGACTTTAAAACGGTATTAATCAGCGGTCCTGCTGCACCTCCTGCAGTAAGCTCAAGAGATCCTGTTATTCTTGTTTTATTTTGATCGATTGATTCTGCAAGGAAATAACCCCTGCCAAAAAGTTTTTCATTGACCCCTTTTAAGTCAAAAGTAATCTTTGTCGGTTCAACCCACTCCTTAATGTTGACCATCAGACTGATTTTTTTCTTTATAAATCCGATGCTGCTATAAAACTCCCAGATAGACTGCCGGTTGGTAAACTTCCGGTGTTGAATATAACCAGGAATAAGCGGAGCCCAGTTATCCATATTTTTAACAAAGTCCCAAACCTGTTGGATGGGTAAATCGACTTCAACTTGATACATAGCGCTTGGCATTTATTACCCTTCTTTCTGCTGCAATAGTTTAACTGTCATACATGTATATGTTGAAAAAGCCAAATGGAGATTTGTCCTTGAGCACGGGTGAGGGATTACGATTGTTTTGAATGTGATCTGATTTTAATAGGATACGGAAAAAATGGGTGGAGAGAAGCCAGGCAGAACATTTTAATTTATGACGTGCTCTTCCCGGCTAACTTTTTTAATCCTGAAGAGGGGTGTCTGTCTTAAAAGGGAAGACCTTGACCAAAGTCAAGGTTTATTTTTAGTAAATTTAGCCAAGCCCATTTTCTAGAAATGGTTTAGATGATTTGTTTGAGGAAATGCCATACTTATAGATGTATAAAAAATACGCTAGGATAAAAAGGAAAACCGCTTTGCCAGAATGCAAAGCGGTTTTAATATGAAAATCCTATGGTAATGAGTTACCATAGGATGGGTTTTCAATTGATAGATTATTAATTTCTAATGAGATAGTCAAATGCACCTAATGATGCAGTTGCTCCGGATCCCATTGAAATGATGATCTGATTATAGGCACTGTCCGTACAATCGCCTGCAGCAAATACACCAGGGATGCTGGTTGCACCACGCTTATCAACGATAATCTCGCCGATACGGTTGCGCTCAAGTGTTCCTTCGAGCCATTCAGTATTTGGTACAAGACCAATCTGAACAAATACACCCTGTAATTCGATATGATGTTCTTCACCTGTTGCACGGTCAATGTAGGTAATACCGTCCACTTTATCAGTACCGGTAATTTCCTTAGTCTGTGCATTTTTGATGATGGTTGTATTTGGAAGACTGTTAAGGCGGTCTTGCAGCACAGAGTCAGCTTTTAGCTCAGGTGCAAATTCAATAACCGTTACATGCTTCACAATACCTGCAAGGTCAATTGCTGCTTCAATTCCGGAGTTACCGCCGCCGATGACAGCAACGTCTTTTCCTTCAAACAATGGACCATCACAGTGAGGGCAGTAGGCTACGCCTTTATTTTTTAACTCTGCCTCACCTGGGACGTTCACATTACGCCAGCGGGCACCAGTAGAAAGAATAACTGTTTTGCTCTTTAGAACAGCGCCGTTTTCCAATTCTACTTCAATAAGGTCTTTCTTTTCCAAGCGCTTAGCACGCTGGGAATTCATAATATCTACGTTATATTGTTTGACATGTTCTTCAAGGCCTGCAGCAAGCTTAGGACCCTCTGTGTATTTCACACTGATAAAGTTTTCAATACCAAGGGTATCCATAATCTGGCCGCCAAAACGTTCAGCCACAACACCTGTACGGATACCTTTACGTGCTGCATAGATTGCTGCACTGGCTCCGGCAGGGCCGCCGCCGACTACAAGCACATCAAATGGCTCCTTATCAGAGAACTCTGAAGGATCTTGTGTGCTTCCCAATTTTGCAAGAATATCTTCAAGAGACATACGGCCGCTGCCAAAGGATTCTCCGTTTAGGAAAACTGCTGGAACCGCCATGATGCCTTTTGATTCCACTTCATCTTTGAAAGACGCACCATCAATCATCGTATGAGAGATGCCGGGATTAAGGACACTCATAATATTTAGTGCCTGTACCACATCAGGACAGTTATGACAAGTTAAGCTTACATATGTTTCAAAGTGATATTCACCCTTAATGTTTTTAACTTGATCAATGACTGCCTGGTTTACCTTTGGAGCTCTTCCGCTGACCTGCAGTAATGCTAGGACAAGGGAAGTGAACTCATGTCCAAGGGGGATACCGGAAAAAATAATTCCGGTATCTTCTCCGATGCGGTTTACACTAAAGCTGGGTGTTCTCTCCAATGTTGTTTTCTCAACTTTAATTTTAGATGACATGGCTGCAAGTTCATCAACTAAAGACAGCATATCATTTGATAATTGATCACTGTCTGCACTTACTTTAAGTACGATATCGTTTTCTAATAATTGAAGATATTGTTCGAGCTGCGCTTTAATATCCGCATCTAATATCATTTAGAACACCTCTTAAATTTTTCCGACAAGGTCAAGGCTTGGCTTAAGTGTTGCAGCGCCTTCTTTCCATTTTGCAGGACAAACTTCACCTGGGTTGTTACGCACATATTGTGCTGCTTTGATTTTATCAATTAATTGACTTGCGTCACGGCCAATACCGTCTGCATTGATTTCAACAGCTTGGATCACTCCGTCTGGATCAATGATAAATGTGCCGCGGTCAGCAGCGCCTTCGCCCTCTCTTAAAACTTCAAAGTTGCTTGAAAGAACGTGTGCAGGGTCACCGATCATGCCATAAGTAACTTTGCCAATTGCATCTGAAGTTTCGTGCCATGCTTTGTGTGTGAAGTGTGAGTCTCTAGAAACAGAGAATACTTCTACACCAAGTTCTTGAAGTTTTGGATATTGATCTTGAAGATCCTCAAGTTCTGTTGGACATACGAAAGTAAAGTCTGCTGGGTAGAAGCAAACGACAGTCCAATGACCTTTGAAATCTTGTTCTGTTACTTCGATAAATTCTCCATTTTTGAAAGCTTGCGCTGTGAATGGCAGTACTTCTTTTCCAATTAAAGACATAATAAATTCCTCCTAAAAAAATTTTTAACCATAGATAGCTTGTCCTTTTTGTTGGATTTTAACTATCTATAATTATTTCTTATTTATATTAATTATTATATAGTGATTATTATTTTTGTCAACTGAAAAGCATGAAATGCAGGAATTAATTTAATTTAAAAGTCTGCTGTTATTCTTTAATCTCTTAAGGCGGTTTCCATTTCAATATTTATTTTAACGGATTTACACTATTCTGACGGTGTAATTGAGAATAACTGTAGTAAATGAAAAGACACAGGGGGTAATGACACCCCCTCAAAATATTTAGTCAACTTTAGCGTATTCCTCTATTTGTTTCTGTAAAACTACTATATAATTCATCATTGCGATTCTTACAATAGAAGGATAGTATCGATTGTTCAGTTCTTGTTCACATTCTTCTAAATCCATCTTCTTAATGGCGATTATTTTATTTAATTCTTCTATACCCATCGATACCACCTCGGCTTTAACCTGTTCTTTTCTGCATCAATCCAACTCAATCTCTTCACTCTCCCAAGCTATCTTTTATAGATTTAGGATAGACAAAACTTCCATAGTTTATACAATCGTTTCGGCTTTGAAAAACTTTTAATATAGGAAGAAACCCATCTTATTGTGGTACAAATGGACTTCTTTTTTGGGGGGCTGTGTTAAAATATACCTATAAAAAGGAGGTAGGCAGCTTGACAGTTTTAGTAGACAAAAAGCTTTCTGAACGCTTTGAAGTGGCGTTTAACCAGATTCATAGCTGGCTGCAAAAGAATGTACGGAATGCTCGATCTGATAAATTTACGGATTTGCTTAAGATTGGCTTTCCGTCTTTTTCTATTATTCGGAAGTATTATCATGATTTAAAGATGTATGGGCGGCTGAGAAATTCCATTGTTCATGATAAGGTGGAATTGGGCTTTTATATTGCGGAGCCGCATGAAAGTGTAGTGGATAAAATTGAGAAAATTGCTGCACAGCTGACCCATCCGAAAGCAGCTGTATCCATCGCAACGAAACCGGTTATTTACTTTCATGAAAATACAAAATTAAGTGAGGTATTGACTGCTATTCAGCAGCATGCTTATTCTGTCTTTCCCATCTATGATACAGAAGGATATAAGTGGCTTTTAACATCAGAGAACATTATTCAATGGTTTGCAAAAAATATGATTGGTACCAGTATTCAGATAAATGAGGTAGAGATTAAGGATTTATTCCCTTTGGGAAAATCCTATCTAGTGGAATTTGCTCCAAAAGAGGCTGGGATGTTTGAAATCGAGGAATATTTTGAGAACTATCATTTAAAAGGGAAAAAGCTTGAAGCAGTGATTATAACTGAAACAGGCCTTAAAACGCAAAAACCAATAGGAATCGTAACCTCATGGGATCTTGTGGAAATTGATGTTCTGGACTAGCTTCTTATTCGTGGAAAATGAATAATAGAGATAAGAAACAATCATGTATGTGCAGGGTTGTTTTGATCGTGTCATGGCTGGTCTAGGTGTTTCGGCTTTCATGGGTGTTATATTGAATTTTTATTTTATCCTGTTTATCATAGGTTTGTAACATGAAATAGTTGATTAATATTCAAATATCAAGAGATCCATTATTCTTTTATAAAGTTTCTTTTGAAAGGAAAGGAAGTAAGGGGAAACGTTGAAATCATATAATAGATGGATGGGCCTTCTATTGGTGCTGCTTGTTTTTGGGCTGGCCGGCTGCGGCAAAGAAGAGACCGTAACAAATGTAGGAAAGCTGCATTTTGAAAATCCTTTAAAAATTCCACAGCTTCTGGAACCGGTCACTGCTTCAGATGGTGTAAAACACTTCAAATTAACCATGCAAACAGGAAAGACAGAGTTTTTATCTGGGAAGACGGCTGATACATGGGGGATTAATGGTTCCTATCTCGGCCCCTCCATTCGGGTCTCAAACGGGGACAAAGTGGCTTTTGATGTTGTTAATCATTTGCCTGGTATTTCCACTTTGCATTGGCATGGAATGAAGCTGCCTGCCGTTATGGACGGCGGCCCGCATCAGATGATTAAAGCGGGGGATACTTGGAAGCCGCATTGGACCATTAATCAGCCGGCTGCAACCCTATGGTACCATCCCCACATCCAGGGGAAAACCGCACAACACGTGTACCGTGGACTTGCCGGCATGATTATGATTGAGGATCAGGATTCACAGAAACTGCCTTCTAAGTATGGAGTCGACGATATCCCGCTGATTGTACAAGATAAATTGTTTACTAGTGACGGACAGCTATCGGAGAAGGATGACACAACCTTTGGTACACTTGGCAATGAAATTCTGATTAATGGAACATATGACCCCTATCTAAAGGTAACAGCCAGCCGAGTTCGTTTCAGGCTGCTAAATGCTTCAAATGCAAGAGCCTATTATTTTGGGTTTTCGGACGACAGGTCCTATAAACTGGTAGCGAATGATGCCGGACTCTTGCAAAAACCAGTTAAATTAAATAGAGTCAAGCTCAGCCCTGGAGAACGGGCGGAGATTGTGGTGGAGTTTAAGCCTGGTGAGGAGACCATTCTTCATAGTTACAGCAGCGGCTCTGGTATTGAAAATGGTGAATTTGATTTGTTAAAAATTAAAACAGCTTCAAAATTAACAGGGTCTGCCCCAATACCTGAGCAGCTTTCCTCTGTGCCTCCAATTGAAGTGCCAAAGGATGCCAGGGTCCGCCAGTTTAAAATGACGATGGAGTCTAAGATTAACGATAAAAAAATGGACATGGAGCGAATTGATGAGGTTGTTCCAGCAGGCACAAAGGAAATATGGGAAGTCGATAATTTTGGCTGGTCTCATAACTTTCATATCCATGATGCAGCTTTTCGCGTTTTGGACGTAAATGGCAAGAAACCTCCAGAATATGAAAGAGGCAGAAAAGATACTGTATTTATCCCGAATGGGTCAACGGTAAGACTAGCAGTCGAGTTTGGGGATTATCCCGATCCAGATTCCCCGTATATGTATCACTGTCATATATTAAAGCATGAAGATGACGGTATGATGGGACAGTTCTTATTAGTCAAACCTGGGACAGAATCACAGATACCTAAGAAACTTCAGAAAGACAGTAGTGAATCTCATAAACAAGCCCATCCTGAATAAAATAATTCCGGGAACCAGAGTATGTACATGAAAGGTACAAGTTCTGGTTCCTTTTCTATCCTTTTTTCCCCTCCTCCCTAATAATCTCATACGCTCAGCAGCTGGCTGCGCAAAAGGCATTCTGCTGCTAAAAGGAACCTTCCTATGTTTCATCTAAGAAACCGGCCTTTCTCAGCCTGTCTTCCACTTCTTTCAAGGCGGCTTCACTGGCAGAAGTCAGGGTATGCAGATGGCGGCCGCAGGTTAATTCAGATAAATAGGATGCCTTTGAACGGGCGATTCTTTCAATAAATTGTTTGACTTCCTTCCGGGTCGAAACCATGATGGACGCAGCCAAGTGTCCAAATACTGGATGTTCTACTTGAACGTCCCTGATGGTTACGCCATGGTCAACCATTAAATTTAATTCCCGCTCCACATCTTCTGGTAAATGGCGGCAGGCAATGGTTTTTTTGAAAATAGGGGCCGTATCTGTCTGATTTAGATAAATATAACCTTTACTCGTAGCCATAATGGGTTCATTCTTTGCTTTTAACAATGCAATATCCCCGACAATCGCTTGTCTTGAGACATTGGCCTTATCGGCTAATTCACTTCCGGTAATGGGATGGTCTGTTTCCTTTAGCATCTGTAAAAGCTGTAACCGTCTCTCTTCTCCAGTTAATTTTTTCTGTGTGATCATGGAAACACCCCTAATCAGATTCAATCAATCTCTTAAACTTTCCAAAATTGGATGTTTATTTTCATTAGTTTTTACTATACCTATGGATTTTTGTATAAAAAAGTCTTGTATTTAGTTTAATTATATGTAAATATAGGTGTCAAGACAGTTGTTAACAATGGGGGCATCTAGTATGAAAGTGAATGATGTTTTAATTATTGGCAGCGGGGTTGCCGCTTTACAACTGGCCGCTTTAATTGATCAGGACAAGAATGTGATGATTCTCACAAAGTCACAGATAAAGAATACTAATTCTTATATGGCGCAAGGTGGGATTGCGGCTTCCATTGGTGTCTGTGATCATCCTTCAAAGCATTTGGCTGATACGCTTGAAGCGGGCAGATTTCATAATAATGAAGAAGCTGTTCGTGAAATAGTAAGCGAGGCTCCATTGCTTATTCAGGACATTGTGAAACAAGGGGATATTTTTGATAAGGATCAAAAGGGGGATTTACTTCTTGGGCTTGAAGGTGCACATAGTGAGAAAAGAATTGTGCACAGCGGCGGCGATGCAACAGGAAAAAACGTGATAGAATACTTGATTAGCAAATTAACGAAAAATATAAAGCTAAAAGAGAATTATTTTGCTTATGAATTAATCATGGACCATATGGAGGAACGGTGTATTGGTGTAAAAGCAAAAGACCAAGAGGGTGCCATCCACTGCTTTTATGGTCATTATGTTATTTTAGCGACTGGCGGCTGCAATCAGCTGTACCGGTATTCCTCTGGTGCCCAGACTGTTACGGGTGATGGAATTGCTTTAGCGTATATGGCTGGTGCGGAAATTGCCGATATGGAATTTATTCAGTTTCACCCGACGCTTCTGTATAAGGATGGGGTAACGAAAGGCTTGATTTCAGAAGCGGTTAGAGGTGAAGGAGCTGTTTTGATAACGGAGGATGGGACATCGATTATGGAGGGGGTTCATCCTTTAAAGGACCTTGCCCCAAGACACGTCGTTTCCCAAACTATTTTCAGCTATCTCGAAAAGGGACAAGCTGTATTTTTAGATATTTGTTCCATTCCAGAATTTAAAAAGAGATTCCCTACCATTTCAGCTATTTGTGAAAAGAATGGCATTGATTTATCGGAAGGGAGAATTCCAGTTGTTCCGGGAAGTCATTTTTTAATGGGAGGAATTAAAACAGATTTGGTTGGACGTACTTCTATTAAGGGCCTGTTTGCCATTGGGGAGGCTGCCTGCACAGGATTTCACGGTGCGAACCGTCTGGCAAGCAATTCTCTTCTAGAAGGCCTTTATCAAGGAAAGAAATTATCTCAATTGATTCATTCAAATGAAGATTGCTTTCATATTCCAGTTTTCTCTGAACCGGTTCCGCCGGCTGCGGAAAGGAAGGCAGACCTTCCGGATATCCAAATCCTAAAGGATTTGATGATGAAAAGAGTCGGTATTGTCCGCTGTAAAGAGCTTCTAGAACAACAGAGAGATTGGCTTCTTGAATGGAATGTAACTGATTTTGCCGACCTTGATTCCTATTCCGTTGAGGACCTGACTGCCATTTTTATGTATATCAATGCCTATCTGATGACAGATTCAGCATTACGGCGGACAGAAAGCCGCGGCGGTCATTATAGAAGTGATTATCCAAATGAAAGTGACAATTGGTGCAAGAAAACAATTATTCATAAGCATAAAGGGGATGTGGTCATTCATCATGAACAAGTTGAAACTGAAATCTTTGCTTGAGCAATTTTTTATCGAGGATATTGGGGAACAGGATGTGACTACAGATTTGATTTTTCCAAAAGAGACAGAGGGAAAAATCATCTTTTTGGCAAAAGCTGACGGAGTCTTTTGCGGGGAGGATATTATAATGGCGGGATTTGAACTCTTGAATCCTCAAATAGAGGTAGAGCTTCTAGTCCGCGATGGATATCCAATTGAGTCAGGGCAGCAATTAGCAGCTGTTAAGGGCAAAATTTCGGATTTATTAAAAGGTGAAAGGGTTATTCTTAATTTGGTTCAGCGCATGAGCGGCATTGCCACATTAACCCGTACAGCAGTACAGACGCTGGAAAGTGCTCATACAAGAATTTGCGATACACGAAAAACAACACCCGGCCTTCGTATGCTTGAAAAATATGCTGTCCGCTGCGGCGGCGGTTTTAATCATCGCCTTGGGTTATATGACGGGGTAATGATTAAAGATAATCATATTTCATTTGCCGGCTCTATTAAAAGTGCCGTGGATTTAGTGCGTAAGAGCGCAGGTCATATGGTCAAAGTTGAAGTAGAAACAGAGTCTAAGGAGCAAGTGGCAGAAGCTGTTGAAGCTGGCGCTGATATTATCATGTTTGATAACCGCACTCCTGATGAGATTAGGGAACTGATCAGGCTGGTGCCAGACCATATTATTACGGAAGCATCGGGCGGGATACAATTAGACAATTTGGCAGGCTTCCGTGATACAGGTGTTGATTATATCTCTCTTGGCTTTTTAACACATTCGTACAAAGCACTTGATATAAGTGTCAAGGTGCTGCCAGATTAAATCGAACGATAAATCAAACTTTAAACAGCAGGGGACTGATTGCCTGTTCATACGGAATAAAGAATAAAGATGATGAGAATCATTGGGGGGAGTTTTTAACATGGCCGTTACTGAAATGCAAAGCCGTTTAGTCGAAGAAATTCAAGAGTGGAAGAAGAAACGCAATGCTGTTTTGCTTGCTCATAATTATGAACTGCCGGAAATACAGGATATTGCAGATGTCTTAGGAGATTCCCTTGCTCTTGCACGTGCGGCAGTGAATACGGATGCAGAGGTTATTGTATTTTGCGGGGTTCACTTCATGGCGGAAACAGCAGCTATCTTGAATCCGGAGAAAACTGTACTGCTTCCAGACCTTGAGGCCGGCTGTTCTTTAGCTGATTCCATTACGGTGGAACAGCTTCGGGAGTGGAAGGCAGAACATCCAGGGGCAGTTGTTGTTGCCTATGTCAATACAACAGCTGAGGTGAAGGCGGAAAGTGATTATTGCTGTACCTCTTCTAATGCAGTGGATATTGTCCGCTCCATTCCGGAAGAGAAAGAGGTCCTATTTTTGCCTGATATGTTCCTTGGCTCATTTGTAAAACGTGAAACAGGCCGTGAGAACATGCATATTTGGATGGGTGAGTGCCATGTCCATGCCGGGATTCAGCCATACCAGGTAGAGGATGTATTTACACAGCATCCCGATGCTGAGCTTCTTGTGCATCCAGAATGCGGCTGTTCTACTTCCAGCATGTATTTAATGTCTGAAGGAGTGCTTCCAGAGGAGAAAACCCATATTCTATCAACAGGTAACATGTTAAAGCATTCAAAAGCATCAAAGGCGGATGAATTCATTGTCGCAACAGAGGTAGGAATTATTCATCAGATGGAAAAGCAGAACCCGAAAAAACGATTTGTCGCGGCTAATCCAGATGCTGTCTGCCCATTTATGAAAATGATTACGCTTGAAAAAGTACTGGATGCTTTAAAGCAAAATAACTATGTGATTACAGTCCCGAAAGAAACAGCTGAGAAGGCTAAGCTTGCAATTGATCGTATGATTTCAGTTGGATAAAAAATAAAAACAATAAACCTTGGCGATTCTTTGGACCATCGACCGTGGGTTATATGAAAGACGTACTGGTTCTTTTAACGTCAGTATGATTTTCTTAGGCATTTGCATGGTCATCGGTGCATTGATTATTATCTTCTTAGTAAAACAATCAGGAAAGGCACTAGATAATAAGAATTCTGGAAATCGTAAAATGGATAGAGCAAGTTAAAAATTGAATTTCTATCTAACCCAGCGGTTACGTTATTCCGCTGGGTTTTTTATCCGGGTTCGGTTTTGATTTGCCACACTTTCCTGTTTAAATTGAAGGAATGAGTAATTTATATCCTAAAAAAAGGGAAGGATTCACAATGAATCCTTCCCTTTATATCTTAAGCTAGTCTCATTTTAAAATCCTGGTAGCCAAACCGGTGGACGATTTGGCAATCACCGTCTTTATCCTGTACAGCAATGGCAGGAAGCGCCATACCATTAAAAGTAGTATTTTTCACCATTGTATAGATGGCCATGTCGCCGAAGACTAACCGGTCACCGCTTTTTAGCGGCTTGTCAAAAGAATAGTCTCCAATGACATCACCGGTAAGACAGGTTTGTCCGCCAAGACGATAGGTATAAGGCTTTTCTCCGGCTTCTCCTGAATTAAAAAGAGGAGGGCGGTAAGGCATCTCTAACACGTCAGGCATATGACAAGATGCAGAAGTATCGAGAATGGCAATGTCCATGCCGTTTTGGTGAGTATCAAGCACAGTTGTCACCAAATAACCAGCATTTAGTGCAACGGCTTCACCAGGTTCAAGATAGACCTCTAAGCCGTACTTTTCCTGCATTCTCTTAATGCAGGCTTCAAGCTGCGGGATATCATAATCTTCTCTAGTAATATGATGGCCGCCGCCAAAATTAATCCATTCCATTTTCGGGAGCCATTCACCGAACTTTTCCTCCACTGCACGAAGCGTCGTTTCCAAATCATCAGAGTTTTGCTGACAAAGGGTGTGGAAATGAAGCCCTGAAACCCCTTCAAGGAGATCGGGACGGAATTGTTCTTTAATGACACCAAATCTGGATCCTGGTGTACATGGGTCATAAATGGCATGGCCGATTTGGGTTGAGCATTCAGGATTGATGCGCAAGCCAACTTTTTTGCCGGCTTGAAGTGCTTTATCCTTAAACTTTTCAAGCTGTGAAAAGGAATTAAAAATAATGTGGTCACAAATTGAAACAATCTCATCAATTTCATCTTCACGGTAAGCAGGGGAAAAGACATGATTTTCTTTTCCCATTTCCTCGTAGCCAAGGCGTGCCTCGTACAGTCCGCTTGCCGTTGTGCCGCTTAAATATTCCCCAATGAATGGGTATAGTGAATACATAGAAAATGCTTTTTGCGCTAATACAATTTTACATCCTGTACGCTGCATCACACCGTGCAGGATGTTTAAATTTTTCTCCAAAAGACCTTTATCGACAACATAACATGGCGTTGGTAATTCCTCAAACCTCATTTTATCGTACGGGCTCCGGATCTTGGACCTTTACAGGCTCAGAGTCGACAAGCTCTGGGTTGAAGCTCTCCTGCCATGGAAGTCCCCATTTGTTCAATGCTTCCATGAATGGATCTGGATCAAACTCTTCAATATTATATACGCCCGGTTTATTCCATTTACCAGTCATAATCATCATGGCACCAATCATCGCTGGAACACCTGTTGTATAAGATACCGCTTGTGACCCCACTTCTTTATAGCACTGTTCATGATCACAAACATTGTAAACATAATAAGTTTTGTCTTTTCCGTCCTTTTTACCTCTAAAGATACAGCCAATGTTTGTTTTACCCTTTGTACGTGGTCCAAGTGATGCAGGATCTGGTAAAACAGCTTTCAAGAATTGAAGCGGAATGATTTGTTTTCCTTCAAATTCAATCGGTTCAATGGAAGTCATGCCGACATTTTCAAGACATTTTAGGTGTGTAAGATAGCTTTGGCCAAATGTCATGAAGAAACGGATGCGCTTAATGCCAGGGATGTTTAAGGCAAGTGATTCGATTTCCTCATGATGCAGTAAATACATATCCTTCTCGCCGATTTCAGGGAAGTTATAGACGCGCTTGATTTCCATTGGCTCAGTTTCAACCCATTCGCCATTCTCCCAGTAGCTGCCTTTTGCTGTTACTTCGCGGATATTGATTTCAGGATTAAAGTTTGTAGCAAATGGATAGCCATGATCGCCTGCATTACAGTCAAGAATATCGATATATTCAATTTCATCAAAGTGATGTTTAAGGGCATGGGCGGAAAATACTCCAGTTACACCTGGGTCAAAGCCGCTTCCTAATAGAGCTGTTATACCGGCTTGTTCAAAGCGTTCACGGTATTCCCATTGCCATTTGTATTCAAATTTTGCTGTATCTTCCGGCTCATAATTTGCTGTATCCATATAGTGAGTCTTTGTGGCAAGACAAGCGTCCATGATGGTTAAATCTTGATATGGCAAAGCCAGGTTCATAACAATATCTGGTTTTACTTCGTTAATTAGAGCAATTAGCTCATCCACATTGTTAGCATCTACCTGTGCGGTAGTGATTTTTGTTTTGCCGCCATCAAGCTTTGCTTTTAATTCATCACATTTTGATTTCGTCCGGCTTGCAATACAAATCTCTTCGAAAACTTCACTGTTTTGAACACATTTATGAATAGCTACAGATGCTACGCCGCCGCAGCCGATAATAAGTGCTTTTCCCATGAATATTTCCCCCCAGTTCATTTTTTACAATAAATAAAAAAAGCAAGTGTAAAACGCATACTATTCGCGCACAACACTTGCTTTCGATATAATCATCAATATTAAAAAGGCATATGAATACCATCTGCCGAATAAGTGCTTTGACATTATGGCTTTGCTCTTTAATATTCAAAATATATCTTAATAGGATCATATGATCAGAGTCTATATAGCAAATAATTTACTTTTACTACTCTTATTGACCGTTTCACAAGTTGATGTGCATATGCACTGGTTGTAAAGTAACCAACTTATAAAATTTGAGCTTTTAACTCAATCAATAAGGCAACTAAAAGTTGCCAATCGGCATTTGACCCGGCACACCGTTGCCCTTGACTCCCATTTGATTTAATGGAAGTGGTCAAAATTATCTGCTTGGAAAGACTCTTCGATATATTGAATATTAGCTTTCCAATAACGCTATTCCATAGTAGCAGTATATAAACGAAATAGCAAGAGGTGAAATACAATTTTTTTAAAATGTTTAGTGGTAATAAATGTATGATGGTAAATGGTATTCTGTTATGGACTGGTAAATTATTAGTCTTAAAAAATCGATACAAAAGAATTATTATAGATGAAGAGAACTTCAAACGAAAATAACACTTCATTAATATAGGGTGATTTGTATATGAAAAAAGTAGGACTGGTTATGAGGAAAATCCAATTTATGGAGGCTCATGGACCTCTGATTTATGCGGAGCGGTTAAAAAAATTGTGCAGGGAGTTTGGGGTGGAGATTGTCTTTATTTCACCTGAGCGGCATGTCAGCGGCTATGATCATCTGCCTGGTTATGAACATGAAAAAGGTGATTTGGTTAATTATGATATTGTATTGGACAAGATTTATGCTGAAAAAATTGACCATGTCATTTATACCGTATCAGGATTTACCTTTTTAAAAATGTTTATTAAAAACAGTGTATTATTCCCACATAGTTTTCCAGATCCCGCACTAACAGGCTATGAAATGATGAAGCCGTTTTATGGGATTGTGGACAAAGCGATTGTTCAAACGGATTTTTTAAAGCACGAATTTAAAACAAAGTTTGGTGTGGAAGATGTGACCGTTATTCCCATCGGATTTGATGAACATTTAGCAGAGAAGTATTTTGACCCTTCGCAAATTGTCGAGAACCGAGTGCTGTGGATTGGCAGAGATGAAGAAAACCGGCAGCCTGGGGTTGTCTTAGAATATGCAAGGCAAAATCCTGACAAGGAAGTATTTATGGTATTCGGCGGAGAGCGTTATCGGGAAAGTATAAAGAAATATAAGATCCCGGATAATGTAAAATTAAAGTTTGCTCTCTCGCAGGAAGAAATTTTCGCTCTTATGAATACGGCAAAGGTTTATTGGAACAGCTCTAAATTTGATACGTTTGCCATGCCGTTAACAGAAGCAATGGCGATGGGAAAAATTATTGTCAAGCCGTCCCATCCCTGCTATGACCATATCAATTCCAGACATGCCTTTTCAGGCAACGAATATAACTGGTTTGAACTTGTTAATATGGCATTGGCTGCACCAGACAAGTTTTCGCTGGACAACCGTATCTTAGCTTTTGATAAGTTCTCCAGCACGGTGATGAAGCAAGGCTATAAGGACTTCTTTGACAAGTGGCTCGGCGGAATACCCGAGGAGAATGAGCAGGCGTACAGCCTTGCAGGACAAAGCTATATCTAAAAAAGCCGGCTCAGGGGCCGGCTTTTGCCTAATGCTATAAAAATAGGAACCCTAATGAAATAACGACCCCGCTGACGACCAGGACCATGACACAAAAGCCCATAATATCCTTTGCTTTCAGTCCGGCAATGGCCAATGCAGGAAGCACCCAGAACGGCTGAATCATGTTTGTCCAGGCATCCCCCCAGGCAACAGCCATCGCGGTTTTTGGCACGGAAGCACCAATAGCCTTTGCCGCGTCAAGCATGATTGGAGCTTGAACAGCCCATTGCCCGCCTCCGGAAGGGACGAAGATATTCACTAAACCAGCACTCCAGAATGTAAATAGGTAGAAGGTGAAATCATTTGCAATGGACAGGAATCCGTTTGAAATAACCGCTGCTAAGCCGGAAGACACCATCATTCCCATAATTCCTGCATAAAATGGGAACTGAATAATAATCCCGCTTGCCCCTTTTACTGCATTTACAACGGCATCAAGAAACTGCCTTGGCGTACCGTGGAATAAGATTCCTAAAAATAAGAATAGGAAGTTAACGATATCGAGATTTAGCTTAAATCCATTTGTGGCAAAATACCAAAATAAAAAGATCAGTCCTAAAATACCCGTAAGGAGAGAAAGGATTTTACTATTTTCCAGGCGTTCTGCCGGAGTGAGTTTCTCTTCAATTACTGGTTCTGCAGCATCATCATTTTTAAGCAATTTAGGGTCAATCACTACCGTCTCTTCTTTGGAAGGCATCATAAGACGGTTTAATATTGGAAGGACAACAACTAGAGCAATAACAATAATGAGGTTAAATGGTGCAAAAATGGTTTCGCTAGTAGGGATAACGCCAATCAATTTTTCTGAAAAATGCCCAGGAGTGGCAATGGTTAATGGAATGGAGCCGGAAAAACCGCCATGCCAAATAAGGAACCCAGAGTAGGCGCTCGCAATTAACAGCCGGTAATCAACATTTTGAACCTTTCTCGCTAATTCTTTGGCAAAAAGAGCACCAATGACTAACCCAAAACCCCAGTTGATCCAGGTAGCAATAAGGGAGACCAATGTGACACTGATGATGGCGTGACCGGGTGTTTTTGAAAGACCGGCAAGGGACCCTAATCCCTTTTTAAAAGGTTTGCTGCTAGCCAGAACATGCCCAGTCACAAGCACAAGGACCATTTGCATGGAGAAGGTTAAAAGACTCCAGAAGCCTGTTCCCCAATGCTGAACCATTTGATATGGCCCGCTATCTGTCAAAAGCATTCCTAGAATATAGACAACAAAAGTTAAAATGATAACAAATAGGAAGGGGTCCGGCAAATAGCGCTGCATTACCCTGTTAAAGAACGAAACAAGAGCTTTCATTGCACATCTTTCCTCCTTATATGTTTTTTTAGTTCAAGTAATTATATGCTAGGGATAGGGATTATTTTCCTACTTTAAAAATAAAGATGACAGCAAGTAAAAAGGCCGGCTCCAACGCTTTTAGCGTGGAGCCGGCCTAATATTTTTGGAAGCACGGAGTTTCCTTACTCTAGTATGGTTACTTTTACATGCTTGACGCCGTATTTGACAGCATCTTTTTCAGATGGGATAAAAATATCAATACGGTTTCCTTTGATTGCGCTGCCGGTGTCAGCAGCAACGGCGTTTCCGAAGCCCTCTACATATACTTTACTGCCAAGCGGTATGACAGATGGGTCAACGGCTATCACCTTTTTATCTGGATTTGCCTTTAAATCTACTCCAGTGGCAGTAGTGCCGGAGCAGCCTTGACAAGAAGCCGTATAGGCTGTGGCTCTAACTGTAATGACCTTTTTGTCAGATGTTTCTTTTGCCTTTTCCTTTTTTACAGGTGCAGGTTTCTTTTGCTTATCTGCATTATCCTGTTTAGGTATTTTACTATTTTTATAGATTACAAGGTCTAATCCGGGATAAATGAGATTTTTTGTAAGCAGTTCATTCCATTCCAATAGCTGCGAAACTGATACTTTGTGTTCTAAAGCAATGCTCTTTAATGTATCATCTTGTTTTACAATATAATGTTTTTCTTGCGCTATGGTCAGTTTATCACCTGGATGAATAAGATCTGTTGCAAGATGATTGACCTTTTGAATGGCTTCAACGGATGTATGATTTTCATTGGATAAATCCCAAAGTGTGTCTCCTGTTTTTACTGTTATAGTCGCAGCTTGTACATTAGCACTTACAGTTACTGAGAGTACAGCTGCTGCTAGTAAGATTTTTATTTTGTTAAGCATATCTATTACCCTCCATGTTCTTTGGATGCTAATTTTTCCTAATGGTAACATGGAAATTTTTCATACAAAGAACAAGGAGATGTTAAAAAAGTAACAGATATGGCAGCTATATTGCAATAACATTTCCAAGCTAATTGAATTATTTGAAAATGATATTCACTTAAATTATTTTAATAGCTATAATTCCTTTATACTGCCTTTTAGCGCTTAATGCCTAATTATTACATAGATGTTACAAAGGACAGCTGGGTCATCATTACTATTCCAATATTTGGTCCTAATACCATAAGCTTTTGCCTGCCTTTTAGCTGAATAGGGATTGACGAATCAGAATGCATCCCTATGCTGTCTTAATTTATTATGGTTACCTTAAGATTTTTCACGCCGAACTTCATAGCATCTTTTTCAGAAGGGATGAAAACATCAATACGGTTTCCTTTGATGGCGCCGCCGGTATCTCCAGCAATGGCTTCACCAACACCTTCTACATATACTTTACTGCCAAGCGGAATTACGTTTGGATCGACTGCAATGACTTTTTTATGCGGGTTTGCTCTAAGGTCAATACCTGTAGCCGTGGTGCCGGAGCATCCTTCACAGTATGCGGTATACGCTGTGGCTTTCACGTTAATTTCCTTTTTACTCGTATTACTGGTTGAAACAGCATTTGTATTCGCTGCCTTAACAGAAGCGTCCCTCTTTGGTGTTTCTTTATTCATTCCTTCAAATAGTACAAGATCTAGTCCAGGATGGATAAGGTCGCTGGTTAAATCATTCCAATCCTTAATTTGTGACACACGTACATGATGTTCCATCCCTATGTCCCATAAAGTGTCACCTTTTTTAACGGTATAATGTTTATCTTCTGAGACGGCCAGGACATCGCCTGGATGAATAAGGTCTGAAGTAAGTTGGTTTATCTTTTTAATATTTTCAACAGAAGTATTATTTTCACGTGAGAGATCCCAGAGTGTATCTCCTTTTTCTACTGTTATAGCTGCAGCTTGTACATTCGTACTAATCGTTACTGAGAGTACGGCAGCTGCTACGATAGTTTTTAATTTGTTTAGCATTCTATTACCCTCCATAATCTTTGGTTGCTGATTTTCCCTTATCGTAACATTGATTTTTCTGAGACAAAGAACAAAGAGATGATAAATCGGTAACATAAATGGCAGTAATATTGCATTATCATTTCTGAATTGATTGAGAAATCTAAAAAAATAGCAGCCTTTACTAGAATTCAAAGATGAATTTAGTTGAAGGTTGCTGAAAATTTTGATAAGATAGAAGCAACTTAAAAGACCATGTGTAACTGGCGAGACACGGAGTACCGTGAGGGAGCACATGGAATCGGATTTGCCGTTCGCCTGGGCAGAGGTAAGGGATTTACCCCCTTACCTCTTTGTGCTTTTAAGGGGAGTTTGGTCGAAAAATCTATGAACTTAAAAAAGAGGGAGAGATCAACATGAGCACCGTTACATTAGATAGAGTAAAAACGATTAAAACATTAAACAGCATTGCAGAAAGTGGATTGAATGTTTTTAATCATGACAAGTATACAATTGATGATAAAAGTGAAAATCCTGATGCGATTGTTGTCCGCAGCTTTAATATGCATTCCATGGAATTTGGAAGCAATTTACTTGGAATTGCCCGTGCCGGTGCAGGGGTTAATAATATCCCGGTTGAAAAGTGCACTGAACAGGGCATCGTTGTATTTAACACACCCGGTGCCAATGCAAATGCCGTAAAAGAACTTGTGTTGACTACCTTAATGGCTTCATCCCGCAACCTATTTGATGGTATCTCATGGACAAAGACTCTTGCCGGAGAAGGGGACCAGGTTCCTAAGCTTGTCGAGGCAGGCAAGAAGAAGTTTGTTGGAAAAGAAATTAAAGGGAAAACACTCGGCGTCATCGGCCTTGGTTCTGTTGGTAATCTAGTAGCAAATGATGCCCTTGATTTAGATATGGATGTTATTGGATTTGACCCATTTATTTCAGTTGATACGGCTTGGAAGCTATCCCGTAATGTTCAGCGTGCTATGACAATAGAACAGGTATATGCTGAATCGGATTATATTACAGTACACGTTCCATTAACAGATGACACCAGAGGAATGTTTAACAAAGAAACATTCAATATGATGAAGCCAGGGGTTCATATTTTGAACTTCTCACGCGGTGAACTTGTAAATGAAGCAGATATGGCTGAGGCGATTGCAAGCGGCAAGGTTGGCAAATACATTACTGACTTCCCAAATGAAAATGTCCTTCAAATGGAGAATGTTGTATGCATTCCGCATCTTGGAGCTTCAACAGAAGAATCGGAAGAGAACTGTGCCATTATGGCAGCAAGACAAGTGAAGGAACTTTTGGAAACAGGGAATGTTAAAAACTCTGTTAACTTCCCGAACGCTAATCTTCCTTATACAGGAAAAGTACGTGTGACTGTTTTCCACCAAAACATTCCACACATGGTTGGAAAAATTACATCCATTATTTCAAACTATCATTTGAATATTGCTGACATGGTGAACAGAAGCCGCGGAAATTACGCTTATACCATCATTGATATTGATAATGAAGTAAACGGTGATGTGATTCCAGGATTAGGCGAACTGCTTGATAACATTGATGGCGTTATTAGAGCGCGTATTATAAAATAATAAGATATTGTGGATATTAGTCAGCCCAATCCTCCTCTATATTGTGGAGCATTGGGCTGACTTTTTTTGTTCAGATGAAAAATGATATGGATTTGTTAATCCTGTAATAATAGGGAGATGCATTTTTCAGTGAATTTTAATTTTTTCGATAAAATATGACAAGTTCTTTCAAATCCTTATGTTACCGTAGTGATAACTATATAAACGGAGAGGGTAATATGAGGAAACTATCTGTTGTCTTTATTGTTTTGTTCGGTTTGTTTTTCACATCTGCCAGCCAATCGGAGGCTTTCGGCAGCGGGGGACAGTTGATTATTATTAATAAAAAGACTAACACTCTTGCATTCTATGATAACGGCAAATTGGTACGGAAATTTAATGTCGCTACCGGCCGTACAAGGAGTTTAACACCTGAGGGGACATTTATGATTGTAAATAAGATTGTGAATCGTCCCTATTATAAAAAGAAGATACCTGGCGGAGACCCGCGTAATCCATTAGGAAACCGATGGCTGGGAATTAATGCAAGGGGTACATATGGTACAACTTATGCCATTCATGGTAATAGCAATGAAAATTCCATCGGCCGCTATGTGAGTTCAGGATGTGTGCGGATGCATAATGCCGAGGTACGCTGGCTGTTTAGCAGGGTAAATAATCATACCCCAGTGATTATTACTTATTCAAGCAGCAGTTTTGATTCTATTGCGAGAGCACATATGGATGGATGGCAGGTATTCAGCGGGAAAAAGTACTATTATGCAAATGGTAAAGCCCAAACCGGCTGGCAGACTATTAATGGGAAAAAGTACTACTTTAACGAAAAAGGAGTGATGCAGACGGGATGGGTAACCAGCGGTAAAAATAAATATTTCCTAGACCAAAATGGTGTGATGCAGACTGGCTGGAATCAAGTGGGCGGGGAAAAATACTATTTTGATGAACCCGGTGCAGCAAAGACAGGCTGGCTGACGGATGCCGGCAAACGATATTATTTTGCAAAAGACGGTGTACTTATGACAGGCTGGATTGAGAATAACGGGCAAAAATATTATTTTGATAAAGATGGTACAATGCGGACGGGCTGGGTAGAGGACGCTGATAAATGGTATTATTTCGACCACTACGGAATGATGAAAACGGGATGGGTGAACTCTGAAGGAAAATGGTACTATTTGAATAACAGCGGTTTTATCGAGAATGCCTGGTTTGGCGAGGAAAGCAGCCCAGTGATAGCATCAGCTGCCGATTCAAATCAAAATGAATGGTTCACTATATCTGGTGAAAGGTACTATTTTAAAAGCAATCCTTCAACAGTTGCCAGCTTGTTAAAATATGAGAATACCTGGTATTACCTTTATGTGAGTGCAGATATGGCTGCCGCTTCCTCTCAAGACCAGCCAAATATGGAAACTGTTGCAACAGCTGCCGCTGAAGAATGATATGGTGAAACTTCATTTATTGGGAGTTTACAGATCCCCCTTTTATCGTTTTACTGCTCTATAATACAGGATTAATGGGAAGGACGCCCTATGTTTACGGGGCGTCTTTTTGCCTGCCTGCAATTAAAAAAATTACAAATTAATTACCAAATTGTGACAAATTGCCCTGACTTAGCATGTTATGTTAAAGATAACAACTAATTGGGGAGATCATCATGAAGAAAATCTCAGTTATTTTTGTTCTGATGCTGTCATTGTTTATGTATTCAGGTCCATCAGAGGCTGCCGGTAGTTCCCAGCTGATTATTATTAACAAACGCACCAATACTCTTGCTTTTTATGATAGCGGGAAATTAGTGAGGACCTTTAAGGTTGCAACGGGAAGAACGCGGTCATTGACACCTGAGGGGAAGTTTCAAATCGTCAATAAGATTGTCAACCGGCCTTATTATAAGCACAATATACCGGGCGGGGACCCTCGAAATCCATTAGGAAACCGCTGGCTCGGGCTGGAAGCTAGAGGTACGTATGGTACGACATATGGCATTCATGGCAATAATAATGAAAGCTCTATCGGCAAGTATGTCAGTTCAGGCTGTGTGCGGATGCATAATGTAGAAGTACGGTGGCTGTTCAGCAGGGTTAATAACTATACCCCAGTGATTATTACCTACTCCGGCAGCAGCTTTGACGCTATCGCAGCAGCAAATGGGTATAATGTAACAGTACCTGTGAGCGGAGGCGGTGAAAGTGCCCCAATTGAACTACAAAATGGCTGGGTTCAGTCAAACGGGCATAAATATTATTATGAAAATGGCAAGCCGCAGACAGGATGGCAGACAATTAACGATAAAAAATATTACTTCAATTCATCAGGTAAACTGCGTACGGGCTGGCTAAACTATGGCGGGGAGAAATACTATCTTAATAGCAATGGCATGATGGAGACGGGCTGGCTGAAGTATGACGGAAAGAAATACTATCTCAATAGCAATGGTGTGATGGAAACTGGATGGTCTGCAATTGGGGGTAAGAGATATTTCTTTAATTCATCAGGTGTGATGCAAACCGGCTGGCTGGAGACTGGCGGGAAGAAGTATTACCTCGATTCTTCCGGTGCTGTAAAAAAGGGATGGTTTGAATCAGACGGGAAAAGGTACTATTTAAACTCAGTTGGCACAGTCCAAACCAACTGGTTTGAGGTTGAGGGGAAAAAGTATTATTTCGATCAACACGGTGTGATGCAAAAGGGCTGGATAGAAAGTGACGGAAAAAGATACTATTTAGATTCTTCCGGTGTACTGCAAACCGGATGGCTTCTGGAAGAGGGGGCCAGGTATTACCTTGATGAAACCGGCGCCATGACAACCGGCTGGGTGGAGGATAATGGCAATAGGTATTATTTTGACCAAACCGGCATCATGAAGACAGGGTGGGTGGATGTCGGCAGCAATTGGTATTACTTGGGGGAAAACGGCAGGGCAGAGACCGGCTGGGTTAATGATCAAGGATATTGGTACTATCTGAATAATGATGGCGCTCTTGATATTCCATGGTCAGCAATTATCATGAAAAATAACCAGCAGCAGGGATTTAAGGATAACTGGCTGAATATAGCTGGTGGATGGTATTATTTTAATAACCTTGGAACGACTGTTGCGAACTGGATTCATTTTAAGGACCATAGATATTACCTTCAAGTAAATAAGGAAATGGCAACTATCGCCAATAGTTATGAGTGAATAAAAGAAACCTGGAACTCTAAGTTTCAGGTTTTTATTTTTTGAAATCCGTCCGTTTACTAAAATGTTTACGCGTTTACTTATTTGTAGACGTGTTTACGATTTGTATACTTTATGTTTACAATATCGTTTACATGTAAACAAACACGTGCACATGGCGGTAAATCAGCATGTATACACATTTGTATTTGTTGTTTACAAATATGTTTATTTGTATGCGAAAGTGTACGGGATTGTTTACATTTTACAGTTATAGTGTTTTTTCATATTTAGATTGATGAATCTAGTAATCTTTTGAAATCAGACTTTTGCAGTGAAAATGAATAAAAGGAACCTTGAATTGGACTGATTGCTCATTCTATGGATGCTAGTGTTTGTCGGAGAGTTGCAGCATCAATCACTCCATTTTGAAATTAAAAAGGCGCTAAAAGCTCTTTAGATTTCCTAAGGACAAGCCTTTATTATTTAAATTCTTTCCTATTGAGCGGAAGGCTGACTACACTGCCGCACTGGAAAATGTAAAAGATCTTATATTATCAGAGTCCTTCAAAATAATTCAGGTCACAGCTTTCTGTACCGCCGCAAATAGAAAAGAATCTAACGTTTGAATTCGAAACTGGTGAGATACTTAAGAGTGATAAACAGTCAAGGAGTATATCCACTGAAAAAGATGATTTAAGTTTTATCCGCTATTTTTCTGTTTCAAATGAATTTTTTTAGGGAAATAGTAATCTATCTCTTGGATAGGAATCTCGAATTATTTTTGAAATCATCACTATTCAATTTAAATGTAACTATTTTGATGAAGTACATAGTTTTTGAATTTCTAGCTGGCCCCTGGATTGAATAAAATAGGATATCCATTTTGGATGAAAGGGTGTACCAGTTAACCACTGAAATCATTCCCTTATCTGCTGAATCAATGACTTTGCTGATCGAAAAGCTGCTGTGTATTTTTCATCAAAACAAACCGTTTACTAAAAAGAGGATTCCTTGTTAAGATATGTTTTCTTTTTAGATGCTTGATAAAGCAAAAACCAAAGCATAATCAAATAAAGGTTATTGCAATCAATTTAGTGTGGCGCTGTCTGCTGACATACGTGTTTATTTTTTAACCTTTAAGAGAAACATAAGGCAATCCGCCATCACAAAAGTATTTTTACATATTGCCTATACATATTACCCATAAGAAAATATCATGATTTCTTTATATAAAGAGGTACGGGAATGTTAAGAAATCAATATTGCTGGAATTAGTCGGTCAAGTGTACGGAAATAGCAGGGGATACAAGTATACGTAATTGTTTTCATGTTTACAATTTGTATACTTTGCGTTTACAATTATGTTTTCATGTAAACAAACTCGTATACATGTTGTTGTACTTTAATGTATACAAAATTGTCATGGAAGTGTACAAATCAGTTTACATGTACACGAAAGTTTACGGAATTGTTTACATCTTTACACTTATATTATTTTTTCTTATAAAGATTGAAGAATCTAGCAATCTTTTATAATCTTAATATAGGCTATCAATTAAGTAGAAAGGATGAAATTTATGAATAAATCAAGATTAGCGGCTGTTGACGTTGGTAATGACTCTATTAAGGCCATTTTTGGAGAATTAGACTACGAATTAAATATACCTAACATTATTGCGAGAGATACAGAGGACCGGCCAATTATCGGGATTGAAGAGCTGGATAGCAAAAATCCGCTGGACGGAATACATATTAGAGTTCACTCCCCTGCTTTAAAAGAGAATAGCGTTATTTATCGTGTGGGAAATCTGGCTGCGAAAAGTGATAATGCGGCTGAGTTAGATCCAGGCAGCAGTAAGTCTGAGGAAGATCAAACATTAATTATGCTGTTTGCAACATTGGCGTTGGATGCGGTAAGACAAGACTTTCCAAAAAACAAAAATATAATTGATGCCAATTATACCCTCGGTACCGGGCTTCCTCTTCGTGAAGTAAAAGAAGGAAGAGATGCGGGATACCGTTCAAGATTACTGGGCTCTGTTCATCAGGTGGAATTTCTTGTAACACCTAAGTACCAGGGATTAAAAGTAAATATTAAATTTAATGAAGTGAAGGTCTACCCAGAGGGATTTGCTGCCTTCATTAACCTTGTCATGGATAATAATTTAAAAATCATTAACAAGGATTTAATCGATAAGCGTATCTTAATCCAAGATATTGGCGGACTTTCTACAGATATTGCTGTTATTAAAAACCGTAATGTTGATGATGACAAGGCTCAAGGCTTCAACCTTGGCGTTTCTGAATCATTAGAGGCCATTCGTGAAGAAATTAGGAAAAAGCATGGAGTTGAGCTCGACAGCCGCCGTGATGTGGTGGAGATTATTACCCGCAAAAATAACCGCAACCATATTATGGTCCACGGAAGCCGGACAAGCGTTCATGATATTACGGACCGTATTTTGATGGAATTAGCTAAAAAGGAATACCGTTTGTTACGCAATGTCTGGGCAAAAAATTCGCAGACAGAAATCTGCTATTTTGTCGGCGGCGGTTCACATGTATTAAAGGACTATATTAAAACAATCAATAACAATTTAGATGGCTTCAATATTGAATTTTTCGAAGATGATAAGGAAAGCATCTGGATGATGGCTAATGCTTATTATAAGCTCATTACTGACTTTGTTAGAAGGACGGAAAAGGAAAAGCCCGCAGAAGTTAAAGCACCAGTAAAAAGCTGATTTAGGGTGATTATATGAAAAAGGCTGGCACAAATGAAATAAAAAGAGGCCAGGCACTATCATTTCGGCTGCCATCTGATACGCCGGAACATCTTTTAAAAGAGCTTCAAAGGTTGAAGGAGACGGAAAAAAGGAACTTTTCCAGTAAAATTGCAGAGTTTGTCTTGCAGGGAGTTGGTAATTCTTATTCCAGGGAAAAGGAGACCGTCACCATCCCTCTTCCGAAGTCTTTAACAAAGATACAACGGGATTGGCTGAAGCATGAGCATTCAGAAGCTTTGCTGGGAAGTATTGTCTATCAGCTGATTGCTGACCCCATTCGTTCGACTTCATTGCTGGCATCATTAAATAGTAAGTCACTTGACCTTGATGAAGCCCTATACCTTCAGGAGGACGTGCTGGCGGATCACACGGCTGCTGCTGTCATCGACGAAGAAGAAGGTTTGCCGGATGAAACAGCTGTGAAAGCAAATGTGGAGGATGAACTGGACGCGTTTGATTGGACGCAGATGAAACAAGTGGACGAGCCGATTGCCGAGGAAGATGACGAGGACGAAGATGACCTGCTTGGCGGCTTTTTGTCAAGTATGAATAAATAAGTTAAAAAAGTAAGCCGCGATAGTTATGCGCGGCTTACTTTTTTAATGTCTTTTATTAGGTAATACTTTGCTTGGGCCATCTTCGCCGTTCTTCTCTCTGTTTTTTCGATCCTTTTCCTGTCTTTCGTGCAATTTTTCTACGAATTCATGTGTACTGCTTTGATCCATTTTAACATAACCTCCTTTAGCATTTATTAGTGTTACCATCAGGCGGCGGTTCATGTAATCTTTCGGCTGTTTTTACAATAAATCTGTGACTTTGTGGAAAATATCTTCAGGACTGACCGGTTTATCTTCAGTAGAAATGAAAAAAGCCCCTTTTTAGGGGGCTTCTGAGGAGGTTTATAATTAAATTAAACCTTGGGCAATCATGGTATCGGCTACTTTTAAGAAACCAGCGATATTAGCTCCAACAACTAGGTTGCCAGGGTAGCCGAATTCTTCAGCAGCTTTTACACTGTTACGATAAATGTTCACCATGATGTCATGAAGTTTGCTGTCAACTTCTTCAAAAGACCAAGAAAGTCTTGCACTGTTTTGTGCCATTTCAAGAGCAGATACGGCAACACCGCCGGCATTTGCAGCTTTAGCAGGACCAAATAGTACTTCTTTATTTAAGAATACATTGATTGCTTCAAGAGTAGATGGCATGTTAGCACCTTCACCAACAGCTTTCACTCCGTTTGAAACCAAGATTTTTGCAGATGTTTCATCAATTTCATTTTGAGTTGCACAAGGAAGGGCGATATCACATGGGATAGACCAAATGTTAGAGCAGCCTTCGAAATATTGTGCTTGTGGATGGAAATTGACATATTCAGAAATTCTTTTACGGTCAACTTCTTTAAGTTGTTTAACGGTTTCGACGTTAATGCCGTTTTCATCATAGATATATCCGTTAGAATCACTGCATGCAACGACTTTAGCGCCAAGCTGCTGTGCTTTTTCAATAGCGTAGATTGCTACGTTGCCTGAACCAGAAACAACAACAGTGCTGTCTTCGAAGCTAAGGCCTTTATCCTTTAACATTTCTTCTACGAAATAAACCGCACCATAACCAGTAGCTTCTGTTCTTGCTAAGCTTCCGCCGTAAGAAAGTCCTTTACCAGTAAGAACACCTGGTTCATTATTGCCGCGCAGCTTCTTGTACATTCCAAATAGGTAGCCGATTTCTCTGCCTCCTACACCGATATCCCCTGCAGGAACGTCTACATCTGGTCCGATATGACGGTAAAGCTCTTGCATGAAGGCTTGGCAGAAACGCATGATTTCGCCGTCTGATTTTCCTTTAGGATCGAAATCAGAACCGCCTTTACCACCGCCGATTGGCTGTCCTGTTAAAGAGTTTTTAAAGATTTGTTCAAATCCTAAAAACTTAATAATGCTGGCATTTACAGATGGGTGGAAACGAAGGCCGCCTTTATATGGTCCGATCGCACTGTTGTATTGAACGCGGAATCCTCGGTTAACCTGTACTTTTCCATTATCATCAACCCATGGAACGCGGAATGAAATAACTCTTTCAGGTTCAACGATTCTTTCTAAAATGCCTTCTTTCATATATTTTGGATGCTTTTCAAAAACAGGAACAAGTGAGTCAAAAATTTCCTCAACAGCCTGATGAAATTCACTTTCGGAAGGGTTGCGGCGTTTTACTGTTTCAAATACCTCACTTACATATTCTCTTGCTGCAACTGCTCCTGAATTCTTTACGTCTTCGATTGTTTGCATAGGAATCAACCCCTTTTAAAATGATATTATTGTCAAATATATTTTGAAAATTCCTTTTAATTAATCACAAAATTATTTTATAATGTATAATTAATCTAAGCAATATGAATTATAGATAGGTTTAATGCCAAAATGAGATGAATGGCATTTTGGTTCATTTATATAGAAAGGAGAGTGGATTTAGTGGAGTTAAGGCAGATCCAATATTTTATTGAAGTAGCTAGAAGAGAACATGTGACAGAGGCTGCCCATTCCCTGCATGTAGCTCAGTCAGCAGTCAGCAGGCAGATTTTTAACTTGGAAGAAGAACTTGGGGCCAATTTATTTATCCGTGAAGGCAGAAATGTGAAACTTACGCCGATTGGAGAAATGTTTTTGGCACAGATGGAAAAGGCGGTTAATCTAATTGATGATGCTGTAAGGGAAATAGAGGAACAGCTTGATCCTGAAAAAGGGACAATCCGCGTTGGATTCCCAAGCAGTCTTGCTGCCTATACACTTCCAACTGCCATCTCTGCTTTCCGCGAGCTCCATCCTGAAGTAAAATTTAAGTTAAACCAGAGTTCATATGCAAACTTAATTGAAGGTGTTAGAAAAGGCGATTTCAATTTAGCGCTTCTTGGCCCGGTGCCAAAAAGGGAAAAGAAGATCCGGGGACGAACCTTGTTTACGGAAAAAATTGTCGGCCTTCTGCCGCAGAATCACCCTCTTGCCCATAATCGTGTTATAAATTTATCTGATTTACGTGAAGATTCCTTTGTCCTGTTTCCTCAAGGATTTATTTTACGGGAAATTATTGTGGATGCCTGTGCACAGCTGGGGTTTGAGCCGCAGGTAGCCTTCGAGGGGGAAGATATTGATGCCATTAAAGGTTTGGTGTCCGCAGGTCTCGGCGTAACACTTATTCCCGAGATTACACTAATTGATGGACTCCCTCGTTCAACCGTTAAAATCCCCGTTACAGAACCTGAAGTCAGCCGTACGGTCGGCGTTATTATTCCTACAGAACGGGAACTGCTGCCGACGGAAAAACTTTTCTTTGAGTTTTTAGGGGAATTCTTCAGCATGTTGGACCGTTATAAGAATTAGAATAAAGGATTTAAACACTCCCGCCATACATATGTATTAAAGAGGGGAATCTTTTATACAGCTTAAAGCTGTTGATTCTGGCTTTAAGACCTCATGTAAGGGGGGATTTTCTATGTGGCTGACCATTCTTATCATTTTCTTAGTTGTTCTGGCAGCTGGTTTGCTAGCCTTTTTTCTATGGCTTCGGAATTTGGCCAAAAAGCCGCAGCATTCCATTATACGGTCCTATCCTTATTTTGGCTGGGTACGTTATGTATTTGAAATGATGGGGCCGAAGCTGAGGCAATATTGGTTTGATGATGACAATAGTGCCAAGCCGTTTTCGCGTACAGACTACTTGGGGATTGTTTTTTCAGCCAAATATCGTACGGACTTAATCAGCTTTGGCTCAAAACGTAATTTTGATTCAGCAGGTTATTATATTGCAAACGGATTATTTCCATTGTTAAAAGAAGAATTATACGTGGATAATCGGGAAAAGGTCAAATCAAGGAAATACCTTATTGACCATGAGGGCCTTTTTTTTCGCCGGGAGCATTTGGCAGAAGATGAGATTCCACGGTGGCTTTTTGCTGATGAAGATATGATTATTGTCGGTCCGGATCGTAATCAGCCGTGGCAGCTTTTCGGGCCGTTTGGGGCTTCTGCAACTTCTTATGGTTCTGTCGGGGAAAATTATATTTTATCAACTGGATACGGCTGTCAAATGGCAGGCGGTTCTTGGCTGAATACGGGTGAAGGCGGCATTGCTCCGGAACATTTAGAGAGCGGTGCTGATGTTGTCGCCCAGATTGGACCCGGTCTGTTTGGGTTTCGTGATCTTGACGGGGAGTTTTCCTTTGAGGAGTTTAAGCAGATTGCCGGTCATTCTGTGGTAAAGGCATTTGAATTGAAGTTCGGCCAAGGGGCGAAGATCCAGGGCGGGCATTTAGAAGGAGCAAAAGTGACAGAAAAGGTAGCTCGGATTCGGAAGGTGACCGAGGGTCAGACCATTATTTCGCCAAACCGGTTTTCTTTTTTACGAAATCCTTCTGAGGCACTTCAATTTATTAAACGTCTACAGGATGAGGGCGGCAAGCCGGTTGGAGTGAAAATTGTTGTGGGCAGCCATTTTCATTTGGATGAATTTTTTCAGACGATGAAAAGGCTGGATATTTACCCTGACTTTATTACTGTGGACGGCGGAGAAGGGGGCTCGGGGGCAACATATAAAGCAATGGCGGATACAATGGGCCTCCCCCTTTATCCTGCATTGATTGCAGTTGTGGATAAAGCGCATTTCTATGGAGTGCGTGATAAGCTGAAGATTTTTGCATCAGGGAAATTGGTTTCTGCGGATAAGATTGCGATTGCCATGGCGATTGGCGCCGATGCAGTCAACTCTGCCCGCGGCTTTATGATTGCCAATGGCTGTATTATGGCTTTGCAGTGTCATACAGGGAAATGCCCTGCCGGGGTGACCACAACAGATCCTAAGCAGCAGGAGGCATTGGTTCCCGGAGAAAAGAAATGGCGTGTGATGAACTATATCATCAGCGTCCGTCAAGGGCTGTATGCATTGGCAGCAGCATGCGGATTGGAGTCTCCTAAAAGGTTTACCAGGGAACATATTGTTTTTAAGGGGGTTGATGGCCAGGTACACAGGCTTTCAGAGCTGTTTCCTCTGCCGGAAGTTGATGGTAAGATGGAATGAGACTTTTGTAGGATAGGTGGAGTGAATAGTGCTGCCTGACAATATTGTTTTAGAAAATGGAAGACTAAACGAGCAGTTGATTGCAGGAAAAGATATTTTATATAAAGGCAATAACGGTCGGTTAGTTGAGAGAATCTACCTATTTGATGGGAAGTCGTACATCTTTAAGCCGTTAACGAATAATGCGCAATTGGGGAAGGAAATATGGGTCTATGAACAACTTCTTCCCTATTTTCCCGCGGTTTTCCCGAAGATGATTTCTTATCGAATAAGTGAAAATCCAGATTTAAGCTGGATGATTCTTGAGGATTTAGGCCCGCTTTCGCATGCATTTAGTAAAGATAGTACTTTAGCAGTTGTAAGGTTAGCCGCAGAATGGCACTCTCTTCCCTTGGAAAGGTTTGTTGGTGTGCCGCTAATTGGGATGAAGCCGCGGATAGAAGAAATGGCGGCGGAGGTACTTGCGAATAAAGATGAATTAGTACGGTATCCATTTTTGCAGCCGGTTTTAGCTGTACTGGATCAGTTTCAATTTTCACATGTTCAGGTGATTTCACATGGCGACCTCCATCAGGGAAACTTTGCATTGACCGCCAGGGGGTTAGTGGTGTTGGATTGGGAGCATGCCCATATAAATCTGCCTTATTGGGACTTGTATCATGCGCTGGATTTAGCACACCCTGATTTTCCTAGGGAAATAACGCCGAGTCTGCGTGAGGAAGCTTTGGATGCTTATCTTGCTCAAGCGGAGCGGGCGGAGGACCGGGGTTTATTTAAAAAGAAATATTACCAGTTTGCGGCCGTTTTTTCGATGTGGATGCTGCTCCTGATTGAACGCGATTTGAAGGCTGATGAGGTGAAGTGGACGAAGGTGAAGCTCAAAAGACAGCAAGTTGAGGTGCTTCAGGGGCTGGAGCAGCTGTGTGATGGGATTTTAAAAAGCTAACCTTTTAGGGTTAGCTTTTTTTAGTGGTTATGCTCTTTTTTCAAACAGTTTTACAATCTCAATAACAGTGTTGGCTGATTTTTCCATGTTTTGAACGGAAATAAATTCAAATTTTCCATGGAAATTCTCACCGCCAGTGAAGATATTTGGTGTTGGCAGCCCCATAAAAGAAAGCTGTGAGCCATCAGTGCCGCCGCGGATTGGCTGGATGATTGGCGTGATCCCAAGGCTTTCCATTGCCTCTTGTGCGATATCAACGATTTCCTTCACTGGTTTAATTTTTTCACCCATATTGTAATATTGATCTTTCAGTTCAAGCTGGATATTTTCTGCGCCATATTTTTCCTTTAACTCGTTCACGATGCTGGTCATCGTTTCTTTTCTTTTATTAAAAATGTCGCGGTCATGGTCGCGGATAATGTAATTTAGTTTGGTTTGCTCTACATCACCATTGAATGACAGCAAATGGTAGAAGCCTTCGTAGTTCTCAGTATGCTCTGGTGCCTCTTGTGGCGGCAGTTTGCTTTGCAGTTCCATCGCGATTTTCATCGAGTTCACCATTTTATCTTTGGCAGAGCCTGGGTGAATATTGTTTCCGTTGATGGTGATTTTTGCTGCTGCCGCATTAAAGCTTTCAAATTCCAGCTCTCCAAGCGGTCCGCCGTCAACCGTATAGGCGAACTTAGCATTGAACGCCGCAACGTCAAACTTATGCGGCCCTCTGCCGATTTCCTCATCCGGCGTGAACGCAACGCGGACCTTGCCATGCTTAATTTCTGGATGCTGATTAAGGTAGTTCATGGCAGTCATGATTTCCGTGACACCAGCTTTGTTGTCAGCGCCAAGCAATGTTGTACCGTCGGTGGTGATTAAGGTATGTCCGTTATAATTTTTAAGATTTGGAAAATCCTTTGGTGATAGGATAACATTTAATCCCTTGTTTAAGACTATGTCACCGCCATCGTAATTTTCATGAATTTGCGGGTTCACGTTTTTGCCTGTAAAGTCTGTTGCTGTGTCAACGTGAGCAAGGAAGCCGATGGTTGGCACGTCTTTTTCTGTATTGGAAGGCAATGTCGCCATGACGTAACCGTTATCATCAATTGTCACTTCTTCCATGCCGATTTCCTTTAACTCCTCAACCAGTTTGCGAAGGAGCGTCCACTGCCCCTCGGTTGACGGACAAGTCTCACTGCTTTCATCAGACTGCGTATCGATTTTTACATATGACGTAAATCGTTTAATCAACTCGTCTTTCAATGTGCTGCACTCCCTTACTTGAGTTATGTACATGATTATCATATCACTTTGGGGGAACGGTTACACATTTTGGGTGTGTGATTGTTTGCTTGTGTGTTGTTACTTGCGGAAAAAGCCAAAGTTAGTTGTGCCGGCAAAAATTACTTGCGGATAGCCGAGTGAAACTAGCGGATAAAGGAGCTTTACTTGCGGATAAGCCAAGATTACTTGCGCCGGTGAAAATTACTTGCGGATAGCCGCACGAAACTAGCGGATAAAGGAGCTTTACTAGCGGAAAAGCCGAAGTTAGTTGTGCCGGCAAAATTTACTTGCGGATAGCCGAGTGAAACTAGCGGATAAAGCAGCTTTACTAGCGGAAAAGCCGAAGTTAGTTGTGCTGGCAAAATTTACTTGCGGATAGCCGAGTGAAACAAGCGGATAAAGGAGCTTTACGTGCGGAAAAGCCAAGATAGTTGCGCCGGTGAAAATTACTTGCGGATAACAGCTCAAAACAAGCGGATAAAGGAGCTTTACTTGCGGAAAAGCCAAGATAGTTGCGCCGCCAAAATTTACTTGCGGATAGCGGCGCAAAACTAGTGGATAAAGCCACTTTACTTGCGGATAAGCAAAAGGCGCCGACAAACTTTACTAGTGTATGGCAGCCCGAAACTTCCAGCTATGTTTTTATTAATTGTGAAAACTATTCTTATGACTCTTATCTTTTAAAATAGCCATTAAGCTTTCCATACTAAAATCCATTATATATACCCGATCTCGATATGTTCCTTTACTTGGGAAATTCATGCTTTTTAAGATGCGATTTGCAGTATGAATATCAACATGTAAAAAATCCCGGCATTCCCGATTCGTGATGGTTCTTTTATGAATCAAAAACCATTCTAAAAGATTTCGTTGATGGGCTAAATGGTCAACGTCTTTACATGTGGGGCAGAGCCATGTTCTTGGATGCTTGACCATTCCCAGTCTGCCGCACATATAACACCTTGTCCCTGGTTGGAAATCTTCGAATGGGATTTTATAAGATTCGCTGATAGGTGCTGGAATGAACGGTTGATGGCTGCTAACGATCTCATGGGAAAGCCTTTGGAATGTGTCGGGATCTAATTTTTCCCCCTGCTGTGGAATGCTTTTGATATAAGAAGGAACCAGGTTTGGGAATAACAGTTTTGTATGGGTTGGGGCGGTTGTCACAATTTGCTTAGGATAGGCTAATATGACCGCGCGGTAAATGGGGAGTTGGATGTTGCGGCCCCAAAGCCATTCGGTCACATATTCGCAGTTCCTCTGTAATTGGGCAGCGGGGTTTTCATAGCCATATTTGTGTCCATCCTCTTTGGTGCTGACTAGTTGCGGGGGATTTTCCTTGAATTCCAAGATTCCACTAATATTTTTCACTTCTAAAACTATGCCATACCAAGGGGTTAAGCCAAAAATGTCAATTTGAACATCTGTAGAAAGGGATAAGTCATGATAAATGTGGATATCAAATGGGAAAATGCTTTTCTTGAAGATCTCAGCCACTCTGTCCTCACCGCCGATTCCTGCTTCCATTGAGGAATGCTTTGCTGATAATACAGGCAGGGCTGGATGGCCGGCTAATAATCGGCTTTGGGCAGCAGCCAACCCCTCTAACTTCAGCGGAAAGTCTCTCTCTTTTATTAGAATATCAATCACCTCCACTTTGCATCATAGCATATTGTTAAAAGACAAGCTACAAAGTTCAAAATATTGTAAAAAGTAAACTTGTACATCTATTGACCAGTGGGGTCAGCCGGAATATACTGTGATTGACTGGTATGGTCAACAACTGATAAAAGGAGGACCGGCACAGTGTTTTCAAAATTTCTCAACTTAGATAAGGAAAAACAAGACCGAATCATAAATGCCGCCATGAAGGAATATGCCGAGAAGGGATATGAAAAGGCATCAACCAATGAGATGGTAAAGGAAGCTGGAATTTCAAAAGGGCTGCTGTTTCATTATTTCGGCAGCAAAAAGCAGTTATTTTTGTTTTTATTTGACTATTGCTATGAACTCGCTGCTGAGCAGTTTTTTCAAAAGATTAACTTGGATGAGCCGGACTTTTTTACAAGAATTCGGCAGGCCATGCAGATTAAAATGGAGCTGCTTTCGATTTATCCAGCCCTTTTTAAGTTTATGGAGGGTGCTTATTTGGAGGATTCGATGGAGGTTAAGCCCGATATTGAAAAAAAGGTAAAGCAAATGACCGATGACAGTATGGGCAAGGTTTATGAGGGAATTGATTTTTCGAAATTCCGAGATGACATGGATGTCCAGATTGTTTTAAAAATTATTACCTGGACGTTTGAAAAAATGAGCGAAGCGGAGCTTGAAAAGGCAAGGCTTTCTCCAGCACATCAAATTGACTATAAGCAAGTATTTCTCGAAGCGGAGCAGTATTTTGAGGTCTTAATCAAGGCCTTTTACAAATAAAGGGGGCTCTAAACGATGAATGTGATTGAGCTGAAGAACCTGACCAAAATGTATGGCAAATCAAGAGGGATTAGAAATATCAGCTTTAATGTGGAGGAAGGCGAGATTTTTGGGTTTATTGGACCGAATGGTGCCGGTAAGTCGACGACCATCCGTACAATGTTGTCACTTATTTATCCAACAAGCGGCAGTGCGCTGATTTTTGGCAAGGATTCAGTTAAGTTTGCCCCGGAAATTAAGAGGGAAATCGGGTACCTGCCATCAGAAGTATTTTACTACGATAATATGAAGGTTAAGGATTTGCTGAAGTATTCAGCTAGTTTTTACAAAAAGGACTGCAGTCATCGGATTAGTCAGCTTTCGAAAATGCTGGATCTTGATCTTAATAAAAAAATTGATGATCTGTCTTTTGGAAATAAGAAAAAGGTGGGCATTGTTCAGGGGCTGCTGCATGAGCCAAAACTCATTATACTTGATGAGCCGACGAGCGGCCTCGACCCGTTAATGCAGCAGAAATTCTTTGATCTTTTAAAAGAAGAAAATAAGAAAGGCACAACGATTCTATTTTCTTCTCATATTCTGAGTGAAGTGCAAAAGATGTGTGACCGTGTGGCGATTATCAAGGAAGGCGAGCTAGTTAAGGTCGAAAAAATCAGCACGCTAAAGGAAAATAATCATAAACGGTTTAAGCTGGAAACGAAAATGCCCGTATCGCAGGGCTTCTTTCAGATGGATGGAGTTCAGAATTTGGAGGTAAAGGACCAGATTACAAGTTTTCTATACAGCGGCAATATCAATAGTGTATTAGAAAAATTAACCCAGTTGGAACTAACGAATCTTTGGATTGAGGAGCCGGATTTAGAGGAAATCTTTTTGCATTACTATGAAAAGGAGAATGAAGATGAATATTTTTCTCCATGAACTGAAAGTTTACCGGAAGTCCACCATTGTATGGACCTTGTCCCTGGCGGCGGTATTGGTGTTGTTTATGTCGATGTTTCCGGGTTTAACGAAGGATGCTGCTGATTTTCAAAAGCTGCTTCAAGGATACCCGGAACCTGTTCGGAAGGCATTTGGTATTTCGCTTGAAAGCATTACATCACTATTAGGGTTTTATTCCTATGTGTTTTCTTATATTGTATTATGCGGTTGCATTCAAGCTATGAATCTGGGAGTCTCGATTTTATCGAAGGAGGCGCGGGAAAAAACAGCTGATTTTTTACTGACCAAGCCGGTAACCAGGAGCCAAGTGGTGAGTGCTAAATTATTGGCCGCAATCAGCTCCTTAATCATGACGAATATCATTTTCTTGGCGGCTGCTGCCATGACGACACTTTCGGTAAGCCAAAAGCCGTTCGATATGGGCACCTTTTTAATGATTTCTTTATCGGCCTTCTTGGTGGAATGTATGTTTTTAGCTTTGGGGGTGCTCGTTGCCGCCGTGATGTCTATCAAGTCGGTTCTGCCGATTTCACTTGGGACTGTATTTGCCTTTTATATTTTAAATATGCTGGGTTCAGTGATTGGGGAGAAGGCGGTTCGTTACCTCACTCCATTTAAGTATTATGATACGGCCTATATTATTAGGCATGCATCTTATGAACCCCGTTTTATCTTCATTGAAGCATTGTTTATTGTCATTGCTGTTTCAGCCAGCTATATCATTTATTCAAAAAAAGATATTCATGCGGTATAAGGGGGTGTTGTGATGAATTTGTTTTTCCGGGAAATGAAGGCAGCGAGAAAGTCTCTTATTCTATGGTGTATTGGCAGTTTCTTAATGGCGGCCAGCGGGATGGCGAAGTTTGAGGGGTTAGACAGTACCGGTGAGTCATTGCAGCAGCTGGTTTCTACAATGCCCAGGTCGCTTCAGGCTGTCATGGGTACTGGATCTTTGGATTTATCAACCGCCGTCGGGTATTATGGTATTCTGTTTACGTACCTATTGTTAATGGCCGCCATCCATTCCTTAATGCTGGGTGCTGGTATCATCGCCAAGGAAGAACGCGGTAAAACAGCGGAATTTTTATTGTCAAAGCCGATATCGCGAAGCCGGATTATGACCGCAAAGCTTGCGGCGGCACTGGTGAATGTGTTGATTTTTAATCTAGTAACTTTTGTTTTTTCAGTGATCAGTGTGGCCAAGTTTGCGAAGACAGAGGATTCGATAAGTGACCTCTCCCTATTAATGACGGGGATGTTCTTGGTGCAGCTTATGTTTTTAGCCGCAGGATCGGGGATTGCGGCCTCAGGGAAAAAGCCGAAACGGGCTGTGTCAATGGGGACCGCGCTGTTATTGGCGGCCTATATCCTGTCAATTGCCATCGATTTGAGCCAGAAGCTGGAGTTTCTGCAATATCTCACACCGTTTAAATATTTTGAAGCAAAAAGGGTATTGATAGATGGTGGACTTGATCCGGTGTTTATCTTGCTTTCCATTGGGATTGTATTCATTTTGACCATTGTGGCCTATATTTCATTTAATAAGCGGGATATACAGGTCTAAATACTTGGGGAATATACAAATTGAGTTCTTTCCATTTGTGCTTAAGAATCTACAATAAGAAAGGGTACTCCAAATTGGAAGTACCCTAATCTTTTTCTAAAAAGCTTCTATTTTTACATGTTCTGCAAAACTAGTTAACAAAGAAATGGAATTGATATCAGTTGGAAATAGTGGAATATAGCATTTTTCCTGGTTGGGAAATTCCTGTTTAATCCACGTGAGATACTCCTTTTGATTGACCTTTCTTTTTTGTAAAAATTCTCCGTCCGCTTCTTCTCCAAGGATTTTATTGATAAGGAGCGTTTGGACTTTAAGTCCGTGTTTTTCCAGCAGTTTCAGCGCCTTGGCGGTTTCCAAAATAGGCAGACGCTCAGCATTTAGGACAAAGAGGAAGCCGGTTGACTGATTGTCCAATAAGATTCGTCTTACAGCAGCAAATCGCTGTTTCCTTCTTTGCAGCACTTTGTAAATCGGATCATCCACAGGCTCGCCGTCATTTAACAGCTGTGTGTAGTTGTCGGTTGCTTTTTTTCTTCTTTCCAGCATTCCATCAATCCATACGCCCATGATTTCAGGGAGTGTTAAAAGCCTGATGGTATGGCCGGTTGGTGCTGTATCAAAAACAATTGATTCGTACTGCTCTCCCTCATCGAGGATAATAGAAACAATGCGGTCAAATAAGGCAGCCTCCTCTGCTCCGGGGGAAGAGCCCGCAGCATCAATCTGCCGGTTAACCTCCTCCTGCATGTGGGCGCTGACAACGCCGCGAATATTTTCTTTCACGGTTTTAATATAGCTGCGGCTTTCGGCAGCAGGGTCGATTTCAATGGCATCAAGATTGGGAGCCGCTTCAACTGGCCTATTTTTCAAAGGCTTGTGGAAAATATCTCCGATGTTGTGGGCAGGGTCTGTGGATACGAGCAGGGTCTTTCTTTGCTGCTGTGATAATAAAAGAGCAAAAGCGGCAGCACTGGTGGATTTGCCCACTCCTCCTTTTCCCCCGACAAACCATGTTTTTTTCATATTATATCCCCCTTTAACAGCAGCGGAATCCGGTCAGCGGTGATTTTTCCATCCCCATCCGAAGATGCCAGTCATGAAATTTTTCAAGCATGTAAGGATACAGCTCCAAGGTGTAGTAGCTTGCTGGATTGGGGAGGCCAAGCGTTTCAGACAGGCAGAGAAATAGGAATAAATCATCCTCATCCCGAAGTTCCCGGGCAATCTCAGAGCGGTGGTTAACAGAAATGATGTCCTCGTAAAGCTGCAAAAGTTTTTTAACCCCTTCAGATAGGTTCTTCATATATGTCACCAGCTTTTTTGAAAAATGATCACTGAATTCGTGATATACGAAAATAAAAGGGAAACCCGGAGGCAGCCAGGTCCCCGTCGAGCTTACATATTTGGATCAATTTTGGCTAGGTCGCCTTTTTTTGATAATTCAATCAGTGCCGTGATGGTAATCCAAATGGCGAAGACAAGGATGATTGCGCCGAAGATAAACAGCAGCATATTGGCATCGGCTGCACCCAGCCCGGACCATTCAAACACGACCTGCTGCACCATTGCCCAGACGGTCATAAATAATAGAAAGACCATTGGAATAAAGGTGATCATATAGTTGCGTCCAAGCCGCTTCAACCAGACGGAGATGAGCAATAAACTGATGCCCGCGAGCAGCTGATTGGCTGTCCCGAATAACGGCCATAACAGATAACCGCCGGAACCAAAGCCGTTCGGCCCTTTTGGCAAGAGCACTAACGCCGCACTGGAAGCAACAGCCACAGCGGTTGCGGCATGCGTCTTTGTTAACGGCTTGAAGTTATACTCATCTGCCAATTCCGCAATAATATATCTCATTAAACGGACAGAGGAATCCAATGTAGTGGCGGCAAAGCTGACCACAATAATTGAGATAATGGTCATAGCGATATCGGCAGGTATTCCAATGCCTCCTGCGAGGTTGGCACCGCCTTGAATAAAGTTGCCTAAGCCTCCGCCGTTTGCCGCACTAAAGCTGCTATAAGCCTCTTTAAATTCCCCGGCATTCGCAAACAAGCTGACACAGGCAATAATCGAAATAAGTGCCAAAAATCCTTCGCCGATTGCGCCGAGATAACCCACAAAGCGGGCATCCATTTCATTGTTTAATTGTTTTGATGAGGTTCCAGATGATACAAGCCCATGGAAACCGGAAATCGCACCGCAGGCAATTGTGATGAATAGGAGCGGGAACCATGATTTATCTGTGGCTGCCGGGTTTGTCATCGGTGCCGTAATTTCAGGGTTTAAAAAGAATAATCCCAAGTACATGATGAAAAGCCCAACAACTAGTTGATGGGAGTTAATAAAGTCCCGCGGTTGAAGCAGCTTCCAAACTGGCAGAGTTGAGGCAAAATAACAATACACCATAAGAACAATAATCCAGATAAAGAAAGCCATGGAGACGCCGCTAAGTCCAAATAATGTCGTTGCATCCGGACCGCCTAAATATTTGACTAAATCAATCTGTAAAGCAGGAATTCTGCTCGATAAAACAGCTGTTCCATACATGATTGCCAATGCAATTAAGGATGGCACCAGCATCTTCTTTTGCTTTTTATAAACGGTGTAGCCAATCCATACGGCTAAAGGAATTTGAATAAAGACAGGCAGAACACTTGCTGGGAATTTTACAAAAAGGTTGGAGATCACCCAGGCAAAGACGGCATTTACCATTAATACGAGAATTAAAATAATAAATAAGAATAATAGTTTGGCCCGTTTGCCGATGAGCTTATTGGCCAGGGTGCCGACCGATTGACCTTTGTTGCGGACAGATAATACGAGCGTGCCAAAATCATGGACACCCGCGGCAAAGACCGTGCCAAGTACGACCCACAATAATGCAGGCAGCCAGCCCCAATACACCGCGATGGCTGGTCCGACAATAGGCGCTGCACCGGCAACCGATGTAAAATGGTGCCCCCATAAGACAATTTTCTTCGTAGGAACAAAGTCTACATCATCCCTAAATTCATGTGCAGGAGTTACAAAGTTGGGATCAAGACGATAAATCTTTTCTGCCACAAATTTTGAGTAGTAGCGATAACCAAGGATAAACACAATGGTTCCAATTACCGCTAACCAGATTGCAGACATTCCATCTCCCCCTATTTATTTTTTACAGGCAGACTTTGGAACCACCTGTATAGTACCAAGTATATGAAGGATGACAGATATTATAATCGGAATATTTAGAACTTACATTTCCACTGTGGTAAAATATATAGCGAAAACTTTTACTTCAGAATTTATCATGGTAATATAAGTAGATGAATTGGAAAAAGGAGGAATAACAGATGACGCAAAATGATCAGAACACGATGCCGCCAAAGACGGGTCCAATTGAAAAATTAGTAACAGTGGAAGAAGATGTTAAGAAGGTGCTTTCCGGGGAAAAAACAGCTACACGCCGCAACGGCCGATATGCCGACCCTGGTGAAATTATGACCCTTGAAGGAAAACAGTTTGTCGTCGATAAAGTATATTCCCAAAGCTTGGGCGAGCTGACAGATGACGATGCCCGCCGCGAAGGGTTCAAATCATTGGAAGACTATAAACAATCGATTTTATCCATACATCCTGGAATGCCGTGGCTGCCGCAGATGAGAGTCTGGGTGCATGAATTCAGCCCGGTTAAATAATAAGGTGTTCGGCCCGCAGCATTTGCTGTGGGCCGTTTTTTTCAGTGTTGGAATGCTCTTAGGGAGGTGTAATGCGCTGATTGGGGCGGGATGATTGGGTAATAAAGAGCTATTTGCTAAAGGGTTGTACGCTAATTAAGAGAGCTTATGCGCTAATTGAGGGGGCTTATCCGGTAATTATGGAGGGTTATCCGCCAATAAAAAGCCATACGCTAATTAATCAAGCTTATCCGCTAATAGCCCACCACCCGCTAATTTCCAAACTCATCCGCTAGCTGCCAGCCAAATCCTACACCGTCATCCCCCTTGAAGCTCAAATCATTGTCTATTTTTTTAAAACAAAATTATAATAGCTTTATCAAAGCTCGAGGAGCCTGTATATGAAAGCTTTTAAAAAATATATAAAGAAATATTGGCTGTCTTTTAGTGCGGCGGTTATGTTTCTTACGCTTGAAGCGATTTGTGATTTGCTGCAGCCAACGATTATCGCAAAGATTATCGATGAAGGTGTGGCAAACCGTGATATCGATTTTGTGTTAAAAAATGGCGGAGTGATGCTGCTGGTTACGGCGTGCGGGGCTGTTGCGGCATCCATGAGAAGTATTTTAGCCAGTATTACCTCCCAGCATTTTGGGGCAGAGCTGCGGTTTGATTTATTTAAAAAGATTCAATCTTTATCCTTTAAGAACCTTGATCAATTTGACCGCGCATCCCTTATTACCCGGCTGACCAATGATGTTACCCAGGTGCAAATCTTTGTGAATGGGTTGATGCGTGTGTTCGTGAAGTCACCGCTGCTTGCTATTGGCGGACTGATTATGGCAGCAAGGCTTAACCTCCACCTTGCCGTGGTCCTTGCCGTCGTGGTTCCGCTTGTTGCCATCTTCATTATGATTAACCTGCGGCTCGGTTTCCCGCTCTTTGGCAAAGTGCAAAAGGCGCTGGATGGAGTGAACAGTGTCATCAGGGAATATTTATCAGGTGTGAGGGTGGTAAAGGCGTTTAACCGCTTTGATGTGGAAATTGACAAGTTTACCAAAGTGAATAATCAGTTTAAGGACAGCTCTATCGCCGCAAGCAGGCTGATGTCGGTGTTCAGCCCTGCCATCATGCTGACGGTGAATTTAGGTATCGTGGTTGTTATTTGGCTTGGCGGGTTAGGAGTAGAGTCCGGCGATATCCAAGTAGGCCATATCATTGCTTTCATTAACTATATGACACAAATTTTATTTTCATTGATGATGATATCGATGGTGTTTAATATGTTTGTCCGGGCAAGGGCATCGGCTGGCAGAATTGGCGAGGTTTTTTCCCAGGAAAGCAGACAGAGCTGGACGAAAGAAGCTTTTACACAGAATATCCAAAAAGGAAGAATTGACTTTGAGGATGTCTCTTTTTCCTATGAAGATTCCGGAAGTGAGCAGGTGCTGCAACATATTAATCTCACCATTCTTCCAGGGGAGACAGTTGGAATCATTGGGTCCACCGGCTCTGGAAAAAGCACTTTAGTCGGCCTTATCCCCCGCTTCTATGACGCCGTTCAAGGCACAGTCAAAGTTGGTGGAGAGGACGTTACTCAAATCAACCCGAAGAATCTGCGTGAAGAAATTGCCTTTGTGCCGCAGAAAAATATCTTATTTACAGGAAGTGTGGCGGACAATATTCGCTGGGGGAAAGAGGATGCGGCAGAAAGTGACATAGAAGAAGCAGCAAAGATTGCCGGTGCACATGACTTTATCTTCACGAAGCCAGAAGGCTATGGAACGGCCATCGGCCAGGGAGGAGTTAATTTTTCCGGCGGTCAGAAGCAGCGGATTTCCATAGCCAGGGCACTGGTAAAGAAACCGGAAATCCTCATCCTTGATGACAGCACAAGCGCTGTTGATGTAACCACTGAGGCAAAAATTAAGGAAGGGTTAAGAAAGTATGCCCAAGGCCTTACATGTATTTTAATTGCACAGCGGATTACATCAATTATAGATGCAGATAAAATCGTTGTGCTTGACCAAGGCCGGATTGCCGGAGTTGGGACCCACCGGGAATTGATCAAGGATTGTCAGGTATATCAAGAGATTTACCGCTCGCAAATTGGCAAGGAGGTGTCCGTCCATGGCGAAGGGACCAGTGCAGCAGAATAACCCGGTAACACCGCCGCCGCTTCGACCAGGCGGACACCACCGCCGCGGCGGTCCGGTTGTCAAGCCGAAGAATTTCACGGGTACTCTAAAACGGTTATGGGGTTATATCGGCAAGGAACGAAGAATGCTTACGTTTATTTTTCTCTTTATTTTGATTGATTCAGTCTTAATGCTTCTAAATCCCTTTCTTATCGGGAAGGCGATTGATGCCATGAGCTTGAATCAAGGAAAAGTGAACTTTAGCTTTTTAGAAGGTATGATCGTGATTTTAACAACTGCCTATATTGCTGATGCTGTTCTGACATGGCTTCAGGGCTGGCTGATGGCCGGGGTTGGCGGCAGGATTGTGAAAAGCTTAAGGGATGCTCTGTTTAAAAAACTGCAAAAGCTTCCTGTTTCCTTTTTCGATGCACGGTCGCACGGTGAACTGATGAGCAGGCTGTCAAATGATGTAGATAATATCAGCAATACAATTTCACAATCTACCACCCAGCTAATGTCAGGAATTGTGATTCTTACTGGTTCGCTTGTGATGATGATTTTCTTAAGCCCAATTCTAACGTTAGCCAGTATGGTCACTATTCCGCTTGTGTTTTTATTAACAAAGTCCATTGCTAAAAGGACAAGCGTTTTGTTTAAAAAACAGCAAATTGAACTTGGAAAGTTAAATGGCCAGATTGAAGAAACCATTACGGGAATTGAAGTAGTAAAGGCATTTAACCATGAAGAAAAGGTAATTGAGGAATTTGGCCAAGTGAATAGGAGTCTCCGCGAGGTCGGCCTTAAGGCGCAAATTTGGTCCGGGTTTCTGATGCCGATTATGAACGTTATTAACAATCTTGGATTTGCCATTGTAGCAGTTGTCGGAGGCATCTTAGCTGTAAAGGGGCATATCACGGTGGGGGTCATCGCCAGCTTTATCACCTATTCACGGCAATTTGTCCGGCCTCTTAATGATCTGGCAAATATTTTTAACATCCTTCAATCTGGTGTTGCCGGTGCAGAGCGGGTGTTTGAGACGATTGATGAAGAGGAGGAAACGACTGATCCAAGGGATGCTGTAAAGTTAGAGCAGCCGCAGGGCCATGTTGTATTTGAAAATGTCAGCTTTGGCTACCGCCCGGATGTGCCCATTTTGAAAAACATTAGCTTTGAAGCGGAGGCTGGCACAAGCATCGCCCTTGTCGGACCGACGGGAGCCGGAAAAACGACAGTGGTGAATCTATTAACAAGATTTTACGATGTTACGAGCGGGAGAATTTTGCTGGACGGCCTTGATATTCGAGATTATACGCGGGATTCGCTGGGGCGCTGCTTTGGTTTTGTGCTTCAGGATACGTATTTATTTTCCGGGACGATTAAAGAAAACATAAAGTATGGGAAACCGGATGCGGCCGTTGAAGAAGTGGAAAGAGCGGCGCAGATGGCGGGGGCTGCAGGATTTATCAGCCGCCTTCCGAAAGGTTATGATACCGTGCTCACGGAAAACGGCGGCAATCTCAGCCAAGGGGAGCGTCAGCTTTTGGCCATTGCCAGAGTGATATTGGCAAAACCAGCCCTCCTAATTTTAGATGAAGCAACGAGCAGCATTGATACGAGGACAGAGCTTTATATTCAAAAGGCATTGCTTGCATTACTAGAAAACCGAACCAGTTTTATCATTGCCCACCGGCTCAACACCATTCGTGATGCAGATATCATTATGGTGATTGATAACGGACAAATTATTGAAAAAGGCAGCCATGATGAATTAATGAGGCAGCATGGTCGGTATTATCAGATGTTTTATAATCAGTTTAAAAATGTGGAATCAGCCACTTAACTTTAGGGGGGAGAGAAAATCTCTCCTTTTTTGTTAGTGACAAGTGTAAAGACACCTGTTAAAATACATATGTAGACAAGCAAAATAAGTATTTTGAAAACAGTTAGGGAATACTTTTACTAACTTGTTAGACAGAGGGGGGTTAAGAAAATGGAAAATACAAAGGGGATTTATAGCGGACATTTGCATGGCAAATTTGGGCATAAAGAAATATCAAGCCGGAAACTGTTAGGGATTGCAGGAACGGCCTGGATGTTTGATGCCATGGATGTCGGGATGCTGAGCTTTATCATTGCTGCATTGCAGGTGGAATGGAATTTAACCCCAGGGCAGATGGGCTGGATTGGCAGTGTCAATTCCATAGGAATGGCTGTCGGTGCGTTTGTGTTTGGATTAATGGCCGATAAAGCGGGCCGGAAGAGTGTTTTTCTGATTACATTGTTACTCTTTTCACTTGCCAGCGGGGTTTCCGCTTTTGCAAGCAGTTTAACCATCTTTTTAATCTTAAGATTTTTAATTGGGGCAGGTTTGGGAGGAGAGCTTCCGGTCGCTTCAACACTTGTTTCAGAAAGTGTGCCGGCTGAAAAGCGAGGAAGCACGGTCGTCCTTTTGGAAAGCTTTTGGGCTGTGGGCTGGCTGGTTTCAGCATTAATATCTTATTTTGTTATTCCTTCTTACGGCTGGCAGATTGCTTTAATCATTAGTGCCCTTCCAGCATTTTATGTAATTTATTTACGGATGGGGCTCCCAGATTCACCGCAGTTTACGGCTGTAAAACAAAAGGCGAAAACTTCAGTGTTTGAAAATCTTGCAAAAGTGTGGTCTCAAGAACATGCAAGACAGACAGCGATGATCTGGATTGTTTGGTTCTGTGTCGTTTTCTCTTATTATGGGATGTTTCTTTGGCTCCCAAGTGTCATGGTCATGAAAGGATTTAGTTTGATTAAAAGTTTTGAATATGTCTTAATCATGACATTGGCACAGCTTCCTGGTTATTTTACCGCAGCCTGGTGCATTGAACGGTTTGGCCGGAAGTTTGTCCTAGTGGTATACCTTATTGGTACGGCAGCCAGTGCTTATCTATTTGGAACCGCTGATTCAACGGCACTGCTCATGACAGCTGGTATTCTATTATCATTTTTTAACCTTGGTGCCTGGGGCGGCCTATATGCCTACACCCCAGAACTATACCCAACTATCATCCGCGGAACCGGCTCTGGAATGGCCGCTGCGGTTGGCCGTATTGGCGGCATTCTCGGGCCATTGTTAGTCGGTTATCTCGTTACACAAAAGTTTTCTGTTTCAACAATCTTTACGATTTTCTGTATTTCCATATTAATTGGCGCGTTAGCCGTATGGATTTTGGGAAAAGAAACGAAGCAAAAAGAGCTGGCATAAGATTTTACTTTGGAGATTCCTAAAACGGGAATCTCCTTGTTTTGATGATAACGAAAAACTATTATATTTAGACAAAATAATCGCCTGCCGTTTTTATAAAAATGGTAAAGTAAATCTTAATTACTTTGTTGGAGTAAAGCGTGACGGCATAGGAATTAAGTAGAAAAATGTCATTTTATAAATTATTTTAAAATAGTGCGTAATTAGACTAGACGAACTTAAAAATATTATGTACAATGTTTTCAGAATATTATCTTTTTTGGCAACACTTAGAATTTTATCTTGGGAAAATAAGAGAAAACAGGGGGTAAAGCCATGAGAAAGAAAAAAGCAGCAGGTATTTTGGCATCATTGTTACTTGCAGCGGGGGTAATGGCAGGCTGTAGTTCCAGCACAAGCGGGGGCGGAGACAAAGCTTCTGACAAGGGCGGCGATATTTTAATCGGTGCCAACCTTGAATTGTCAGGCGGGGTTGCGTCCTATGGTCAATCCATTAAAGAAGGGATTGATTTGGCATTTGAGGAAATCAACAAAGAAGGAATTGATGGGAAAAAGCTAAAACTTGTTCCTTTTGATAATAAGTCTGAAGCACCGGAGGCCATTAATGGTGCGACTAAATTAATCAGCCAGGACAAGGTTACGGCTATTATCGGCGCCGCCACAAGCGGAAATACAAAGGCACAAATTGAAATTGCCGGAAGCAATAAGATTCCATTATTAACACCTACCGGCACTGCTGAGGATGTTACATTTAAAGACGGCAAATTGAATGATTATGTTTTCCGTACATGTTTTATTGACCCATTCCAAGGAACAGTGGCAGCAAACTTTGCAATTAATGAACTGAAGGCTAAAAAAGCTGCAATCTTTATTGACAGTGCAAGCGACTATTCGAAAGGCCTTGCTGCGTCCTTTAAAGAATTGTTCACAAAAGAAGGCGGCCAAATTGTGAAAGAAGAGGCATATGTTGCGAAAGATACCGACTTCCATGCCCAATTAACAAATATTAAAGGGGCAGCTCCAGATTTCGTTTTTGTCCCTGGATATTATGAAGAGGTTGGTTTAATCGTAAAACAAGCCCGTGAATTAGGTATTAAGGCTCCAATGATGGGGGCTGACGGCTGGGATTCACCTAAGCTGATTGAACTAGCCGGCAAGGACGCTTTAAACAATACATTTATTACGAACCACTACTCTTCCGGAGACTCTGATCCAAAGGTACAGGAATTTGTAAAAGCCTTTAAAGCAAAATATAAGGACAAATCACCTGATGCTTTTAATGCTTTAGGTTATGACTCTGCTTACTTTATTGCGGATGCGATTAAGCGCGCCGGCAGCACAGATACAGAAAAAATTCAAAAGGCGCTTGCTGAAACTGACGGCTTAGAGCTTGTCACTGGAAAAATGAAGCTTGATGATAAACATAATCCAATCAAGTCTGCTGTTATTTTGGAATATAAAGATGGGGAGCAAGTATTTAAAACAAAAGTGAATCCATAATGTAGACTTTAGTAAATTTTATAACGCTCAAAATGAATAGGGGGCATGTACATGTTCCCTATTCCAATTTTCAAGGAGTGGGAACAATTTCCTATCCCATTTGGAAGGAGTTGCAGACATGGAACAATTCATACAGCAGCTTGTCAACGGTATTTCCTTGGGAAGTATTTATGCATTGATTGCCCTAGGGTACACAATGGTTTACGGTATCGTTAAATTAATCAATTTCGCCCATGGAGATGTTTTCATGGTCGGTGCATTTATCGGCTTCTATTCTATCACATTTTTTCATTTGGGACTTTTCCCTGCCTTATTGATTTCCATGACAGCCTGCGCCATTTTTGGTGTCTTGATTGAACGGATTGCCTACAAACCGCTTCGAAATGCTACAAGGATTGCGGCTTTAATTACAGCCATTGGCGTTTCCCTATTTATTGAATATGGCACAATCTATATTCGGGGCGCCCAGCCGGAAGCCTATCCAAGCGGGATTGCTCCACTTAAAAGCATTGAAATCTTTGGAGTAAAGATCAGCGGCCAGTCCTTGTTGATTTTAGCCGTTTCGTTCTTCCTCATGATCGTCCTGCAATTTATCGTTCATAAAACTAAAATTGGCAAAGCGATGCGGGCGGTTTCCCATGATATGGACGCGGCTAAGTTAATGGGGATTAACGTGAATAACACCATTTCTGCCACATTCGCCATTGGCTCTGCGCTTGCCGGTGCAGCAGGCGTCATTTTTGGAATGTATTATACAAAAATTGAACCATTGATGGGGATTATCCCGGGGCTTAAGGCGTTCGTTGCGGCTGTATTAGGCGGTATTGGTATTATCCCTGGTGCCATGGCGGGGGGATTGCTGCTTGGTGTCATCGAGGCGCTTGTCAGTGCGGCGGGCTTCTCTCTATGGCGTGATGGTGTGGCTTTCGTCGTATTAATTCTAATCTTGATTTTCCGTCCTGCCGGATTATTTGGTAAAAATGTCAGGGAAAAAGTCTAGGGGGTGGCTTTAGCGATGAAATCTGGTAAACACTTAAAAGGTTTTTGGCTCTCAATCGTTTTAGCCGTCATTTTTTCAGTAGTAGTGCAATTTCTTATTTCCGGGGGAACATTAAACCCTTTCTATGTTAATACACTTTTTTCAATCTGCATTAATATCATCCTGGCGGTAAGCCTTCACCTCATTATCGGGATTACCGGGCAGTTCTCCATTGGACACGCCGGCTTCCTTGCGATTGGTGCCTATGCCTCAGCTATTATGACGATGAAATTGGGGCTGCCGTTCCCAGCGGCTATTCTTGCTGCAGGGATTGCTGCAGCAGCGGCTGGGGTAATTATCGGGATTCCGACCTTAAGACTGCGCGGCGACTATTTAGCAATTGCTACACTTGGATTTGGCGAGATTATGAGAATCGTATTTTTAAATATTGAGTATGTCGGCGGTGCGAGCGGAATGACGGTTTCGCACTTGACCACATGGCCATGGGTAATTACCTGTGTTCTGATCACCATTATTGTCATTGCAAACTTCACCAATTCCACTCATGGACGTGCCTGCCTCTCCATTAGAGAGAATGAGATTGCTGCCGATGCCATGGGGATCAATACTACGTATTATAAGGTTATGGCATTTATCATCGGTGCCTTTTTTGCCGGAGTGGCTGGTGCCCTTCACGCCCATAACTTTTATATCATCCAGCCGCCGAACTTTGGATTTTTAAAGTCCTTTGATATTTTAATTTTTGTGGTAATCGGCGGGTTGGGAAGTATGTCAGGCTCCGTTATAGCTGCCATTCTCTTAACAATCATCTCTACCTTCCTTTCCAATTATCCAGAAGTGCGAATGATCATTTACAGCCTGGTACTGGTTGTCATGATGCTGTTCCGCCCGCAGGGTTTATTGGGAACAAAGGAAATAACAGCATTCTTAAAAATGGGAAAGTCTGCAAAAGGGGGGTCCAAGGATGGCGGCAAACACACCGTTGCTTAAAGTAGATCATGCAGGTATCCAATTTGGCGGACTAAAGGCTGTTTCTGATGTCAACCTTGAACTGCAAAAGGGGGAATTAGTTGGTCTGATTGGACCAAACGGTGCCGGAAAAACGACATTTTTCAATCTGCTTACAGGCGTATATGTGCCGACTGAAGGAAGTATTTCACTAGAAGGGGATAAATTAAGAGGTTTAGCTCCCCATAAAATTACCAAAAAAGGGATCAGCCGGACATTCCAAAACATTCGTTTGTTCAGTGATTTGACGGTCCTTGATAATGTAAAAATTGCGTATCATTCTCTTGCAAAGCATTCTATCTTCAGTTCGATTTTCCGCCTTCCTTCCCACTTTTCCGGTGAGCGGGAAATGGAGGAAAAGGCCATTGAATTTTTAAAAATATTTAAGCTTGATGATGTGCTGTATGAACAGGCTAGAAATCTGCCTTATGGACAGCAGCGCCGGCTTGAAATTGCCCGGGCGCTGGCAGCAAGTCCGAAGCTGCTGCTTCTCGATGAGCCGGCTGCAGGCATGAATCCTCAGGAAACAGAGGAATTGATGAATTTGATTGGCTTAATCCGTGAACAGTTTAACTTAACCATTCTATTAATCGAACATGATATGAACCTCGTAATGGGTGTTTGTGAACGTATATATGTACTGGATCATGGTCAATTAATTGCACAAGGCACTCCAGAACAAATCAGAAACAATCCAAAGGTCATCGAAGCGTATTTGGGCGAGGAGGTCTCGTAATGCTGAAAGTAAATGATATCAATGTTTATTATGGCAATATACATGCATTGAAGGGAGTTTCCCTTGATATCCGTCCTGGTGAAATCGTGACATTGATTGGGGCAAACGGTGCCGGGAAAAGTACGCTGTTAAAAACCATTTCAGGGCTTCTAAAGCCAAAGACCGGAAAGATTTTATTTGAAGATGAGCATGTAGCCGGAAAAGTGCCGCAGTTAATTGTAAAACGCGGGATTTCCCATGTTCCGGAAGGCCGCCGTGTATTTGCCAATATGTCGGTTGAGGAAAACCTGGAACTAGGCGCCTTTTTGCGTAAGGATAAGAGGGGGATACGGGAAGATTTCGAAAAGGTGTACCAGTTATTTCCCCGTCTTCATGAACGCCGCAAGCAGCTTTCTGGTACACTTTCAGGCGGTGAGCAGCAGATGCTGGCGATGGGAAGAGCGCTGATGGCCAGGCCGCGGCTCCTTCTATTAGATGAGCCTTCGATGGGGCTTGCACCGCTCTTGGTAAAAACCATCTTCCGCATCATTGAGGAGATTAACCAAACAGGAACGACGATCCTGCTGGTTGAACAGAACGCGAATATGGCACTGTCGGTTGCGAATCGCGCTTATGTGATTGAAACGGGAAAAATTGTCGCGGCAGGTACAGCCGCGGAACTGGGAGAAAGTGATCAAATCAGGAAGGCCTATCTGGGCGGGCATTGAAGCGAAATGCCCGTTCTTTTTGGTTCTTGAAGCAGTATCTCAGTTATAAATTTTTTAATAATCGAGTTAATACTTGCTTGTACTCTGCTGCCTCGAAACTATTTTTCAGAGGTTTAATTTTTTCCAATGATGAGAGCGCACTGTTCAGAATGAATTTACGAAGGTCAGTATTATTTTGCAATAATTCCTCGGAAATAAAAGTAATCAATTCTAGACATTCCTTTTGGCTGGCTTCGTCCATTACATTTTTTTTTACATAACGTTTTACATTTGTTGTTACACGGATTAATTCAGCAAGACCTAAACCTATTTGCCGATAAAGGTATTTAGGTAATGATAAGGGTATTTAAGTAATGATATAAAAGGAGATTAGGGAGACAGGTAATATTCATTTGAAAGGTAATTTGTCCCCCTTATTTAAAATAGTTTTCCCTGAAGGAATCCGTATTTGGAAACTGTTATACTGAACTCAAATAACTATAAAAGGATGAATCATTATGGCACAATCCAAGACAAATGCGATGCGGATTCTGGATACACACAAAATCCCTTATGAAATCCTTACATACGATAACAAAGATGGAAAAATTGACGGCGTGTCTGTTTCTGCGAAAATCGGCAAGGAGCTGAAAGAGGTCTATAAAACGCTTGTAGCACAAGGTGCAAGCAGGAATATTTATGTGTTCATCATTCCCGTGGCGGATGAATTGGATTTGAAAAGGGCAGCCAAGGCGGCCGGTGAGAAAAACATGGAAATGGTCCATGTCAAGGATATTCAAAAGCTGACCGGCTATATCCGCGGCGGCTGTTCTCCGATTGGAATGAAAAAACAGTATCAAACGTTTATTGACGAAAGCTGCCTGCCGCTTGAGTCAATGGTCGTCAGTGCTGGAAAAATCGGCATGCAGATTGTCATTGCTCCTAAAGATTTAAAGGAGATTACGGAGGCAGAAATTACCGCCATTACAAAGTAAAATTTTAAGCCTAAAAAATTGTTATAGGCACTCACCTATAAAAGCTGACTGCATAAGATATCGTGAAAATATTAGTTCATGTCAAAAATGAAAAAACTCGCCGGTCTTCATGGCAAATGAGGCGCAGTTGACTTGTAAAAAGGGAGTGTCGATAAATGGCAGGGAAAATTAGAAATTATTTTGCAGGCGGTAATACAGCTAAGGGTTTCCACAATCTGTATGATTCCAACCTACAAGGGCTGAACAGGTTATTTATTTTAAAAGGCGGGCCGGGTACCGGTAAATCGTCCTTAATGAAAAAGGTCGGCGAAAAATGGGTCGAAAAAGGCTTTAATATTGAATTTTTACATTGTTCATCTGATAATAATTCGATTGACGGGGTCATCATTCCCGCTTTGAAAGTGGGCATTGTTGACGGTACGGCTCCGCATGTCATTGAACCAAAGGCGCCGGGTGCAGTGGAAGAGTACATTAACTTAGGTGAAGCCTGGAATGCCAAGGCGTTAGCTGCTCAAAAGGCAGACATCGAAACACTGACTGCAAAAATTTCAGAGTCCTTCGCGAAAGCATATGATGCATTTAAAGAAGCATTAGAGATTCATGATGATTGGGAAAAAATCTATATTAACAGCATGGATTTTCAAAAAGCAGATCAATTAACAGACAAATTAATTGAGTCCTTTTTTGGAAAGATGAAACTGAATAAAAAATCGGATGTCCGCCACCGCTTTTTAGGGGCCGCTACTCCGGTTGGGGCTGTTGACTTTGTTCCAAATTTAACAGAGGAAATTCCAAAGCGTTATTTTATTAAAGGACGCCCAGGTTCCGGCAAGTCAACCATGTTGAAAAAATTGGCCGCCGCGGCTGAAACTCACGGGGTGGATGTGGAAATTTACCACTGCGGCTTTGACCCTAACAGCCTGGATATGCTGATTTTTAGAGAATTGGGAATCGCTATTTTTGACAGCACCGCTCCGCATGAATATTTTCCGAGCCGGGATGGCGATGAAATCATTGATATGTATGAAATCCTCATTGAACAGGGAACAGATGAAATCTTTGCAGAATTTATCAGCAATATCTCCACTAAGTATAAAAAGAAGATGGAAGAGGCAACCAGCTATCTAGCCAAAGCAAAAGAACTTCACGATGAACTTGAAGCTATCTACGTCGCCGCCATGGACTTCTCTGTTGTTACTAAAATCCAAAACAAAATTGAAGAGGAAATTAATGAATTAGCCGAGGTTTAAATGAACGGGGCTAGGCACTATGGGATTTTTCTCATAGTGCCTCAATTTTTATTGATGAGGATTTGTCTTGCTTTGCTGGCTTTTGTTTCGTTTATTGCCTTTGCTGTTGTCGCCGCTTGTGAATTCAGCAGCAAATTCTGCTTCAGCATGTCCAGCTTCAGGGGCATTTTGATTGCGGCTCCCTTTGTTATATTTCTTCGTCATCTGTCATCCCTCCTATCCGCTCAAGGTTAGTTTGGCATTGGAGAGTGGGTTTATACTTGTCTTAATTCTCAGATTTCCAAGCCGGCTGATTCGCAATAGCAGTAATCTATGCATGCTAATCTTTTGAAAAAGGATTTTTGGGAAAGAAATAGAATGTGGTAAAAAAGATCATTTTAGTTAGGATGTGCCTTCATGCAATCGAATATTACTATATTAACAAGGCTTTTTCAGGAGAGACAAAACCCTGTTAATGCGGATCAAATGGAAAAATATATGAAGAACCATTTCCCTTTCTTTGGAATTAAATCACCTGAAAGAAAAGAAATTGAAAAGCAATTTTTCCAAGAAACGGAAATATTAAAAGAGCCATTCAATCAAGATTTCATACTAGAGCTTTGGGAGCAGGCGGAAAGGGAATATCAATATACGGCATTGGCCTATATTGAAAAGTCATTAAAGAGGCTGGGGAAAAAAGACTTGGCACTGATGGAGACTTTGATAACCAAGAAGTCCTGGTGGGATACAGTGGATCCCCTTGCCTCAAAGCCAGTTGGAAAAATTGCTCAAGTATATCCGGAAGCGGCGTCGGAAACGATTGATGCATGGGCCGAGCATGATGATATGTGGCTGCGCAGGACGGCCATTCTTTTTCAATTAAAATATAAGCAAAAGACAAATGAGGAAAAGCTATTTCAATACATAAGGCTTAATGCCGGCAGTAAGGAATTTTTTATCCAAAAGGCAATCGGCTGGGCGTTGCGTGAGTATTCCAAGACTAATCCAATGTCTGTTAAGGCATTTATTGAAGGGAATACGTTAGCGCGATTAAGTGTCAGGGAGGGCAGCAAGTATTAGCCATAGGACTCATGACAAGACCAGTTTTCAAAAAGATGGTAAAATGTCCGTAATATTTGTGTAGAGGATGATTAGCATGATTAGATGTATTGCAACAGATATGGATGGAACCTTATTGAATTCCATGCAGGAAATTCCGGAGGAAAATAAACAGGCCATTTTAAAAGCACAAGCCCAAGGTGTTGAAGTAGTTGTCGCAACAGGCAGGTCCTATCAGGAGGCAGTCTATGTCTTAAACGCAGCTGGTTTGAGCTGTCCAGTGATTGGTGTAAATGGTGCTGAGGTACGCTCAATAGAGGGCGAGGTCATCTCTGCAAATCCAATTCCCAAGCCATTGGCACGCGAGGCAGCCGCAAGGTTAAACGCGAATGATGTCTATTTTGAGATCTACACCAATCAAGGGGCTTTTACGATTGATGCCAATAAGGCGGTTTCAACCCTTGTCGATATCGTGATGAGTGCCAATCCTGAAGCAGACCGCGGCGAAATTACCCATGCAGCAGGGGCAAGGGTGCGTGACGGGTTAATTCATATGGTAGAAGATTATGAGCAGTTGTTTGCAAATGAAGATATGATGATTTATAAGATTCTAGTTTTTTCGTTTGAGGATGGCAAATTAGAGCGGGCAAGAGAATCACTCACTGATCTTGATGAGTTAGAGGTCACGAAGTCAGGCGCTGAAAACATTGAAATAAACCATAAAAATGCCCAAAAAGGCATTGCTCTTGAGGCCTTTACGAAGTCAAAGGGAATTGATTTAGCTGATACGATGGCAATTGGCGATAATTTTAATGACATCTCCATGCTGGAAAAGGCTGGACGAGCAGTGGCCATGGGAAATGCCAGTTTTGAAATAAAGGCGTTATGTGATGTGATTACAGAAAGTAATGAAGAAAGCGGTGTGGGCAAGGCAATCCTTGAAGTGTTGCAATGAGGGACAAAATAGTCTTTTCGAGGTGAAAATGGTCTATCACAAAGGTGATGATAGACAAAACAGGCTTGTGGAGAGAAGCTGCTGTCTTTCCTTAGGATAATGAAAGACAAAATGATCTGGTGAGCTGGTGAATTAGTCTTTCATAGGGGGGATGAAAGACTGAATAGATCCTTTCGAAGCAGAAGTTGTCTTTCATAAGTGGGATGAAAGACAGAATAGATGGTATCAAGGCAGAAGTTGTCTTTCATAGGGGAGATGAAGGACAGAATAGGTACTTTCGAAGCAGAAGTTGTCTTTCATAGGGGGGATGAAGGACAGAATAGGTACTTTCGAAGCAGAAGTTGTCTTTCATAAGGGGGATGAAGGACAGAATAGGTACTTTCGAAGCAGAAGTTGTCTTTCATAGGGGGGATGAACGACAGAATAGATAGTATCGAAGCAGATGTTGTCTTTCATAAGTGGGATGAAAGACAGAATAGATGGTATCAAGGCAGAAGTTGTCTTTCATAGGGGAGATGAAGGACAGAATAGATGGTATCAAAGCAGAAGTTGTCTTTCATATTAGGGATGAAAGACAGAATAGATGGTATCAAGGCAGAAGTTGTCTTTCATAGGGGGGATGAAAGACAGAATAGATGGTATCAAGGCAGAAGTTGTCTTTCATAAGGGAGATGAAGGACAGAATAGGTACTTTCGAAGCAGAAGTTGTCTTTCATAGGGGAGATGAAAGACAAAATAAGCGAGAATCGGGATGGAACGGTCCTTCATCAAATGAATGAAGGACAGCTCTAATTAAAAAATGAGGTAATTGGTCTTTCATAAAAGGAGGAGGCCCCGTTTTATGTCTCGTATAGGATTTATTTTGTTAACGCTGGTGCTGCTTGTGTCTGGATGTTCTTTTTTCGAAAAAAAACAGGTACCGCAGGAGGAGCGTGAGGCCGCCCTCATGCAGCCGGAAGTAGAAATCATAGCGGACAACTTAGCGGTTCCTTGGTCAATAAATCGACTAGACCAAACTTTTTATATCAGCGAGAGGCCCGGCAGTATCGTTAAAATAGACGGCGGTAAAGCGGAACGGCAGCGTGTGTTATTGGAGAAACCCTTGGCGCGGGCAGCTGAGGCCGGTTTACTTGGCTTTGTACTTGATCCGGAGTTTCCTGAATCTCGAAAGGCGTATGCCTATTATACATATGGGGATGAGGCACACGGCCAGTTTAATCGGGTGGTTGTCTTAGTTTTAAATGGAAATGAGTGGAGGGAAACGGCCATTCTTTTAGATAGGATTCCCAGTGCGGCCTATCACCACGGCGGGAGGATGAAGATTGGACCTGATGGCAAGCTGTATATCACAACAGGGGACGCAACTGAGCCCGGTTTAGCGCAGAATTTGAAATCAATGAACGGGAAAATTTTGCGAATGAACCTGGATGGCACGATACCGGCTGATAATCCATTTCCAGGCTCCTATGTATACAGTTATGGGCATCGCAACCCACAGGGCTTGGTGTGGATTGGGAATACGTTATATGCAAGCGAGCATGGTCCATCAGCACATGATGAGATGAATAGGATTAAACCTGGTGCTAATTACGGCTGGCCGGTGATTCAAGGGAATGAAAAGAAGCCCGGGATGGTAACGCCAATTTTTCAATCGGGAAATGAGACATGGGCACCTTCAGGGATGGCGACGTATAATGGCCGCCTTTATGCTGCGGCATTAAGGGGCAATGCGGTTTTACTGTTTAATTTGGAATCAAAACGAATGAAGCCGGTGATTACCGGCCTTGGGAGAATCCGTGATGTGTATGCTGACGGCGAATACCTGTATTTTGTCAGCAATAACACGGATGGCCGGGGGAACCCTGATGAAAAGGACGATAAATTGTACCGGGTACGGCAGGAAAGTTTGGAATGATGGTTGCTGTTGTTCCTATGGGACAGAGCAATAAGGTATGGATGGTACGGTGTTGTCCGATAGAATGGGGTTATGGGACAAAACTAGATAAATGCATGGTGGAAGTGTCCCGTGTGAATTGTCTATGGAGAAAGTAATTATCAACCCTGTCTTTAATAAAACTCCCGCCGTAAAGCCCTTCACCCAAACAAAAATAAAAAGCAACCGCGCCATTGATGGCCGATTGCTAGATACCAAAAACCTACAGGATCTCAATTTTCAGCGAATTCACCTGGGAAACCAGCAGGTCTTCATATTTTTGCTGTGCTAAATACAGTACCTCTTGATCGCCTGCTTTTGGGTTCTCCTTTTTGACCTGGGCTAAGACGTCTTCTTGAACCTTTTTCGAGAGGACGATCATTTTGTACTGTTCCTTTTCTGCTGCCCAGAATTTCCCTTCGCAGTAGGTTTTAATTAGTTTTTGGGCTGAAGAGAACTGGTTATACTGCCCGCGGACCTTTTCAAGCTCTTGTGCGACATCGGCATCTGAGGCTTTATGTCCTTTTTCTTCCGCAAGCAATGCCATTGAGCGCAGGCGGATAATCTGCGTTAACAGCTGGTTTTGATCTTTTGCTAATGTTTCTTGTGAATCCAAGTAGGATAATTCCTCTTCTAACTGTTTGCCGCTGTATTGTTTCTTCGCTGCTTCCCGGTTAATTTCAAGCTGCAGCTGGTTAATGAATTGATAAAAGGCAATGTCATCTGTGGTAATCCATTGCCCATTAATTTTGGCTGCCCCTTTTGGTTTTTCTACAGTTAAATCAATTATTTTATCTGTCTTTTTGCCGTCCTTCTCTAGTGTAAAGGCGGCTTCATATTTCCCGGTCATTGGCAGTTTGGCTTCGCCAGCGTAGATGCCGTCCTTGCCTTCCTTTAACGTCACCTTGGCAGTTCCATGATCCATATTGGTCATGGATAATTCCGCTTTAACGGTTAATCCTTTGGCCGGTTTGTTATTCCCGGTTACCTTGATTTCAATAGGCGAGGCCTTATCCTGCTGAAAATAAAGTTCTTTCGTTAGTTTAATCGTATAATCGGGCCCGGAACTGCAGCCTGTGAGCAGTGCTGCCAAAAACAGCAAAACAGCCATTATTCCTTTCATGCTCCATACCCTCCTAATTTCTGTGTTTGTAAAAATTCCCCAACGGTATACTTCTCCATTTTTCCATCTTGTAAAAAGGCCACATGGGTACAGACCTGACGGATTTCATCAAGATGGTGGGAAGAGAGCAGAATCGTTTTATCTTGCAGTGACTTTAATATTTCCAGGATTTCTTTCCGTCCCATTGGATCGATTCCGCTTGTCGGTTCATCTAAAATTAAAATACTGGCGTCCTGGTACAGGGTAATCGCAAGTCCCAAGCGCTGAAGCATTCCTTTTGAATATCCCTTCACCGGCTCATTGCGGTCATCCCATAAACGAACTGACTGTAAAATCTGTTCCACCCGCTCAAGGTCGGCCTTACCGGATACCGCTTCAGCAAAAAACGTCATATTTTCAAGTCCTGTCAGCATGGGATAGAGCATAAATTTTTCCGGCAAATAGGCAATGGTCCGTTTCCATGCATCGCTTTTCTTCGTTACCGTCATGCCGTTAATCTCTATTTTCCCCTGTTTAACCGGCATAAGGCCTAGTAAACTATGAATAAATGTGGATTTGCCGGCGCCGTTGCGGCCGACAAGGGCACAAAATTCATTTTTGGCAATGTGAATCGAAATAGAATCGAGCACGACCTTTTTGCCGTAGGATTGGTGGAGCTGATCTACTTTTATCACTCAAATCCCTCCTTGCGGTTGAAAACGATGGCTATGCCAATGGAAGCAGCAAGCCAAACGATTAAATTTCCTAGTAAAAAAAATACTGGTTTAGTCCACATGAAAGATTGCAGGAACCGCGACATGTGGCCGAAGGAATAGACACCGATGCCGGTTTCGAGAAACATTCTGACAGCCTGAAGCGGATTTAAAAAATACCCGGCAGAAAATAATTTGACGTTTTCATAGGTGACATCCGGCAGAAAGGACAGCAGGATGAAATCATGCAAAAAGAAAAAGTAAAACCAGATAAAAATAGAATAGCCAATGATCTGCATCCGGGAGCGTGAAAAACTTCCAATCGCCGCACCCATTTGTAAAAAGATCAGAGACATACATAAAAGTGAAAGAACAAAAATGAAATAGGACTTGATATCCAGTTGGAACTGAAACTTCAAGAATAAGAGATAAACGAAAAACCATGCGATTAACGGTAAAAGAACAACCGTATAAAGACCTATGCTCTTCCTTAAAAGGAAGCTTGTGTAATTATCCTTTTTCGTCAGCAGCATAATCAGGGTCTTTTGTTCTTTCTCTTGGAAAATGGAAAAAGCACCAATGATTAAGCAGAGAATCGGGATAAAATAGATAATCGTATCAAATAAATTGACTAATAGAATATAAAAACCTTTATCAAATGAAAGGGCAGAGGAACGAAACAGAATGCTGATTGAAATCAGAACAATGATGCTTAGCGCGAGCCAAAGCCCTTTTCCCCTTAAGTTCTCTTTCCATTCCTTCCAAATGTAATGCATAATTTACGTCCCCCCTTTGTGAAGATGAACACCACTGCAAACAGCCCCATTACGATGTAGAGTATCTGCCAATGGCCGCTTGTTTTTGAGATGAGCGGGTGTGGATCTTTAAACATGACCTTTTCGTCCGCTTGCGTCGCATTTAATTTTTCATAGATGTTGATCGCTGGGCTTTTTAGAAATAGGCTTGTAAGTTCCTGGTCCTCAATCAACTGATGGAGGGTGGAATAATAGGTTATCGGAAAATCCCCGATGCCGTCCTGATTGAGATCGGTCAGCGGAAAGGAGGAGCCCCAGTCATTGCCTTTGCCTGCTTTGCTCCAGGCATTGCGCTCTCCCTTACCGCCGATGGAAACGGCGGGGATGGTATTGTCGGAAATTTGGTTTAATGTAAAGATTTGATCATTGGAACTCGACCAAAGCTCAATTCCAATTTGATTCTGAATGATACGGTTGTCTTGAATAAGATTTCGGGTTGCCTGGTCAATATACAGGCCGCGCTGGTTCATGTAAAACGTATTATGCTGAATTTGATTATCATTTGCCATCAAAAGCAATAATCCAAAAGATTGATTTCCATAGTTGACGATAAATTGATTGTCTTTTAGTTTTAATTCATTTGAGTTCATGATGGCTGCTCCGCCTGTATTCATGGCAAAACTATTTCGTTCAAAAATATTGCCGTCGGAATACATGTAATGCAAGCCATACCTTGTATTGCTGATGTTATTATCATAGCTTTTGTTGTTATTCGAATAGTCAAAGAACATGCCGTCCCGTGTGCCGACAATTGTATTATGGGACAGTAAATTATCTTCGGCATACCAAATATGAAGTCCATTGCCCTGGGCAGCGATCTTACCTTTGCCTGAACCTTTAATATGGTTGTAGCGGACAATATTATGGAATGCTTTGCTTAAATAAATGCCGTGAAAGGAATGGCGGATTGTCATATGCTCAATTACATTGTGATTCGTATAGACTTTAATGGCAGCATACTCTTCAGACGAATTCCTATTCATACTGCTATTTGTCACGGTTAAATGGCTGAGTTTTACATTTGGAGCTTTAACTGAAATGACATTGCCGGTTCCGTCTCCTTTGATCACGGTGTTTTTCGTACCTATTAGTGTCAGCGCCTTTTTGATCACAATGTTGCCTTCATATGTTTTTCCTTCCAGCTGTAATACCGCTCCCTCTTTCATGGAGTCGATCATTGCCTGCAAGTTTTCGACTGCCATATATTTCTCTGGTTTTACAAAGAAAAAGAGAGAAAAAACAAGAATCAGGAGCGTCCGTTTTTTCATTTTACTCGGTCCTTCCATAACGGAATTAGTAATAATAAAAAGGCGGCAATGACAAAATAGATACCTGTGCCTAACATGCTGTGAGTTGTAAAATTAGCGACTGTATTGTCACCGATAATCGGCGGTACAAAAGGATCCATTTTGATGGGTGCATGCGGATCCAAATTAGTTCCATATTTTTTCAAGGCTGAATAAAGGTCAACCACTCCAATCAAACCGCCGATGACTAACAAACTGATTAATCCATAGAGGATCTTTTTATTGCGAAGCAGGGCGGTGATGAGCGTCACGGCAGCTAAGCCGATAATAATGTAAATCAGGTAGGAAAGTTCCGGAAAATTTTCCGCTCCAAAATTGGACATCCCTATATAGTGGTTAAGCCCATTGATGATGTCAATTTCACCTGCCAGCTTATTCGGATACACGATGATATTTAGTCCTTCCGGATATTGTGGTGCAAAAAATAACATCTTCCACCAAGGAAAAAAGATGGAAACTATCATTAAAACGGAAGAAAGCCCGATAAGCAGTGAAGATACAAGTGATAATCTTTTCCTGTCATTCAAGTTAACCACTCCTTTTAAATTGTAAATCTATTAAGGGGAAGGGTATCAATTGGAAAATTGATACCCAGCCAACTATTATTATTTCTTCGGCTTAACAAGGAAGTAGCCGTTCATTTCCTGGTGCAGGGCAGAGCAGAAGTTTGTACAGTATAATGGGAATGTTCCGGCTTTATCAGCGGTAAATTCCATCGTATTAGTCTGTCCTGGCTGTACTTCCATGTTCAAGTTATAGTCATTAATAGCGAAACCATGGGTAATGTCTTCATCAAAGTCGATATTGGTTAAGTGGATAAAGACATGGTCGCCTTGGTTTACTTCAATTACGTCAGGGCGTTTCGATTTTGCGTCAAAAACAAATCTTGAACGCATGGCGATTCCATAAACGTGAACTTCATTGCCTTTGCGGACAATTTTTGTATCCTTTTGTTCATATACAGCATCTTTGTTTTTTGGATCTTTTGGATATACTTCAATTGTTTTAATTTTATCGGCCTTAATCATCTGTGCGTAGTGCGGCTCAGGATCAACTGGAGCGGATTGAATGACCTTCATCTTGCCGCTGATGTCAATTAACTGCATCGATTCAGGGTGAGAAGGCCCAACAGATAAGTAAGTGTCTTTCGCCAGTTTATTCAAAGCAACCAGCCATTTGCCGTCAGGTGATACAGTGTCGCCCTCAGCTGCAACAGAGTGCCCTGGTGAATATTGAACAGGGACACGGTCAAGTGTTTTGCCGGTCTTTGGATCCCATTTCACTATTTCTGAGGAAATAAACATGGTTGTATAGGCCATACCTTTATCATCAAACTGGGTATGAAGCGGTCCAAGAGCGTTTTCAGGATTCACTTCGCGTTCCATAACAGATTCATATTTTAAAATTGGAATGCCGTTTCTCTCGCCGGCAAAATCTTTATTTTGGACTGCTTTAAAAGCTTTTTCAAAAGAGAATACCGTCATCGCCGGCGCCAATTTACCTGATGCGATGAAGTATTTACCGTCTGGTGTAACGTCAACACCATGCGGCGACTTGGCAACAGGGACTAAATAAATGCCGCCTTTTTGCTTTTCAGGAAAAATCATTTTTTGACCGCCGACATTCTCGTACTTGCCTTCTTTAACCATTTTCTCAAGCTCTTTCCAGTTGAATAGCACAATATAGTCACGGTCAGCCTGTGATGCATTTACTTCCATTGTGGTGGTGGCTTCTTCCGTATTGTAAGTGGTCATCACAGCCCAGTCTTTAGATCCCTTTTTACCTGCATCAGACAGGTCATAGGACCAAGGCGGAAGGGCAACCTGATAGGCAATGTTTAGTTTTACATTTTTTTCATTAAATGTGACAGCAGACATCACGCCGCGGTATTTGCTGCTGTAGTCATCAAGTGACTCGTATTTTTGACCAAGCGGTACCGCAAACCGCGTTGGCAGAAACATGTACTCGGTATTTTCTGTAACGAATGCTGCACAGTGAGGTCCAGCCGTATTTGGCACCTTGATAATGTCCTTTGTGGTGAATGTTTTTAAGTCAACGACAGCAGCACGGCTGTTGCCGACATCTGTGGCAAACATCCATTTGCCGTTATAGTCACCGTTTGTTTCCGAGAAAGCGGGGTGGTGCAAATCTCCCCATGTATAGCCGCCCATCAGCTTTTTCGAATGTTCGTCAAAACCATATCCTGTCGCGGAGTCAGGAGAGAATACCGGGATGGTTCTGATTTTGCGCATGGATGGTACACCATAGATGAACATCTGGCCGGAATGGCCGCCAGATGCAAACATATAGTAATCGTCTTTTTGACCGAAAGGAACATACACCTTTTCAGCATCGCTTTTATTACTGGCCGAAGCCGTTTCGGATTTTGGGTTGGATGAAAAATTCGCAAAAGAAATCGTTGCCGCGATAAATCCAGCAAGAAGACCGGACGTGATTGGAACCCATTTCTTCATTTCGTTACACCTGCCTTATAATTTATCCCGCCTTAACGGGCAGAAAGACTCCCATCTCAAGATTACGAGTATACAAAGAAACAGGGTGAGAGATTAGCTGCCTGTAAAGGTCAGATTAGTGAAATACAGCGAAACATACCGATGCGTAAGCAGGGGGTTAGCCTGAGCCAATCGGATTTGTACTGACTCGTTAACGGTGCGATAGCAATGATAGCAGAGTTAGTAAAAAGTGGTTGAAGAAAACCCTCCGCTGATGGAAGTTTCACTTTATTTTTCTGATGCTTCTTTCAGTACATCCAGTACCTGCTTACGTTCGTCATCTGTTAATGGATTTTTGCCGATGACCCCTGACATAACGGCTGAAGTCGGCTGTTTTAGGAACTCTTCAATCGGCTTGCCATGTTTTCCCTCAACATTAATAAAGGCTTTGGAAAGGTCTGGCCCTACTGCACCGCCTTTTAAATTTAGAGACTCTACGGCATGGCAGCCAAGACATCCCCGTTTATTCAGGATGTTATCGTCATCCACAGAGACCGTTTTTGCTGCAGCCTCTTTTGTATCTGTGCTTTCCTCCTTTGGCTGAGCAGTTTGGCTGTTTTCTGCCTGCACCGTTTTCGGTTCGCTTCCTGATTCCCCCAGCATTACATCAAAAACAAGGTAACCAAGGCCAAACCCGATGATTAAACTAGCCACAAAACTAATGATCGCTTTTTGCACAATTGTCCCCCTCCTTCTTTTTCAAATGAACAATTTCATCCTAATCCCCGAGTGGTGTTTCAAAGTATGATATAAGTCACATTGATTAGGAGGTATTTGAACGATTTGTGAAGGGGGGCTGGAGGGCTTGATAAATAAGGGTTTTTTAAAAATGAACGTTTTGTGAAACGAAGGATTTTTACAATGTTCTGGAAGTAAGGGGGGAGTTTTGTGAAATGAATCACTACACGATGTAAAGCGGACGGTTACAATAGGTGGTAATGAATTTGTTTGTCAAAGGCGGCGACCATTGTGGAAAAGAATAACTGCTTAAAGGAGTACCATTCAGCTTCTTATCTTGAACTGACAAAGAAGGCTCTTCTTCATAAGATTGTCATTTTTAAAGATCTTCCTCCTTCTTGTTTGGAAGTGATTGAAAAGAGGATTCAAACGTTTGCAGTCAAAAAGGGAACAAAAATGATTTCTGAGCATGAAGCTGCCCAAGGCGTGTATTTTGTCTGTTCAGGCTCTGTTAAGCTGACCAAACAGGATGAGAACGGGAATGAGATCATTGTTTGTATGAAGCAGCAAGGTGATCTTTTTGCAGAGGCCTGCTTATTCTCGCAAAAGGCGGAATGTTATCCAGCAACGGCAACGATGCTTGAGGACGGAAAAATTATGTTTTTAGATAAAAATGAGCTGGAAAAAGACTTGGCTGTTTATCCGGATCTCGCCTTGGAAATGGTTCGTTATATGAGTGATGCACTGCGGGAGATGACCTCACAGTTACGGGATGTTGCCTTGCTTGATGTGTATGCGAAAACCGTAAAGACATTGGAGCGTCTGGGAAGGAAGTTTAATATGGGCAGCAATAGATGGGGAATTGAAATCCCGTTAACGGTGCAGGAATTTGCAACCGTCGTCGGAACAACGCGGGAAAGTGTCAGCCGGGTGTTTTCGAAGCTGAGAAAAGAAGAATTAATTGAGCTGAAGTACCGCAAAATCATCATTTTGGATTGGTGCAGATTATGTACCGTGCTGCACCGGGAATATTAATGCGAAAAATGACGTGTGCTTATCATGCACGCGTCATTTTTTTTAAGTGTCCGTTATTCAAACCGATATGTCCAGAACCGTTCAATATTAATCCTGGCCATAACTTCCGGCTCTTGGTTTTTCAATTGTTCTTCCATGCCGGCAAACATCTGCTCCGTTTGAGAACGGTGGGCACGGATGGAAGCGAGCTTGCGGTCATTAACCGGAGTAATATCGTGGATAATGTCAGCTTCACCCAGCTTTTCAATGCAGTCATTGGAAAAAGCTACACAGTGCAGGGTCGGCCTTGCGGCAGCGGGCATCTTTTCGACTGCACGGACGACGGCCGCACCTGTGGCATCATGATCGGGGTGAACCGCATAGCCTGGATAAAAGGTAATGATTAATGATGGATTCAGTTCCTGGATTAATGAGGTCATCAAATTGGTCATTTTGTCCTCATCTTCAAATTCAATTGTTTTATCACGGAAACCCATCATCCGAAGATCCTGAATGCCTATTGCACGGGCTGATTCTATTAATTCCCTTTTCCTGATCTTTGGCAGGTCTTCCCGGTCGGTAAACGGGGGATTCCCCATATTCCGTCCCATTTCACCCAATGTTAAGCAGGCATATGTAACCGGGGTGCCATTTTGTACATGACTGGCAAGTGTTCCCGATACTCCAAAGGCCTCATCATCCGGGTGAGGAAACACAACAAGGACTTGACGTTCTTTTTCCATAATGATTCTCCTTCCTGAATTATTCAAACGGAGTTTTGCTAATTTCTAAGGCAACAGCAAGTTTGCCATTATAATCATGGCCGGCTAGAAGCAGTCTCCCTTGCTCGTCTACTTCAAAATGGGTGATTCCCTCAGCGTAAACCCAGCCTAAATTTATCTTTAAACCAATGCGAAAGGGGCCATTGCCGGTGATTTTGCCTAATTCATAGCGGACGAGAGCATTTCGGATATAGGCTCCTGCAGAAAAAAACGTCTGATCATAGTGGGATGCATAAGCACCGTTTGTAGTTTCGAGGTGAATATAAACATCCTGGTTAGCGAATTGATTAATGATTCCTTGTACCTTTTGGACATCAACAACTTCCATTTTCCGCTCCTCCTTCCCCTTTATAACAGATGAATTTAATTTAAATTAATAATGTAATTATCATACTAAAATTAGCAAAAAAATGCGAAGTGAATGCTTGATTATAAAAATATCATAAAGTTGCATGGAAATAATTAACTCTATTAAGAATGGTTTACATGGAGATGTTATTCCTAGAAACATTTGCTTATTTTTTGCCTGTAAGGGGGCATGTACTGTGAAAAGGTGGCTTTTTAAAAAGCCTGACGAAAAGGAAATAAGTGAACATGTCAGCTTAATCGACCATTGTAAAAAGTCGGGTGATTTTGTTTATTTTTATAGCTCCCGCCCACAGCAGCCATATTGGATTGCTTATTTTAGTTCAATTGTGGATGAAGAGATATTGCATCGTGATATTCTTCCGCCCTTGCATCAAACAGCACTAACGTCATTAGCAGAGATAAAGGCCGCACTTCCAATCCAAAATGTGCAGATAACAAGTGACTGCCAAACAATAGAGAATGCTTTATTAAGGGGCTCTGTTCTGATTCAGTTTCATGAGAAGGATACCGCCTGTGTCCTGGTTCGTGCTCCAATGATTAAGGCACGTGACGTCACAATTCCCGAAGAGGAATATTCGGTAGTAGGACCAAAAGAGGCATTTGTCGAATCACTGACAACCAATCTAAATTTAATTCGCTCCCGCCTTCCCATATCTGAATTACAGGTCAAAGAGTATATTATTGGCTCGCTTTCCAAAACAAAAGTGGCCGTACTTTATATTGAGGGCATCACCAATGATGAAAATGTTCAAACGGCCTGCCAGCGCCTTGAAAGCCTGGATTACCATCAAATACTTGATAGTTCTTTTATCTCTCAATTAATAGAGGATAATAAAAATTCTATCTTTCCGCAATTCATCGATACCGAGCGGCCGGACCGGGTCGCGGGAGTTCTGGCGGAGGGAAGCGTAGTAATAATGGTGGACGGATCCTCCCATGCAATCATCGGTCCCATTTCCATTATGGAGCTTTTTAATGCATTTGAAGATTATTTTGTCAATTGGCAAATGGCTTCGGCTTTTCGGCTGATCCGGGTATTCGCCGTGGCATTTTCCATTATGGTGACTCCGGTTTATGTGGCTGTTTTAACCTATCATTATCAATTAATCCCAAAGGATTTACTCGTGACATTAGTTTCATCGCGGCGAAATATACCGCTGCCGCCGATATTAGAGGCCGTGATTCTTGAATTGACGATTGAACTTCTCCGGGAAGCAGGGGCAAGACTGCCGACAAAAGTGGGACAAACCATTGGTATCGTAGGCGGTATCGTGATTGGAACGGCTGCTGTTGATGCAGGGTTAACGAGTAATGTCCTGCTCATTCTTGTGGCACTTGCTGCCTTGGCATCCTTTACTACCCCTGTCTACCGTATGGGTAATACCATCCGCCTGCTGCGCTTTCCTTTCCTTTTAATGGCAGATTTATGGGGACTGCTTGGAATTGCCATTGCCTTTTTGTTTTTAATGACCCATTTATTAAAATTAACATCCTTGGGGCGGCCATATCTTGAGCCGATTTTTCCTCCCAATATCCGTGACTTAAAAGATGCCTTTGTTCGGCTTCCTTTTTCCACTCAATCTAAAAGGCCTGATTTTTTGCAAACAAAAAATCCTGTCCGATTCCCAGTGAAAAAGAGGGATAAAGTGAAGGATATTGATGAATGAACCGCAAAGGGGCTTAATGACCGTGCAAATTAAAAAAGAGTTTCTTATCGCGCCATAACTTGTTTTTTTCCTCGTCCATGGGATGCAGTACGGGATAGGAGTGTTAAGCTTTCAGCGGCAGCTCGCTAAAACCGCCGGTCAAGATGCATGGATGGCTGTTGTTTTATCAGGGATGATCATCCATCTCATGATTTGGATGATCTACTCTATGCTGAATAAAGACAAGGGAGACCTGATCTCAATCCATCAACAGACGTTTGGCAAATGGCCCGGCAATTTATTAAGCACTATTTATATCCTATTTATGCTCCTGCAGACCATTACGGTGCTTCGTGCCTATATTGAAATTGTCCAAGTTTGGATGTTTCCTGTATTAAAAACCTGGCCGTTAGCATTAGTCCTGCTGCTTATTGTCTACTATGTTGTTTCGAGCGGATTTCGTGTGGTGACAGGGGTCTGTTTTTTAGCTGTCGTCGTGCCTTCATACTTGATATTGACATTCTTTGTGCCCATCGAATTTTCAAATTTTCGAAATCTGCTTCCAGTCTTTGATCATTCTGTCACGCAGATGGCCCTATCTGTTAAAACGGCGAGCCTGTCGTTTTCAGGATTTGAACTTTTATTATTCTATTATCCATTTATTAAGCAGCCTGAAAAGTCTCAAAAATGGGCCCACTTAGGAAACCTTCTGACAACCTTATTGTATCTGCTGGTCGTGGTTGTCACATTGGCCTTTTTTGATCAGGAGTATTTAAAAAGGGTTATTTGGCCCACGCTGATGATGTGGAAAATTATCGAATTGCCTTTTGTAGAGCGATTTGAAATTATCGGGGTCACTTCTTGGGCGATTGTGATGATGCCGATTATCTGCTTAATGGTGTGGTCTGCCAGCCGTGGAATCAAAAAAATGTATAAGATCAAGCAAAGAAAATCACTTGTCTTCCTATTGTTTATTTGTTTTGTTATTTGCTCCTTATTATCAGAAAGGGAAATCATTCAACAATTTAATAGCTGGATTACGAACATTGGTTTCTTCATCTTTTTGTATATTCCTTTTCTTTTTGTTTGTTACCATATTCGCTTTAAGCTGAAGGGGAAGGGACAATGAAAAAGCTAAAAATCGCCATGATATGTTTTGTTATTTTTTCCGCCATTTTCTTTGGCCGCGTTACTACACAGATAGTGGATGATGTGAATATGGCATCAGCTGTTGGATATGATTATGCAGGCGGTGACCGGGTTAAACTCACGACGGTTGTTCCTGTTTTTAAACCAGATAAGAGTGTCGGCAATAAAACCTATGCCGCAAGTGATGAACTGAGTAAAGAAACATTAAGAAAACTGAATCAGAGTTCTTCCCGGAAAATGGTCAATGGCAAGTTAGAAGTTGCTGTCTACAGCAAAGAACTTGCAGAGCGCGGAATAGGGGATATAGTGGATACCCTGGAAAGGGACCCCTCTATCAGTGAAAGATTATTGGTTGCGATTGTTGATGGAGACGCAGAGCAGCTGTTGAAAGAAAAGTATGGCGACCGTGATACAGGTGTATTTTTATCCATGTTAATTGATCAAAATATAGACTCAGGTTTGGTGCCGACCTATAACTTTCATAATTTCCTGAATAACTATTATTCAAAATTAAGTGATCCGTTTTTGCCGCTCATTCAGAAAAATGGAAAGTATGTTCAGATCAAAGGAATTGCGTTATTTAAAGACGGCCGTTATATCCAAAACCTTAAGCAGGAACACCAATTTGTTTTTAAGGCCTTATTAGAGAAGCTGAAGCTTGTGACGTATAAATTAAAATTGGATGAGGATGCATTTGTGGCCATTGAAGATATTAATACAAGACACAAAGTTCGGGTAAAAAAAATCAAAGGTAAACCTGAAGTCACTGTTGAACTAACGGTAAAAGGAATTATCAGAGAGTCCAAAAAAATTAGAACGTCTGAAGCGGCTGTTGAACGTATTAGAAAAGGAATGGAAAAACAGCTGGAAGACCAGGCTGATGAAATGATTCGTACGTTTCAGAAAGCACAGATTGACCCTCTGGGATTTGGACATGAAGTGAGAAGCAGAATGAGAGGCTTTGATTACAAAAAGTGGTTGGAACAATATCCTAACTTAAAAATAAAGGTCAAGACGCAAGTGGACATTTTAGAAAAGGGCGTCATTGAATGATGACAAAAGAGCTTGGTGCTGCCAAGCTCTTTTTGTAACTTATAATATAAGAATATTTTTTGGACACAGGCTGACCGCTAGGGAAAGCTGTTAAGAATAGTCATTGCCGGAACCAGCTGAGCTTGTTCCAAAGGCGCTTATACTTTTCTTATTTAACCGTTTGGCGGTATGCACCATGCCATGTCGGCCCTACATATTCGTTTAAGCGGAAACCTTGTTGGATGGCAGCTGACACAAAGTCTTTTGACACTTGTATAGCATCGTAAACAGACTTTCCTTTAGCCAGTTCTGCGGCAATCGCTGCGGAATTCGTGCAGCCTGCTCCGTGGGTGAAAGTTGTATTGATTTTTTCTGATTCGTATACTTTGAATTCCCTTCCATCATAAAGAAGGTCAAGTGACTTTTCTTCTGTTTGAAGCTTACTGCCGCCCTTAATGAGGACATTTTTGGCCCCTAATTCATGGATCTTTGCTGCGGCCTGTTTCATTTCATCCAAGTTTTTTGGTGTTTTCATTCCAGCAAGCTGGCCTGATTCAAATAAGTTTGGTGTTACGACCAATGCACGCGGCAAAAGCAGTTCACGCATAGCGTCAGCTGTTTCCGGATTCAGCACCTCATCTTCGCCTTTACATACCATGACAGGGTCGATGACGACATGCCCAGGTTTGTATTCATCAATCTTTCTGGCAGTTAATTCGATGATATCAACGGTTCCAAGCATGCCTGTCTTCATGCCGTCAATTCCGATAGAAAGCACGGTTTCCAGCTGCTTTTCAACAAGATCTACGTCAATTGGAGCCACACTATGGTGCCAGCCGTTTGGATCCATTGTCACGATACATGTAAGAGCGGTCATTCCATAAACGCCAAGCTCTTGAAACGTTTTCAAATCTGCCTGCTGGCCGGCGCCGCCGCTTGTATCAGAACCGGCAATGGTTAAAACCTTTTTAATAGACATTATGTATCCCTCCTAAAGTGCTTTTTGACTACTTTCTTATTATAATTCATTTGTTGAAATATAACAGAAATGTGAAAAAGAATGGAAAAAAAGTTATCAGCCGGGAGATATGAACTTTTAGGCATAGGCCTTCTTTTCATTGCGTTTCAGTGTCATAGCTGGTTACAATGGGGATATAAGAAAAGAGGGTGTTGACCATGGAGGCTTCAGCGATTATTTTGGCAGGCGGAAAATCAAGCAGGATGGGGACAAATAAGTCGTTGTTGAAGATCAATGGGAAGACCAATATTGAGAGAATAAGGGACAGATTAAAAAGTTCCTTTCATGATATCATTTTAGTAACGAACAATCAGAAGGCCTTTGAGTTTTTAGAGGTAAAAATGGTTTCGGATGAATTCACTGGAATGGGCCCGCTGGCAGGGCTTCATGCTGGCCTAAAGGCGAGTCAGGATGAGCTGAATTTTGTCGCTGCCTGTGATATGCCATTTGTTTCAGCAGAACTTGCAAAGAAGATGATCAATTATGGCCCATCTGTTGATGCGGTGGTCCCTGTGATAAATGGAAAATGTCATCCCCTATTTGCTGTCTATAGAAAGGAAATCGCGGAGAAAGCAGCGAAATGTATGAAGAATGGCCATCTGAGCATGCGGCATTTACTTGATCAGATAACTGTAAAATATATAACAGAGAAAGATATAGCTGGTTTTGATGATAGTGAGCTGGAGCATATTTTTTTTAATATGAATGAACCGAAGGATTATAAAAAGGTGAAAAGACTGGTGGAGGGAAGTAGTAAAGACGGATTCTAAAGTGACTTGAATAAAGAGGTGAAGACATTGAAGTTTTATGAAATCTCAAAAGAACCGATAAATGTACAAGCTGTGATTGATAAAGTGGTTCAACGTGAAGCAGGTGCCATTACCACTTTTATCGGAACTGTCCGCGAATTGACGCATGGCAGGAAAACATTATTTTTAATATATGAGGCCTATGAGGCAATGGCGGTTAAAAAGCTGGAGCAGATTGGTGCGGAAATTGAACAGCGCTGGAAAGGTTCACGTGCCGCCATCACACATCGGGTTGGGCGGCTGGATATTACGGATGTGGCGGTTGTGATCGCAGTCTCTACACCACACCGTGCGGATGCTTATGAAGCGAACCGGTATGCGATTGAACGGATCAAGGAAATCGTCCCTATTTGGAAAAAGGAACATTGGGAGGACGGCGAAGAATGGGTCGGCAATCAATTAGAGACGGTTGCGTATCCAAACGGAAAGCCAGAGGCAGGTGATTTACATGAATAAGGTATTGTTTTTTGCCCATTTGCGTGATGCGGTTGGCGAGGAGTCCCTTGAAGTCGAGGCAGGCGGGAAAACAGTAGCTGAGCTGAAGGCGGAATTAGCTGGTAAATATGACCTGCCAAGGCTTGAGACCGTGATGACGGCGATTAATGAGGAATTTGCTGCAAATGATGAAGTCATTCAAGACGGAGATGTGATTGCCTTTATTCCGCCGGTAAGCGGAGGATGAGGTCTTAGCAGTTACGGATGTGTAAAATGACCTGCCCAATATAAGGGAAAACTACCTTTTAAAAATGGGACAGGAAACTGTTTTAAAATGGTGGATTGTGGGAAAAATAAGAGGATTTTTCTCTTATAAGCGGTCTTGAGGACAGAAGATGGTGTAAATCCAGGGAAACAGTCTTTAATGAGGCGCATTGGAGACAGAAGATGGTGTAAACCCGGGGGAACAGTCTTTAATGAGCGGTCATGGAGACAAAACATGGTGGAAACCAGAGGAAACAGTCTTTAATAAGGCTTCTTGGGGACAGAACTTAGTTGAAACCAAGAGAAATTGTCATTAATAAGGCTTCTTGGAGACTGAACTTGGCTAAAACCTGAGGAAACTGTCTTTAAAAAGGTGTCTTGAGGACAGAACATGGTGGAAACCAAGAGAAATAGTCTTTAATGAGGCGTCTTGAGGACAGAACGCGACGGAAATCAAGAGAAGTTGTCTTTAAAAAGCCGTCTTAAAGACAAAACGCAGTGAAAACTAAGTCAAACAGTCTTTGATCGTTGTAATATACTAAAAACTCGCCTTATCCGGCGAGTTTTCCTTTCAAAAGGGAGGAATGAAAATGAATGAACGATATTCAAGACAAGTCCTTTTTCCGGGGATTGGGAAGGAAGGGCAAGAGAAAATCAGCCGCAAACATGTCCTGATTATCGGCGCTGGGGCACTGGGGTCCGGGAACGCTGAAGTCCTCACGCGTGCCGGTGTTGGCAGGCTGACGATTGTCGACCGAGATTATGTCGAGGCAAGCAACCTGCAGCGCCAGCAGCTTTATACAGAAGAGGATGTTGCTGAGAGGCTTCCGAAGGCGGCGGCAGCGGAAAAACGGTTAAAGGCAATCAATTCGGATGTAGAAGTGAGGGTTATTATTGGTGACGCCACACCGGAATTGCTGGAAGAACTGATTGCTGATGTGGACATTATGATCGATGCGACTGATAATTTTGAAACCCGGATGGCTATGAATGATGCTGCACAAAAATACAATGTTCCATGGGTATACGGGGCCTGTGTCGGCAGTTTTGGAATGAGCTTTTCCATCATTCCGGGAAAAACACCGTGTTTGAACTGTTTGTTAAGAACAATTCCGCTGCAGGGGATGACCTGTGATACGGGCGGAATTATTGCGCCGACTGTGCAAATGGTGATTTCTCATCAGACAGCTGAAGCGCTAAAAATGCTGGTGGAGGATTGGGAGGCTGTCCGTACTTCTTTTGTCAGCTTTGATTTATGGCGCAACCAATATACAAGTATGAAAATGTCGAAGGCAAAATTTGCCGGCTGTTTGTCCTGTGGCGAGGAACGGACATATCCTTACCTGGACCGTGAAAATATGACAAAAACAACGGTGCTTTGCGGCCGTGATACAGTCCAAATCCGTCCCGCGGTTCAAGGCGGCATCATTTTGGAGGATCTTGCAGGGCAGCTAAAGTCTCTGGGCTATAATGTCAAGGGTAATCCGTATTTGTTGTCAGTGGAGATGGATGAAGAGCGGATGGTGATTTTCCAGGATGGGCGTGCTCTTATTCATGGCACGAAGGATTTGACGCATGCAAAGACGATTTATCAACGGATATTGGGATAAGGCGAAGCTCGTACTTGGTATATGTACGAGTTTCCCTTTTTGTGTGAGTATGGATGGATTGGAAGCTTAAGAGATATATCAAATTAGACTTCCAGAATCCGACATGTTTCACGTGAAACATGTCGATAGACTAATTTTTCGAAAAGTCGGCGATACTCATGTAGAATAGAGACAAGATTACTGGCAGAGGTGGCATTCATGAGTATATCGGTAGAAAAGCTATTAGCAAAAATGGAAGAAGAGCTGAAACAGGCGAAGAACGCTCCAAAGCAAGAAAGCTTGCGGGAAAAGGTTTACTCTATTAAAATATTATGCGAATTGATTTTGGATGAAAGCAAAGATTCGACGGCAGGGGAATGGAGTAAGGTGCAAGTAAATCAGCCGGTTGTCTTACAGCAGCCGATTTCCATCCCGCAGCCGAAAAAACTGGATGCAGATGATGATGCGAATGGTGATTCACTGTTTGATTTTTAACCATCAGGCTGAAACGGGTAAAGCTGCTGCATTCTTCTTGTATGGGAGGAAAATAAAGATGAAGACATTTATTGTGATTGGTGCACTAAACGCCTTTTTGGCGGTGGCACTTGGGGCCTTTGGGGCACATGGCTTGAAGGATAAGCTGGATGCTCATTATTTGGACATTTGGAAGACTGGGGTACAGTATCAAATGTTTCATGCAGGAGGTCTTTTGGTTATTGCTTTGCTGCTTGGAAAGGCTGCGTCAAGCTCCTTATTTACTTGGTCTGGCTGGTTAATGTTGATTGGGATTATTTTGTTCAGCGGAAGCTTATATGTATTAAGTCTGACGAAAATCGGGCCGCTTGGTGCAATTACACCAATTGGCGGTGTTTGTTTTTTGGCAGCATGGATTTTGATGATTATTGGAGCAGTGAAAAATTTTTAAATTAGAAAAGCGTAAGCGCCATGGGCAGCCTCAAGGCATAGCAAATGTTCTTTGGTTTTGAAAGTCGTATTTTTGAGGTTATTTGATTCAAGCTGTTCGAATTGGCCTATTCGAAGATGGAAGCTGGCTGGGTGCTCTTTGAAAAAGGCTAACGCTTTTCCTTCGTGCGGTGCTAATGCTGTTGCAGCTTTTTTGCGAGGCTGGATCATTCTGGAAAGATGAAACTTATACATTATATTGCAAGTAAAAAAGGCATTGGGGGGCTCCAATGCCTTTTTAAATTAACGTGGAGTATAAGTCCCTAGTCCAGCGCCAAATGGGTATTCATATTCGACTTCCTCAGCAAAAGTGATGTAGTCCACTGATACCATTGGAATGAGGTAGCGTGTTCCTGACTGAGGGTCGCTTAAAATGAGATGGTCTCTTCCGGCAGCTTCGATGATACCTTGAAACTCTTTGGCATTCCATTGTGAATTTCCTTCAAAGGTGGCAAACACATTGACTAATTTGCCTTTGTTTAAACGTAAAATATTTTCAATGTATGACTGTTCAATAGGAAGCATACCAGGGACTGCAGGTGTTGCAGACGGCGGTTTTGGCATTGCTCCTGTGCCTGGCGGCGGAAATTGCTGCTGCTGGGTTGGGTAAAATGTCTGACCTGCGCCTCCGCCCATCGGCTGTGCACCTTGTTGTCCAGCTGAACCTGTGTAGGGTTGAAATCCTTGAGGATTGTAATATTGGCTCATCTTTTTCCCTCCTAAACTAAAATAAAACAATGGCCCAACAATTCTATTCATACTCCGTAAACCCCAAATTGGTACCTAAAAGGGCAGGAATTCATCTTTTTACTAGGATTTTGTGGCTGTTCGGGGCTTTGTAAAACCGTGCTGCCGCATTTCCTTCTCACTGTTTAATAGTATGAGGAGAAGTGAGGATATATGACTTGGAGATGTCGAGGAAAAATAAAAAGCCCCCTTAGCAGTAAGGGAGCCCTAGTTATTTATACATGAAGAAAGCTTGCGATACGTTCTTCTTCTAAAATATTCCCAACAAAGAAAGCGCCGAATTCGCCGTAGCGTGCGCTGACTTCATCAAAGCGCATTTCATAAACTAGCTTTTTAAATTGGAGCACATCTTCTGCAAATAAAGTGACGCCCCACTCATAGTCATCGAAGCCGACAGAACCGGTAATAATTTGCTTTACCTTGCCTGCATATTGGCGGCCAATCATGCCGTGGCTCTTCATTAATTCGCGGCGGTCTTCCATGGAAAGCATGTACCAGTTGTCATTGCCTTGGCGGCGCTTGTCCATTGGATAGAAGCAGACATGCTTTGTTTTAGGAAGAATTGGATAAAGGCGTCCGCGCACATATGGATTTTGGTATGGATCACCATCGTCAGACCCCATGTAGTTGCTGAGCTCGACTACTGATACATAAGAAAATGCAGGGACAGTGAACTCTGCTAATTTAGTTTTATTGAATTCAGTTTCAATTTGATTGAGTTCTTCCATGGTAGGACGGAGAATCATCATCATAAAGTCAGCCTTTTGACCAACAATTGTATATAATGCATGACTGCCTTCTTTTTGTTCTTGTGTTTTATTCCATTTTTCAATTAGACTTGAAAACTCGTGGATGGCTGTTTCACGCTCATCGTTTGAAAGCATTTTCCATGTGGTCCAGTCGATGGTACGGAAATCATGAAGACAATACCAGCCGTCAAGCGTTTTTGCTGCTTCATTCATTAATATCACTCCTACATCATCATTGTTCATCAAACATCATTACTATAACATAGTTTGACCATGACATCCCCATATAAAACCCTAAATCCACTGTGATGGATATTTTTATAAAAGGAAGTAAATAGTAAATGGCAGGTGCAATATTTTAAAAATATAAACTTTTACTTGAAAACGTTATTTTGTGATATACATAACTTTGAAAAAATGTTCTGGTAACGTATGCTAAAGGTAGTTAAGTTTGCAAATAGGAGGTTTATCGAATGAGTGATTTATTTACAGGATTGAAAAATAAAATTTCCGGCCGCGATTTGAAAATTGTTTTTCCAGAAAGCCTGGATGAACGGATTTTAAGAGCTGCCGGCCGTTTAGCGGAAGAAAAACTGTTAACCCCAATTTTACTAGGCAAAATAGAGGATATCCAAGCAAGGGCAAAGGAGCTTGGGGTTTCATTGGATGCCGCTGAAATCTATGATCCTGAGAATTATGCAGGAATGGACGAGTTAGTAGCAGCTTTTGTGGAACGCCGCAAAGGGAAAGCAACGGAAGAAGAGGCACGCAAGATTTTATTAGATGTAAACTATTTTGGCACGATGCTTGTTTATATGAATAAAGCAAATGGCCTTGTCAGCGGGGCAACCCATTCTACGGCTGATACGGTACGTCCTGCCTTGCAGATTATCAAAACCAAGGAAGGCGTCAAGAAAACATCGGGTGTGTTCATTATGGTGCGCGATGATGAGAAATATGTATTTGCGGATTGTGCGATTAATATTTCCCCGGACAGCGATGATTTAGCAGAAATTGCTTTGGAGAGTGCGAAAACGGCTGAGATGTTTGATATCGAGCCGCGTGTGGCAATGTTAAGTTTTTCAACAAAAGGATCAGCAAAATCAGAAGAAACGGAGCGTGTTGTGGCAGCTGTTGCTGAAGCTAAACGCCGCGACCCATCTGTGGTGCTTGACGGCGAATTCCAATTCGATGCAGCCTTTGTTCCATCTGTTGCAGCGAGCAAGGCACCGGATTCTGTGATTAAAGGTGATGCGAACGTATTTATCTTCCCAAGTTTAGAAGCGGGCAACATCGGCTATAAAATTGCCCAGCGGTTAGGCGGATTTGAGGCAGTCGGTCCGATTTTACAAGGTTTGAACCGCCCGGTAAACGACCTTTCCCGCGGCTGTAATGAAGAGGATGTTTACAAACTTGCACTTATTACTGCAGGACAAGGGTTATAATTTTGGAGACTGAAGCTGGTCCTTTTCTTTTGTTGGAGGGCTGGCTTTTTTTTATTTTATGAACCGGTGCAGGTAATCCGAAAACAGTCTTTCATAAAGGTGATGAAGAACAAAATCGGTGGAGATAATCCAGAAACAGTCCTTCATAAAGGCGATGAAGGACAAAACCGGGTCCAAGAAACCAGAAATAGTCTTTCATAGAGGCGATGAAGGACAAAACCGGGAACAAGAAACCAGAAACAGTCTTTCATAAAGGCGATGAAGGACAAAACCAGGTCCAAGAATCCGAAAACAGTCTTTCATCCAAGCGATGAAGGACAAAACCCGGTTCAAGAATCCAAAAACAGTCTTTCATCCAGGTGATGAAGGACAAAACCGGGAACAAGAATCTGAAAACAGTCTTTCATCCAAGCGATGAAGGACAAAACCGGGTCCAAGAATCCAGAAATAGTCTTTCATGGAGGTGATGAAGGACAAAACCGGGAACAAGAATCCGAAAACAGTCTTTCATAGAGGCGATGAAGGACAAAACTGGGTCCAAGAATCCGAAAACAGTCTTTCATCCAAGCGATGAAGGACAAAACCGGGAACAAGAATCCGAAAACAGTCTTTCATAAAGGCGATGAAGGACAAAACCAGGTCCAAGAATCCGAAAACAGTCTTTCATCCAAGCGATGAAGGACAAAACCGGGTCCAAGAATCCAGAAATAGTCTTTCATGGAGGTGATGAAGGACAAAACCGGGTCCAAGAATCCGAAAACAGTCTTTCATCCAAGTGATGAAGGACAAAACCGGGTCCAAGAATCCGAAAACAGTCTTTCATCCAAGCGATGAAGGACAAAACCGGGTCCAAGAAACCAGAAATAGTCTTTCATAGAGGCGATGAAGGACAAAATCGGTGGAGGTAATCCAGAAACAGTCCTTCATAGAGGCGATGAAGGACAAAACTGGGTCCAAGAATCCAAAAACAGTCTTTCATCCAGGTGATGAAGGACAAAACCGGGAACAAGAATCTGAAAACAGTCTTTCATCCAGGTGATGAAGGACAAAATCGGTGGAGGTAATCCAGAAACAGTTCTTCATAAAGGCGATGAAGGACAAAACCGGGTCCAAGAATCCGAAAACAGTCTTTCATCCAGGCGATGAAGGACAAAACCTGACCCGGAATCCAAAAACTGTCTTTCAACAGGAAAATGAAAGACAAAACAAGTCCCGAAGATTAAGAACAATCCTTCATAATGTTTAAAACGGCATTTTCTTCGTAGTTTTGGTAAAATAATCACTATAAACATACAAGGAGTAACAATGATGGAAGGTTTATTGCGACAGCCTGAGTGGCGGATTATTGACCAGTCTTCTATTGGTCCGCATTATGGTGCGGTGGAGTCATTTGGTTATGATGATACATTGTGTGCTTCAGTTGGAGCGGGAAAAGCACCGGCGACAGCCCGGACTTGGGTTCACCAACATACGATTGTCTTGGGAATTCAGGATACCAAGCTGCCGTTTTTGCAGGATGGAATCCAATTTTTAAATGAACAGGGGTATCAGGCGGTGGTGCGGAATTCCGGCGGTTTGGCTGTTGTTCTGGACGCCGGTGTCCTCAATATTTCGCTTATTTTGCCAGAGGCGGAAAAAGGAATTGATATCAATCGCGGTTATGACACGATGTGGGAACTGATTCAAAGCATGTTTGCTGACTTTCCGCAAACCATCGAGGCAAGGGAGATTGTTGGCTCCTATTGCCCTGGAAGCTATGATCTTAGCATTAATGGAAAGAAATTTGCCGGCATCTCGCAAAGACGGCTGCGTAAAGGGGTTGCGGTGCAAATTTATCTATGTGTCAGCGGCAGCGGAGCAAAGCGGGCTGAGTTGGTGCATGAGTTTTACGAGAGGGCAAAAAGGAATGCACAGACTAAATTCATCTATCCGGAAGTGGTGCCGGACGTGATGGCTTCTTTGTCAGAATTGTATGGCCGGGAATTTTCAATCAGCGATATTATGGTCCGACTGCTAACCCAGCTCAAGCAATATGGTGAAAAACTATATGCTGGACAGTTAAATGAATATGAACTTGAGCTTTTACCTGGTTATGTTCAGCGGATTGTCGAACGGAACGAACCGTTTAAAAAAATGCAAAAAGAGGCTGGCTCTTAAGAGGAGATTTCTCTCCTCCTTGAGCCTGGCCTCTCTTTTTAAATCGAGATGCTGCACATGTTCTCTTCTCCCCAAATGCCGGGAACCTTATTCCGCTACTTTTTCTAAATTTCCGTTACGGTCCATTTTGAATGTGGTGGCGGGTCTTTCTTCTTCTTCAAATAATACAAGTTTACGGGCGCGGTTCATGATTTTCATCAGTGTTTCGTAGTCTTCCTGCATAGTTTCGGAATTTTCTTCGAGTCCTTTCACCTTTGCAGATAATTCTTCGTTTTGTTTCTTTAATTCCGCAATTTCCCGCTTTAATCTTTCATTCTCTATTTTTAATGCTTCATTTTGCAGATTGGAATGTTTAAAGTTTTGCAAGAAAGCGATAACGGACTCCATTGTCATTCTAGCGGCCGGCTGGGTATGAATTTGTGCCTGCGGTGTTACTACATAGGACTCCATCGCCATTTCTGCTGTCATATTTTCGACGTCCGCTGCTGGTACATCATTTACAGGCATTTCTGGTGCTGCAGGTATCTCTACATCTGCTGTTAATGAATCTAGTTCATTAGGTGATGCCACTGGTGGATTGTAAAGCAGTTTTTTCTTGCCGCCTTGCTCTTTACCTAAAATTCGCTGTCTTTGTTTACGCTGCTTTTTTGCCAGAGCCAATGCTTTTTCATAGCGGTGGCGGACAACGGCATTCCATCTAAAGCCGCAAGCTGCTGATGTCCGGTTTAATTTGTCACCTACTTCTTCAAAAGCGTTCAGCTGTGTGCTTCCTTCCCTAACATGCCTAAGCACTGTTTCAGCCAAAAGCAAGTCGTTTTCATCTGTCCATGCGTCTTGACGAACTTTCATCTGTTTCAACTCCCTAAATAATATTTTTTCAATGAATGATCAGCCTAATTTGGGCTATAGTTTAAAAGTTCTAGTCTTATGATGGACAAGTTTTTTCAGGTTTATACCAAAATGGTTAAAAGGATAATAGATTTTTTAAATACATATATTTATTTTTTGGAAAAAGTAATTCCGCTTAGGCTGTATATCAGCTTTTAGACAAATTTGGATACAGAATGCAGCTTGCATTGACCGTTTAGAAACTGTAAAATACCTTAGGAGTTAAATAGATGTCCGATATATTTTTTACTATTTCCAATTGATGTGGTGCAAAACCATCTATTGGGTAAACTATAGAGTGTATTTTTTAGAAAGGGTTGTCGGAAATGGCTAATGAATTTCGTGTTTGTGATGATTGCCAAGCCGTGAATTTGAAGACATTAATCCCTCATTTAAAAGAATTGGATCCGGATGCCGAAATCAAAATTGGCTGCCAATCTTATTGCGGACCAGGACGAAAAAAGACCTTTACCTTCGTTAACAACCGTCCAGTCGCAGCATTGACAGAAGAGGAATTAATGGAAAAAGTGCAAAAGAAAATTAAATAAATCACCTTTGGCATTCGACAAAGGTGTTTTTTCTTTTTTATGGAAAGGGATTTTGACTTTGAGAAATATCCAGTGCAAGCGGCCAAGCCAGTTTTCATCCCCATATAAACTTCTTAAGAATCTTGCGCAAAGCGATAGCTTTAAGGAGCTCGAGGTCACAAGCCAATCCGTCCAAAAGGTTAAATAGCAGCCGTTCTGCCGGCTCCTCTTGTGCTATTCCTGAGGCAGACCGCTAAGGAAGGCTTCCAAAAGAATAAGCTTGGCAGGAGCAGGCTATGCTTGTTCCAAAGGTGTTATACTTTTCGATTTGTCGAAAAATCCTGCGGAATTTTGTGCTTTTTTGGTATATAATAGAAATTAATAAAGTTCGGGTAATTGGAAAGGGGGCAGGGAAGCGGATGACTTATTCGATGGAAAAGTTGAGCGAAGAGAAAGTGTTTAAGGATCCAGTCCACCGCTATGTGCATGTGCAGGACCGGGCGATTTGGGATTTAGTCGGGACAAAGGAGTTCCAGCGCCTGCGTCGGATTAAGCAGCTTGGAACCACTTTTTTAACCTTTCACGGGGCAGAGCACAGCCGCTTTAACCATTCCTTGGGCGTTTATGAAATTGTCCGCCGGATGATTGATGATGTCTTTGACGGCAGAGAGGAATGGAATGCTGGCGACCGCCTCCTCACCTTATGTGCTGCCCTTCTCCATGATCTTGGCCATGGGCCATTTTCCCACGCATTTGAAAAGGTTTTTGATTTCGATCATGAGGATTTTACAAGAGCCATTATTTTAGGAGATACAGAAGTCAACAAAGTGCTGAACCATGTCGGACCAGGTTTTCCAGAGAAAGTGGCGGAAGTGATTGCGAAGACGTCTGAGAAAAAACTGGTTGTCAGTATGATTTCAAGCCAGATTGATGCCGACCGGATGGATTATTTACAGCGGGACGCTTATTTTACCGGGGTCAGCTATGGCCAATTTGACATGGAACGGATTTTGCGTGTCATGCGCCCCCGGGAAGAACAGGTTGTTATAAAAAAGAGCGGCATGCATGCGGTTGAAGACTATATCATGAGCCGCTACCAAATGTATTGGCAGGTATACTTCCACCCGGTGTCCCGCAGCGCTGAGGTGATTTTAACGAAAATTCTCCACAGGGCGAAGCAGTTATTTAAAGAAAACTATGCATTTAAACATGAGCCGCACCATTTTGTATCTTTTTTCTGTGAAAACGTGACATTAGAAGACTACTTAAAATTAGATGAGGCTGTCATTTTGTATTACTTTCAGATTTGGCAGGAAGAGGATGATTCCATCCTGAGGGATTTATGCTGCCGTTTTGTCAATCGGAATTTGTTTAAGTATGCAGAGTTTGACCCAGCGAAGGAATATAAAAAGCTGGCACAGCTGAATACGTTGTTTATCAAGGCTGGCATTGACCCGGATTATTATTTAGTAGTAGATTCCTCCTCAGATTTGCCGTATGACTTTTATCGTCCTGGTGAAGAGGAAGAACGGCTCCCCATTCATTTATTAATGGAAAACGGAGAACTAAGGGAGCTTTCCAGAGAGTCGGAGATCGTGGATGCCATTTCGGGAAAAAGAAGAACCGACCATAAACTCTACTATCCTGCTGATTTACTTGCCGATGAATCGACAGGGGCAGATATTAAAAGTCAAATACGTGACCTTTTAGAATAGAGAGGCTGTGGCGGGAAAGGGACGGAGCGCCGCCAAATGGAATAAGTATAATCAATGGCGGTACGGGATATACATTTTTCACTGCGGATGAAGTGATGTATAGCTTTGCTCTGACCGTCTTTATTAGATGACTTAGTCTAGTTTCTCTGAATGTATTTCTATTGAAAATAGTCGAATAGAACGCCATACAGTTTTAAATGGAGTAGGAGATGACGAATGTGTTAAAAGATCATGCCAAGCTGATGCAGGCGATTATGGCGGCTGGTGAAGTTGTCGGGCGGAAAAAGCTGCAAAAAATGATATATATAGCAAAAAAGATTCATTTTCCTTTTAATGATAGATTCCAGTTTCATTTTTATGGTCCATATTCTGAGGAATTGACAACAAGAGTGGAAGAGCTTTGCAATATGGGCTTTTTGAATGAGGTCAAGGAAAAGAAAGGCGGGTATTACCAATACCGCTATACTCTGACAGAGCCGGGAAAAGAGTTTTTAACCCTGAATGAAGTGGACATGCCGTTTTTGGAGAACTTTTTCCTGGATATGAATGAACAGAATGCAAGATTTTTAGAGCTTGTCTCGACCGTATTGTTTTTTGATGAACTTGAAAAAGAGGAAGTCATGAATAAGGTGTTTACGTTGAAAAAGAGTCAGCGTTATACGGAAGCGGAAATTGATGAGGCCTATCAATATATTGAAAGTTTAAAAACAAAAATTCAATAAAAGTTGGAAATTGCTTGGATAAAATCCAGGCATTTTTTTATGGAAACAATTTGAATTTTCTTGAAAATTTGCTATGATTTGTCTAATGGAGGATAGGGAGGCGGGCACATGGATGATTTTATTGGATTGGTTGCCATTGTAATGACTTTTGGGATTCCCATTGTGGCAATTTTAGGCGGGTTTTCATTAAAAAAGACGAAATTAAAAGCGGAAATGCTGAAAAATCAGCTGGAACTGGAAAAGGTAAAACACGAAAATTATTTAATAGAGACAGAAAAAATGCGGCTTGAACTGGAAAAAATGAAAATTGAAAGCCCAAAGGACCCGTTGCAATTTTAAAACTTTGGCTCTGTTAAAGAGTGGTGTTGTTTTTTTTAACCCTGTTGATGCAGCGGCAGGCACGAAAAGTCATGGTAAACGTTAACGCATTTTCTTCGTGCATGGGCCTATTTAATGTCCTGCGGGATTATGTGCCAGGGGCCCCCGCGGGCGTTAGTGGCGAGGAGGATCCGCGGAACGCCTGCGAACTGCTTGTGCCTCCTTCGAAGAGCTTTCGCTTTTAGTGGTACAATACCTTCTGTCCTTATGGAGCGGAAATCAACAGCCTAATTTAACACGTAAAAAAAGAGTGTGAATGAATGAAATCGGACTTCACACTCTTTTTACGGATGGACTCTTATTTGTCGCTCTCGCGTACGCCTGCAACGGCATAATTTTTTTTAGACATTTCCTCAATGAAGATGGTGACTTTTTCCTTCGAAGCGCCTGTCGTTTCACTGACAGCGGCTGTTACTTTTTCAACTAAAGCCTTCTTTTGTTCGTCTGTGCGTCCTTCAAGCATTTTAACTGTGACGTATGGCATGTTCATTCCTCCTAAATAAGTTCCTACGCTAGTAGTGTTCCACAATTGGTGGAAAAGTGCAAATATAAAGAGCACGTTACATTTTCTTTTTTAAAGAGCTTTCATGTATACTATAAGGAATATAGAAATGTTCGGTTTATGTGACCGCTGATTAGTGAGGAGGAGAGACATTTTTGGAAGGATTTCTGGCATACCCGATAAAGTGGATTCCGTATGTGGCCATTACTCTTGTGTTTGCCTTTACATTGCATGAATTTGCCCATGCCTATACAGCCTATAAATTTGGCGATGAAACAGCGAAAAGACAGGGAAGGCTTACTTTAAATCCGCTGCAGCATCTTGATCCGTTTGGCACAATCTTGATTTTGATTGCCGGATTTGGCTGGGCCCGCCCGGTGCCGGTGAACCGCTACTTTTTTAAAAAGCCCCGCTTGGCTGGCATCCTTGTTTCGGCTGCAGGTCCGCTGTCAAACTTGCTTTTGGCCTGCGTTGGTTTTATTATTGGCTATGGTTTATCCAGAATGGGTATTATTTTGAACGATAATTTTAATGATTTTCTCAATATTTTTATCCAGTTGAATATCGTTTTGTTCATTTTTAATTTGCTGCCGCTGCCTCCGCTTGACGGCTATCGGATTGTTGAGGATCTGGTACCAACTGATGTGCGGGCTAAAATGACACAATATGAACAATATGGTGTGCTGATTTTTCTCATCTTAGTGCTGATTCCGCCGCTTAACAATATGACGATTCAGCCCCTTTTTAACATAATCATCCCATGGGTGGCAGGTACGTTGAGTAATTTCTTTTATGGCGTATTTTTTTAAAGGAGGTTTTAAGCCGTAATGGAAGAAAATAAGAAAAAAATGGGCTTTAATATTATAAAAAATGATCCTACAGATGGGCATAAGGGCTTTGGAAAAGGTGCCCTTAGTCTAAATAATGTATCGCCGGTTATAATCAATGTTGAGGCTGGAGAGGCGGAAATCGATATCGGTGCCATGCATGCCCGCAGTGCGGTGGAAAAGGGAATAAAATTTTTACCGAATCAAGAAGAGGTTCCGAATGGCAAGCCATATTGGCTCGTATGGGTGACCATTGACCGCAATGTCGAAGGACCGTACTATGCCGGAGTGACAGCCTGCTATATGACAGTTGACCGGGAAATCCGCCGCGGCTACAAGTCACTGCCAGAACATGTAAACCGCATGGATAAATCTATTAAACGCCATATTATTGTAGATGACATGGATGCTAAATCAAAGAAAGTGCTGGTTGATTTCCTCCGCAGCCACAATGAAACATTGTGGAATAATTCTTCTGATGAGCTGAAAACAGCTCTCGCAGCAGAATAAGGCGAAGGTTCAACCAGCGGGAGATTTTATTGGCTCGCTACGCCAGAAAAATAAATTGTGGAATTACTTGTAGTTTTTTTAAAAAATGGGTAGTATTATAGGAAGTGTGAAAGCACTGTAAGACTAGGACAGGAAAAAGCTCCGGATAATTCCGGAGCTTTTTCCGTTTTATGAAGCAGTTATCTGGATTCCAGATGCAGCGCCCAGCCAGTTTTCATCCTCGAACATTTGCTTTACTTGAGGCTGAGCGAGGCCGCTTTTTATTTTTAACTCCACGGCAGGATCCTCTTGTACCATGGTTTCTTAACTTTTTTCTCCTCTTTTACTGGTCCACTCTCACCTTTTTTCAAATGCTCGGTACAGTATTCAGTCGGCTCCGTTCCCGCAACATAATAGGTGAACCGGCGGACAGGGCAGTTGTCTGTAGCGAGTTTTCCATTTTCTGGGTTCACATAAACTCCGACAACTCCGTCTTTTGGCGGCTTAAAGGCCTTTACGGGCCTTCCATCCAAGGCTTCTTCCATGAAGCCGGCCCAGACCTTTTTCGCATATGATTTTTCAGGGCGGAGCTCAATCGGCTGGCCGACATCATATCCAGCCCAGACGGCGGTAACGAGCTGCGGTGTGAAGCCAATCATCCAGCTGTCGGTTTCCGTTGAGCCGGATTTGCCCGCATACGGTCTTGTTAATTCGTCCGCAATCGTGCTTCCAGTTACTTTGGCATAGCCATTCAGCTTATTGTCAAATACCCCTGCCATCATCTGGGTCATGACATAAGCTTTGGCTGGGTCGAGTGCTTTTTCTGTCTCTGTTTTTCTTTCAAAAATAACCTTGCCATTGTAGTCTTCTACTCTTGTAACCAAGATCGGATGGACGCTTTTGCCGCCATTGGCAAACATGCTATAGGCATTGGCCATTTCAATCACCCTGACGCCTGAGGTTCCAAGGGCGAGAGACGGTACCTGTGCCATTTTGGTCGATAATCCAAACTTCTTTGCCGTATCTGCCAAAACTTCTTCACCTAAAAATAGATGAGTTTTTACAGCATAAATATTGTCAGAGACAGCGAGCGCCTGGGCAAGGGTAATTTCACCATTTGCATAATGGTTGTTAAAATTATGCGGTGTATACTCCGGTCTGCCGTCATCGAAGTGAAAGGTGGTTGATTCACTCCGCATGGTGGAAGACGGGGTAAAACCGTGGCCTAGGGCAGCGTAATATAACAGCGGCTTGATAGTTGAACCTGGCTGCCGAATAGCCTGAACCGCCCGGTTAAATGGGCTTTTCTCGTAATCCCTGCCGCCGACCATTGCTTTCACATAGCCGTTCTTCGGATCCATGGCGACTAATGCCATTTGAATCTTGGACGAACTGTCTATTTTGTTTTGGATCTGCTCCTCCGCTGCCTTCTGCTGCTTAAGGTTAAGAGTGGTGTACACCTTTAATCCCCCAAGAGCAATCGTGCGCTCATCCAAATGGAGCTGATTTTTCAGCGCATTTTTCACAGCATCCTGGAAATAGGGAGCTGTATTTACTTTTTGCGTATTGTGGGCGCCGGTGAATACCAGCTTCTCTTCTACAGCGGCTTTCGCCTGTTTTTTTGTAATGTATCCGTTTTGGACCATGCTGGCTAAAATCAATTTTTGCCGCCGCTTGGCATTTTCCATGGAACTAAGCGGTGAATAATGGCTCGGTCCTTTCGGAATACCGGCAAGCATGCTTGCTTCTGCCAGACTGAGTTCAGAGGCTTTTTTTCCATAATAAAACTGGCTTGCGGCCTCAGCGCCATAAGCACCGTTTCCATAGTAAATAGTATTTAAATAGCCTTCCAAAATATCTTTTTTCGAATAATTCATTTCAAGGCGGATCGTGTACAGCGCCTCGTTGATTTTCCGTGACCAGGTTTTGTCGTGCTCAAGGAAAAGGTTCCGGGCATATTGCTGGGTAATGGTGCTCGCCCCTTGTACCTTGGCAAACGCCTTGACATCGGCAATCATGGCCCCGGCAATTCGTTTATAATCAAACCCGTGGTGGTTGTAAAAGTTCTTATCCTCAATCGAAATGGTGGCATTCACTAAATCGGGTGAAATCTTATTAAGGTTCGCCCAGTAGCGTTTTTGGCCGCTGTTGCTTTCGCCAATCAATGTCCCGTCATCAGAGAAGTACAATGTTGATTGCGGCACTGCAAGCGCAGGCGGGCCAAGCACCTTGGCATAGGTTAAAATGCCAATCAGGACAATAGCCATACAAACCATGCCAATCAAACTGATGAAAAATAATGCACGTAAATATTTAATCGTCTTGCGAAACCCGTGATCCGTCATGATTTCCACATTGGCCACCACCTTTTATTTAAGTCTGTTATTGGTAAAAAATCAGATAGTAATAGTATTGAAAAAATATTGGTTTTTTAAACATTTATTGGCAGGATTTTTAATTTTGCTAGACATTTTGGCGTGATTGTAATTCAATAGTTTGGGTAGGATAAAAATTGAATGGATTTGAGGTACGTTTTCGGGCGTATTTCAGCCAAATATAGGAGTGGCTGCTAGAAAAATTGGAAGGATGATTGACTTTGGCTGGACTTTGGTTTACGGAAAAGCAGACCGAGAACTTTGGCATCACCATGAAAGTGAATAAAACCTTACATACAGAAAAAACCAATTTTCAAATGCTGGAGATGGTGGAAACGGCTGAGTGGGGAAATATGCTGCTGCTAGACGGCATGGTCATGACGTCGGTGAGAGACGAATTTGTGTATCATGAAATGGTCGCACATGTTCCATTATTTACGCATCCGAATCCAGAAAATGTGCTGGTGGTTGGGGGCGGCGACGGCGGTGTAATCCGCGAGGTATTAAAGCACCCAAGTGTGAAAAAGGCAACACTTGTGGATATTGATGGAAAAGTGATTGAGTACTCGAAAAAGTTTTTACCGGAGATTGCCGGCTGGCTGGATGATCCGCGGGTAGAGGTACGGGTGGATGACGGCTTCATGCATATTGCGAACAGTGATCATGAATATGACGTCATCATGGTGGACTCCACTGAACCGGTAGGCCCTGCAGTTAATCTGTTTACAAAAGGTTTTTATGCCGGAATTTCGAAGGCGTTGAAGGAGGATGGCATCTTTGTTGCCCAATCGGACAACCCATGGTTTAAAGGAGACTTAATCCGTCAAGTTCAGCGCGATGTCCGCGAGATTTTTCCCATTACCCATCTATATGTCGCAAACATCCCGACCTATCCGAGCGGCTTATGGGCCTTTACCATAGGTTCGAAAAAATACGACCCGCTCAAAGTACCAGATGAAAGGTTCCATGATATAGAAACCAAATACTATACAAAAGAACTGCACAAAGCAGCATTTGTCCTCCCAAAATTTGTGGGAGATTTGGTGAAATAAAGGTTAGGCAGGCTATTTAGCCGAGAATTCCTTTTGAAGGGAAATTTGTATTTGAGAACGGGGCAATGGGATCTGCCCTCTGAAGGGTGGAAAAATGGCTATTAGATAGGAAGCGTCTATGCGTATGTGCCGTGCCCTCTGAGAAGAGAAAAAGGCAATTAGAGGGAAGATAGAGAATGCGTATGCGCCCTCTGAGACGGGAAAAAGGTATTTAGGGGAAAGATAGGAAGCGTCTATGTTCCATCTGAGAAGAGAAAATGGCAATTAGAGAGAAGATACCAACTGTTTACGTACCCTAAGGGCCCAAAAATAGTTCCTGTCAGGAATCAAAACAATGCCTGTATGATAAATTTGTCCGCCCCAGGTGGACAAAATCCATGGGAAGCGCCTGATACCAATACATAGAAAGAGAGGAATGCCTGATGCGTTTTGATGAGGCTTATTCAGGGAATGTGTTTATTAAGAGTTATCCGAATTACGAGGAGAGCCGGGTAGTACTTTATGGGATGCCGATGGATTGGACCGTGAGTTTTCGTCCAGGATCCAGATTTGGCCCTGCGAGAATTCGGGAGGTGTCTGTCGGTCTTGAGGAGTACAGCCCATATCTTGACCGCGAGCTTGAGGAAATTAAATATTTTGATGCCGGGGATATTCCGCTTCCGTTTGGCAATCCGCAGCGAAGCCTTGATTTGATTGAGGAATTTGTGAAAAAAGTGCTGGATGATGGCAAGTTTCCGCTGGGAATGGGCGGAGAGCACCTTGTGTCATGGCCGGTTATGCGCGCCGTTTATAAAAAACATCCAGATCTTGCGATTATTCATATGGATGCCCATACAGACCTCCGCGAAAATTACGAGGGCGAAGAACTGTCACACTCGACGCCGATTCGAAAAATTGCAGAGCTGGTTGGACCGTCCAATGTGTATTCATTCGGAATCCGTTCGGGGATGAAGGAAGAATTTGAGTGGGCAAAACAAAATGGCATGCATCTTTCAAAATTTGAAGTACTGGAGCCGTTAAAAAAGGTGCTGCCGAAACTTGCAGGCCGTCCGGTATATGTGACGATTGATATTGATGTGCTGGATCCGGCTCATGCTCCTGGGACAGGAACGGTGGATGCAGGCGGAATTACATCAAAAGAACTTCTTGCTTCAATTCATGAAATCGCCCGCTCCGAGGTTAATGTCGTCGGCGGAGACCTCGTGGAAGTGGCGCCGATTTATGACCCTTCCGAGCAAACTGCGAACACTGCCAGCAAATTGATCCGGGAAATGCTGCTTGGCTGGGTAAAATAAGTTAAAAAAAGCAGGTGTCTGCCTTTTATATGGGCAGGCATCTTTGTTTTGAAACAAGTAAAATAGACGTATATGAGCGGATTGAAGTGTTTTATCGGCGGATTTGGCACATATATCAGCGAATGGGCGGCGGTTATCCGCGAATCAAAAGTTAAGGGAAGTGCAATTTTTGACAAAAAACGAGATACCTGTACAAGTTTCTGTGAAAACCACCATTAATGGGGCGGATCCAATGGAATTGATTGTTTTTGGCCGCTATTACCAGAAGGAAAAGGCAGTGTACCTGCAATATGAGGAAGTATTAGAAGAGGTGGGCACGGTCCGGACGACGGTAAAAGTATCGAAAGAGGACATGCTGATTTTACGGACCGGTGCCATAAAAATGAGGCTTCCATTCCGGCTGCAGGAAACATTAAAAGGCAGTTATGAGCTGCCGCTTGGGGCATTTGAAACCACAACAACGGCGCGAAAGATGGATTATACTGATCATGGAAATAACAGCGGCCGCATTGAGATTGTTTATGATTTTGAAATGCAGGGATCGCCGGCAGGTACATTTCACTTAGAAATTCTTTTTCACCCCGATCATTCAGATGAATAATATCCAAAAAAATGCAAATAGTAGTAATGTATTTTTTTCAAGGAGTGAATCAGGAATGAATGTGGGAAGAGCAAAAGAGATTCTCGACTCTGCTGATATGATTCATGTCAGTTATGAAGGAACACCGGTAATTATCCAACATGTGGATGAAGCAACAAAAATGGCGCGTATCTATTCCAGAAAAGACCCGGATAATGAACGTGATGTTCCGGTTCTTAACCTAATAGAAGAGTAGAAAAGAGTCTCCGATTGTACATTCGGGGACTCTTTTCATTAAAAAATATTATAAAAAATAAGAAATACAATAGGCAGCACCTTCTTTAACCAATCGTACCGGGTTCATCTTGTCTAAAGAATCAAGTGTCAGCATTTCAGAATTCTTAATATCTTTTTCCAAGATGTTTTTAAAACGGGCAATAAATTGAGAATCATAAATATAGCAGTTAATTTCTTTGTTCAAATAAAGACTGCGTTTGTCGAAATTGGCGGTGCCAATGTCGCAAATTTTGTCATCAATCACAATAGTTTTAGCATGATAAAACCCATTTTTATATTGATAAACGAAGGCGCCTTCACGTAGCAGCTTTCGAAAATAACGATAAGAGGCCTCCTGTACGAGTACATGGTCGGATGTATACGGAACAATGACAGTAAGCTTCACACCGCGTTTTAATGCTGCCAGGAGTTCATCCAAAATCCGCCGGCTGGGAATAAAGTAGGGAGTGCCAATGATCATTTCCTTTTCCGCCATTTGAATCAGCTTTCTAAACCACTCCTCAAGCTGATCAGCCTCCGTAGGAACCAATTGATGAGGAATTCCGTCCGGCTTCCGTTTCACAGGGTAAGTCAATTCAGCCGACGTTTCCATATCAGCCATTATCGGTGCAGGAATTCTCCCCATTGGAATCTTGCTGTACAAAACCTTTCGTCCTTTTTTCGCCGCTCTCTCCCAATCTGCCTGAAAGGTATTCTGTAATAAATGCACTCCTTCTCCGGTCATTTTTAAATGATAATCCCGCCACGGATTCAAGGGCTGAGGGCCCTCGTCAATATATTCCTGTCCAATGTTATAGCCGCCAAGATAACCAATTTTACCGTCAATGACAGAGATTTTCCGATGATTCCTGACATTGGCGGAATAAAACAGAAAGGGAAATTCAATCCGGTCACTGAAGGCAACCTGGACACCAGCCTGGCTCAATTCATCTCCAATGTCCTTTTTTACTTTCAAGCTGCCAAGCCGGTCAATCAAAAGCCGCACTTCAATTCCCTCGCAGGCTTTTGCTTTTAAGATGGAAAGAAATTCTTTACTAAACACATCATCTTTTACGATATAAAACATGACATGAATTTCCTTTTCTGCATTGTAAAGGCTGTTGAAAAAGTCATTGAACAGCTCTTTCCCATGCCCAAACACCTCAAAATGGCTATAAAGCATGGAGGATTCCACTTGCCGAACAAGTGAGAGATGGTACTTTCGCCCTAATCTAAAATCCAAAACAAGCCATATAATGATGAATAATATACTTATGCCCAAAACATACATTGGAATTCCTCCAATCAGTGAGATTAGTTTTTCCAGAGCAGCTGTCTTCTATTAATGAATGTAAAAATTACTCTATGTGTAAATGCCAGAAGATGGCTGAAATTTTAAAAAGGGGGTTGACCGAGCGATTGTTCATATTATAATTAAGTTAAGTATTTTCTGAAAAATTTATTAATTCACCCTTGGATAATAAAAAATAAACTTGTAAAATGGATTGACTGAATGCTCATTCATAATATAATAGAATTAAGTTAGTCAGAAAATTATCTATTTTCTACAAAAAACAGGGGAGAAACACGGAAAGGAGCGTTTGTATGAATGGTCTGTTATGGGTAAACCTCATTGCATTTTTAGCTGTAACCGCTTACGGCATCAGTTTGTTTACCTATGTTGTCAAAACACGCATTGAATATATTAAGCTCGGTAAAAAAACGGAGTTTGACAACAATGTGAAGGAACGGCTTAACAAGATCTGGGTTATGGTTTTTGGACAAAAGAAGCTGCTGAAAGATAAAAAGAGCGGCGCTATCCATGTTATGTTCTTTTACGGCTTCCTGTTAGTTCAATTTGGGGCGATTGATTTTATTTGGAAGGGAATTAAACCGGGATCCCATTTACCTCTTGGCCCGCTTTATCCGGCTTTTACCTTCTTCCAGGAAATTGTCACTCTGATGATTTTAATTGCAACTGTCTGGGCTTTTTACCGCCGCTACATTGAAAAATTAGTCCGTTTAAAACGCGGCTTTAAATCAGGACTAGTATTAATCTTTATTGGCGGCTTGATGCTTTCCGTTCTTATTGGAAACGGAATGGGCATCATCTGGCATGGTGAAGACCCATCATGGTCTGAGCCGGTTGCATCCCTTATTGGAATGGCTCTATCGGGAATCGGGGAAACGGCCTCTATCGTCATTTTCTATATTGCATGGTGGTCCCACCTGATGTTTCTGCTTTCTTTCTTAGTATATGTTCCGCAGGGCAAGCATGCTCACTTGATTGCCGGTCCAGCCAACGTTTACTTAAACCGTTTGGAGAAGCCTGGCAAATTAACGAAGATTGATTTTGAAGATGAAACACAGGAATCCTTCGGGGTTGGAAAAATTGAAGACTTTACCCAATTGCAAATGGTCGACTTCTATGCCTGTGTCGAGTGCGGCCGTTGTACGAATATGTGCCCGGCAACAGGAACAGGAAAAATGCTGTCGCCAATGGATTTAATTGTGAAAATGCGTGATCATCTTACAAATTACGGTGCGGCGGTTACGTCAAAAAAGCCGTGGGTGCCGTCATTTGCCTTCAATAATACAAAAGGAAATCAGCTGGCCCTAGCAGCCGGCGGTCAAGGAGCTCAGGAATCCGCCGCTTCTGCTGTTTACAGTCCAAATCTGATTGGCGATGTTATCACGGAAGAAGAAATCTGGGCATGTACTACCTGCCGTAACTGTGAAGACCAATGTCCGGTGATGAACGAGCATGTGGAAAAAATCATTGATCTGCGGCGTTTCTTGGTTTTAACGGAAGGAAAAATGAATCCGGATGCACAGCGCGCGATGACCAACATCGAACGCCAGGGCAATCCTTGGGGATTAAACCGTAAAGAGCGCGAAAACTGGCGCGAGCTCCGCGAGGATGTTCACGTCCCAACAGTTAAAGAAATGAATAAGGCCGGGGAGGAGTTTGAATATCTTTTCTGGGTTGGATCTATGGGATCTTACGATAACCGCAGCCAAAAGATTGCTTTATCATTTGCTAAACTATTGAACGAAGCAGGCGTGAAATTTGCCATCCTTGGAAACAAAGAAAAGAACTCCGGCGATACAGCGCGGCGCCTGGGCAACGAGTTCTTGTTCCAGGAGTTAGCAGCGAAGAACATTGAGGAGTTTGAAAAAGCGGGTGTAAAGAAAATCATTACAACTGACCCGCATGCTTATAATATTTTCAAAAATGAATACCCTGATTTTGGCTTAGAGGATGTAGAGGTTTACCATCACACAGAGATTCTATATGAGCTTGTGCGTGACGGCAGACTCGTGCCGAAACATGCAGTGAACGAAACGATTACGTTCCACGATTCCTGCTACCTGGGCCGTTACAACGATGTGTACGACCCGCCGCGTGAAATTTTGAAAACCATTCCAGGTGTGAAGCTGGTGGAAATGGAGCGCAGCCGCGACAGGGCCATGTGCTGCGGTGCCGGCGGCGGATTGATGTGGATGGAGGAAGACACCGGCCAGCGCATTAACGTAGCGCGTACCGAGCAGGCGCTTGAAACCCATTCAAGCATGATCAGTTCTGCATGCCCATATTGCTTAACCATGCTGTCTGACGGTACAAAGGCGAAAGAAGTGGAAGACCAAATCAGCACTTACGATGTCGCAGAAATTTTGGAAAAAGCAGTATGCGGTGAGCCTGTAGCTGTTGGGGCGTAATCTTCTGGCGGCTGGCTCGAGATTAGGGATGGAAGGCTGGCAGCTTCAATTGGCGGAAGGCCTTCGTAATTAGCTGATAAGCGGCTGCAATTGGCGGATAGGGGTCTGCAATTAGCGGAAGGCCTTTGTAATTAGCGGATAAACGGCTTCAATCAGCGGAAAGCTTTCATAATTCGCAGATAGGGGTCTGCAATCAGTGGAAAGGCTTCGCCAATTAGCGATCATCATCTGCAATTAGCAGACAGCATTTCATCAATTATCAGATAACCTGCTCCAATTAGCAGAATGACTTATGGTTTCCCAAATAGCAGAGGTTGAAAACAAAATTTTAGGAATTTTGTGTAAAACAATTCAACTTCTGCTATTTTTTATGTAAAATAAAGGTATGTATAAAACGCTTTCAATTATGATTCAAGCTGCGCGGGCTGATACCTCTTAGTCTGCGTGCGTTTTTGTTTTTAGTTTATCGAGCGAGCGTTCAGTCGCTCAGGATCTTTTTTAGCATAACATGACTGAATATTGGAAAAAGGGGGAGTGTTTTGAAATGAGCAGGACAGTTATTTTAAGCGGCGTTCGAACACCATTTGGAAAATTTGGCGGCGGCCTAAGCGGTCTTTCTGCTGCAAAACTTGGAGGCATTGTCATTAAGGAAGCGCTGAAGCGGGCGGAAGTGGCACCGGAAGAGGTTCAGGAGGTTGTTTTTGGGACGGTTTTACAAGGCGGGCAAGGACAGATTCCGTCACGCCAGGCGTCAAGAAATGCTGGGCTTCCATGGGAAGTGAAGACGGAAACCATCAACAAAGTTTGTGCATCCGGTCTTAGAAGTGTTACATTAGCTGATCAAATCATCCGTCTTGGGGACGAAGAAGTCATTGTCGCCGGCGGTATGGAATCCATGAGCAATGCTCCATATATATTGCCAAAGGCACGCTGGGGCTTGAGGATGGGAGATGCCGGAGTTCAAGATTTGATGATTCATGATGGCTTAAGCTGCAGCTTCACCGGCGTCCATATGGGCACTTACGGAAATTCAACGGCTAGCGACTTGGAACTCACCCGTGAAGCCCAGGATGAGTGGGCATTACGAAGCCATCAGCGGGCTGTTGCGGCTATCGAAAGCGGCAAATTTGCAGAGGAAATCATCCCTGTGGAAGTTCCGCAGCGAAAAGGAGCACCAGTAATCGTTGAACATGATGAGGCTCCGCGTAAGGATACATCCATAGAAAAACTGGCTAAACTGGGGCCGGCTTTTAATGGAGAAGGGACCATTACGGCAGGAAACGCACCTGGTGTGAATGACGGTGCCGGCGCACTAGTCCTAATGAGTGAAGAGAGAGCACTGCGTGAAGGCCGGCAGGTGGAAGCGGTCATTATCGGGCAGGCGGCGATTGCTGTAGAAGCAAAGGACTTTCCAAAGACGCCAGGCCTCGTGATTAATGAAATTTTACGTAAAACCGGAAAAAGCTTAGCAGATATCGATTTGTTTGAAATTAACGAAGCATTTGCAGCCGTTACGCTGGCAAGCGGGCAAATTGCCGGACTTGATTTGGAAAAGGTGAATGTGAACGGCGGAGCGGTTGCGCTGGGACATCCAATTGGAGCGAGCGGCGCACGGATTATTATTACGTTGCTGCATGAATTGAAACGGCGCGGCGGCGGTATTGGTATTGCAGCCATTTGCTCCGGCGGCGGCCAGGGCGATGCCGTGATGATCGAGGTGCCTAAGAAGTAATCTTTTTGACCGAGGACACAGGGGGTTGCTGTTGGCCGGAGCATTTTTACAGCAGGATAAGATGCTGTAACTATCGGTTGACACCATTTGACTGCGTATGAAGCGGTATTTCTGCCGCATAAGCATCTGTTACTGTCTAATGACGCCAGGTAACGATCGAAGGAGTCTATTTTAAATAGAGAAAGCGGAGGGAAGAACATGAAGGTTGAAAAAGTAATGGTTGTGGGAGCAGGACAAATGGGTTCGGGGATTGCCCAGGTTTGTGCACAGGCAGGATACAAGGTGCTGCTAAATGATTTGAAACCTGAATTCGTGGAACGCGGGCTTGGAATCATTAACAAAAACCTCTCCCGTAATGTGGATAAAGGAAGGATTACAGAGGAAAAGAAGCAGGAAATCTTAAATAACCTTACTGTTTCTACAAATTTACAGGATGCCGGTGATGTGGACTTGATCATTGAGGCAGCGGTTGAAAATATGGATATTAAAGCGAAAATTTTCGTCCAGCTTGATGAAATTGCACCAGCGAACGCCATCTTGGCGAGCAATACCTCCTCCCTGCCAATCACGGAGATTGCGGCAGTTACAAAGCGTCCGGAAAAAGTAATCGGGATGCATTTTATGAATCCGGTTCCGGTCATGAATCTGGTGGAAATTATCCGCGGCTTGGGTACGGCTGATGAAGTATACCAAGTTATTGAAGATATGACCAAAACCTTGAGCAAGGTGCCGGTTGAGGTAAATGACTTTCCTGGATTTGTATCGAACCGTATATTGCTGCCGATGATCAATGAAGCTATTTATACCTTGTATGAGGGCGTTGCCACGAAAGAAGCCATTGATGAAGTGATGAAGCTTGGCATGAATCATCCAATGGGACCGCTCACACTAGCTGATTTTATTGGTCTTGATACCTGCTTGTATATTATGGAAACCCTCCATGAAGGCTTTGGTGACGATAAGTACCGTCCATGTCCGCTCCTGCGCAAATATGTGAAAGCAGGCTGGCTCGGCAAGAAAACGGGCCGTGGATTTTATGTATATGAATAGGTTTGCCGGTTAAAATTTGGGAGCATCAGCAAAAAGGGGATATCTTTCTGCCGTTGGCGGCTGCTAACGCTGGCCCTGGAGCTATTCGCGGGGCTTGGAAGTTTATCCGCAGCTTATTGGCAAATATCCGCGGATGTGAACCAGTTATCCGCTATTTTTGGGGACTTATCCGCGAATCTAGGCAGGTAATCCGCGAATCCAAAATAATCCTCTGAAAGGGGAGGACAGCATGAATCTTTATTTTACAGAAGAAAAAGAGATGATGCGTAAAATGGTGCGTGATTTTGCTCAGACAGAAATAGCACCATTTATTGAAAAGATGGAAAAGGGTGAATTCCCGCGCGAGATTCTCAGCAAAATGGGGGAGCTTGGCCTGATGGGCATTCCGATTCCGGAAAATTATGGCGGTGCCGCAATGGATTTTACTTCCTATATCATCGCCATTCATGAGCTATCCAAGGTAAGCGCGACATTAGGTGTCATTCTTTCGGTGCACACTTCGGTTGGTACGAACCCAATCGTGTATTTTGGGACGGAGGAACAAAAGCAAAAGTACGTGCCGAAGCTTGCTTCAGGTGAATATCTGGGAGCCTTTTGTCTGACCGAGCCTGGTGCCGGGTCGGATGCGGGCAGCCTTAAAACCCGAGCAGTCCGTGATGGTGGGGAGTACGTCATTAACGGGTCTAAGGTATTTATCACGAACGGCGGTGAGGCAGATGTCTATATCGTTTTTGCTGCCACCGATGCGAGCCTTGGTACTAAGGGAATTGCTGCCTTTATTGTGGAAAAAAATACTCCCGGCCTTGTCATTGGTAAGGATGAAAAGAAAATGGGTCTGCACGGGTCACGAACGGTTCAGTTAATATTTGATCATATGCGGGTTCCGGCTGCAAACCTTCTTGGCAAAGAGGGAGAGGGCTTTAAAATTGCGATGGCAAACCTTGATGCCGGACGCATTGGAATTTCTGCCCAGGCGCTTGGCATTGCTGAAGCTGCCCTTGAGGCTGCAACGGCCTATGCTAAACAACGGCACCAGTTTGGCAAACCAATCGCTGCCCAGCAAGGGATTGCCTTTAAACTTGCCGACATGGCGACGAATGTAGAGGCTGCAAAACTATTAGTCTATCGTGCGGCCCAGCTTTACTCTCAAGGGGTAAAGTGTGGGAAGGAGGCTTCAATGGCAAAGCTGTTTGCTTCAAGAACGGCTGTAGAAGCCGCCACGGAAGCGGTTCAGGTGTTCGGCGGTTATGGCTATACAAAGGATTATCCGGTTGAACGCTATTTCCGGGATGCCAAAGTAACGGAAATTTACGAGGGCACAAGCGAGATTCAGAGGATTGTGATAAGTAAACATTTGTAAGCTCGTTCTAAAAGGACGTTTAATGATTATATAAAAATTTCGTTTTTGCTGCAGATGACAGGATGTTGTTCATTTTATCCAAATCTTGTAGAAAAGAAGCGCTGTATTGTAGAATACAATCTAATTTTTGTAGAAAAGCAAAAGTAACGTGCAGCAAAGCAGCATTTCTTTGTAAAAATCCTAATTTGCTGCATCAACCATAAAATTTAGCAAACAACCTAAAACATATACCCAGGAGGCTCTCTAACATGAATTTTAAACTATCAGAAGAACATGAAATGATTCGTAAAATGGTGCGTGATTTCGCTAGGAATGAGGTAGCCCCGACAGCTGCGGAGCGTGATGAGGAGTCACGTTTTGACAGAGAGATTTTCGATAAGATGGCGGAGCTTGGTTTAACAGGGATTCCTTGGCCGGAAGAGTATGGCGGCATCGGCAGTGATTATCTTGCTTATTGTATTGCCATTGAGGAGCTGTCCCGCGTGGATTCTTCTATCGGCGTTACCCTTTCTGCCCACACTTCACTTGCCGGCTGGCCGATTTTTAAATTTGGCAATGAGGAGCAAAAGCAAAAATATCTTCGTCCGATGGCAGAGGGTTCTAAGATTGGTGCATATGGATTAACGGAGCCAGGAAGCGGTTCAGATGCAGGCGCAATGAGGACAACGGCAAAGTTTGAGGGTGACCATTATGTTCTGAATGGATCAAAAATCTTCATCACAAACGGCGGTGTAGCAGACATTTATGTTGTATTTGCACTAACAGATCCGTCCAGCAGGCAGAAAGGGACCACCGCTTTCATTATTGAAAAAGATTACCCTGGCTTCTCTGTTGGCAAAAAGGAAGATAAACTTGGCATTCGTTCATCTACTACGACAGAAATTATTTTTGAAGATTGCAAGGTTCCGCTGGAGAACCGTCTGGGTGAAGAAGGGGAAGGTTTTAAAATTGCGATGATGACGCTTGATGGCGGCAGGAATGGGATTGCTGCACAAGCAGTAGGAATTGCTCAAGGGGCACTCGATGCAGCAGTGGATTATGCTAAGGAACGCCACCAATTTGGCAAGCCTATTGCTGCGAACCAAGGCATCAGCTTTAAACTTGCTGATATGGCCACCAATATTGAAGCAGCAAGACTATTAACCTACCAAGCAGCATGGCTTGAATCCAATGGGCTTCCATATGGAAAAGAGTCGGCGATGTCGAAATTATTTGCCGGTGACACAGCGATGAAAGTAACAACAGAAGCGGTTCAAGTCTTCGGCGGTTATGGTTATACAAAAGATTATCCTGTTGAGCGTTTCATGCGTGATGCGAAAATTACCCAAATTTATGAAGGCACCCAGGAAATCCAGCGCCTCGTCATTTCAAGGATGTTAACGAAGTAACGAGTACCGGATCAAATCTGTGAAAGGCGAAATCAGTGTTTGCTTAATTTGAACAAAGGCGGTTTGAAAATGGCAAAACGGGAAGTTCAGGCATCGGTTAAAGATGAACGTCTTGTACAAAAAAGGCGTGACCAAATGATTAAAGGGGCGGTACAGCTTTTTAAAGAAAAGGGGTTTCACCGGACAACGACAAGGGAGATTGCCAAGGCGGCGGGATTCAGCATCGGGACATTGTATGAATACATCCGCACCAAGGAGGACGTTCTCTATCTTGTCTGCGACAGTATTTATGACCATGTCAGCGAACGCCTGCAGCAAAACCTCGAACTAAAAAAGGGAACATTGGAAAGCTTGAAGCTTGGAGTGGCCAGTTTTTTTCAAGTCATGGATGAAATGCAGGCCGAGGTGCTGGTCATGTATCAGGAAGTGAAATCCCTGACGAAGGATGCCCTGCCCTACGTATTGCAAAAGGAAATGGAAATGGTCGGCATGTTTGAAACCATCCTCCGCAAATGTGTGGAGAATGGCGAGTTGGTTTTATCTGAAAAACAGGTCCAGCTGCTTGCCCACGATATTTTCGTGCAAGGGCAAATGTGGGGTTTCCGCCGCTGGGCCCTGCGGAAATTATATACGCTGGATGAATACATTGAACTGCAGACAGAGTTTTTACTGGCAGGTTTAAGCAAGTTTCAACCAAAAAAGGGGGAGCAGGATGAGTAAAAAATATCAGCCTAAACATCATATTCGTTTTGTGACGGCATCCAGTCTGTTTGACGGCCACGATGCCTCCATCAATATCATGAGGCGTATCCTTCAGGCGAGCGGGGCTGAGGTGATTCACCTTGGACATAACCGTTCGGTGGAAGAAGTCGTAAATGCTGCAATTCAAGAGGATGTTCAGGGAATTGCTATCTCCTCTTATCAGGGCGGACATGTCGAATATTTTAAATATATGTATGATCTTCTAAAGGAAAAAGGAGCCCCGCATATCCGCATTTACGGCGGCGGCGGGGGTGTCATCATTCCAAGAGAAATTAAAGAACTGCATGACTACGGGATTGCCGGGATTTTTTCACCAGATGACGGCCGCGAGCTCGGACTGCAGGGGATGATTGACCAGATGATGGAGGAGTGTGATTTTTCCACTATCAGCGGTGATACAGCCGAGCAGATTGAAAAACTGCCAACGGGGGATGTCAATGCCATTGCGAAACTCATTACCCTGGCAGAGCTGCATGTTGATCAAAAAAGGGAAGCGGCAGCAACGGCCGAATTGGTTCTTGAAAAAGTAAAACAGCTTGAGAAGGAAATTCCAGTTGTGGGGATTACCGGTACAGGCGGAGCTGGAAAAAGTTCGCTGACGGATGAGTTAATCCGCCGGTTTATCAACGAATTCTCGGATAAAAAGGTGGCCATTCTTTCGGTTGACCCGACAAAGCAAAAGACAGGCGGGGCCCTATTGGGTGACCGGATCCGTATGAATGCTATTTTCTCGCCAAATGTCTATATGAGAAGCCTTGCGACAAGGGCATCAAAAAGCGAACTGTCACTGGCAATTCATGACGCAGTTGCGGTAACGAAAGCAGCCGGCTTTGACCTTGTGATTGTGGAAACAAGCGGAATTGGCCAGGGAGACGCCGAAATTACGGAGATTTGTGATGTTTCCATGTATGTGATGACAAGCGAGTTCGGAGCCCCGACCCAGCTGGAAAAAATAGATATGATTGACTTTGCAGACCTTATTGTCATCAATAAATTTGAGCGCAAGGGTTCTGAAGATGCGAAGCGCCAGGTGCAAAAGCAGTATCAGAGGAGTCATATGCTGTTTGAAAAGGATATTTCTGAAATGCCTGTGTACGGAACCATTGCCAGCCAGTTCAATGACCAGGGCACAAACGCTTTATTTGCCGCACTGATTGAGGAAATTAACCAAAAGGCTGGAACCGAATGGAAAACGACCTATAGCAAAATCGCTGAGGTGGAAAAACAAAATGTCATTATTCCGACAGACCGGCGTTATTATCTAAGGGAAATTACCGAAACGGTCCGCACTTATCATAAAAAGGCTGAAGAGCAGGCAGACCTTGCCCGGAAATTGTTCCAGCTGGAAGGGGCTGTCCAAGCGGTGAAAGACCAGCCGGAAGTGGTCGCCGCCTTAGAAGCTGTTAAGACAAAGACCGAGGAGCAGCTGACACCAGAGTCGAAGCGTATTCTTGCTAACTGGGAAAAAACAAAGGCCGCCTATTCTGCAGAACAATTTGTAACAAGAATCCGTGATAAAGAGATTATCACGGTATTAAAAACAAAAAGTTTATCAGGGCTTGATATTCCTAAAGTGGCCCTGCCAAAATATAAGGATTATGGTGAAATCCTCCGCTGGGTATACCGGGAAAATGTACCAGGATCTTTCCCATTCACGGCAGGGGTATTCCCGTTCAAACGTGAGGGGGAAGATCCGAAACGGCAATTTGCCGGGGAAGGAACACCGGAGCGAACGAACCGCCGCTTCCATTATTTATCAAAGGATGATCCCGCAAAACGTCTAAGTACGGCATTCGATTCCGTTACTTTATATGGCGAAGACCCGGATTACCGCCCGGATATTTACGGGAAAGTCGGTGAGAGCGGGGTTAGTGTTTGTACATTGGACGATATGAAAAAATTGTATGACGGCTTTGATTTATGCCATCCATCCACCTCTGTTTCGATGACGATTAATGGACCAGCGCCGATTATTTTAGCCATGTTTATGAATACGGCGATTGACCAGCAGATAAAAAAGAAAGAAGCGGAGCTTGGCCGTACGTTAACCGTGGAAGAGTTTGCGGAAGTAAAGGCCTATACATTACAGACTGTCCGCGGGACCGTCCAGGCGGATATTTTAAAAGAAGACCAAGGCCAAAACACCTGTATTTTTTCAACAGAATTTGCGCTTAGGATGATGGGAGATATTCAGCAGTATTTTATCGACCATCAAGTGCGCAATTATTATTCGGTATCGATTTCCGGCTATCATATTGCGGAAGCAGGGGCGAATCCGATTTCGCAGCTGGCGTTTACGCTTGCTAACGGCTTTACGTATGTTGAGTACTACTTAAGCCGCGGCATGAATATTGATGACTTTGCACCAAACTTGTCATTCTTTTTCTCCAACGGTTTGGATCCGGAGTATACCGTTATTGGCCGGGTAGCACGCCGGATATGGTCAACCGTTATGAGGGAAAAATATGGCGCCAATGAGCGGAGTCAGAAACTAAAATATCATGTGCAAACATCGGGACGCTCACTGCACGCACAGGAGATTGACTTTAACGATATCCGAACGACCTTACAGGCATTGATGGCCTTGCATGATAACTGTAACTCGCTTCATACGAATGCTTATGATGAGGCAATTACCACGCCGACTGAGGAATCGGTAAGACGGGCGATGGCGATCCAGATGATCATCACCAAAGAGCACGGATTAACCAAAAATGAAAATCCGCTGCAGGGTGCATTTATTGTTGAGGAGTTAACAGATCTAGTAGAGCAGGCGGTGCTTGAGGAATTTGACCGCTTGAATGACCGCGGCGGCGTGCTTGGGGCAATGGAAACCCAGTATCAGCGCGGTAAGATTCAAGAAGAGTCGATGTATTATGAAATGAAAAAGCATTCCGGTGAACTGCCGATTATCGGTGTAAATACGTATTTGAACCCGAATCCGCCTTCTGCAGAAGAGGTTGATAATATGGAATTAGCCCGGGCAACGAAGGAAGAGAAGGAACTGCAAATTCATAATTTACGCGCCTTCCAAGAGGCTCACGGAGATCAAGCAGCTGTTTCTCTAAAACAGCTGAAGGAAACAGCCGTAAGCGGCGGCAATATTTTTGAAGCATTAATGGAAACTGTTCAAGTCGCAAGCCTCGGGCAGATTTCACGGGCGCTTTACGAAGTCGGCGGTCAATACCGTAGAAATATGTAATAGGCAGACATTCTAATAAAATACAATGGCGAATTTTATGCCATTGTATTTTTATGTTAAAATCTCATATATAATAAGTCATTGATATGGGCAGGTGTTCTCCATGAAGCTAGGGACGATGATGATTATTTTACTGATATTTGCCTGGCCATTGTATTATTTATATGAACGGCAATTGGGGGCTGTTTCCTTCCTGCTTTTGGCCATCTTCTTTCTTGTCATCTCGATAAAAGAATATAAAAAGCTTCGCAGCCAAGAAGAAAAGGATGACGAGCAATAATTTTCAGGAAACCATGGCAGGAACTAGCATAAACAGGGGGAATTTGTTTATAATGGAGAATATGCATTTACATGTATCCATAAATTGCCGTGTTAAATAGAGAAAGGAAGTGCCCGTAATGAGTCTAGCACAATACTCAAAAGAGGAGTTACTAGAGTTATCCCTCATTGAAATGGCGTATGAATATTTAAAAGACAGCAAGCAGCCGATTTCTTTTAATGATTTGGTAAAGGAGATTTGCGCCGCTGCTGATATTTCTGAAAAAGAAATGCGATCTCGTCTGGCACAATTTTATACAGATATTAATGTCGATGGACGGTTTCTATCATTAGGTGAGAACCGTTGGGGACTCCGCGTTTGGTATCCGGTTGATACGCAGGAGGAAGAAGTCATAACCCCTGTGAAGCCGAAGAAGAAGAAGGCGAAAAAAGTTGTCGAGGAAGAAGAGCATGATGCATATGATGAACTCGATGAGGAAGATTATGATGACACCGATGATTTCGAGGAAGATGATATTCTTGATGAAGATGAAGACTTGGAAGATCTCGATGACGTCGATGAATTTGACGATGATGATGATGTGTTAGAGGAAGACGATGATTTCGAGCTTGACGAGGAAGAAGAGCTCGATGAAGAACTTGACCTCGAAGACGAAGAGTTAGAGGACGAAGAAGAAGAGGAAGACCTGTAAAGCAGAGTCTTTTATATCATTTTTTAAAAAAAATGGCTGTTCACAAATGTGGACGGCTATTTTTTTTGAATTTGCCTGGGCTGAACACTAAGAATAATCACGCAGGAACAAGCTTTGCTTTGTCCTGAAGGCACGTGTCTTAGGGGTATGAACTAATTTTCCGCTTTTGATATGGTTGTCCAATCATTTTAAACAAAACACAATAAAATAATAAAAGCAAAGCAAAGAAGAAAGGAAGTGTTAAGTATTGGGTTTAAAACCAATGTCATCAGGCTTTAGAGCGTTTAGTACAGCTGATCAACCAAACGATGGAGCATTGCTGTATTTTGTTCACTTTCAAGATGATTTTACACCGCCATTTGGTTTTGATGTTATGGGTGAATATGATCCAGCAACGTCCCACTTTACGGCTAAACAGGATGGAGTTTATTCTGTATTAGCACAAATTGCCTTTTCTCCAGATCAAACACTGAACCCGACAAATTATGTTGCCATAGTTTTTATTTTTTTAAATGATGAGTTCCTAATAGCAATTGATTTGGAGGATGTACCAGCAGCATTATATAATGTTACGGCTTTCGTAAGTGCTTCTGCGATTGTCCAACTAAATGCTGGAGATTCACTATCGGTTCGGTTCGGTACTGCTGCGCAAGACACATTCGAGGGTGTAGAAGGTATGATTATTGGAGATCCTTCCTTTACTCATTTTGAAGCAGCAAGATTCCCCTCTCCATTAATGAATGATAGGCCGGCAAGTCCGATTGCCCCAGCAGTCAAAGGAACATTTTCGGAAACAGTTCTCAAAAAGATCCTTAAAAGGTAATCCTTCGTGATATTCATTTTTTAGCTTGAGAAGTGCTTGACTTTTCCCTCGCTGCCTTGTAATATCTTGTTTGGGCTCCTTAAAAAGGACAATTCGTATTTACAAAATATGCGCTCCCTTACTATACGTGAAGTGGAGCGCTTTTTTATTGATTATCTCCCCTTAATGGGGTTTTTTCATTTCCAGCTCCAGCGCCTGAAATGGGTGCTTGTGCTTTTTTATTTTTAAGAATCATTTTTCAAAAAAGCCCTTTAACATTCTAAATAATGCACAAACTGTAACCTAAGGGGGAATTTTAATGACAAAGTATATTTTTGTAACGGGCGGCGTAGTGTCATCACTTGGAAAGGGGATTACCGCTGCTTCACTTGGAAGATTATTAAAAAACCGCGGCTTGAGTGTCACGATTCAAAAGTTTGACCCATATATTAACGTGGACCCTGGGACAATGAGCCCCTACCAGCATGGTGAGGTGTTCGTCACCGATGACGGTGCGGAAACAGATTTGGACTTAGGCCACTATGAGCGTTTCATTGACATTAATTTAAACAAATACAGCAATGTCACAACTGGTAAAATTTACTCTACAGTACTGCGCAAAGAACGCCGCGGTGATTATTTAGGGGGAACCGTTCAGGTTATTCCGCATATTACAAACGAAATTAAAGACCGCGTGTTCCGCGCCGGCAAGGAAACCAATGCAGATGTCGTCATTACAGAAATAGGCGGAACCGTTGGTGATATTGAGTCGCTTCCATTCTTAGAGGCAATCCGCCAAATTAAGAGCGATATCGGCCGTGATAATGTCATGTACATTCACTGTACCCTTGTACCGTATATCAAAGCTGCCGGGGAAATGAAGACAAAGCCAACCCAGCATAGTGTAAAAGAGCTGAGAAGCCTTGGCATACAGCCAAATATTATCGTGGTACGTACGGAAATGCCAATTTCACAGGATATGAAGGACAAAATTGCCTTATTCTGTGACATCGATAATAAAGCAGTGATTGAATGTCAGGATGCTGACACACTTTACTCCATCCCGCTTGCACTTCAGGAACAGAATATGGATCAAATCGTCTGCGATCATCTGAAATTAGTGACGCAAGATCCTGATATGACTGAATGGAAAGCTTTAGTGGAAAAAGTATTAAACTTGTCTGGCAAAACCCGCATCGGACTTGTCGGAAAATATGTGGAGCTTCAAGATGCTTATATTTCTGTTGTTGAAGCATTAAAGCATGCCGGCTATGCATTTGATACAGACGTGGAAGTAAAATGGATCAATTCTGATTGTGTTACTCGTGAAAATGTTGCCGAGCTATTGGATGATGTCGATGGAGTTCTTGTACCTGGAGGCTTCGGCGACCGCGGAATTGAAGGGAAAATTGAGGCAACCCGCTATGCCCGCGAACAAAAGAAACCATTCCTTGGTATTTGCTTAGGCATGCAGCTGGCAACCATTGAATTTGCCCGCAATGTATTAGGGTATGCTGATGCCCATTCTTCTGAATTTGCACCAGACACCAAGCATCCAATGATTGACTTGCTGCCAGAGCAAAAAGATATTGAAGATTTAGGCGGAACATTGCGTTTAGGATTATTCCCTTGCCGCTTGAAGGAAGGCACAAAGGCATTTGAAGCTTATGAAGGGGAAACAGTGGTTTATGAGCGTCACCGCCATCGTTATGAATTTAACAATCATTATCGTCAGGAAATGGAAGAGGCTGGTTTTGTGTTCTCTGGGACAAGCCCGGACGGCCGCTTAGTGGAAATCATCGAGCTTCCTGACCACCCATGGTTCGTTGCATCCCAGTTCCATCCGGAATTCGTCTCAAGACCACAGCGTCCACAGCCGCTATTCCGTGATTTTGTAAAGGCATCACTTAATAAATAAGATATTGAATGGTTAGGGCCAGTTTCCTTGAAAGGGACTGGTCTTTTTGTTGGACTTATGTTTACGAAAAATGTCTACATGATTTCTAAAAAAGGGAAGAGGCTGGTATGTTAAAAACAACTCGCTTCTAGTTATTCTGGAAAGTGAATTTCTTAATGATTGTGCTTGATTACAAGAGAATCCTGCAGGGGTTTGGATTATCCCGCGGGTTTAACTCAGCATTCCGCCGGTTTTTAGAATTATTCCGCGGGTTTGCGCAAAAATCCCGCCACTTAACTTCTACATTCCGCGGAATGAGCTGTTATTTCCGCCGAGGTAAGTCTAACGCGCAGAGAAAGTCCTATTGAATTATAAGAAGAGGAGCTTTCGAGAGAATCCCGCGGGTTTAACTCAGAATTCCGCCGGTTTTTAGAATTATTCCGCGGGTTTGCGCGAAAATCCCGCCGCTATACTTCTGCATTCCGCGGAATGAGCTGTTATTTCCGCCGAGGTAAGTCTAACGCGCAGAGAAAGTCCTATTGAATTATAAGAAGAGAAGCTTTCGAGAGAATCCCGCGGGTTTAACTCAGAATTCCGCCTGTTTTTAGAATTATTCCGCGGGTTTGCGCGAAAATTCCGCCGCTTTACTTCTACATTCCGCTCATTAACCTGTTATTTCCGCCAAGAATGTCATTACAACAATCGTGAACCGCCTGTGCCTTTAGTAAAAAGCAAAGGACATATTTCAAAGAACCGAAACCAAAAAGGGGGTGTCCCTAAAATGAAACTTTTAGGACATCCCCGTCATCAATATGAATGTTATAACTCGTATTCTGATAAAATCTCATCAATCGTAAATTTTAAGCCATAATAGACAAATAAGGCTGCCATGGAAGAGGGATAGCCGGTTCGGCCGCCGAAATCGTCTGGAATTAAGGCTTTTTTTAACCTTAAATCAATGTGGACATCGGCACATTCATTAAGGCCGCCGCTTGCTTCTGTATCCATCACCGTTGAAACTGCCACAAATGGAATTTCTTTTTCCTGAAGTACGCCGGCCATTTTAACAGCAGCTTCGTGATCGGCCTTTCTTGCAAAAAGAATAACCCGGTCTGCCTCTGTTAAGCCTGAAACAGCAGAAACATCCAGGCATTTTGCCCATTTAAGAGGTTCTGCCCCTTCTAATGCTTCCAACTCAACAGCCTTCATTTCATCAAAGCCTATAATGTAAATGCTTCCGTTGCCGGCAGGTGCCTGTGCAAGCAGCCGTGCTCCATCTTCAAATGAATACTCCTCATTTTCCTCTATTTTTTTAAATAAACCAGTCAACTGGGTGGTAAACATTTTTAACATCAAAAAATCCTCCTTCCTTCGCACCACCATACCTATTTTTTGGATAGTGCAAGGTTTTACATCCATTTAGTTTAAGTGAAAAAATCAAAATTTACCACTTAAGAGAGGCGGCTCTACACCATTTTAAATTAAATTTCAATAATATAATGTGATTTAGCAGGACATTTCATTGTCAAGATAGAATTATATCAAGGGTAAAAAAGGTGAAATATAAAATAAATACTAAGTAAATTGGGAAGAGGTGGAAGGATGAAAGAGAAAATTTTAATCGTTGACGATCAATTTGGTATTCGAATTTTGCTGAATGAGGTTTTCCAAAAAGAAGGATATAAAACATTTCAAGCAGCAAACGGAGTTCAAGCACTGGATATTGTAACAAAGCATAGTCCGGATTTAGTTCTCTTAGACATGAAAATACCAGGTATGGACGGGATTGAAATTTTAAAACGGATGAAGGTAATTGATCCGGATATCCGTGTCATCATTATGACCGCTTATGGTGAGCTGGATATGATACAGGAAGCGAAAGACCTCGGTGCCATTACCCATTTTGCCAAGCCGTTTGACATCGATGATATCCGCGCAGCAGTGAAAAAACATATCCCGCAAAAAGCCAATTAGGGTGCGTTTTTCAATGGGTCCGCTTACATTTTAACACTTTAAAAATTGCGCTTGAATTAATGGTATTTCAGTGTTTATTTTGATATGATTACATAGGACTTTTATTTCGGCGATGTGCTTTTTCAATACATAATTGCGAAAATTGAGGGAAACTATTAATATGAAGTACCTTGCTTGAGACAGCCATTGACCTAAATTAAGGAGGAATAGAAATGCCATTAGTTTCAATGACAGAAATGTTAAAAAAGGCAAAAGCGGAACATTACGCTGTTGGGCAGTTTAACATTAACAACCTAGAATATACACAAGGAATTCTGCAGGCAGCACAAGAAGAAAATTCACCTGTTATTCTTGGCGTATCTGAAGGAGCAGGACGTTATATCGGCGGATTTAAAACCGTTGTAAAAATGGTTGAAGGATTAATGGAAGATTATAATATCACAGTTCCTGTAGCTATCCATCTTGACCATGGTTCAAGCCTTGATAAATGTAAAGAAGCAGTTGATGCCGGATTTACATCTGTAATGATCGATGCTTCCCACCATCCATTCGAAGAGAACGTAGAAACGACTAAAAAAGTGGTTGAATACGCTCATTCAAAAGGTGTTTCGGTTGAAGCAGAACTTGGTACTGTCGGCGGACAGGAAGACGATGTTGTCGGCAAAGGCATCATCTATGCTGACCCTAACGAATGTAAAGAGCTTGTTGACCGCACAGGCATTGACTGCCTTGCACCAGCATTAGGCTCTGTTCACGGTCCTTACAAAGGGGAACCAAAACTTGGTTACAAGGAAATGGAAGAAATTGGAAAACTAACTGGTATGCCACTAGTTCTTCACGGCGGAACAGGTATCCCAACAAAAGATATCCAAAAAGCCATTTCACTTGGAACAGCAAAAATCAATGTTAATACTGAAAACCAAATCTCTTCAACGAAGACGGTTCGTGAAGTATTAGCAGCTAACCCTGATATGTATGATCCACGTAAATTCTTAGGACCGCTTCGCGATACTGTTAAAGCAACTGTTATCGGCAAAATGCGCGAATTCGGTTCATCTCAAAAAGCGTAATGACACAGATTAAATAAAAGAGGCAACCGCCCTATCATTGGGGCGGTTTCCGTCTGTAAATTGACAGAGTCTTTAAAAAATGGAGGGGAAAAACATGAAATTCTTTATAGATACAGCTAATTTAGATGAAATTCGTGAAGCGTATGATCTTGGTTTATTAGCAGGTGTAACCACAAACCCAACACTAGTAGCAAAAGAAAAAGGTGTTTCTTTCCACGAACGATTAAAGGAAATTACGAGCCTCGTACCTGGTTCTGTCAGTGCAGAAGTAATCGCTCTTGATGCAGAAGGTATGATTAAAGAAGGAAGAGAACTTGCTGCCATTGCTTCAAACATTACAGTAAAAGTTCCAATGACTCCAGACGGTTTAAAAGCGGTTCATGCTTTTTCAAAAGAAGGCATTAAAACAAATGTTACGTTAATTTTCAACGCGAATCAGGCATTGCTTGCGGCAAGAGCAGGCGCAACCTACGTATCACCATTTCTCGGCAGATTAGATGATATCGGCCAAAATGGTTTAGACCTAATCTCCACTATCTCCGAAATATTTAACATCCATGGTATTGAAACAGAAATTATTGCAGCATCAATCCGCCACCCAATGCATGTAACGGAAGCTGCATTAAGGGGAGCCCATATTGCTACCATCCCTTACAAAGTATTAATGGGTTTAACTAAACACCCTTTAACAGATAAAGGAATTGAAGCATTCTTAAAAGACTGGAATTCCCGTACAGAAGCATAATTTGGCTGCATTTTTCCATTTTCGTGTAAATTTTTTTAATTTCCATACATGAAATTTCATTTTTCGTGTAAACTATAAGTTAGACAAACTGTCCGATTTTAGTTATTATGGTTGGAAAAATATGCCTTAGGCTCATGCCGGGTCCGAGTTAAGCGTTTCCGTCTTGACTCGGACTAAGCCAGACTAGCGAATCTTGATTTTACATAAGGCTTAGAAGGGAGTCGAAAATGGAAAAACTCAAAATTGCGGGCGGATATCCGTTAAAGGGTACTGTACGTGTAAGCGGTGCTAAAAATAGTGCTGTTGCACTGATTCCTGCTACTATTTTAGCCGAATCTCCAGTAACAATTGAAGGTCTGCCGCATATATCTGATGTCGACATCTTGAAGGATCTCCTTGAGGAAATTGGCGGGAAGGTACATATTACTGAAGACGAAATGACGGTTGATCCGTCAAGTATGATATCGATGCCTCTGCCAAATGGCAAGGTGAAAAAACTGCGTGCATCTTATTACCTGATGGGGGCTATGCTGGGCCGCTTTAAAAAGGCTGTTATTGGCCTGCCGGGAGGCTGTCATTTAGGACCGCGTCCAATAGATCAGCATATCAAAGGTTTTGAAGCACTCGGCGCTCAAATAACCAATGAGCAGGGAGCCATTTATTTAAGAGCCGATGAACTGCGCGGTGCTAGAATTTATCTTGACGTAGTCAGTGTTGGTGCCACTATTAATATTATGCTTGCCGCTGTTCGGGCAAAAGGACGGACAATTATCGAAAATGCTGCAAAAGAGCCGGAAATTATCGATGTTGCCACACTTTTGACGAACATGGGGGCAAAAATTAAAGGTGCTGGAACAGACGTCATTCGTATTGAAGGAGTCGACACATTAAATGGGTGCCGCCACACCATCATTCCTGACCGGATTGAAGCGGGCACATATATGATTCTTGGAGCAGCAATGGGGGAAGGCGTATTAATTGATAATGTCATTCCGCTTCATTTGGAATCAGTAATTGCCAAGCTTCGTGAAATGGGTGTTCATATTGAAACAGGCGATGATCAAATTTTTGTTAAAACGGCGCCCGATTTAAAAACGGTCGATATTAAAACACTGGTTTATCCAGGATTTCCAACAGATCTGCAGCAGCCGTTTACGACGCTGTTGACAAGGGCCGCGGGATCAAGTGTTGTAACCGATACCATTTATGGAGCCCGGTTTAAACATATTGATGAATTAAGAAGAATGAATGCTAATATTAAGGTGGAAGGGCGTTCTGCTATTATCAATGGTCCTGTAAAGCTGCAGGGAGCGAAAGTAAAGGCAAGCGATCTTCGGGCAGGTGCGGCATTGTTCATTGCCGGTCTTATGGCAGAAGGGATTACTGAAGTGACCGGACTTGAGCATATTGACCGCGGCTACAGTGACTTGGTTGAAAAGTTAAACGGCCTCGGTGCTACTGTATGGCGTGAAGCATTGACAAAAGAAGAACTAGAACATATGAAAAATATTTGATGAATCTGGTAAGCACATGATAAACGGTTTCGCTAACGGGATTAGATACATCAACTTACAACCCCGTTTATATAATAAAGAGCAAATGGGAGATGGAGAAGAGATGGAAAGAAGTTTATCGATGGAGCTCGTCCGAGTAACAGAAGGGGCAGCACTTGCCTGCGCACGCTGGATGGGACGCGGAAAGAAAGATGAAGCGGATGATGCAGCAACCACGGCAATGCGCAATGTGTTTGATACTGTACCAATGAAAGGAACAGTTGTCATTGGTGAAGGGGAAATGGATGAAGCGCCGATGCTTTATATCGGCGAGAAACTTGGGACAGGCTATGGTCCGCGTGTTGATGTTGCCGTGGATCCGCTGGAAGGCACTAATATTTTAGCATCTGGCGGCTGGAATGCATTAGCTGTTCTAGCGATTGCAGACCACGGCAATCTTTTGCATGCACCAGATATGTATATGGAAAAAATTGCTGTTGGACCAGAAGCAGTCGGCCTCATTGATATCAATGCACCTGTCATTGATAACTTAAGGGCAGTGGCAAAGGCAAAAAATAAAGATATCGAGGATGTCGTTGCGACTGTACTGAACCGTCCCCGTCATGAACATATTATTTCTCAGCTTCGTGAGGCTGGTGCCAGAATCAAATTAATTAATGACGGCGATGTCGCGGGCGCCATTAATACGGCATTCGATAACACTGGTGTCGATATTTTATTCGGCTCTGGCGGTGCTCCAGAAGGCGTACTTTCTGCGGTGGCCTTAAAGTGTCTTGGAGGAGAGATTATGGGAAAACTCCTGCCGCAGAATGATGAAGAAGTGGAACGCTGTAAAGAGATGGGCTTAGACATCCATAAAGTATTGCGCATGGAAGACCTTGTCAAAGGCGATGATGCCATTTTTGCAGCAACAGGTGTAACTGATGGCGAGCTAATGCGCGGTGTTCAATTTAAAGGATCCCACGCATCTACCCATTCGCTCGTTATGCGTGCCAAATCCGGAACGGTCCGCTTTGTTGAAGGACGCCACAGCTTAAACAAAAAGCCTAATTTGGTGCTGAGATAGAAGAAGACTTTAGATAATTGAAGTTGATTTTAACATAATGCCGGGCGCCGTTTATTCGGTGCCTGGCAGAAGTATACAGAGAGAAAAACTCCGATATCTCCAAGGGGAATTCCTTCCAGATAGAAAGTTTCCAAATCACTAAAGAAAAATTCACCGGCAATGCGGACTTAAATATCAGTTTCCCGCAAGGCTGATAAAGTGAAACTTCAATCAGCGGGGCTCTTTCCATCCCACATTGATTGTTAGTTGAACCAATCGGGCTATTACGGGCAGTTATTCTCCACTTAAATATCATGCTAACGCTAAGCCTTGAAGGGGAGGACTTACTCCCGATAAGCAGGGATAAGTCCATAAATGTCCAGAAAGTCCCATTTGCCAGAAAAATGTAGTTGATTAATTTTCAGCTGTGAGGGTACAATAGAAATTGTTTTATATTATGCTATTTTCTGCATTTCTATTCATTTCAATATAAACTTCTATTCCTTCCTCAAAAATGTATGATTCGAAATACCATCTCCCGCTAATCAAAGCGGCAAGGACGGAAAAATATAAAAGAGTGGTGTACAAATGGAATTAACAATATCAATTTTAGAAAATATGAAGCTGAAGGAGCTTTATGAACTTGCCCGCGAGTATAAAGTGACTTATTACAGCAAATTAACAAAAAAGGAATTAATTTTTGCTATTTTAAAATCCCGCGCGGAACAGCAAGGTTATTTTTTCATGGAAGGCGTTTTGGAAATCATCCAATCGGAGGGATTTGGTTTCTTACGTCCTATTAATTATTCGCCAAGCTCAGAGGATATTTATATTTCCGCCTCGCAGATCCGCCGTTTTGATTTACGCAACGGAGATAAAGTTTCAGGTAAAGTCCGCCCGCCAAAGGAAAACGAGCGTTACTTTGGTTTATTACATGTGGAAGCAGTTAACGGCGAGGATCCGGAGTCTGCAAAGGAACGTGTTTATTTTCCTGCATTAACACCTTTATATCCAAATAGAATGATGCAGCTTGAAACGACACAAAAGCATCTTTCTACACGAATTATGGATTTAGTGGCGCCGGTCGGCTTTGGCCAGCGCGGTCTGATCGTTGCTCCGCCAAAAGCAGGTAAAACAATGCTGTTAAAAGAAATTGCCAACAGCGTCACAACAAATCATCCTGATGTAGAGCTAATCGTCCTGTTGATTGACGAGCGTCCAGAGGAAGTAACCGATATTGAACGATCAGTTGCTGGCGACGTTGTAAGCTCAACATTTGATGAAGTACCGGAAAACCATATTAAAGTAGCTGAATTGGTGCTTGACCGTGCCATGCGTTTAGTGGAACATAAGCGTGATGTGGTCATCTTAATGGATAGTATTACCCGTTTGGCACGTGCATACAACCTGGTTATTCCGCCAAGCGGCCGTACACTTTCTGGCGGTATTGATCCGGCAGCCTTCCATCGTCCGAAGCGCTTTTTCGGAGCTGCTCGTAATATTGAAGAGGGCGGCAGCTTAACCATCTTAGCAACGGCATTAGTTGATACTGGTTCACGTATGGATGACGTCATTTATGAGGAATTTAAAGGGACAGGCAATATGGAACTGCATCTTGACCGGCAGCTTGCTGAACGCCGTATCTTCCCGGCTCTTGATATCCGCCGTTCCGGAACACGTAAGGAAGAATTGCTTATTCCGAAGGATCATCTGGATAAATTATGGGCAATTCGCAAATCGATGTCAGATTCACCAGATTTTGCAGAACGCTTCTTGAAGAAATTAAGGCATACGAAGTCTAATCAGGAATTTTTTGACCAATTGGATATGGAACTGAGGACGCGCAGATCGTAATTAGCACCTCGACTTTTAAAATATTCCTGAAAATCCCAACTTGCAAAAGCAGGCTGGCGTTGTTATAATACTTACAGTGTGTTTTTAGTAATTTGAGTGCCTGTTTTAGACAAGCACTTTATGATAACTCTGTTTCGTAATGATTCAGGGCGGAAGGAGATGAAAAGAATGAAAGCAGGAATTCATCCTAATTATAAGAAAGTTGTGGTGACTTGCGCTTGTGGCAATACTTTCGAAAGCGGATCAGTAAAAGAAGAAATCCGTGTTGAAACTTGCTCAGAATGTCATCCATTCTATACAGGTCGTCAAAAATTCGCTGAAGCTGGCGGACGTGTTGACCGTTTCAACAAAAGATATGGCCTTACGCAAAAGTAATGAATTACTCAACAGGCAAGAAGAAATCCGACTTGCCTGTTTTTTATTGGATAAGATAGATGTAAAAGCAGCTTGTTAACTGCTTATTTTTTAACATAGATGAAAAACAACTGTGGAGGGGACCTTTAGTCTTGCGTCCACTGTTTTTATTGATATTATAAAAGGCCGGGTGAACCGGCTATATACTTAGGCAAAAAAGGGTTCGTATGAGGAAGGAGACACCGTTTATGTATGTGATGAAGCAAAGCGGATGGGTTGAGGTTATCTGTGGCAGCATGTTTTCCGGGAAGTCAGAGGAATTAATCCGCCGGGTTCGCCGTGCACAATTTGCCAAACAAAAAATTGCTGTTTTTAAACCAAAAATTGATAATCGTTACAGCGAACAGTCTGTAGTATCTCATAATGGGTCTTCTATTCAAGCGAAGCCAATTTCTCATTCAATTGAAGTTTTACATCATATCGAGGCAGATATGGATGTTATTGCCATCGATGAGATTCAGTTCTTTGATGAAGGTATTGTCCGCGTGGTGCAGCAGCTGGCAGACCAAGGCCACCGGGTGATTGTGGCAGGCCTTGACCAAGATTTCCGCGGCGAACCGTTCGGCTCTATGCCTATGCTGATGGCTATTGCAGAATCTGTTACAAAGCTGCAGGCGGTCTGTTCCGTTTGCGGATCACCGGCAAGCCGTACTCAGCGCTTGATTGACGGCCGCCCGGCATCCTACCATGATCCAGTTATTTTGGTGGGCGCAGCTGAAAAATATGAACCGCGATGCCGTCATCATCATGAAGTACCCAAAACGGCTGCATACAAAGCGGCGTTGGAAGAAATATAGAGATTAGAGAAACTGCCCGAGTATAGGGCGGTTTTTTTTTTATTTAGGCAATTTATCCGGAATCATAAGACTGTAAAGTTGTTGCTGAGTGTGGATTTAACTGGCTGTGACAGTGAGGAGATTGGCTGCTGGATAAAATGGAGTCTGGGTTACTGAAACGATGAAGAAAAGGCATTATGGTCACTTAGAAGGTGTCTATGTGCCCAAATGGTGAAGAATATGGCCGCATGGTAATGTAGAATGGTCTTACGTGCCCAAAACCATATAGAACAAGGCTGCAAGGTCACGTAGGAGGTGCTGCGTGCCTGAGACCATTTAGAAAAAGTCGTCAAAAGGGAGACGCAGCACAGCTCGATGTGAATGAGTAATCAGATCTTCGCGACCAAGTAAGCCTAAAGAAACCGCAGCGCGGCCACTGAGAGCAATACATTTTTTCAAAAGACTAAAAACCTCGTTGGAAACAATTCACTTGTACACTTCCCCCCTCATGCAGGGCAATATAATTGGTAATGGGAGGTGTACTAATGAAAAAATGGTTGTTTCCCTCATTGATGGCGCTGACGATGCTGGCAGCTGGGTGTCAGAACAAGGACAACGTGGCGGAAAATACGTCTTATGATTTGCAAAACGACAAGAGCGCGCCGAATTATATGTCAAACCAGACTGAAAACCGGAATAATAACCCGGATTTCATGACAAATCGCGGTAAAGATGAACAACATTATGTGGAAAACGATATAACCAATCAAAATCCAAATTTCCTTGACCTGGATCGGACAGGCAGCGGCGGTGAAGCTGGAGCATCCAACGAAGGCAACGATATTAAAAAAGCAAAGGATGTCGTGGCTGCAACGAATGAGTTTGTGACCGATTCCGTTTGGATTAACGGCGACCGGATGTGGGTTTCTGTTTATAAAAAAGGAATGCTTTCCGACCGTGAAAAAATTGCAGCAGAGTCCCGCTTGCATAAAAAGCTGGTAACAGCCCTGCCAAGATACAATATTGAAGTCCGTGTAAAAGAAGATAGAAGATAGCATGCTCTGATTTCAGGGCATGTTTTTTGCTTTTAAAAATTTCTCTTTAGAAAATGGTTTTGACCTTCGTTTTTACCTATACTATAATTAGAATGTTATGGACTCGAAAGGTGAAAGCAGAAAGCACCCTGGTCAGCAGCGTATGGCCTGGAGGTCTCCAACTGAGATAAAGGAAACACGAAGAGCAGGAGGCGCATTCGTGCTTGACTTATCGCAGGGCGGAGTACGAAGGCGTCTCGCTGCTAGGGCACTGGAGCTGGACAACAAAAAAAGAACAGGCAGTTTTGCCTTTTTTTTATAAAAAGTTACTGAAAAAATAGAGGTGAATGGACTGTGTTTGATCGTCTGCAATCCGTTGAAGATCGTTACGAGAAGTTAAATGAGCTGTTGAGCGATCCGGAAATTATCAATGATTCAAAAAAGCTGAGAGAATATTCAAAAGAGCAGTCTGATATCCAGGAAACGGTACAAACTTATCGTCAATATAAAGATGCCAAATCCCAGCTGCAGGACGCGAAGGCGATGCTGGAGGAGAAACTGGATGCAGAAATGCGTGAAATGGTAAAAGAGGAATTACATGATTTGGAATCGCAAATAGAGCAGATAGAAGAGCAGCTTAAGGTTCTGCTTATTCCAAAAGACCCGAACGATGACAAGAACGTAATTATGGAAATCCGCGGCGCTGCCGGCGGGGAAGAGGCTGCATTGTTTGCCGGTACACTTTACCGGATGTACAGCCGGTATGCCGAATCACAAGGCTGGAAGACAGAGGTTGTCGAAGCCAATGAAACAGGCCTTGGCGGCTTTAAAGAGATTATTTTTATGGTCAATGGAACCGGGGCGTATTCCCACTTAAAATATGAAAACGGGGCCCACCGTGTACAGCGTGTGCCGGAAACGGAATCTGGCGGCCGGATTCATACATCCACCGCAACCGTGGCCTGTCTGCCGGAAGCGGAAGAGTTCGATATCGAAATTAATGATAAGGATATTCGTTTTGATACGTTTGCATCGAGCGGTGCCGGCGGACAGAGTGTTAACACCACCATGTCAGCCGTGCGTTTAACCCACATCCCGACTGGACTCGTAGCAACCAGCCAGGACGAACGTTCTCAGCATAAAAATAAAGATAAAGCGATGAAAATCTTACGGGCACGGATTTACGATAAATTCCAGCAGGAAGCACAGGCGGAATATGACCAAGTGCGGAAATCAGCCGTTGGTTCCGGGGACCGTTCGGAGCGGATTCGTACGTACAATTATCCGCAAAACCGGGTAACTGACCACCGTATTGGTTTAACAATTCAAAAGCTTGATCAAATCATTGAAGGCAAGCTGGATGAGATTATTGAAGCCTTAATTCTTGAGGACCAAGCCAAACGATTGGAAAATGCGGCAAATGAGTAAAAAGGTATTTGAAGCTCTGAAATGGGCTTCTTCTTTTTTATCGGATGCCGGCCGTGACCAGAATGCGGGAGAACTTTTGCTTAAGGCGTTCACCGGGTTTTCAAGGACACAATTATTTGCCAATATGAAGGATGATTTAACGGAAGATGTTTGGATTCGTTTTGAAAAGGCGGTTCATGAACATGTCTCCGGAGTTCCGGTACAGTATATTATCGGCTCAGAGGAATTTTACGGCCGAACCTTTCTCGTCAATCCGGCCGTCCTAATCCCAAGGCCGGAAACCGAAGAACTTGTCCATGGTGCACTTCAAAGAATCGACAGGCTGTTTGCCGCAAAGCCTCAAATCAAACTGGCTGACATCGGCACAGGCTCCGGCGCCATTGCCATCACGATGAAGCTTGAATGTAATTGTTCACGCAGGGCGGAATCGTGTAATTTTATAGTCTCAGGCACCGATATCTCTGGAGAATCATTGGATGTTGCACGGGAGAATGCTTCACGGCTGGGGGCAGATGTGGAGTTCATCGAGGGAGATTTACTTCAGCCTTTTATCGAGCGCGGGACCATGCTTGATGTGGTGATGTCAAATCCGCCGTATATTCCAACCGGGGATCAGGAGTGGATGTCAGAAGTAGTGACAGAGCATGAGCCGCATCGGGCATTGTTTGCGGGGGAAGACGGGCTTGATTTCTACCGCCGTTTTATGATTGAACTGCCGCAGGTGCTGGCTCCTCAGGCACTTGTCTGTTTTGAGATAGGAGCTGGACAGGGTGAGGCAGTTGCCGCGCTTTTCAAAAAGACGTTCCCTGGTGTGAAGGTTGACGTTGTGAATGATATCAATGGCAAGGACCGGATGGTATTTGCTGAAATTGGCTTCGGAGAATAGGCTCTGAAGTCTTATTTTTTTAAAAAAAGTTTGCGGCCGTTGGATAAATTCCTTGTCACCTTTACATTCAGCAGAATAAGGGCGTTAATGACTGGGTAACAGATGATAGAATACCAAAACTTCCAGGCATTATAATAAAATATATTTGTAAATAGGGAAGCGTATTCGAAAACAAGGGTGACGGCACACCAGATTAAAAGATACCTCACTTTTCGGTATATCGGCTTGTTATAGGGGTAAAAATTTACAATAAGCAAACTATAGGCAGGATAAATAATAACGAAAATAGGGATATATTCTAGATCCACACCTTTTCCGAAAAAACCGTAAAGATTATACTTGGCGTCCAAATAGACATCAGACATGGTGGCTAAAAAGGCTGTGAAAAAGTATGTTGTGTACATTTCCAAATAGGGAATCTTTTTTGGCATCCACATTACTGCCAGAAATAATACAATCGAAATCACAGTTAATAGAATCACGTTTTTCCTCCTGGATATGAAGGTTTACGGGAATAGTTTTTCCTAACGTAAATATCTCATGCATCCCCAAATTTACTAGATTTTTTTAAATTTACTAGTTTAAGATACTGGCATTTTGTCCACACTGTTGATAGTGAAGGGATGGTGCCGGAAATGAGGAGTAAATTATTAGTATGGGGATATTTATGTGTATTATCGTTAGCCACGATGCTAAATTTATATATGCCAAAAAATGAAGCAGTCGCAAAGGAATCAATTGTCATTCCTGGGGAAGCAATACGCCTTAGGATTCTAGCAAATAGTGATTTTGAAGAGGATCAAAGAATCAAACGGAAAGTGCGCGATGCCGTCAATGCCAAAATAGAGCTTTGGGTCAAGGACCTGACTTCAATGGAAAAGGCAAGAGAGGTCATCAAGGCAAAGCTTCCGGAAATTCAAGCAATTGCTGAAAAAACAGTTCAAGAACAGGGTTCGGATCAATCGGTAAAAGTAGAATTTCGCAAGGTACAGTTTCCAACGAAATTATATGGGCAATTTTTATATCCAGCAGGAAAGTATCAGGCAATCCTCATTACTTTAGGGAAGGGCGAGGGAGCCAATTGGTGGTGTGTTCTTTACCCGCCATTATGTTTTCTTGATTTTTCAAATGGTGTAGCGGTGACAAGTGAAGGGTTTGAAGAGACGGCAGCAGCAAAAGAAAATGTAACGGGGTTGCCTGTGGAAACAAAAAATGAAACGGCAGAAGACGAGCAGCCGGTAACAGAAAAGAAAGAATCAGTGAGCGAAAAGGAAAATGATGTAGCGGTAAGCGAAAAAACGGCAGAAGAAAAGGCTCCTAAAACAGAAGAATCAGTGCAGCAGGAAAAAGAAGAAGCTCCAAAGGCAGCAGAACCAGTGCAGCAGAAAAAAGAAGTGGTGAAAGAGCAAGTCCAAGAAGAACCGGTACAAAAAACAGTATCTAAAGAGCAGCCTGAAAACGAACAGCCTTTGGAAAAAGCAGAGAAAAATGAACAGACAGTGGAAGAGCCAGTAGAAAAAGCAGAAGAAAACGAAAAACCGGAAGTCAATCAAGAGTCATCTAAAGAAAAGGCAGATACTGTGAAAGTGGAAAAGAAAGAAGTGGAAACAGCACCTGTGTACACGAAAGAAGATGAGCAGCCGGTAAAGGTGAAATTCTTTGTAGTAGAATTATGGGATAAGCTTTTTCATTAAAGCAGCCAGTCCGAATCAGGGCTGGTTTTTCTTTTTATGAAGGTGAAAAATTCCAACTTGGCCATTGTCCAGTTTCAGTTATTTAGTAAGGCCGTCACTTTACTTTGACATAATCAAATTTTTGGATTGTTTTAATTTATGTTGTTTGTTCTTAATGAAAGATCAAATCAAAAATGAAATCCCGTACCATTTTAAAGAATGATACGGGGTGCTTCTATGCTTATATTAGAATTCAGCATTATTAAGGACAAATCGAATAGTCCATTCGCCCTTTCGATTCAAAATCCCATTCGTTTTAAATGTCATATGAGGATTTTCAGGTCTGTAGTGATGCAGCTGTGCTTCTATTGTTCCTTTATATTCGTTTTTTCCTACTTTTTTAAACGTATCGGAGTTTTCACGAACTAATGTGTGTTCAATCCAAAGATGCGGACTGTCCATCAGGCTCGCGGCCTGCGGATTTACTTCAATGTCCGTATTGGATTTTATCGTATAATGCAGCCTAATATTTTGACCATGGTTTACGATGGAATAGCCATCTAATGTCAGTTTGATTCCGTTATCCTCAACTGAGCCTAAGCCCTGATTTGGCATGGATTGGGCACTGGTCAATGCAGGGGAGGCTAAGCCGATGAGTAAGCAAATGAATAGGGCGACTCCGCTGAAACGCATGGTATGTTTCCATAAGTTCCTCATTTTACCACCATCCTTATATTTCGTTTATAGGTTTCGCCGCTTCTTTTTAAATGAAACAATCTGAGTCCGAAGGAAGAATCGGACCCGGATTGCTTTTGAAAAAACGGGCCAACTGGTTTTTAAAACCTGGATCCTTACATATCTATTATTTCTTTTTGGACAGCCAGTCTGCTAGTGCTTCAGCTTCAGCACCTTTAGCCAGGCCTGCCGGCATCCGGTCGCCGCCATTTAAGATTTGATTCAATATTTCTTCTTTGGACATAGTTTTACCTATGTGTTGAAGACTTGGAGCTGTTGCGCCCTGAAGATTATCGCCGTGACAAGAAATACAACTTTTTTGGTAAACCTTTTCTGGATCAATCACGACGTCTGCCTGCCCTTGTAATTTAGCATTTTTATCAGGGGCTGCGACAGACTGCTTACCGCCGAGTCCATAAACCACAACTCTCGTTCCGCCAGTAATCACTGCGACATATTGTTTGCCGTCAACCATATAAATGGAAGGCGCCATTTTAATTTGTTTTCCGCCGCTTTTCATGTTCCATAAGATTTTCCCTTTTTTAATATCAAGTGCATTCACCGTACCATCCAATTCTCCGTAAAAGGCTAGACCGCTGGCAGTACTTGTGAATCCACCATACATTGGATCATCGGTTTCGATTTGATAAACTTTTTTCCCTGTATTAATGTCAATCGCTGTAATCGTACCAGAAGGATCTACACCTTCAGGTAAAGGAAGTATCTTTGTACCAGGGAAGGTATTGTTGTCTTTTGCAATCTCTGCTCGGTCTTTTGCGGCTAACATTAAATTCGGGGAATTTATACCCGGAATAAGCACATAGTTTGTCTCTGGATCATACGTCTCTGGAGCATAGCTTTCACCGCCTGGCGTACCCGGCCATTGCAGTTTCACTTTACTCTTATCGCTTGGTGGTGTTGAATGTTCAATTTTGACAAACGGTACACCATCATAAATGGTTTTTCCAGTTTTGGCATCCCATGCATACCATTTTCCATTTTTTCCGCCTTCAACTACAATCTTCTGCTTTTTCCCGCCGACTTTTGCATTGAGGACCATTGGTGTCGCGGCAGCATCATAATCCCATACATCGTGATCAACTTGGGAGGATGCCCACTTAAATTTTCCTGTTTTACTGTCTAAAGCAACGATGGAATCTGTATATGGATTTTTCCCTTTCCTGCCTTCATCGTAAAAGTCAGGGGCTGGATTCCCTACTGCAAAATACATCATATCAGTATCTGGATCGAATGACATTGGTGTCCAAACGGAGCCTCCGCCCGTATATTTTCCCTTTGCCCAGCCCTTTCCTCTTTCAGGAACGGTCCAAAATGGTTCTTTCCAAAGCGGTTCAAGGGTGTCTGCTTTAAATGCCCAAACGAAGCCGCGTGTACCATTGTCACCACCGCTGCTTCCAACGTAAACATTGCCATCATAATACATTGGGGCCGAAGATTCATAATATCGGTTTTCTAACTTAATGGTGGGTTCATAATCCCAAAAGTTAACCATTTTTATCAACTTTCCTGTTTTCGCATCAAGCTTGGCCAGCCGATTATCGATCATCAAGACAAAGACATTTCCATTGGCCACAGCGACACCTCTGCTTGCTACATTGGATTGCCACGGCAAACTATTAAGATGGTCAAGTACCTCCTTAGGAGGTGTCCATGCCCAAAGTTTCTTTCCGCTTGCGGCATCGATGGCGAAGACGTGATTTTTTGCACTAGTTACATACATGACCCCGTTTTCTACAACAGGGAAATCTTCTTGTAAATTAGGAATATCCTTATTCCATTCCATGATATCCTGCTGCCAGACTATCCCCATCTTTTTTACATTATCTTTTGTTATTTCTTTATAGGGAACATGCCGGGTATGCTGCAGGTCATACCCCCAATATGGGAATCCTGTCTCTTTTCCCTGATCTGCCTGGTTGGATTCTTTGGTTTCTTCCTTTTTATTTGCATTGTTCTGCTTATTATTCGTTTGACAGCCAATAAGGACCATACTGGCCAGCAAAACTGACCCAGTTGCTTTTAAATAACGCCTCATGAAAATACCTCCTCACATGGTGAAATAATGACTATGTAGTGAATCTCTAATCATGAAATGTTTCAGCTTGCTCCCTCCTTAAAGGATCTAATATTATAAGAACAATGTTATGGTGCCCTATGGGATTCCTAAATTATGCAAATCGTGGGAAATTTACTTCCTTTTTTAAAATCATGAAAAAGACTGCTTCCGAAAGTATGGAGGCAGTCTTATATGTACGATCATTTTTTTATTTGGAAGTTAATGGTCCATTGGCCTTTTTGATTCAAAACCGTGTCTGAATCAAATGATACATTGGAAGTTGCGGGAATATATTGTGGCAGGTGCACTGTAATGGCGCCTTGGTATTGTTGATTGCTCACTTTTTTATGCCAAGTATCGTTTCCTTGAACAAACTTATTGCCGATCATAAAACCAGGCTTTTGGATTAGGCTTTTCCCATCTATTTGCTGTCCTGAGGTGGATTGAACGGTATAATGCACCACCATCTCTTGACCATAGTTCTTTATGGTATAGTCATTGATTGTAAGTTTAATTCCGTTATTTTCAGCAGAACCAATTGTTTTTTCCGCAGCCAGAGTGCTTATGGAAGAAACCAATACAATGCTTAAAGAAAGAAATAAGGCAAATCCAACCTTTATAACATTTGAAAAAACCCTCATAAATCGGCCTCCTAAATTATGTTTTTAAGAATGTCAAAAGTTTTAAACATCCTCGTTTATAGATTGTCTCCATTTTTAGTAAATATTCTTAAGAAAACCCAAACCCAAGGTAAAACATAATTTAATTTTTAAGTCTATTCTGCTTCTTTCATTTGCATAATAAAGGCAGGTTTTACTCATTATAGAAAAAGTGGCGGGTCTTTATAATGTAAGTACCTTCCTTATAGGGAGAACTTGAAAACATCCTAATACACGAGGCAATTAGGGAAATGATTTGACCACTAAGGAAATTATAGTATAGGAGGTATTCTCTTGAAGTTGAAGCGTTATATTAAAACGTTCAGCATTTCTTTTCTGGCTGTCATGTTAATTGTCGGCTGTCAAACAAACAACAAGGAAAAGCAAGACACGGCCGAAAAGAAAACAACCGAAGTGAAAAAAGATACCGGCTTTCCAATTTGGGGATATGATTACCAACAAACCAGGCATGTCCCTTATAAAGAAATTACAAAAGATAATGTGAAGGATTTAGGTATTGTCTGGCAATCAGATTTAGCAACCTGGGGTAAAAAAGTCCAAAATGCCTCTGAGGATTATCCAGTTGTGAAGGATGGGGTTATGTATGTAACGACTTCCTTTAACCGAGTGTTTGCCATCAATGCTTCAAATGGAAAAAAGATTTGGGATTGGCAGCCTCCTAAAGAGGTACAAGACCATCTCGATAATGCAGACCTAAGCCTGTTAGAAGTTGTTGCCAGCCGAGGGGTGGCAGTGGCGGAAGGAAATGTTTTTGTACTTATTGCAGATAATCGACTAGCTAAGCTCGATGCGAAAACTGGAAAATTAGTTAAAATGATTAATTTCTGGGACGTAGACAGTATGAAAGGGGTCACACTTGAAAACAGGTATTATGAAACATCTGCCCCTATGTACTACAAAGGTAATGTCTATGTTGGAAGCAGCGGCGGTGATAATGGAATCCGCGGCTTTGTTATGGCCTTTAAAGCAAGTGATTTAAGTCCTGCTTGGGATCAGCCTTTCTGGACGGTTCCTGAGCAAGGAAAAGACTGGGTGAAGGGTAAATTTATCGGAGGCGGTGCTGTCTGGAATCCAATGTCATTTGATCCGGATACCGATATGATGTATTTCGGCGTTGGAAATCCTGCCCCTGACTTCTTTATAAAAGCCCGCCCAGGTAAAAATCCTTATACGGATTCAGTGGTTGCTTTAGATAGTAAAACCGGTAAATTAATTTGGGCAAAATCAGAAGTTGAAAATGACGAGTGGGATTATGATGCTGCCGCGACGCCAATGGTTCTGAATGCTAATGTTGGCGGAAGTAAAAGAAAAATCGTTGTTCATGGCGGTAAAAACGGAAAATGGTTTGCTTGGGATGCGAAAACAGGTGAAACCATTTATGATGGTGTTCCATTTGTGAAAATCAAGCATTCACCTCTGACAACGGATGAGAAGACATCAGTGCCGCAATGGCCTGGAGTGGAAGGCGGGGAAAACTACGCCCCTGAAACCTATGATCCAACCACCAATTATGTCCTAATTCCGGGAATTAATGCACCGTCCATAGGGGTTGCAGCAAAAGACGAAAAAGAGTTAGAAGAAAAAAATGGGCTATTCCCGGGTACTGCCGTTGTCATCACCCCGAAAGGTGAGGAGATAAACGGCACCATCACTGCTATTGATGTGAATACCGGTAAAAAGGTCTATCAGAACAAGACGAAACAACCGATGCGCGGCGGTTTTACTAGTACAGCATCAGGGCTTGCCTTTTACGGTGAACTGGACGGAACCGTCAACGCCATGGATGTAAAAACCGGAAAAGTTTTATGGAATGCAAAAAGCGGCGGCGAACAAATTATGATGGCTCCATCGATTTACGTAGAAAACGGGAAACAATATGTGGTGTTCGTAACCGGAACGAAGGTGGTTGCCTTTGGTCTTGGCGGTAAACTGTCAGCCACACCTGAAAAGAGTCCTCAAGGTTCAGGCAAAAACGATGATTCGAATGAAGGCAGCCATGGAAATAAAGAAAAACCTAAAAAGCAGACTGCTAATATAAACGCAGAAGCTGTTTACAATAAGAGCTGTATATCCTGCCATGGTCAAAATCTTGAAGGAGGAGCCGGCCCTAGTCTAAAACATGTCGGTTCTTCCATGTCTCAGGAGGAGATTGAAAAGCAAATTATTAACGGAGGCGGGCGGATGCCGGGTGGCCTTGTTGATGCTGATCAAGCAAAAGCGCTAGCAAAATGGCTGGCTAATAAAAAGTAAAATATCTCTACTGAGAGAAAAACAAGTAAAAGGCCTGAGTCCGATTTGAATGGACTCAGGCCTTTTTCATTTTTCATCAACAGTTCTTGTCCCTTTTTGCACTATATTGCAAAACTTCGTAAGCTTTTGGACAACTATAAGTCGAAATTCTAGTTATTTTGGGATATCTGTCTACATAAGATGAAGATGACAAGGAAAAATTTGAACTCCTTGATAGCAGACAGTGTTCGGAGATTTATGAAAGGGGGAGACAACATGTGGATAAAGCCTGAGTATAAAGTGATTAACACTGCTTCTGAAGTGACCATGTATAGCTATATCGGCTAGCACAGAATCTGCTTGCCTCATTAGAAATTTTTCATGCTACAACAAATTGAACGGAGGTAGTGTAAATGAAAAAGAACCGCCTGCTGGCGCTGATTGGTGCGCTGATTGGATGTACTACAGCTGGAGGCTGGCTGATTGTAGATCTCCTGCTCCCTGATCCGCTTGGAGATTATATATTATTCCCGTTGATGGGGTTGACCAATGCGGCGATTGGGTGGCAAGTGGCAAGGCGATTGGGAAAACGGCAGGAAATGGGTAACAATGATACTCAAATGGCAAACGAAAGGACTGAAGGCAAATTCGAATTAGAGTCTTAGGAACGGCGGCAGGAGGGGGCTTTCCTCAGTGGAACTGCGCATGCTCAAATTGCCGTGATGCCCGCGAAGGAAACAAAGCACTCAAACCGTTATTACAATCATCCCTTGCCATTACTGCCAATGATAAGGATTGGTACCTTATTAATGCCGGCCCGGATGTTCACAGACAAATGGAATCATTTGCTGCACTCCATCCGGGCCCTGGAATAAGGGAGACACCGCTGGCAGGGGTTATTTTAACTGACGCCGAGCTCGACCATACGATTGGATTATTGTCATTAAGGGAAGGTTCTTGTTTAACTATTTTCGGTACTGAGACCGTAAAAGAGTGTCTTCAGGAAGACTTTCCGGTGATTCGTATGTTAAAAAACTATTGCTCATGGGAATGGCAATCTCTCCATCCTGATTTCATGAAGCAGGTGGGGGATTTAGGTGAAGGAACGATCATCGTGGAGACGGTCCCTGTTTCAAGGAAACCGCCGCTTTATGCCAAGCTGGATAAGGAAGACAAATCTTTAGATGATTTATGGGAGGTCGGATTGGTTCTGCATAATGAGATTTCCGGCAGAAGTCTTGCTTTTTTCCCTACGTTAGTAAACATTACTCCAGAGATAGAAGCATGTTTGCAGAAAGCAGATATCTTGATGGTTGACGGAACCTTTTGGTCGGAAGACGAGTTGGTCAAGATGGGGGCAGCAAAACGCGATGCCGGAAGTATGGGCCATTTACCGATTAGCGGCCCATCAGGTATTGCGGAAAAATTGGCATCTTATCCTGCTGAGCGGAAAATTCTGATTCATATTAACAATAGTAATCCTATATTAAGAAAGGATTCTTTAGAAAGAGAAATATTGGAGCGCCTTGGAATTGAAATTGCCTATGACGGGATGGAAGTGGAGGTGTAATGATGCTTGGACAAAGCAAGGTCGCAAGCAGGGAGAAGCCTTTGACAAAGGGTGAATTGACAGAGCGGTTAAAGGATGTCGGACGTTCGTTTTATCATGACAAGCATCCGTTTCATATAGCCATGCACCAAGGAAAATTAACCCGGGAACAGATTCAAGGCTGGGTCGCCAATCGATACTACTATCAGAAATCCGTTCCGATTAAAGATGCAGCTATTCTTTCGAATCTGCCTTCAAGGGAGTTAAGGAGGGAATGGATTCAGCGGATTCTTGACCATGATGGCACGCATGAAGAAAAGGGAGGGATTGAAGCATGGCTGCGGCTGGGTGAAGCGGTAGGGTTGACCCGGGAAGAAATATTACGGGAAGACCATGTAGTGCCGGGCGTCCGCTTTTCTGTTGATGCCTATGTTCATTTCGCCCGGACAAAACCGTGGATTGAAGCAGTAGCCTCGTCCTTAACTGAATTATTTTCACCAGATCTCATCTCAAAGAGAATGAAAGTACTTGAACGATTGTATCCATGGATAGACAGCAGAGGTTTTGAATATTTTCAAAATCGTCTAACGCAAGCGCCGCGTGATTCAGATTGCGCTCTTAGGCTTGTTTTAACTTATTGTCAATCACCTGAAGAACAGCAGCGGGCAGTTGATGCTTTGAAATTTAAGTGTGATGTATTATGGGCGCAGCTTGATGCCATTGAAAAGGCATATCCTGCAAAAATAGAATAGAAGGTTTTCACTCTCAAAGATAAAGGATGGGTGGTGGAGTCCATTTTAACTAGCAGCTTTCCAAAGCTCGCGGCAAAGGCGCGGCTGAAATTTGATAAGGTGAGAGAAAAACATCTTCTTTTATTACCGGAAAGGGTTGTCGTTTTAAATGAAACAGCAGCAGCTATTCTTACTTTATGTGACGGGAGGCAGACGGTGCCTGCTATAACCGAAAAGATGAGGGCTTCTCTGCTGACAGATACTAAAGCAGCTGATGCAGGTGAATTACCAGATTTAACAACCATGGAGGCGGATATTTCCAAATTTCTTCAGGAAATGGAGGATCAAGGATGGGTGGTGGTTCAAAGACATGCAACAGAAAATAACCAAACGTCATAACGGGGTCCAGCCCCCTTTTTCACTGCTTGCAGAGCTGACCCATCGGTGCCCTTTACATTGCCCATATTGTTCGAATCCTTTAAACCTGACCTCAAAGGCATTGGAACTTACAACAGAGGAATGGTGCCGTGTTCTCTCAGAGGCAGCTGATCTAGGTGTCGTTGAGGTCCATTTTTCAGGCGGGGAGCCGCTTTTACGAGACGACTTGGAGGTTCTGATCCGCCATGCACATGAATTAGAAATGTACCCCAATCTCATTACAAGCGGCATTGGATTATCAGCAGAAAAGATTTCAAGGCTTAAGGAGGCTGGTCTGGCAAATGTGCAGGTAAGCTTTCAGGCGGGTGAAGCAACGCTTTCCAACCGCATTGGCGGATATAAAGCCTTTGAGAAAAAACGGGAAGCAGCCATGTCGGTAAAAAAGGCCGGACTGCATTTGTCCTTAAATGTGGTGCTGCACCGGATGAATCTTGATCATTTGGATGAAATCATTCAGCTTGCCGAGGAATTGGGGGCTGAACGGCTGGAGCTGGCGAATACCCAATATTATAACTGGGCTTTACTTAACAGGGAGCGGCTTCTTCCAAGTATGGAACAGATTGAGCGGGCCAGGGAGATCTATGAAGCTGCAAAAGCAAGGCTTGGGAATAGAATGGAAATTATTTGGGTTATTCCTGATTATTATGCATCGTCACCCAAGCCATGTATGGGGGGCTGGGGGGCAATTGCACTTACGGCAGCACCTGATGGGTCTGTCCTTCCATGCCCGACGGCCGGGATGATGAAAGAATTATCGTTTGAAAATGTCCGTGAATCCTCTTTAAAACATATCTGGTATGAATCAAAATCCTTTAACCATTTTCGCGGGGATGCATGGATGCCTGAGCCATGCCAATCATGCAAATTCCGCCATGAGGACGGCGGCGGGTGCCGTTGTCAGGCTTATGCGTTGACTGGGGATGCACATGCAGCCGATCCAGTCTGCCAATTGGCGCCGGACCATCATTTGATAAAAATGGCCATTCGGGAGGCTGATGAGGGGAATACTGTAAAATCATCAGCCTTAATCTATCGAGGGCATCACGCCCGAAAAACGATTGCCCCAAGTAAATAATCAGTATTTCATTTTTTAGTGCTATAGGGGACTTGTACATACCCCTTGGCACTTTTTTGATGGATCATATTCCCCCGATTACAAAACCTATATAACCCATCTAAATAGAATTGATGTGGCAAGGCTGATCCAAATCAGCATGATAATAATTGCACCCGCCCATTTTTTTTGCAGTTTTTTCGGCGTTTGGCTCGCTTGCACGCGGCATTCATTCAATACTTCCTTCGGTATTAAGCTAAAGGCTCCTAAAATTCCCAGGGGCAGAAGAATGGCTTCATCTAAATAACCTAATACCGGTATCACGTCTGGAATCAAATCAATCGGGCTTAATGCATAGGCAACAATCAATAAGGATAAAGCTTTTGCATACCACGGTGTGTTCGGATGACGGCAGGCCAAATACAGGATATAAATATTATTTTTTATATTTCGGATGAATTCTTTCCATTTAAGTTTCTTCACCATATTACTTACTTCCTTTTTAAACAAATCCTTATTTTCCATCAGGCAGTCTGCCCCCTGTTATCTTGCTTCACCTGCCAGATTTTTAAACATCTTATGTGGCAGTATCCTATAGTGTGTTTTGATGTATAAAAAACACGATATTTTGGCACTCTTTTAGTTAGAATCTTATAAGCGCCTTGGTCCGCCCAGCGAACTGGACAAGTTTCAAAGCTGAAAATATATAAATACTGAAATGATAAAAAGTACATAAAGAAACTCATAAAAAAGTGGTGGTAAAAGTGAAGACATCAGATGGATCCATCCATCTTGAGGCGAAAAAGCTCATGCTGGTCAATGCAGTAAGAAGTATTGGACAAGGCATGCTGGTGGTAGATTTGACATTATATCTTCATTCGTTAGGGTGGAGCACGGCGGCGATTGGAAGTGTCATTGCAGCCGGCGGCCTGCTAAGTGTCGGACTTGCCCCTGTGATCGGCATCTATAGCGACCTTTACGGCAGAAAACCGTTTATCTTTTTTTCAGAGTTACTAACCGCCGGATGTGCGTTAATAGGGGTATTATCGACGAACCCTATCTTGCTGTTCATAGCTATTACCCTTACCGGCTTTGGGAAAGCGGAGGCTGGGTCACCCAGTCCGTGCGCCCCGGCGGAGCAGGCTTGGCTCGCTCATTTTATCCCGGCAGCTGAACGCGGAAAGGTATATAGTCTAAATAATGCTCTCAGCTTTTTCGGAATGGCGGCGGGTGCCATGCTGGCAGGGGCATTGACGTTATGGGAAAAGTATCTGCCGGCAGAATCCTACCGTCTTGTATTTTGTTTTATCAATGTCTTATCGCTTGTTACGGCGTCCATTATTTTAACCGTTCAGGATGGGAAGGCGGACCGGAAGCAGGAATCTAAATCAGGAAAACAGGAGATGAAGATTTTACAGGAAGAAAACCGTTCTGTTTTAAAATTGGCTGCGATCAACATTTTGAATGGAATTGCTATTGGACTGACAGGACCGATGATGTCGTACTGGTTTGCGGCTAAATTTGGGGCCAGTACAACACAAATTGGCAGCACGCTGGCGATTACCTTTTTTGTGACGGGCATGACCTCTATTTTACAAGCAAGATTATCTGAAAAACATGGTACTATCCAATCGATTGTGTTGGTTCGTTTCGCAGCAAGCCTGCTTCTGATTTTGATGCCTATTCTTTCATCTTATGCACTTGTTTCAGCCGTGTATATCATACGAACGGCTTTAAACCGGGGAACACAAGGGGCACAGCAGGCGCTGAGTGTAAGCTTGACCCGGGACATGCGCCGCGGCTTTGCATCAAGCATTAACCTCTTTTCAATGAGATTGCCAATGTCAATCGGACCGTATTTATCAGGTTATCTATTTGGATTAGGCTCACTCTCTCTGCCTTTCTATATTGCGTCTGCTTTACAAATGAGTTTTGCCTGTTTATATGGCAGAATCTTTAGCGGCTATGAAATTCGCATGAAATCGCCGGTATCGTCCGGACGATAAATGAATAAAAGAAGGTCTATTCCACGGATTGAATAAACCTTCTCTTATTCGTTGATATTGCCGCTAACAAAAAATTACTAGATTCCCTGTTCTATTTCTTCTATTTTTTCCATATTCATAGAATAGAATTTAAAAAATGAGGTGGAAAAGGATGCAGGGATTGATCCGGAAGGCTGATATCAACGATTTGGAGCCATTAAAGGATTTTCTAGTGAAGGCGGACCTTGGGACAGATGGGCTGACAGATGAAACGGTTAGTTCCTTTTTAATATTGGAGAATGAAAACTCCGAGATTAAGGGCACACTTGGTATGGAAGTATTTCAAAAGGATGGGTTGCTGCGTTCACTGGTCCTGTCTCCTGGACAAGCTGAACAGGAAATCTTCGTTCTGTTCGATCAAATGGTGAAGTTTGCGAAGGGACAAGGAATGGATCGTTTATTTTTAGCGACAAATAAAGCAGTGACGGTGCCATTTTTTGAATTAATGGGCTTCAAGAAAATGGAACCAAGTGAATTACCAGATGAATTTTACGATTCAGAACATATTCAGCATATCCTAAATGTGGATAACTCTCTATTTTTAGTGATTTCCTTATAATATTGTGGATATATCGCCAAAGTTATCCACTTTTTTAAGGAACTTATGCACAATTTGTGGATAAGACTTGTATTTATAACCTCCTTCTTTTATACTTTCAGACGTATTAAGTGAAAAATATGTGTAAAAGCGCCTGATTTCGCCAAAATTCGATAAAGACTTTGCAAAGTATAAAGGTGGATAACTTATGAATACAAATGTTTGGAAAGTGGATAAATATGTGGATAAATTAGAAAGTAATCCACATATTGTGGATGCAGCTCATTTTTTACGGGATAACGAAGTGATTGCTCTGCCAACCGAGACCGTTTATGGACTTGGCGGCAATGCTGAAAGTGATGAGGCGGTCACGAAAATTTTTGAGGCAAAAGGCCGTCCAGTGGATAATCCGTTAATTATTCACATCGCGGACATTGCTCAGCTTGAACAATTCACAGCAGAAATACCGGCAAAGGCTGAGGTCTTAATGGACCAGTTCTGGCCGGGCCCGTTGACCATTATTTTTAAAAAGAAACAGGGCGCCTTGTCTGAAAAAGCAACGGCGGGTTTGGATACAGTCGGGGTTCGAATGCCGGACCATCCTGTGGCATTGGCATTGTTCAGACAATGCGGACTCCCGATTGCCGCACCAAGTGCCAACAGCTCAGGCAAACCAAGTCCAACCACAGCGCAGCATGTCATGGATGACTTGAATGGAAAGATCGCCGGTGTACTGGATGCGGGACCAACTGGAGTTGGCGTGGAGTCCACTGTGGTTGACTGCACAGAGGAAATCCCTGTGATCTTGAGACCGGGCGGCATTACAAAAGAACAGCTTGAAGCAGCTGTTGGACAAGTCCGGATCGATCCTGCTTTAACAAATACTGAAGGAACGGCCCGTCCAAAAGCGCCGGGAATGAAATACCGCCACTATGCCCCCAATGCACCATTGTATTTGGTATCAGGCACCAGAGTCTTTTTGCAGCAATTAGTAGAGGAAAAAAAGCAGGAAGGACTGCGGGTTGGGGTGCTGACAACTGAAGAGCATACGGGTGAGTTTGATGCGGATGTTGTGTTTGCATGCGGCAGGCGCGCTGAATTGGAGACAGTGGCCGCCATGCTCTATGATACACTGCGCAAATTTAATCAAAGTGAAGTGGATGTTATTTTCAGTGAAATGTTCCCAACCACAGGTGTCGGCTTGGCTATCATGAACCGTCTGCAAAAGGCAGCAGGAAATAAAATGATTTCCGAATAACTTAGAAGCATCAGTATTCCTTTTTAGCATGGGAACTGGTGCTTTTTTTACAGGCAAAAGCACTCATTTCTCAATATGAATTCTAAAACCCTTTGGACGTGCATAAGTTGAAATAGTTAGTCCAAGGGGGGCGTAAGCGTAATGACAGATATCGTCGGTGAAATTATTACATTAGTGATCATGGCAGCAGCACTTGGCATGGATGCCTTCTCAGTTGGACTGGGGATGGGTATGTATAAACTGCGCCTAAGGAAAATTTTTGAAATCGGCCTTACAATTGGCTTATTCCATGTCATCATGCCGTTAGCCGGTATTCTTGCCGGAAAACTTTTATCAGATAAATTTGGTGATCTCGCATCCTGGGTTGGAGGATTGTTATTAATTGTATTAGGAATGCAAATGATTTGGTCAAGCTTAAAAAAAGAAGCCGAAAGCGTCATTACCCCAATCGGCTTTGGCTTATTGGCATTTGCCCTAAGTGTGAGTCTGGACAGCTTCTCTGTCGGGCTGACATTGGGGATTTACGGAGCTAAGACGGCATTTGTCCTCTTGTGCTTTGGTATTGTGGCGACGGTTCAGACATGGGCCGGTTTGCTATTAGGAAGAAAAGTAAGAGGCTGGCTCGGGGCATACAGTGAAGCACTTGGCGGAGCCATTCTTCTGGCATTTGGAATCAAGATGCTAAGCACGTTCTTTTAGGTCTAATGGAAGTTTTTTATCAAACAGCCTATAATAATAATGAGGGAAAGGGGGGAAAATCATTGAAGCACATTTTGTTTGTCTGTACCGGCAATACGTGCAGAAGTCCAATGGCGGCTGCCATTTTAAAAAGCAAAGAAGTGGATGGCATTGAAGTAAAGTCGGCAGGGATCTTTGCGGCAAGCGGCAGTGATGCATCGCCGCATGCCAAGCACGTGTTGGAGAACAATCAAATCTCCTACAGCCATCAATCACAGCCGCTAACCGATAGGGAAGTGGAATGGGCGGATTTCATTTTAACCATGACGGGTTCCCATAAAGCGGCTATCCAGCAGCAATATCCAAAGGCGTCTGAAAAAGTGTTCACCTTAAAGGAATTTAGCGGGGAATCTGCGGATCTTGATGTCATTGACCCCTATGGCGGCAGCCTGAAGGATTATGAGGACACCTTCCAGGAACTCAAAAAACTGATTGACGAAGTCATTCGTAAAATTAATTCCTAACAGACTCTCTATAAAAAATAGAGGGTTTTTATTTTTTTTAAGGATATCCAATACTTTATATTTTTTAAACTGTGTGTCAAAATGAAGACAGATTTAATTTTAGGAGGAATTTGAAATGAGAGTAGCTATCGCATCTGATCACGGCGGTATTCATATTCGCCAGGAGATTGCCAATTTACTTGATGAACTAAAGATTGAATACGTAGATTTTGGCTGTGACTGTGAGACATCTGTTGATTATCCGGACTATGCTCTTCCGGTGGCAGAAAAAGTAGCCAGCGGTGAATTTGACCGCGGTATTTTAATTTGTGGGACAGGCATCGGTATGAGCATCGCTGCCAACAAAGTAAAAGGAATCCGTTGTGCCCTTTGCCATGACACATTCAGTGCCAAAGCCACACGTAATCATAATGACAGCAACATGCTTGCCATGGGTGAGCGTGTTATCGGCCCTGGCCTTGCAAGAGAAATTGCCCAAATCTGGCTGACTGGCGAATATGAAGGCGGACGCCATGCCAACCGTATTGGAAAAATTACGGAGTATGAAGAAAAACATATGTAAAACGCCTTGTCAGCAATGACTAGGTTATAGATTGATCATGAGGGAAGAGGTCCACTTTGGCTAATGCAGATGGTCTGGATTGCCCGAAAAGCGGGGAAAATCCCTTTGCTGGTCCATGCAGATGAGCTGGATTACCCGAAAGGCGGGGAAAATCCCTTTGCTGGTCCATGCAGATGAGCTGGATTACCCGAAAAGCGGGAAAAATCGTTTTGGCGGTCCATGCAGGCGAGCTGGATTACCCGAAAAGCAGGGAAAATCGTTTTGGCGGTCCATGCAGGCGAGCGGATTGCCCGAAAGGCGGGGAAAATCCCTTTGGCGGTCCATGCAGGCAGCTGGATTGCCCGAAAAGTGTGAAAAATCGTTTTGCCGGTCCATGCAGGTGAGTTGGATTACCCGAAAGGCGTGAAAAATCGTTTTGGCGGTCCATGCAGGCGAGCTGGATTACCCGAAAAGCAGGGAAAATCGTTTTGGCGGTCCATGCAGGCGAGCTGGATTACCCGAAAGGCGGGAAAAATCCCTTTGCCGGTCCATGCAGATGAGCTGGATTACCCGAAAAGCAGGGAAAATCGTTTTGGCGGTCCATGCAGGCGAGCTGGATTACCCGAAAGGCGGGGAAAATCGTTTAGCCGGTCCATGCAGGCGAGCTGGATTACCCGAAAGGCGTGAAAAATCCCTTTGCCGGTCCATGCAGATGAGCTGGATTACCCGAAAAGCAGGGAAAATCGTTTTGGCGGTCCATGCAGGCGAGCTGGATTACCCGAAAGGCGTGAAAAATCCCTTTGCCGGTCCATGCAGGCGAGCTGGATTGCCCGAAAGGCGTGAAAAATCCCTTTGCCGGTCCATGCAGGCGAGCTGGATTGCCCGAAAGGCGTGAAAAATCCCTTTGCCGGTCCATGCAGGCAGCTGGATTGCCCGAAAAGCGTGAAAAATCGTTTAGCCGGTCCATGCAGGTGAGTTGGATTACCCGAAAGGCGTGAAAAATCCCTTTGCCGGTCCATGCAGGCGAGCTGGATTACCCGAAAAGCGGGAAAAATCGTTTTGGCGGTCCATGCAGGCGAGCTGGATTACCCGAAAGGCGTGAAAAATCCCTTTGCCGGTCCATGCAGGCGAGCTGGATTACCCGAAAAGAAAGCCCCTACCCCGGTCAATCAAAGGCCCCTTGTTTTACCTAAAAATAAGCAAATTGTTCATAAATCTATTTTGAAAGGACGACCATGTATGATTCACGAATGGGAAAAACAGCTTGAAACCATATTAACCGAATTCAACGAACAGGTGGCGCTGGAACCCGGTGAGCTTTTGGTCGTGGGCTGCAGCACCAGCGAGGTGGCCGGTGAACGAATCGGTACAGCCGGCACTTTTGAGGTGGCAGAAATGATTTTTCATGCATTGAAAACACTGCAGGCGAAAACAGGGATTGCGCTTGCATTTCAATGCTGTGAACACTTGAACCGGGCAGTGGTTGTCGAACGATCTGTCGCGCTTGAGCGCAGGTTGGAGGAAGTATCTGTGATACCTGTCCGAAAAGCTGGCGGGGCAATGGCAACATATGCCTTTGAACATTTGGATGATGCGGTTGTCGTGGAATTTATCAAGGCAGAAGCGGGAATTGATATCGGCCAAACATTAATCGGCATGCATTTAAAACATGTCGCCGTACCGGTTCGCGTATCACAGAAGACAGTTGGCAATGCCCTTGTGACACTGGCAAAAACAAGACCAAAACTAATTGGCGGCGTTAGAGCAGTTTATGAGAAAAAAGACGAAAATTACAAGTGTTAGTTAACCTTTTTGTCCGGAATTTGTTAAAAAACATATAAATTTACTAGTATAAAAAATATACCATTTAACAAAAACCGAAAAATAGGTGTCTTTTATAAGTACTTATGCTACAATGTAGATGCAATTTTCAAACGGTTTAGTTTTCACATATATTTCAAGGGGGACTCTCGAATATGAAGCATTTGTCTCAATCGGACGAGCAAGTTTTTAAAGCCATTCAACAGGAACTTGGCCGCCAGCGTGCAAAGATTGAATTGATCGCCTCAGAAAACTTTGTCAGCGAGGCTGTAATGGAGGCACAAGGCTCTGTTTTAACAAATAAATATGCAGAAGGCTACCCAGGACGCCGTTATTATGGCGGCTGTGAATATGTTGATATTGTTGAAAATTTAGCCCGCGACCGTGCGAAGGAAATCTTCGGGGCGGAGTATGTGAATGTTCAGCCGCACTCTGGTGCACAAGCCAATATGGCAGTTTACTTCACAGTTCTTGAGCCAGGCGATACGGTTCTTGGTATGAACCTCTCACATGGCGGTCACTTAACACACGGCAGCCCAGTTAACTTCAGCGGTATTCAATATAATTTCGTAGAATATGGTGTAGATGAAGTAACACACCGCATTAATTATGATGATGTCCGTTCAAAAGCACTTGAGCATAAGCCAAAATTAATCGTAGCAGGAGCCAGCGCTTACCCGCGTGAGATTGATTTTGCTAAATTCCGTGAGATTGCGGATGAAGTTGGTGCTTACTTAATGGTCGATATGGCTCACATTGCCGGCCTTGTTGCTGCAGGCTTGCATCCAAATCCAGTGCCATACGCTCAATTTGTAACCACAACCACTCATAAAACTCTTCGCGGACCACGAGGCGGGATGATTTTAACAACTGAAGAATTCGGTAAAAAAATTGATAAATCTATCTTCCCTGGTATCCAAGGCGGTCCATTAATGCATGTCATCGCAGCTAAAGCAGTTGCTTTTGGGGAAGCATTACAGGACAGCTTTAAAGATTATGCGAAAAACATTATTGCCAATGCCAAGCGGCTTGCAGAAGGACTACAAAAAGAAGGCATAACCATTGTTTCCGGCGGTACAGACAATCACTTGCTGCTGCTCGATGTTTCCAAAATTGGCTTAACAGGTAAAGTGGCTGAACACGTACTGGATGAAGTTGGCATCACTGTTAATAAAAACACGATTCCATTTGACACACAAAGCCCGTTTGTTACAAGCGGTATCCGTATTGGAACAGCTGCTGTTACTTCACGCGGCTTTGGCTTAGAAGAAATGGATGAAATTGCATCGATTATTGCCATCACATTGAAAAATCATGAAGATGCGGCAAAACTTGAGGAAGCTCGTGAAAGAGTAAGTGCTTTATCAAGCAAATTTACCCTCTATCCTGAATATTAAGAGTAAAAATCGGCCTAACTAGTAATAGCGGGCCGATTTTTTTTCGTTAAAGGCCCCTCGCTTGAGTTGCTCATTCGACAGTTTTTCTGTAAAATTAGTCGAAGTGTGAAAAATTTATTAAAAGGGGCGATTATTGTGGCAAAGGTTTACGTATTCGACCACCCACTAATTCAACATAAGCTGACATACATACGTGATAAAAATACAGGAACAAAAGAATTCCGTGAACTTGTAGATGAAGTGGCTACATTGATGGCGTTCGAAATCACAAGGGATATGCCGCTTGAAGATATCGAAATCGAGACACCGGTATGCAAGACACAATCAAAGGTTTTGTCTGGGAAAAAGATTGGATTGGTGCCAATTTTACGTGCAGGAATTGGAATGGTTGATGGAGTTTTAAAACTGATCCCAGCTGCGAAAGTTGGACACGTGGGTCTATACCGCGATCCAGAAACATTGAAACCGGTGGAATACTATGTGAAGCTGCCAAATGACGTGGAAGAGCGCGATTTCATCGTGGTTGACCCAATGCTCGCAACAGGCGGATCTGCTATTGATGCCATCCATGCCTTAAAAAAACGCGGCGCTAAACATATCAAATTTATGTGCCTGATTGCCGCACCTGAAGGCGTCGAAGCTGTGAAGAATGAGCACCCTGATGTTGACATTTATATCGCCGCACTAGATGAGAAATTGAACGACCACGGATACATCGTACCAGGACTTGGCGATGCCGGTGACCGATTGTTCGGAACGAAATAAGAAAGTAAGAAGATACCTTAGCCAGGCTTTTAATACAGCCTGGCTTTTTGGTGTTCCTTAGAAATGTATAATTAGTAATCTTTTTATCAAAAGATCATTGGTTTTTTCTCTTAGAAAGAGGGGTGGCTTCAGTAATTGTCTGATCAGCCAAAACAGGTTGAAAAATAGCGAAACCCATTGGAAAACGGCCAAAACATATAAAAGGACAGCCAAAACCCCCAGAAAACAGCCAAAACTATAAAAACTCAAATTCGAAATGGTGTGCAATGTCCAAGGTGTTATCAATTTTCAATGGTTTATCAATCGGCCAACTGGCAATGCCCGAATTGTTCCTTTATTTCAAAGGACGCCTATATAAAGAGTGTGGATGACTTTTTTATACTCATAAGTCCAATGATGACGAGAAAGCAATTTAAGGAATTTTTGCTTATTCCGAAAGACTCTTCGGCAAAAACCCAATTAAAAGTGCTAAACCTTCCTTCAGTTGGATTGAAACGAGGAACAAAATATTACCTCCCCAATAACTGCATACTTTCCCCGTCGAATGAAAACGATATGAAAAAAGGGGATTTCTTCAAATGAAACTTCTATTATCTTTGCTTCTGGCATTTCAGATACAAGCAATACCGGCCCTGACCCCAGTGCCAGCCAGCACCCATTCGCAACCATTAATCCACCCGCCCATTCCTAAACAAACGAAAGACACCGTCGCCGTCGTGGTACTGAACAAACCACATACTGAAAACGAAATCAGACAGCTCATAAAACCTTTTAAGGGCATCAAGTTAAGGCGGATTTTTCAAGAAGCATTGTATGGCTTTTCAGTTATAGGCTCCCCAGATTCTATCGCCCGGCTCAAACAGAAACATCAAAATCAAATCATTCATATTTCACCCGTAAGCCAGTATCAGGTTCAGACAGAAGAAAGCGTTGATATTATCGGCGGTGATGAGGTCCGCAGCTTTTATGACCTAAACGACAACCGCATTACAGGGAAAGGCATTACCGTTGGCGTTATTGATACCGGCATTGACTACAACCATCCTGACTTAAGGAGAAACTATTCCGGCGGCCATGATCTAGTTGACAATGACAATGATCCAATGGAGACCTTGACTCCCGGGCAGGCAACGCTCCACGGCACCCATGTTGCAGGCGTCATTGCGGCCAATGGAAAAATCCAGGGAGTTGCGCCCGAAGCCAAAATTATTGCGTACCGGGCGCTCGGTCCTGGCGGCGGGGGAACGACGGAGCAGGTGCTGGCAGCGATTGATCAGGCGATCAAAGACAAAGTGGATGTTATGAACTTGTCGTTAGGCAACAGCATTAATGGGCCGGACCTTCCCATCAGCCTTGCGCTTGACCGTGCCGTCGATAAAGGGATTGTTGCAGTGGCTGCAGCTGGCAACTCCGGACCGAATGTCTGGACAGTCGGATCACCTGGTACCTCATCAAAGGCTATTTCCGTTGGAGCATCCACACCGACAATGGAAATACCCTATTTATTAATAGAAGGAATGCGTGGAAAATATAGGATACAGCCGATGGAGGGATCGGCAAAATGGGAGCTTGACCGGACCTATGAAATTGTAGACGGCGGTCTCGGGCGTAAACAGGACCTCCAGAATGTTCAAGGGAAAATAGTTCTCATCAAGCGGGGGAAGTTTACTTTTTCTGAAAAAGCTAAAAATGCAGAGGAAGCAGGAGCAAAGGCCGTACTAATATATAACAACATTAAAGGCAGCTTTTTGGGCAACTTAGAGTCGGAAATTTCTATCCCGGTTGGAAGCTTGACAAAGAAAGATGGGGAGGCTTTAAAAAAACAGCAGCTGTCCGCTAGGCTTTATGTCAGAAAGGAAAAAGATCAGCTGGCAGATTTTAGCTCAAGGGGCCCGGTAACAGGGTCATGGGATATTAAACCAGATATTCTAGCACCTGGTGTGGCGATTAACTCGACGGTTCCAGGAGGATATATGTCACTTCAGGGAACCAGCATGGCTGCACCGCATGTTGCGGGGGCGTGTGCACTGATCAAGCAGGCACATCCCGATTGGTCACCGCAGCAAATTAAGTCGGCTTTAATGAATACAGCCCTGCCGCTGGGGGAAACCGCAGCAGAAAACAGAGCAAAGCCGCGCATTCCTTCCGCAGGTCATAATGCTTTGGCCCACTACCACACCTATGAGCAGGGGGCCGGCAGGATTCAGGCTGCCGAGGCAATTCAAACAGAGTCGCTTGTCACGCCAGGAAGCTTAAAGTTCGGTAAGTTTACGAAGAAACGAAATGTTCATGAAGCCCAGTTGACCGTTGAAAATGTCAGCGGCAAAAAACAGCGGTATTCCTTTTCTATCCCCTATCATGAAGACGGACTTGATTGGTGGCTCCCATTATCCTTTGTATTGGAGCCGAAGCAGAAGAAGAGTATTACCGTTCAGTTAAGGATTGACCCAGCTATTTTTAAAAAGAAAATCCATGACGGTTATTTAAAATTGAAAGCTGGAAACAAAGTCATCAACATTCCTTATTTGTATGTACTAGAGGAGCCTGGCTATCCAAGGGTGATGGGATTTGATTTTGCAGAAGGGGACAAACCGGGACAGTACCATTACGAAGTATATCTGCCGGGAGGAGCGGAGGAATTCGGAATTGCCCTGTTTAACCCGGAAAGCTATCATTTTGTTAAATTTCTGGATGCACGCATGAACGTAAAGAACGGACTTTTAAAGAAGGATTTCACCGCTGAAGAACTTCCGCCGGAGGGAGCATACCTGGCAAAAGTCTTTGCCAAAAAGGCGGGAAAGGAAGACTATATTGAAACGATTATTACGATAATGAAATAACTTCCAAAGAAAGGCATCATATGGTTGTGATGCCTTTTTTTGAGTGTTCATTTACATTCCCTTAACAAAACGTTCACAATTTGTTCACATTTAAGACAAAAATAATGTTACGAAATACAATACAATTATAGTGTTTACTGTCATAGACAATTGGACAAAATTTTGATAATGCGATTGTGGAATTATTCACGATAATTCATTGACTTTGATAGGTGCCTATTGTATGCTAACAAAGGGTGTAAATGGGAGGGGTTTCATAATAATGTCATATCTCTCCAGATGAAATTAATCCGCTGTTCATTCTCGTAAAATGGGATGATTTTTATATGAAAAATGACCACAATCCATTTAAAGCGATGGGGTTGATGTCTGCCATTCTATCGGCTCTTGCAGGGTCTGTCTTAATAGGGGTCTTTGGAGGGAAATGGCTGGATCAATATTGGGGTACGGAACCTGTATTTCTCATCATTGGGTTGTTTGTTGGACTAGGAGCGGGCATCTATTCTATGGTAGTCTCAATCCGCCATTTTTATTCAGGAGATTCATAATTATGCCAGATTTTAGACAGATGTACAACAGGCAGAGAAAATGGATTTTTTACTTGTTGTCCATTTATGTTCTTGGCTGGGGGTTTACTTCTTACCAAACCATATTTCTTGGTCTCATTCTTGGTACATGCTTTAGTTACGTAAATCTTTGGTTTTTAGTGAAGAAAACGGAAGACTTCGAGAAGAAAGTATCGCAGGGAAAAAAAGTCCGATCCTTAGGATCCCTTTCCAGAATGGCTGTTGCTGGAATTGCTGCGCTGATTGCTCTTAGATTTCCTGATTACTTCAATATGATTAGCTTAGTGGCGGGACTAATGACATCCTATATTGTCATTATGATAGATTACTTTTATCATGCATTGCATGCACACAAATAAGATAAAACGGGAAGCGAGGTGAGTTACATGCATCATGAAAATCCTGAATTTCAGTTTCTGGGTCTATGGTTTAACGGAGCTAATATGCTCATGATTACAGTTGCAAGTATAATTGTATTCCTAATTGCAGTTCTTTCTACACGCACGCTGGCCATGAAACCAACCGGGATGCAAAACTTCTTTGAATGGGTAATGGACTTTGTAAAAGGCATCATCAATAGTACAATGGATTGGAAAGAAGGCGGCAGATTTCAAATTCTGGGCATTACATTAATTATGTATGTGTTTGTTTCCAATATGTTAGGTCTTCCCTTCGCGGTCGTAGTAAATGATCAATTATGGTGGAAATCACCGACTGCCGACCCAATGATTACCTTAACTTTGGCTGTGATGGTTGTAGGGTTATCTCACTATTACGGTGTAAAGCTGGGAGGAGCAAAAGGGTATGGAGCAACATTTTTTAGCCCGATGAAGTTCTTATTTCCGCTGAAAATTATTGAAGAATTTGCGAACACATTAACTCTTGGTTTGCGTCTTTACGGTAACATTTATGCAGGTGAATTATTGCTTTCATTATTGGCAGCAGGACTAGCGCATCAAGGCATTGCCGGTCTAATTGCTGCAGTACCGCTGACATTCTTATGGCAGGCATTCTCTGTCTTTGTCGGCACTATCCAAGCTTATATCTTTACCATGTTAACGATGGTCTATATGTCTCATAAAGTGAGCCACGACCATTAAAATAAATCGTTCATTTCTATGAACAAAATTATTAACTAATATATATACATTTCTAAGGAGGACATTTAAAATGACAGGATCTATTGGTATTTTAGCAGCAGCAATCGCTATTGGTTTAGCTGCAGTTGGTGCAGGTATTGGTAACGGACTTATCGTAGGCCGTACAGTTGAAGGTATTGCCCGTCAACCTGAAGCACGTGGTTTATTGCAAACAACTATGTTTATCGGGGTTGCGTTGGTTGAAGCATTACCAATCATCGGTGTAGTTATTGCATTCATGGTATTAAACCGATAATTTTAATGAAACTCGCCGGCTGGCATGGTCTGTTAGGAAGATTCATGAGGCGTAGTTAGAGTTCAAAATTTATAAATGTAAATTTTGATTAGCTGAAAAGATTTCAAATGGCGAAGTGACTATGATGGATGGAGAATTCCCGACTGGCGAGCCGGCTAGGCTGGTTTGTTAGGCTTAGCTGCACTTTTGCTGCAGGGAAGTGTAGACTTTCGTAATGAAGTTTATGTTTCCCATCAGGCTAATAGAACCTTCGCCATTTATTTTTGTGTGTATAAAAAAAGGGGCAGAACACTGCAACGTTTTTATAGGTTTTGCATAGTGAGAGACTCTTGAAAGGAGTGAACCCGGGTGTTAATAAACAGTTTTGTACTGGGTACTGCGGCTGAGAGCGGTTCCCATGTTAACTTTGGAGATGTTTTCTTCCAGCTGATTGTGTTTATTATCTTAATGGCGCTGCTTAAAAAGTTTGCTTGGGGACCATTAATGGGCATCATGAAGCAGCGTGAAGATCATATATCAAATGAAATTAACGGGGCTGAACAGAGCCATTTAGAAGCAAAAAAACTTTTAGAAGAACAAAGAAACCTTTTAAAAGAAGCGCGTACCGAAGCACAAGCCTTGATTGAAAGTGCGAAAAAACAAGGTGATATCCAGCGTGATGAAATTATTGCTGCTGCAAGAGCAGAGGCTGAACGTGTGAAAGAAACAGCCAAACTTGAAATTGACCAGCAAAAAGAAAAGGCGGTTGCCGCTATCCGTGAGCAGGTGGCTTCATTATCCGTTCTTATTGCTTCTAAAGTTATTGAGAAAGAATTGTCTCAAGCAGATCAAGATCAGCTGATTGATCAATATATTAAAGAGGCAGGAGAAGAGCGATGAGTAATTCACTAGTAGCAAAGCGCTACGCTTCAGCTCTTTTTCAAATTGCAAAAGAACAGCAAATCATTGACTCTGTTGAAGAGGAACTTCGGGTTGTGAAGGAAGTTTTAGAAACGACAACTGGTCTAAAAGATGTTCTTCACTCTTCAAAGTTAACGATTGAACAGAAAAAAATGATTTTAAAAAATGCATTTTCAAATAAGATAAACCCAAATGTTTTGAATTTGTTACTGCTTTTAATTGACCGGCACCGTGAAGGTGAAATCAATGATGTCGTTGATCAATTCACCGTGCTTGCAAATGATGAAATGGGAGTTGCGAAAGCAAAAGTATATACGATCCGTCCGCTTTCGGACAAGGAACGGGATGCTATTTCTGCTGCATTTGCTGCTAAAGCAGGCAAGAAATCACTTCAAATTGAAAATATCGTAGATACCGATCTGCTTGGAGGCGTTTTGCTCCGCATTGGTAATCGTATATATGATGGAAGCTTGATTGGCAAGCTGAATCGTCTGGAAAGTAAATTGTTAGGCTAAGATTTGTAGATAGGGGTGAAACTCATGAGCATCAAAGCTGAAGAAATCAGTGCCCTGATAAAACAACAGATTGAAAACTATCAGGCAGAAATTCAAGTGACAGATGTAGGTACTGTTATCTCCGTTGGTGACGGTATCGCACGTGTCCACGGCCTTGACAACTGTATGGCCGGAGAACTTGTTGAGTTCTCAAACGGCGTTATGGGTATGGCACAAAACCTTGAAGAAAATAACGTCGGTATCATTATTCTTGGACCTTTCATCGACATTAAAGAAGGTGATGAGGTTCGCCGCACAGGACGCATCATGGAGGTTCCGGTTGGCGAGGAACTGATTGGTCGTGTTGTTAACTCTTTAGGACAACCAATCGATGGCATGGGTCCAATCAATGCAAAGAAAACCCGTCCTGTTGAGCATGTTGCAACAGGCGTTATGGCTCGTAAATCGGTTCATGAGCCGCTTCAAACAGGTATTAAAGCGATTGACGCACTTGTGCCAATCGGACGCGGACAACGTGAGTTAATCATCGGTGACCGTCAAACAGGTAAAACATCTGTAGCAATCGATACAATCATCAACCAAAAAGGACAGGACATGATTTGTATCTATGTTGCAATCGGACAAAAAGAATCAACTGTACGTAACGCGGTTGAAACACTTCGTAAACACGGAGCATTAGAATATTCTATCGTTGTGTCTGCATCTGCATCACAGCCTGCTCCAATGCTATTCTTAGCACCGTATGCCGGGGTTGCAATGGGTGAAGAATTTATGTTCAACGGTAAACACGTATTAATCGTGTATGATGACTTATCAAAACAAGCATCAGCATACCGTGAACTTTCCTTGTTACTTCGCCGTCCTCCAGGCCGTGAAGCATATCCAGGGGATGTATTCTACTTACACTCACGCCTTCTCGAGCGTGCAGCAAAATTAAATGATGAACTTGGTGCTGGATCTATCACAGCATTACCATTTATCGAAACACAAGCAGGTGACGTTTCTGCTTATATTCCAACAAACGTTATCTCCATCACAGATGGACAGATCTTCTTACAATCAGACCTATTCTTCTCCGGTGTTCGTCCGGCGATCAACGCAGGTCTTTCCGTTTCCCGTGTAGGTGGTTCTGCGCAAATCAAGGCAATGAAGAAAGTTGCCGGTACCTTGCGTCTTGACCTTGCATCCTACCGTGAATTAGAGGCATTTGCTCAGTTCGGTTCTGACCTTGATAAGGCAACCCAAGCAAAACTTGCCCGTGGTGCACGTACTGTTGAGGTTCTAAAACAAGACCTTAACAAACCGATTCCTGTTGAAAAACAAGTTATGATTCTTTATGCATTAACACGCGGTTTCCTTGATGATATTCCGGTTCATGATATCAGCCGTTTTGAAGGAGAATTCTATAGCTGGTTAGACCACAACCGTAAAGACCTGTTGGATCATATCACCAAAACAAAAGAACTTCCTAAAGATGATGATATGGCTGAAGGAATCAACGCTTTCAAAAAGACGTTTGCTACTTCAGAACAATAAGGTCGGATATTTAACGGCGGCGATGGTGCAGGGCTGACCCTAGCCATCGCCTGACATTCTTTGAATGAGGGTGGTGAGAACCTAATGGCTTCATTGCGCGATATTAAAACGCGGATAAATTCAACAAAAAAGACCAGTCAAATTACAAAGGCAATGGAAATGACTTCAGCCGCAAAGTGGAACCGCGGTGTTATGAACGCGAAATCATTCGTGCCTTATATGGAAAAAATCCAGGAAGTAACGGCATCAATTGCCCTTGGTGCTGGCGGCGTGAGTCATCCGATGTTGACCCACCGTCCTATAAAGAAAACAGGATATATTGTCATTACATCTGACCGCGGTCTCGCTGGTGCATTCAACAGTAACGTTATCCGCAACGTCCATCAAGCAATTCAAAGCCGTCATAAATCGAATGACGAGTTTGCGATTATTGCGATTGGCCGTGTGGGGCGTGACTTTTTTGTGAAGCGCGGTTACAACGTAGTCCTTGATATCGTTGGGATTAACGACCAGCCAAGCTTTCAGGATATAAATCATATTACAAAAACAACTGTCAACATGTTCTCAGATGGAACATTTGATGAATTATATGTTTACTACAGCCACTATATTAGTGCCATTTCACAGGAAGTGACTGAGAAGAAACTGCTGCCATTAACAGATTTGGCAGGAGGATCACATAAACTTACTTCCTATGAATTCGAGCCAAATGCAGAAGAAATTTTAGAAGTGCTTCTTCCACAATATGCAGAAAGCTTGATTTATGGTGCACTGCTGGATAGTAAAGCAAGTGAGCACGCTGCCCGGATGACCGCAATGCGCAATGCAACAGACAATGCGCACGAGCTTATCCGCAACTTGACACTTAGTTATAACCGTGCCCGCCAAGCAGCGATTACACAGGAAATCACCGAAATCGTCGGCGGCGCTGCAGCTTTGGAATAGTAATATCATTTCTGGTGAAGGCGCCGTTTTGGTGCCTGAGGCCATTTTTTAATAAGTTCGGTTATTTTTTAGCAAAGAGTATGTTAGGAGGGAATAATGATGAGCAAAGGACATGTTCTTCAGGTTATGGGTCCAGTTGTTGACGTTAAGTTCGATGACGGTCATCTTCCTGCGATCTATAATGCGTTGAGAATTGAACAAAAAGCGCAAAACGGATCTGAAGTTGATCTTCACCTAACCCTTGAAGTTGCCCTTCATTTAGGTGATGATACAGTTCGTGCCATCGCGATGGCATCTACAGATGGATTAACTCGTGGTATAGAAGTAGAAGATACAGGTGCACCAATTTCCGTGCCGGTTGGCCAGCCAACACTAGGCCGTGTATTTAACGTATTAGGTGAGGCAATTGACTTAAAGGGTGAAATCCCTGCAAGCGAACGCCGTGACCCAATTCACCGTGAAGCACCTTTATATGAAGATCTTTCAACTGAGGTTGAAATTCTTGAAACTGGTATTAAGGTTGTAGACCTTCTTGCTCCATATATTAAGGGTGGTAAGATCGGTCTATTCGGTGGTGCCGGTGTAGGTAAAACCGTATTAATCCAGGAATTAATTAACAACATTGCCCAAGAGCACAGCGGTATTTCTGTTTTCGCTGGTGTTGGTGAGCGTACCCGTGAAGGTAACGACCTTTACCACGAAATGACAGACTCTGGCGTTATTAAACAAACAGCAATGGTATTCGGACAAATGAACGAGCCTCCTGGTGCACGTATGCGTGTTGCCTTGACAGGTTTAACAATGGCTGAATATTTCCGTGATGAACAAGGACAAGACGTGCTATTGTTCATCGATAACATCTTCCGTTTCACGCAAGCAGGTTCTGAGGTATCTGCCCTTTTAGGCCGTATGCCATCTGCCGTTGGTTACCAGCCAACACTTGCAACTGAAATGGGTAAATTACAAGAACGTATTACCTCAACAAATAAAGGTTCTGTTACATCAATCCAAGCGATTTACGTACCAGCCGATGACTATACTGACCCGGCTCCGGCAACAACTTTCGCTCACTTAGATGCAACAACAAACCTTGAGCGTAAACTTTCTGAAATGGGTATCTACCCTGCGGTGGACCCTCTTGCTTCAACTTCTCGTGCATTGTCACCTGAAATTGTCGGCGAAGAGCATTACAATGTTGCTCGTCAAGTACAGCAAACATTACAAAAATATCGTGAATTACAGGATATCATCGCAATCTTAGGTATGGACGAACTTTCTGATGAAGATAAGTTAGTCGTTGCCCGTGCGCGCCGTATCCAGTTCTTCCTATCACAAAACTTCCACGTTGCTGAACAGTTCACTGGTCAGCCAGGATCATACGTACCGGTTAAAGAAACTGTTAAAGGATTCAAAGAAATCCTTGAAGGTAAATATGACCATCTTCCAGAAGATGCATTCCGTCTTGTCGGTCGCATTGAAGATGTGGTTGAAGCCGCAAAACGCATGGGCGTAGAGGTTTAATCCAGCCGGGGAGGGTAAAAAATGAAGACGATTAAAGTCAGTGTTGTGACTCCCGATGGTCCGGTATATGAATCCGATGTGGAAATGGTGAGCACAAAGGCGAAAACAGGTGAGCTTGGTATTTTGCCTGGGCACGTGCCATTGGTTGCTCCGCTCGAAATTGGTACTGTACGTCTGAAGAAGGATGGAAAAACTGAATTTGTCGCTGTCAGCGGCGGATTTTTGGAAGTTCGTTCTAGCGAGGTTACCGTATTAGCCCAATCTGCAGAGAAATCTGAAGAGATTGATGTGGAACGTGCATTAAAGGCGAAAGAACGTGCGGAACAGCGGTTGAACGAACAGAAGTCAGAGCATGTAGACTTCAAACGTGCTGAACTGGCATTACGCCGAGCAGTAAACCGCATTAATACAGCGGAGGAACGTAAGTAAATTAAATGATTTAAAAATGTAAGGCCCCTCTGGACGGCATTTGGCACCGCCTCAGAGGGGCCTTTTACTATGATGTCGGCTTTTTAAGATTCCATTTGGTGCCTAAGAACAAGTCGCAATGGAACAAGGGTGAAGCTGTCTTTAAAAAGGCGTCTTTAAGATAGAATGTGGTTGGAAGAGTGAGAACCAATCTTTAAAAAGGGGTCTTAAAGACAGAAAGCGGTTGGAAGTGCTAGAACGTGTCTTTAATAAGGTGTCTTAAAGACAAAAAGTGGTTGAAACGGCAAGAATTTGTATTTAATAATGTCTATAAAGGGCAAAAAGAAGTTAAAAAGTCTAAACTTGTCTTTAATCAATGCGGTTATAAAGAGAAACCTATACATAAAAGAAAAGAATTTTTTAAAATTACATAAAGGATAGATTGACTGTTTGAAAACCTTTTTTATGACAGCAGTTTTACTAACTTCAATTGCTGGTTAAGATGTACTAGTTTTATTAATTTCCGAATGAAAATAAACCTTTAGAATATGATGTTAGAGGAAACCGTTTATGACGCCATTATAATAGAAGTAAAGTGGTTGGTTTTTAAATTTTAAAAAGAATTCGGCAAGTTTGTAAAAGTTGATAAACCTCACTGACAGGGAGTGACTTTTGTTGTTTAATAGGTGTTGTTGTCGAATTTGAATATAGCATTTTAAGCTTTTGATGAGCTCGTTTTCAATGCAAAAAATCCAAATATTCCACGGCTGGCAGAATTTGAATTTTTATACAATAAGGCTTGTCGACATGGGTATATTTCAATGCTATAATGAATTCGGTTACAATATTCGTAAGTATGAAAATATTCAACATTGGAGGGGATAGACATGGAACTTTTAAATGTATATCAGAATAATTATCTGATAGTTTTTGTGTTCCTATGTCTCGGGATTTTGCTGCCAGTGGTAGCGTTGACTTTGGGTAAGCTTCTGCGCCCGTATAAGCCGAGTGCAGAGAAGTATACCACATATGAGAGCGGAATTGATCCGGTTCACGATTCTCGTGTACAGTTCAATGTCCGCTATTATATTTTTGCCCTGATGTTTGTTATTTTTGATGTGGAGACAGTGTTTTTATATCCATGGGCAGTTGCTTATGATAGACTGGGGATTTTTGCATTGATTGAAATGACGCTGTTTGTCATCATGCTATTAATCGGCCTGGTATATGCTTGGAAAAAGAAGGTGCTGAGATGGATTTAAAAGTAAACGGCATTACAGATTTGGATTTAAAAGAAGTCGAAAGAAATGTATTTATGACTACGCTGGAGCAAGTGAAGGGCTGGGCGCGAAGCAGTTCCCTCTACCCTGTAACATTTGGTCTGGCTTGTTGTGCGATTGAAATGATGGGTGTTGGTGCAGCCCACTATGACCTAGACCGATTCGGGTCCTTCTTCCGTCCATCACCAAGACAGTCGGACTGCATGATTGTATCGGGTACCGTCACGAAAAAAATGGCACCGATTTTACGCCGTCTTTACGATCAGATGCCTGAACCAAAATGGGTCATCGCTATGGGTTCCTGTGCAACTGCAGGCGGTCCTTATATTAAATCGTACTCTGTTGTAAAAGGTGTGGACCAAGTCGTCCCTGTTGATGTATACATTCCGGGCTGCCCTCCAAACCCAGCAGCATTAATTTATGGAATTAATAAATTGAAAGAAAAGATTAAATATGAAGCGAAGACTGGGAAGAAGGTGATCTAGTCGATGAGCGGAGAAAAGGATCTCGAGCAATTAAAGCGGGAGGCTGCTGAAAAGGCGAAAGCGGCAGCACTGGCGAAGCGCCAGGCTAAGGCCGCAGCTGAAGCAGGACAGAAGTCATCTGAGGAAAAAACGGTAACATCTGAACAACCGCCGGCTGAGCCTGAAAAAGCAGCATCGGCTGGGGATGCCGATGATCTTGCAAAGAAAAAAGCCGCAGCGGCAGCAAAGGCAAAAGCGGCGGCATTAGCAAAAAAGAAACGCGAAGGTATAGAGGATGAGGAACCGGCGGCGGAAACGAGTGCCGGGGAAGCCGATGACTTGGCGAAAAAGAAAGCGGCAGCGGCAGCAAAGGCAAAAGCGGCGGCATTAGCAAAAAAGAAACGCGAAGGCATAGAGGATGAGGAACCGGCGGCGGAAACGAGTGCCGGAGAATCGGATGACTTGGCGAAGAAGAAAGCGGCAGCGGCAGCAAAGGCAAAAGCGGCGGCATTAGCAAAAAAGAAACGCGAAGGTATAGAGGATGAGGAACCGGCGGCGGAAACGAGTGCCGGGGAAGCCGATGACTTGGCGAAAAAGAAAGCGGCAGCGGCAGCAAAGGCAAAAGCGGCGGCATTAGCGAAAAAGAAACGCGAAGGCATAGAGGATGAGGAACCGGCGGCGGAAACGAGTGCCGGAGAATCGGATGACTTGGCAAAGAAAAAGGCCGCAGCAGTAGCAAAGGCAAAGGCAGCCGCGGCAGCGAAGCGTAAAGCAATGGAGCAAGCAAGCGCTGATGGGGCCCCTGCAGATGCGGACGCAAAGGCGAAAGCAGCCGCAGCAGCCAAAGCGAAAGCAGCGGCGGCCGCAAAGGCAAAGGCAGCTGCAGGCGGGGATGCTTCAGCTGGTGATGATGAAAAGGCGAAAGCCATTGCAGCCGCAAAGGCAAAGGCGAAAGCGGCCGCAGCCGCAAAAGCAAAAGCCGCGGCAGCAGCAAAAGGCGGAGCAGCAGCGGATACAGATGAAGCGGATGCAAAACCATCACCAAACCAGCCATACTTAGACAAGTATGTGAAGGTTATTGAAGAAAATATGGGATCAAATATTTTAGAAGACTTTTATATCAATAAACTCTCAAAAGACGTCCCAACATTAGTTGTGAAAAGAGAATCCTATTTCAAACTGGCACAATTTCTTAAGTTTAATGAGCTCTTAGGGTTTGATTATCTGTCAGAGCTGCACGGGACTGATTATGAAACATACATGGAAGTATATGTTCACTTATACTCATACAAAAACCGCCAATCCGTCGCAGTGAAAGTGAAGCTTGACCGGGATGAACCGGTTATTGAATCGGTACAGCCGATTTGGGCGGGCGCAGAATGGCCTGAATGTGAAGCCTATGATTTATTAGGCATCAAGTTCACCGGGCATCCGAATTTGCGCAGGATTTTCCTTGGAGAGGAATGGATTGGCTATCCACTGAGAAAAGACTATGAGCCGTATGATGTGGAGGTGTAGCCAATGATTAGAACAGAAGAAATGGTCCTGAACGTAGGCCCGCAGCACCCAAGTACACACGGAGTATTCCGGCTGGTGGTACACCTTGACGGGGAGCTAATCACCGAAGCAGAGCCTGTGATTGGGTACCTGCACCGAGGAACGGAAAAAATTGCAGAAGACCTGCAATACACTCAAATTATTCCCTATACGGACCGGATGGACTACTTATCATCGATGACCAATAACTATGTGCTTTGCCATGCGGTGGAAACGATGATGGGGATTCAAGTGCCGGAGAGGGCAGAATACCTAAGAATTATCGCAATGGAATTAAACCGTATTGCCAGCCACCTTGTTTGGTGGGGCACCTATTTGCTTGACCTTGGGGCAACAAGCCCATTCATCTATATGTTCCGTGAACGGGAAATGATTATTAACATGCTGAATGAACTCTCGGGCGGACGCTTAACCTTCAACTATATGCGTGTTGGCGGTGTGAAGTGGGATGCGCCGGAGGGATGGATTGAAAAAGTAAAAGAGTTTATTCCTTATATGAGGGAACAGGTAAAAGGTTATCATGCACTGGTAACCGGAAATGAAATTTTCGTCAATCGTGTAACAGGAATCGGTAAGTATACAAAAGAAGATGCATTTAACTATTCTCTTAGCGGGGCAAATCTCCGCTGTACCGGCGTGAAGTGGGATCTCCGTAAAGATGAACCGTACTCCATCTATGATCGTTTCGATTTCAATGTGATTACAGAGGAGGGCGGTGATGCTTTAGCACGCTACCATGTCCGTACAAAGGAAATTGAAGAATCATTGAAAATTTTAGAGCAGGCCTGTGAACAATTCCCTGAAGAGGGCCCGATTTTAGCAAAAGTGCCAAAGATTATTAAAGCACCAAAAGGGGAAGCATTTGTCAGAATTGAGTCGCCAAGGGGAGAAATTGGCTGCTATATTTCCAGTGATGGAAAAAAAGAACCGTACCGCTTAAAATTTAGAAGACCATCATTCTATAATCTGCAAATTCTCCCTAAACTGTTAAAAGGGGAAAACATTGCAAACATGATTGCTATTTTAGGAGCTATTGATATTGTACTTGGAGAGGTGGACGGCTAATGGTTGAAAATATGCTTAAGTCTAGTCCCGGCCTGTACAACTTTGCCATCTTCTTTCTGTTTGGCGTCATTTTATTGTTCATTGTACTAGGCTTTGTAACCTACTCTATTTTGGCGGAACGGAAGGTTATGGGTTATATGCAAAACCGGCACGGTCCTAACCAAGTCGGCGGCCGTTTTGGTCTCCTGCAAACAGTTGCAGACGTTTTGAAGCTTTTATTAAAAGAAGATATTATTCCTAAAGTATCAGATAAACCATTGTTTATCATTGCACCGGTAATTGCGTTTGCTCCATCCTTTATGGTGCTGGCAACGATTCCGTTTACGGATAAGTTCCAATTTGCCGACCTGAATGTAGGACTTCTGTATTATGTGGCGGTTTCCGGAATGACTGTATTCGGCGTACTGCTTGGCGGGTGGGCCTCAAACAACAAATACTCTCTGTTAGGGGGGGCACGGGCAACAGCACAAATGATTTCGTATGAAATTCCGCTGGTTATGTCAGTTTTAGGTGTCATTTTACTATCAGGCAGTTTGAACTTAAATGATATCGTGCATGCCCAACAGCATGGCTGGTTTATTTTACTACAGCCAATCGGATTTCTAATTTTTTTGACCGCTTCCGTTGCGGAATTAAGCCGGACACCTTTTGACCTGCCGGAATCAGAATCAGAACTGGTTGCTGGATATCATGTTGAATATTCAGGTTTCCGCTGGGCATTCTTTATGCTAGCGGAGTATGTCTATTTATTTGCCATGACGGCATTGGTTACAATACTATTTTTTGGAGGATGGCTTGCACCATTCAGTTTCCTCAGCTTTATCCCGGCATCTGTCTGGTTCGCACTTAAATTCTGTGCTGTCCTGTTCGTTTACCTATGGTTCCGAAGCACCTTCCCGCGGATGCGTGCCGACAAACTGATGGAATTCGCCTGGAAAGTGCTTATGCCAATCGCACTTGCAAATATTTTCTTAACGGCATTGATTAAGTCATTATTTTTTTAAACCGCTAATTGGGAGCTGTTATCCGCTAATTGGAAAGAGTTAAGCGCTGATAAAGAAGGCTTATCCGCCAATTGAAGTGTTAAGCGCTAATAAAAATGGCTTAACCGCTAATTGGCCTCTGGCAACCGCCAATTGATTTTAAAAAAAGCGATAAATTGATTATTTAAAGGGGTGAACAACGTGCTTGGTACTGGATTAGCAAAAGGCTTGAAGTATACCCTAAAACAGTTAACGCGTGAAAAGGTGACATATGATTATCCAAATGAACCGCTGCCGCTTCCGGACCGGTTCCGCGGGATTCAGAAGTTCTACCCGGAAAAATGTATTGTCTGTAACCAGTGTGCCAATATATGTCCGACAGACTGCATTCAATTAACCGGTAAGAAGCATCCGGATCCAAAGAAAAAAGGGAAAATCATTGATACGTATGATATTAACTTTGAAATCTGCATCCTTTGCGACTTATGTACTGAGGTATGTCCAACCGAGGCCATTATCATGACGAACAACTTTGAGCTTGCTGAATACAGCCGTGATATGTTATTTAAAAACTTGGAATGGCTTGATGAAAACGATGAAAATATACGGCAGGTGAACAAACCATGACCTTTACAGGTGAATTTATCGCATTCATGGCCCTCGCACTTGTGGCGATCATCGGAGGCGTGCTTTTATTGAACCTGAATAAAGTCGTACATATGGTCGTGGCCCTTATTTTCACCTTCGTCAGCATTGCCGGAATCTATATTCTCTTGTCAGCGGAGTTCGTGGCTGCTGTGCAGGTGCTCATCTATTCTGGTGCCATCACTATCATCATGTTGTTTGGCATTATGTTAACGAAGCCATATGACGATAGTGAAGCGAAAACAGGAAAATGGAGAAAGATTCTCGTGTTTCTAGGGGTTGTCGGGTTTGCGATTGCTGTGTATCTTGGAATTTACAATTTCGATATCAAGCAGCAGCCATCAACCTTGCATGAAGACAATACGATGCAAATTGGAAAGGCCTTGTACACGCAATACATTATTCCATTTGAGTTCGTATCTGTGTTACTTTTAGCAGCCTTAATCGGGGCGATTATTTTAGCAAAACGAGAGGATAAGGAGGCGGATAAGGAATGAGTCAGGTCCCCGCTTCAGCCTTTTTGGCACTGGCACTCATTTTATTCTGCATTGGTCTGTATGGTGCCCTTACAAAAAGAAATACAGTAATTGTGTTAATTTCAATTGAGTTGATGCTCAATGCCGTGAATATCAATCTTGTAACCTTTAGTAAATACGGCTTGTACCCATCAATTAACGGACAGGTATTTGCTCTCTTCGCCATGGCCGTCGCTGCTGCTGAGGCTGCTGTCGGACTCGCAATCCTAATGGCGCTGTACCGCAATAAGAAAACCGTCCACATTGACGAAATGAACGAAATGAAAAACTAGAAAACCTTTACGGTGTCAGAAACCCGGCTGCAAGTCCGGTGAAATAAAAAGTTAGTTTTTACCAAACTGTCCGCCTCAGATGGACAAATTGGGAGATTTGTTCACGATTGGTGTCTGACACCCATTTGAAAAGGGGATTTGATAAGATGGAAAATGCATGGCTGATACCGCTTTTCCCGCTTTTATCGTTTTTGCTCCTTCTCCTGATCGGTAAGCGAATGAAGGAGGCAAGCGCATATGTGGGGATTCTCATGACGCTGGCGTCGCTTGTTTTCTCAATTCTAGTATTATTTGAACGCTTCCAAGAGCCGAGCTACCTTGTAAAATTTAACTGGCTCACGATAGGAGATATGCATCTTACAGCGGGCTTTGAAGTGAACCAATTAAATGCATTAATGCTGTTTATTGTTTCGCTCGTGAGTTTCTTGGTACATACCTATTCCAAGGGCTATATGCACGGAGATGAGCGGTTCCATATTTTTTACGCCTATTTAGGACTATTCACCTTTGCAATGCTGGGCCTCGTCATCTCGCCTAACATTCTGCAAACCTATATTTTCTGGGAACTGGTTGGTGTTGGTTCCTTCTTGCTAATTGGTTTCTACTATTATAAAGAAGAAGCGAAGGCCGCTGCGAAAAAGGCTTTTATCATGACCCGGATTGGTGACGTGGGTCTCTTGATCGGGATGATTCTTCTTTTCTGGCAAACCAAAAGCTTTGAATATAGTGAAATTTTTAAAGCAGTAGAAGCTGGTTCGGTATCCAATACGATGATTACCTTAACGGCCATTCTGATTTTTATCGGAGCCATCGGAAAATCAGGTCAGTTTCCGCTCCATACATGGCTTCCGGATGCGATGGAAGGTCCGACGCCAGTATCAGCATTGATCCATGCCGCAACAATGGTTGCTGCCGGGGTATACTTGGTGGCTGCATTATTCCCAGTGTTCTCGGCTAGTAAAACAGCACTGCTTACTGTTGCAGTCATTGGCGGCTTTACAGCGATCTTCGCTGCCAGCATCGGTATTGTTCAGACAGATATTAAACGCGTGCTTGCCTATTCGACTGTTTCACAGCTGGGCTACATGATGCTTGCACTCGGTTCTGCCGGATATGTTGCCGGTGTGTTCCACTTAATGACACACGCCTTTTTTAAGGCATTATTATTCCTTGCAGCCGGATCGGTTATCCATGCTGTCCATACGCAAAACATTGAGGAGATGGGCGGACTTTGGAAAAAGCTGAAATGGACTGCACCGTTATTCTTGATCGGAACACTTGCCATCAGCGGGGTACCGGGATTATCAGGTTTCTTCAGTAAAGATGAAATTTTAGCTGCTGCATGGGAAGGGGGACATCCTGTTCTCTTCATACTGGCATTAATTGCTGCTTTCATGACGGCATTTTATATGTTCCGCTTGTTCTTCATGGTATTTACCGGTGAAAACCGCGGAAATCAAAAAGAGGTGCATGAATCGCCCTCTGTGATGACCTTGCCTATGTTGGTCCTAGGCATTCTGGCAATTGTCGGCGGTTATGTCAATACACCATGGTTTGGCTCATTCCTTGGCGACTGGCTCGTAGACGGCAATACAGCACTTGGGCACGCCCATATTGAAGGACCGGCCTGGATTATGTTTGCTGCTACCATTGTTTCGCTGGCAGGTATTCTGCTTGCTTACTTAATTTACGGCAAGCGCTCCATTGCCCCTGACTGGCTCAGCGGCAAAGGCGGTATTCTGCACACGATTTTATATAACAAATTCTACATCGATGAGTTTTATCAGATCACAATTGTAGCCATTACAAAAGGTATAAGCTACTTCCTGCGCTTCATTGATGTCTTTATTGTAGAAGGTCTTGTCAAAGCGGTGACCGGAATGGTTCAAGGACTTGGAAATATCGGTTCAAAACTACAATCCGGGCAGGTACAGACATATGGTGCTGTGGCATTCCTGGGTCTCGCCGTTCTCGTTGTCATTTATGCACTAACAGGGGGGTACTTACGATGAATTTACAATCCATTCTTTCAATCCTAGTATTCTCCCCTTTACTAGGTATCATTGTTCTGGCACTATTGCCAAAGACGCAAGAAAAGGCAGTCAAGGCAATCGGCATTCTTGCCACACTGCCGGCACTGATTCTATCACTTGCGGTCTATGCTCATTTTCTTGCCGGCAAAAACCTTTCTGATTTTTCAATATCGGTTCCGTGGATTAAGTTCCGCGGTATCAATGCCCAGGAGCCGTTTTTCACCGTATCATATGAACTGGCTGTCAGCGGATTTCAGCTGGTGCTTGTCGTATTGACGGCGATTGTCTCAACCTTAGCGGCCATCGGAGCTGCCAAGTTTATCAAAAAGGAATGGAAAGGCTACTATATGCTGTTCCTTCTTTTACTAACAGGTATGCTTGGAGTTTTTACAGCAGAAAACTTAATTCTGTTCTTCATTTTCTTTGAGATCACCTTGATTCCAACATTCTTCCTTATTGGAAAATGGGGTTATTTTGAAAAAGAAAAAGCAGCATACAGCTTCTTACTTTATAACGGGTTAGGCTCTGCTGTATTGCTGATCGTGATTATGATTTTGTTTGCGAAAACAGGTACATCCAATATCGAGATTTTGCGGCAAATGATGGCCGATCCGTCCGGCCCATTGAAAGACGGCTTTAAGCTCGGACTGTTCATTGCTTTGTTAATAGCATTCGGGGTTAAACTGCCGATTTTTCCATTGCATACCTGGATGCTCAGGGTGCATGTTCAAGCACCGCCATCTGTTGTTATGATTCACTCTGGTATTCTCTTAAAAATCGGCGCCTACGGATTAATCCGCTTTGGGATGGGGATCTTTCCAAAACAATTTGAATCGCTTGCCACACTGATTGCTATTCTGGGCGTCATCAACCTGCTTTACGGAGCGTTTCTGGCGTTCATTCAAACAGACTTTAAAATGGTGCTGGCCTATTCCTCGATTTCACATATGGGAATCGTTTTAATCGGACTTGCTGCCATGAATGAAGCAGGGATTCAAGGGGCCATTTTCCAAGTGGTATCACACGGCTTGATTTCAGCGCTGTTGTTCTTCCTTGTCGGTGTGATCTACGAACGGACCGAAACATCGTTTATTGACAAATTAGGCGGTTTGGCAAAAGGCATGCCGCTTGCCGCAGGCTTCTTGCTGGCTGCGGCAATGGCGTCACTTGGTCTGCCGGGCATGTCTGGTTTCGTCAGTGAATTTATGGCATTCTTAGGTCTATTTAAAGTGGAGCCATGGATTGCCGCAGTCGGAACCATCGGGATTATCATGACGGCAGCTTATCTGCTTCGTGCCGTACTTGGTATGACCTACGGCAAAGCCCGCCGCGAATTTGACGGGGGCCTTGATCTGAAGGGTGCGGAATTGGTGCCGGTGTTTGTTCTTATGCTTCTGATTGTTTTAATTGGTGTTTATCCAAGTGTCCTAAGTTCACCGCTTCAAGCCACACTTGAGACTATCTTGCTTGGGTTAGGAGGGTAACTAGGATGAGTTATGAGACATTTTCACAAATAAATTGGAGCATCATGACACCGGAATTCATCATCCTGGGTGTGATTGCCATCCTTATATTAATGGATTTATTTATGCCAAAAACATTGGACCGGAAAATTCTCGGCTGGATTGGCATTACCGCAACTTTTGCTGCTATGGTGTATACGGCAGCGATGGCGGGAGGGCCGGTTCAATCAATTTTACATGATACCTTCCGGATTGACAGTTTTGCCATTGCCTTTAAACTGCTGATTCTTGTCGGTGGTGCACTGGTATTGTTTTTGGCTGTCAGCTATGAACCAAAAGATGGTGTGGAACGCTATCAGGCTGAATTTTACTATCTGTTGTTAACGGCCATGCTTGGCGGTATGCTGATGACTTCAAGCGGCGACTTAGTCACGCTTTATATTGGACTTGAGCTGCTTTCCATCACTTCTTATATTTTGGCAGGCATACGCAAGTTTCATCCCCAGTCCAATGAATCTGCCATGAAATATGTCATAAACGGCAGTATTTCAAGTGCGATTGTCTTGTTCGGGATGAGCTATGTATATGGTTTGACGGGCACCACCAATTTGCTAAATATCGCAAATGAACTTGCGGCACTGGCAAACAGCAACCATGTCTACCTGCTTACGATTGCATTCCTGATGATTGTCATCGGGTTAGCCTTTAAAATTTCTGCTGTACCGTTTCATATGTGGGCACCGGACGTGTACCAAGGTGCACCAACACCGGTTACGGCATTTTTAAGTGTTGTTTCAAAAATTGCCGGCTTTGTCATCGTGATTCGCATTCTGCTGACGGTGTTCGGCTTTGCGGCTACCAAAGGACCGGGTTCGCCTCCGATTTTATATGACATGCAGAACTACCTTGCTGTGATCGCTGGTGCAACGATGATTGTCGGTAACGTTGTCGCTATAAAGCAGACGGATATTAAACGGATGTTTGCGTATTCCAGTATTGCCCATGCAGGTTACTTGATAGTGGCATTTACATCATTGACAACCAATATGTTTCAGGCTATCTGGTTCTATCTCCTTGCCTATCTGTTAATGAACCTTGGGGCATTTGCCGTCATCCAAGTGATAACAGAAAAAGCAGGGTCCACGAAGATTGCTGAATTTGCCGGTTTATACCGCCGTGCCCCGGTATTGGCCGTATCGATGGGAATTCTATTAATTTCTCTTGCCGGCTTTCCGGGAACAGCGGGCTTTATTGGTAAATTAAATATTTTCCTTGGCACGTTTTATGCAGAGCCAAGTCATTATGTGCTCGCATCCATCATGATTGCGACCACGGTGGTGTCATACTTCTATTATTTCCGGGTAATGACACAAATGTTCTTCCGCCCCGCAGCGGACGAAAGTAAATTTTCAATTCCATTCGGCATTCTTGTCGTCCTGATTGTGGCAGTGGCTGGATCGGTGTTATTCGGCATTATGCCAAACTTTGCTTTTGACTTCTTGCAAAACAACTTGGATATTTTGGGCGACTTCTTTAAATAAAAAGTGAAAACGGAAGCCGGCCGCATCCCTTAGTGTGAAGGGATGCGGCCGGCCTTTTTTATAATAGATATTTAAATTCGCAAGTTATTTTACTTCATTAAAGGACCATATTTTAAAGCTTTGTAACATAATAAAATCATGTTATTAACACATTTTATAACCGTAAAAAGAGTAACAGTTTTGTAAAGACAAAATAACCTATTTTTTCACCTGAACTCCTTATTCACTCATATATATGAGATAAGGAGGTATGTCCATTGAATCCGTTAAAAAGTATCCCGCTAAAATTGATTTACCGTTCTGTACTAATTGTTCTATTAACGTTTTTCATAATTTCATTAGTTGTTGCGTTAAAAATAAATATTTCCTCCCTAAAAATGAGTACTTCTATTGGAATATTAAATGAAGAAAAACTCCTCGTTCAATTTTTCAAATTCGAGAATCATACCTTTTTCCCAAAATTGAAACCACGTGTTTTTACTGTACCCAAAATAACGAATGTCATATTCCAAATAGCCACAACCATTAAACCAACAGATGCGAGAACATTTTTAGGCAATGAAATACCTGGATTAAGAATGAATAACACAGAGATTGCAGTAGCAGGAGAAGGGACAAACCTGAGGAATCTTCCAAACGAATCCGCTCCTCCAGATAAGGTCTTACAAAATGCGAGGAAAGCTTCAGAAGAATTATTAAAAGGAATCCAGCAAAAGGATGACGATGCCCCTAAAAATCCAGCTGCTAAATCCGTATTTATTTATCATTCTCATAGTTGGGAGTCATTCCTTCCAGTCTTAGAAAATGCTTCAAATCCTGACGATGCCATAAGTTCTGATGAAAGGGTCAATGTCATTGGCTTAGGTAATCGTTTGGCAAAAGATTTAATGAGTAAAGGAATCGGCGTTGAACACGATAAGACCAATATGACGCAAGAATTAGTGAAAAAAGGATGGCCATCAACGAAAGCATATACAGAATCCCGAGAAATTGTCGAAGCAGCAGCCAATCATGATCAATTAAAGTTTTTTATTGACATTCACCGTGATTCTCTGGGAAAACAAATTACGACTAAAACGATTAATGGTACAAGCTATGCGAGGCTTTATTTTGTAGTAGGGAAAGAAAACAAAAATTACCTGGAAAACCTAGAATTAGCCAAGGAGCTGAACGGGGAGTTAGAAAAAAAGTATCCTGGCATTAGCAGAGGGGTCTTTCTAAAAACGTACAAGGAAGGGGACGGAGTATACAATCAAGATTTATCAAATAATGCCATGCTGCTGGAAATTGGCGGTGTGGATAATAGCTTGAGTGAACTTCATAACACAATTGATGTATTTTCGGATATATTTGCAGATTATTATTGGAAATCAAATGAATCAAAAGAGGTAAATGGGAGGGGCTGAGTCATTTTCGGCTCTCTGAATGAAATCAAATATTCAAGCTTGGTTAAAATTACCATCTAATTACAATTTTGTCTCATATTATAGGAAGTTAACAATTTATTTAAGGATTGTAAATTTCAGATAAACCGACAATTTTTTGAAAGGAGCTTATTTTATACTGACCATAGCTTTAAGGAAAGGAGTGAAGAGGTCTTTTATTGCAGATTTTTTAAAAGGCTTACAAAGATTTTGTACCCTAGACAGCAGCCAATGACAGAGTACTTCATATACTTAATCTAATGGCTGTGTTAAAGGATATTGTTGATTTTATAGTCTTGTTGATTTGAGCGGAAATCAACAGCCATATTTAAGAGCCAATCTAATAAAAAAGGAATTGGTAATCATGGAAAATAAACTTCGATATGCTGTTCAGTTAAAAAGGCAAAATTTAATTAAGAAGTTAATTAAATCAGGTGTTTATAAAAAAAATAGCAGTCATCTTTATGAATTAACATTAAGTGACCTTGAAAGGGAGTACCAATATATTGTGAAAAAATAATCTCTTTTTAAATTTTTGCAAAAGAAATATTGAATAAAAAAAAAAGATAGATCAAAAGGGGCCGTTAACAAGCTAAAGATCCCCATAAATAAAGTGAATAAAAAAGAAGATGAACACTGTGATTCATCTTCTTTTTTATTCAAAGGAGTATTTTTCATCAGCCCTTTAAGCTGTCCAATTTTGTGTGTAACATTTTAAATTTTAATATCTATTTTCGCATTTTTCTTTAACTCTTCAACCTGCTGTGCGAGTTTTTTCTGCTGTTCTTGCTGTTGAAGAGATTGTTTGATTTGCGGTTTTACTTCTTCAAGCTTTGGAATTTCTTGTCCAGTGCTCTTCCCTTGTTCCGCATATTGATCATACGTTTTTTGAATTTCTTCATCGGTTATTTCACCGGCTGGTACTTCCTTCTCCATATACTCTTTAAATTTAATATCGTCAGCTATTTGCGTTTCAAGTGTCTTCATATCCATACCGGATTGTTTAAGAGCCGCTTCGAAATCTTTTTCCGTTTTAAACTGTTTTTTCATTTCGTCCAGCTGCTTTTTAATATCTGCATCTGAAGCTTTATAGCCTTTCTTATCTGCCTCTTGAAGTAGGAGAGTTTGTCCGACTAAGCTGTCAATGGTCTGTTTTTTTAATTGCTCTGCCGCTTCTTTTGAAGTCGGGTCTTGTCCCATTTGCTGCATTTGTCCTTGTATCGATGCTAGAGCGCTGTTATAATCGCTTCCTAAGATTTCTTTATTATTCACGATGGCAACCGTTTTCTTATCATCAATTTGCTGTGCTTCTAATTTCTTTTGCATTTCTTCCATTTGCTTCTGCTGATCCTTCTGCTGATCGGTTTGTGCTGTTTTTGCTTTATCATCATTTTTGGCTTCTTTACTTTGTTCATTTCCTCCGCATGCTGCTAAAACAATGACCATTAGACCGGCTATTAGTGTAAACATTAGTTTATTCATAATCGATCTCCTTCCATAAGGTATAAGTAAATTTTTTCCTAAAAAATCATCTAGTGCGCATTATAAAGTAAATTCAGTGAAAAAGAAACAATATACGCTCATTTTTAATATTTATTACAGGATTGAAACATAGTGATAATCGATATTTGGAAGTCAGCTCAATGAATTATTTGAAAACTAACTATCTTGATGTTCAGAACGCGGTTAAAATTTTTTTATTCTTTTCAGAAGGATTTCATTCTTAATAGGTATGATAAAACCATCAAGTCATAAAGGTGGTATGAAAATGGAAAGAATGAAATTTATTTTTACGGCTATTAGTCTATCTTTTGGTTTTGTGTTGATGGTAGTTTTACCAGGGGGGATATTCAAATGAATTGTTTTGGTCCTTTACATCTAGAATGCATAAATTCTCCCTCTATACTGGAGGGAGGAATTTTTGTATTGAGGGTAATGTACTTAAACTGAAGGGATATTCATTGAACGAAATAACATCTTTTTTATGGTAAAATTCAAAATAAACCCATTTCGGAGGGGAAAGTATGTTTATACATAAAATAGATGAGGAGATATCTTTAAAATTAATAGAATTAAAAGAAGGGGAAAAGGTATTTGAATTAACGGATCATTCAAGAGAATATCTTAGAGAATGGCTTCCATGGCTTGATACTACAACAAAACGTGAAGATACCATAGAGTTTATCAAAACATGTTTAACAGGCTTTGCGGAAAATAAGAGTTTAACTACAGTTATTTTATATAAAGGAGAAATCGTGGGAGCTGCCGGCTTTAATAGTATAAACTGGTCAAACAAAACAGCCTATATTGGTTATTGGCTTGCAGAAGAATATCAGGGAAAGGGGATTATGACCAAGGCTGCTAAGGCATTGACTGAATATGCTTTTAAAGAGTTAAACCTTAATAAGGTTGAGATTAGGGCTGCGGCAGGTAATAAGAAAAGCAGGAGTATTCCCGAAAGATTAAACTTTGTAAACGAGGGATGTATTAGAAAAGCAGAATGGCTGTATGACCATTATGTTGATCACGTTATTTATGGAATTCTGGCAGAGGAATGGAATAAAAATGAGATAAACTCTTATTAAATGAACGGGAGATTTGGCAGTAAAGTCACCTCTGTCAATAAAGAGGACCATTTTTTCTATAAGAGCCGTGAAGCACATCTAACCTTCACAAATAATGAACCCATTTTGATTAAAATGGGTTCATTATTATTTTTTATAAAATGTGTATTGATATTCCGGTCAATAATCCTGGATTCAGTAGTCCAAGTAATGCAGACCTAATAATGGACGCCAATTCCAGGTCCGAATGGAATTCCTAAGAATACAAAGAGCAGCAATAATATGATCCATACCACAAGGAAGATCAGATTGTATGGCAGCATAAGTGAAATTAAGGTTCCCAGGCCTGCCTTTTTATCATATTCCCTCATGAACCCTAACACTACAACGAAATATGGATTCATCGGTGTAAGGGTATTGGTGGATGATTCCGCAATCCGATAAGCTGCTTGTATGAATGCTGGATGATAGCCTAATAAATAGAACATTTTCAAGAATACAGGAGCTTCAAGCGCCCACAAGGCTGAGCCGCTAAAAACAACCAGGTTCAACAAAGCGGTAAGCAATGTAAAGGCAACTACCACGATAATTCCAGTAACTCCAATTGATTTTAAGAAATCGGCGCCGCTGACCGCTAACCATGAACCAATATTAGACCACTCGAAATAGGCAATAAACTGTGCTGCGGCAAATATAAGGACGATGAAGCCAGACATGTCCTTCATCGCTTCGCCCATATACCTCGCAATAGCCTTAGAGTTATCAATTTTTTTGACTGTTACTCCGTACGCAACCGCAACGGCAATGAAGAAAAGCGTGACAATGGGTACAATCCCAGCAAGTAATGGCGACGGGATGAGACCGCCCTTCTCATTTCGAAGGGGTGAATCAGGTATAAAGATTAAAACCAATAGTAATCCAACATAAATGACCGTTGTGATACCGGCATTACGCAGCCCTTTTTTCTCAAGAGGTGTCGTTTCATGAAATTCCTTTTTCACATCTCCATCATATGCCCCAAGTCTTGGTTCTACGATTTTCTCGGTAATCCAGGCACCAATAAAAGAGAGTACAAGTGTCGATGCAATCATGAAATACCAGTTATCAACCGGCGTAACCGTAACAGCGGCATCTACCTTTTCCATTACTTCAGCTGAGATCCCTGACATGACGGCATCGGTATTTGTTACCAGAATGTTAGCCGTAAAACCTGACCCTACACCGGCAAAACCTGCAGCAAGACCAGCTAATGGATGTCTTCCCAGGTTATAAAAAACCATTGCTGCAAGCGGCGGGATGATGACAAATGAAGCATCTCCAGCTATATTACCAATGATTCCTGTAAAAACAACCGCATATGTAATGATCGCCTTTGGTGCCCGCAGGATGGTGTTTTTAATAAATGTTTCCAAAAGGCCTACCTTATCGGCCAGCCCAATTCCAAGCATCATCGTTAAGACAATCCCGAGCGGTTTAAACCCGACAAAATTATCCAGCATGGAAGTAAGCATAAACTGAAAACCTTCTTTGGTTAACAGGCTTTTTATCGCAACTACTTTTTCGCTTCCAGGCTGTTTAAATGTCACATCAAATAAAGAGATCAGCCATGATAAAATGATGACGATTACGGCAAGTGAAACGAAAAGAATAAACGGGTCAGGCAGCTTGTTGCCTATCCGCTCAATGCCATTTAAAAAACGAACAAATCTTGTATTTGCTTTTTTATCAACTTGTGTTGCCATTTTTTCCACCCCAAATCAATTTTTCCCGGTAGTAATGTCATCTACTATAATTTATTAATTAGATATAAATACTGGGGAATAAAAATATAAAATCCTATTTAAAGAGCCATCATGGACTCCTCCAACAGGTAATTCCGGCTTATTATGGATACCGAAAGCTTTGACGCTATTGTTTTCAACAACTTTACTTACTTAATCTTTCACGATGATGAGGAGTGCTCCACCCCGAAAGATCAGGTCCCTTTGGTATAATGTTTAGCGGGTTATTGCCAGAAGCATACTGGGCCTTTTTCATCGCTTCAAAATCAGTCGTGTCACCGAAACCAGGTGTTTGATATAAATCGCGGGCGTATCCCCACAAATTTGGAAAGTCAATAAGGCGGTTTCGATTTGCTTTATATTCTGTGTAATAGATCACATCAAAGCGGGCTAAGGAAACATAAAGCCTTACATCAGAATCTGAAATAAAATCGCCAAATAAGTACCGCTGTGAAGCCAGACGCTGTTCTAATTCATCCAATCTTGCAAATAAGGCATCATACGCTTTCTCGTAATCTTCTTGTGAATCTGCAGAGCCGCATTTATATACACCCTTATTGATATCATGGTAAATAACGTCATTTAGTTCATCAATATCCTTTCGTAAGTGTTCAGGGTATAAATCTGGTGCTCCTTTTTTATGAAAAGGGGCCCAGGCAGTCTCAAAGATGTTTGTCAATGTAAGATAATCATTATAAACGACCTTTTTGGTTTGAATATCTGCTACGGCAGGAACAGAAGCCCGTCCGCTATATTCTGGATCTGAATGAAAATACGCTTCACTTAAATAACGAATACCTAAAACAGGATCGACTCCTGCATCATCAAGTGAAAATTCCCATCCTTGTTCTGATCGTATTGGATTGACCGTCCCTAAACTAATCACATCTTCTAATCCAAGAAGCTTCCGGACAATGACAGACCGATGTGCCCAAGGACAATGAGGAGACCATAATAAACGATACCTTCCAGCTTCAATTGAAAGTTCACCGGGATTATGACCAAACGGTGCAGTAAATCTATTATTTGGGCGGTTTACTTGTTCCGTTTCAGCAGCACCTGTTTTATTTTTAATTTTACTAAAATCAAGCTGGCAAAATGTTTGTTCTTCAATTCCTGACATTGAATACAGCCTCTCATGATATTTTTTTATTAAAATAGTAAATTGTTTTTTAATTCCGAGTTTTTTTATATGATTTATTATTTTAATATTATCCTATTTATATGTCAATGTTTAAATGATCTTCCTTTATTCGGCAGGCTGATAGAAGGAAACAGTCTATATTAGGTAAAAGTAAGAAAAGATCATGAACTATTCTGAAAGCAATTTGGCCGATTCATTCAATAAAAAAATTACTCATAATCAAGAATGGGCTTTAATTGCGATGTAAGAATATGGCTTTATAAATAAAAAATCCAGTTATTCACTGGATTTAGGGTTAGTTGATTCTGAGGTATTTGGTTTTTCGATGAATTTTTGAAAAGCATAGTTCAAGAGAGCCAGCGAGTAAGATATGAAAAAGATTATTTTAGAGTTAAACTTTTTTAATTGATAATGACCCATTTTTTGAAAAAGTGCACTTAAGGGATAGGCAAAAACTAAATCCATTATTAAATTACAAAATGCATATAAAAAAAACTTTCCATATGTAAAACGAAACACCCACAAATTAGTTGTAAAAAATGGTCCAAATATAAAGGATAAAGCATCAAATATCATGTATTTGGTACCTCCTTTTACCTTCCACCATTTAAAAATGGGATTTAGGAGTGTTTGTATTAACAAAATACATGAGCAAAATAATGTAACTGGCAAATATCTTTTAAAGGATTGTTTTGGATAAAAGAATATAACAATTGCCCATAACACTATTGCGTTTGCTATTCTAAAAAAATTTACTAGCAAAATGATCACCCTAAGTTTTTTTGTTAGGATGTGTTAATTAACTGATTTTATTCTATTGTTCAGCCCTTCATATTTAACTAAACGTTTAGATAAACAAGAAAATATAGTATGAGCTTTTGTGATTACTGGGCTCACTTTTTCAGAGTATATACAGCCAATACATACTATAGGTAATTTATGGGGAAGGTACATATAGTATTTCTATTTTGGAGGTTACTTATGGAGGAAAAGGAAACCCAGATAAGGTTAACAGCAGGTGAGATTGCTCAGCTTTGGCTTCAATATTTAAATGACAGCTCAAGCATATGTATCCTTTCGTATTTTTTAGAAAAAGCGGAGGATGAGGAAATTAAGCCTATCATTCAATATGCATTAGAGTTATCTAAGACACATATTGAAAAAATTACAGCCATTTTAACGGAGGAAAAAAATGTAGTTCCATATGGTTTTAGTATAAAGGAGGATGTAGACCTGGCTGCTCCTAGACTTTATTCTGACAGTTTTGTACTTAATTTTATAAACCAAATGTCTAAGGTTGGCCTTACAGCATATGCAGGCAGTGTAGCAGCATCTGTAAGAGACGACATAAAAACCTATTATATGGACTGCCTTACCGAAACAATGCATTTATACAAAAAATCGACCGATTTATTATTGTCGAAGGGATTGTTTATCAGGTCTCCCAGTCTGCCTGATTTAGAAAAGGTTGAATTCGTAAAAAAACAATGGTTTATGTTAGATGTGTTTGGCGAGAAAAGGCCATTAACAGCATCTGAAGTAGATAATTTATTTGCGAATCTCCAAAGAAATGCATTGGGAGTAACGGCCCTTACCGGATTTAGTCAGGTTGCACAAGAAAAGAATGTAAAACAATTCTTTTTAAAAGGATTAGAAATTGGGAATAAACATATTCAATTATTTAGAGGTAAGTTAGAGGAAAGTAAACTCCCTGCCCCAATGGGGTGGGATTCAGAAATAACAAATAGTACAACATATACGTTTTCTGATAAGCTTATGATGTTCTTCACATCTGGTTTGATTTCTTTGAGCATTGGGTATTACGGTACAGCCATCAGTCAAAGTCCTAGAGCTGATATTAGTGCAATGTATAACAGGCTGTCCTTAGAAATACAGTTGTATTCCGAGGATGGAGCAAATATTATGATAAAAAATGGGTGGTTAGAGCAGCCTCCTATGGCAGCCGATAGAGATAAATTAATAAGGAAAAAGAATCAATTGTAATTCCTATTCAAGTCCTTCTGCATATAAACAGGAAGGGCTTTTTTTATTACCAATTAGGAATTGTGCAAATTCCTTTATAGATTATAGATATTTTGTGAAGGAATTTACTTACTAATGGGTTCGTTTGTTAAAGATCAAGATACATGCGGCGGTCTTTTTCTTGTTTAGTTATCGGGGCAGGTTGGCTTAAATAATTACCCTATCCGCATTTGTCATATAATGTTTTAAGAATCAGGGCGAATACCCAGGAATTTATCCCCAAAATGCATATGCTCTAATATAAATTAAATGAGGAGGATGAACGTGATTCTTAATTATCATGCTTGTAGTCCAACATACGAGAGGATTGGTCCAGGTCATGGTCATGGTTTTGGTAGTCCAGGTATAGGTGCACCTGGTTCTGGTGTAGGTTTTTCCCCAGGACTTGGCTTAGGCGGGCCAGGCTCTGGAGCTGGTTTTGGCCCTGGAATTGGTCTAGGTGGACCAGGTATAGGTGCACCAGGCTCTGGCGTAGGTTTTTCTCCAGGACTTGGTTTAGGCGGACCAGGCTCTGGACTTGGTTATTATCCAGGACTTGGTTTAGGTGGACCAGGCATTGGCGGCTACCCTCACCCATACTATTATCCTTATCCATATTCATCGTACCCGTACTATTAATCGATAAATTTAGAGATTTGCCTGGCTGCGTTTCTACAATATAAAAAGTTTGGTTTTAAAACAGAAGGCATTTTAAAGAATGACAAAGTTCTTTCTGACGGTAAATACTATAACACCGTTGTTATGGGGAGATTTAAGGAATGATGGCAGTTCAATAGTGGTCTAATTATGATACGGTCAATAATATAATTAAAAGGATTTATATCAAGTGCAGTGGTAATCATTTTAAAAATTTGTTAATGTTCAGATGAGTTTCTTTGGAAACTCTTTTTTTATGAATCCTAAAATATAAATAATTATTTTAGTTTTCAATAAATAACTTTAAGGGCCAAATTCCTGAAAAAAGAAAGGGATCTTAAATGTTTTCTGAAAATTTACAAATTAATATTGACTCCAAGTGAATTTTTATAAGATAATACTAACGAGTAATATATGGTTTATATTTTGAAGGAGATGTCAAATGGGCAAAAGGGGCAGGAAAAAAGGGGCTAGCGGTGAACAGAGCAGAGCTCTATTGCTTTCGATTGCTGCAGAAGAGTTTGCGAACAAGGGTTATTATCAAACAAAGGTTAGCACAATCGTTCAAAGGGCAGGCGTAACGCAGCCAACCTTTTACCTTTACTTTAAAAGTAAAGAGGCAATATATCAGGAATTAATGGATTCGTTTAGCAAAGGGCTGTTTGATCTTACTAGTAAGAGTAGATTAGAACCCGGAATTGATTTCAACTCCTTACCATTGAGAATTACAAAAGGATTAACGGGAATCTTTACTTTTTTTTCTGAGAATCAAAATGTAACGCGCATTGGATTTTTTAATTCATTAGAGGCTGAAGTGATTAAAAAACAGTTAGCCCTGCAAATAAGAGACAACTTAATTTCTGAAGTGAAGAATGGTTATTTTCAAACGGATATGGATATGGGCTTGATAGCTGAGATTTTAGTTGGCACCATTGAGCGTCTCACCCTTACCAAATTATTTCCGGGTATAAAAGAACCCGAAGAAATTGCATCAGAGATTGTTCATCTTTTTCTAAACGGAATGTTATCAAAAAGGGAATAGTTTTTTACTGTTATTGGACTGGATTTTCATTTTGGTCTAAGTACATCAAAAAACGACCACAGGCTATTATTCTATTAGCATTAGAGGATGCAAAATTTTGGATTCACATAAAGCCAGCATTATAAGGACAAGGCTTATTATGAGGTAAGGAGAAATGGTAATGGAGAGAAAGCTAGATAATGAATGGGTGGACTTGATTATTCAGGCTAAACAAGTGGGGATTCCTATAGAGGAGATTCGCAGGTTTCTTAGAGAGGGAACTTTAGCTAAGGCAGCACATCTTGAAAACAAAAATGTGGTGAATGAATAAAGTTTCGTTTTTTAAAAAGCAAAAGTAAGAGCAGTGGTGAAAAATGTAAACCACTGCTCTTATTGCCTATTCTGATAAAATTTTTGTGCGTTTTTTTCATTTTGTTTCACTAACAAATGTAGAGCCCAAAAGGAGTGCTCCACCCAGCATAAAAAACGATTCATTCGGAAAGTAAAATTCGTTATAATAATACACTAAAGGGGGTGCTTACAGATGGAGAATCACTTAAGATTGTCAGGTACTTCTTACACTCATGCAAAGCCTATTATTGGAAAGGCGATACTTTGCATGGGGCGAAAAAGTTAATTTTATCGCTGAACAAGCTTTTCTAATATTTTGGCTTTGCACCTTATTTTTTTCAAAATCAAAATAAGGGGCGGGCAAATTTGAAATATATGAATGCAAACAAAGTTTTACCTGAAAAGCTAATCATGGAAATCCAAAAGTATGTCCAAGGGGAAACCCTTTATATTCCTAAGCAGGAAGCGGAGTATCAGAAATGGGGAACATCAAGCGGCGGAAGACAGCTGCTTGACCACCGTAATGCTGCCATTAGAAAATCCTTTTCGAACGGCTGCAGTATCCAGCAGCTGGCTGAGGAATATTATCTTTCAACGGAAACGATTAAGAAGATTGTCTATTCACATAAAAAGTAGGCGAACAGCACTGGTGAACATCCTTCATCCGTGCTGTTCTTATGTAAAAAACGTTTCTAAGTCATTTTCTCCATTTTAAAGGCGTGGTGCAGTATTTAAAATAGGATTAAGTATGAATGAAAATGATGGGAGATTTTCGTGATGGACCAAAAGTTTATGAAAAATGAACAATTGAATTTTATAAAAAAACAAATTGCTTTCATTAAAGACAGCACCAAAAAGAACGTACCCCAAAACGTATTGGCGGCTGTGGTTGATTTAGCCAATGCCAAAATCCTGGCTCTCTTTCCAAATGCATCACCGGAACAACAGGAAATGCTGGACCTATCCAAACTGAAAACAGATAAAGAGTATGAGCAATATATTCAGCATCTTTCGGACTATTTACGGCCGTTTCCAAAAATCACCGAGCAGCAGCTGAAAAAAATGTTTCCGAAACATAAAAAATTAAAGCTGCCGGATTTATCAACTATAGACCACAGCCAGCTGACCTATTTAAGCTGGAATGACCTAAGATCCAATAAAAAATTTATAGTATATGAGCTGGAGGGGAAAATGGCCGGTATTGAATGTGAATTTGCACCAACTAGTAAAAAAAATCTTTGTTCCATCTGTAACAGTTTTGGCGAGGTTGTCTATTTTTCCACCGTAACGAAAGCGAAAAAACCGAAAAACCCGGATTATTACAGGGCTATCGGCAATCTTATTTGTGCTGACAGCAGTGAATGCAATAAAAAAATAACAAATGTCGAATATTTGACCACTTTCCTGAAAGACTCATTAGGAATATGAAAGCTTTACATGGTGGTGGACACCATTTTGGGTTTTACCCCTTTTTCAGCAGGTATATAATACCTCGAAATAGCAAAGTCTGGGGGCGGTTCGTGATCTCAGTATAAGGGCAAAAAAAGAACCGTTCCCCTCTATCTGCTGCTATTCTAATAAATAGTTAAGTGCAGGTGATAATCCATGGATGGTTGTTGTGAGATGATCTAATCCTTCCAATCTTGTAAGACCAGCATGCGGTATTTTAGAGGATAGATATTCAGCATGGGACATTGGAACGTTTACATCTTGATCACCGTGCCAAAAATGGATAGGGACTTTTATCTTTTCAAATGGTATATTCCATGGCGTTCCGAAAATTTTCCCATCATCAATCATTCCATAAGGGGTTTTAGAACTTTCAATGGCTAAATTTGTGTAACCGTTGATCACTGCAGGTGTTAATTTTTGCTGGCTTTCTTTTGGCATCTTTTCTACCAGACTATTGACGTATTGAACAGGATTTTCCTTTACTTTGGCAACAAATGCCTCAAGCAGTTCTGGCTGGTATAACGCAGCCTTTATCGAACTTTTCTCCTCCTCCCCCATTTCTTCTAACAGCTCCGGTATATATACCGGTCCAACCCCGCATAAAATAGCTGTCTTTTCTACTTTCTCAGGCATAAAATAACTGATGGAAATAGCATAAGGTGTCCCGCCGGAAGGTGCTATGATGGAAAAGGACGAGAGATTTAGATGCTCAAGTAATTCCGAGAAATCCAAATTCCAATCTTGAAGAGTTCTGCCTTTTTGGGGATCGGATAATCCATAACCAGGGCGATCTACCACAAAAAGACGGACAAACGGAACAGCCGACTCAATGATTTGGGCAGCTGGATGATTTCTAGCCCCAGGTGTACCGTGGAAGAAGAAAATAGGCTTCCCCTTGGCATTTCCATACTCAGAATAGCCTAGCTTTCTCCCATCTCTTAAGACGATTGTTTGATCTTTCATATTCCACTACCTCCTTGATTAGATATTCTAACTTTAATGGATATTCATGAATTCGGGAGGAAATGCCTATTTTTGAAGATGGGGGTGCTATAAGGTGTTTTTAGTGAAGGTAAAGCAGATATCAATGTTGGAAACTTGAAACTGTAGGATCGTGAAGTTGTTGAAGGCATCTGTACCCTTTGAATGAAATAACATACATTCGGAAAAAAGTGATGTTTGTACATAAAATGGATGAGGTGTTTTCTTTAAAACGAATAAAGACCGGGGGAAGAGGTTTCTGAATCAGCCAATTATTTAAGAGGACCTTGTACAGAATAGGCAGTTTCTTCACTAATCGGGTACTATTGTAAGAAGGATATATAAAAAAGTCGATTTCTGATTTGCTCTAGGAAATCGGCCTTTTTATGTTAGTGAAATCTTTTTAGAGATTTCTTCAAAAGGGGGGCGTCAAGAATTCGTTCTTTCAGAAGGAGCTAATATATAAGGAAATTTTTAAAAAGATCTTGATTACAAAACGGCGGCAAATAGCTCGCCATCATCCGTCTTTGTCTTAGTAATAGCGGAGCTGAGCCTGCTGAAGCTGATACTGCAGCCTGAATTCCTATTGTCTATTCAAAGGCTGTCTCCACTTTTGCAGTTTTTTCACTAATGTACTATGATCAATTCCCAGTGATTTAGCGGCTTGGCGTATGGATGGATGGCTGATAACCGCCTCATTAACGATTCGTTTTTCCAGCTGTTCCAATCTGCTTTTCAAATCTGACGTTGATTCATTGGCTGTCTGCTGAAACTGATAGGGAAGGTGATAAGGTTCAATTCTTGGATCAGATATCGAAGTAACAAGGTTCTCCATGATGTTTTTCAGCTCCCGTACATTTCCTGGCCATTGATAGTGAATGAGATAGCGCTTGGCCTCAGGTGTCATGACTTTTTGAATTTTATACCGCTGGCAATAGTATTCAAAATAATGATCTACGAGCAGCTCGATATCTTCCCTGCGCTCGCATAAAGGCGGAATCTGCAGTTCGATAACGGCGATCCTGTAGTAAAGGTCTTCCCTAAACTTTCCTTGTTTGATTAAATTTTTAATATCCTGGTTGGTTGCACTGATCAAGCGGATATCTACCGAAATGTCCTCTGTTCCTCCAACTCTTCGAATCTTCTTTTCTTGCAGAGCACGCAAAAGCTTAACTTGCAGCTGAATCGGCATCTCCCCAATTTCATCAAGCATAATGGTCCCATTATTAGCTAATTCTAATAATCCGATTTTTCCTTCCCGGCGGGCTCCTGTAAAGGCTCCGGAAGCATAACCAAAGAATTCAGATTCTAACAGGGTCTCAGGGATCGCACCACAGTTTACTTTTATAAATGGTTTATCTTTCCGGTCGCTGAACTCATGAATGAGGTTGGCAATTACCTCCTTCCCCGCACCTGATGGGCCGGTTAACAAAACACTTGTTGGGAATGGAGCAATTTGCGTTGCTTTTACATAGATTTTTTTCATTTGGATATCGCGGAAGAGAAATTTATTTCCTTCCTCATCAGTGGTTAAAGTAAATCGATAGTTTTGCATTTTTGAAAAAGTTTGGGCTTTACTCAGGTCCTTTTGTAATGAATTTAGTCTGGTAACATCTCTAACACTGGTAACAACCATTTCTATGGTTCCATCCTCAGCAAAAACGGGATTTCCCGTAACGATTACCTCTTTTTTATGGGCAATGGTTTGCAATAAAGAGACTTCTTTCTTTTCCTCTAGGACTAGAAGGGAGGCAGATTGATCGATAAATTCATCTTGAATTAAATCCATCATATGTCGTCCGACTAGTTGTTCCCGTGAGAATCCAGTGATCTGTTCATAAGCACGATTGACGAACATAGTAACTCCATGACGATCGACAACATAAATTCCATCTGTTGTGAATTCAAGAATGGCTAACATTTGTTTATTATTCAACACTTGAGCCATAAGCTTCACCCTTATCAAAATATAGGTGGTGAATTTTTTCAGAATTGCTGAATTTTTTCACCATATGTCTAGTATGAAGTTTTAAAGCCTATTTGTAAACCCTTTCTTAACTGGATGGTGAAATTATTCACCATTCTTATGAGTGTTAAAACGATGAATGACTGCAAGAATAGTACTTTGAAAGTTTGGCATGTTTCTTGCATTAAATTTAGTTGAATTAAAAAAACGAGGAGGCTTAACATGGCAAATATTATCACACCTAAACCGAAGCTATATGTATTGGACAATGGAAGAATGAGAATGGATAAAAACTGGATGATTGCGATGCATAATCCAGCGACAACTGACAACCCGGCAATGCCTTCTGAAATGGTGAAATTCCCAATTTATACAGTTCTAATTGATCACCCGGAAGGTAAAATTTTATTTGATACCTCCTGTAACCCAAATTCTATGGGGGCAGAAGGCCGTTGGACAGAAGCAACGCAAAAAGCATTCCCGTGGGAGGCTGGCGAGGAGTGCTACCTTCATAACCGTTTGGAACAGCTTAAGGTTCGTCCGGAAGATATTAAATATGTAATTGCTTCCCATCTGCATTTAGATCATGCCGGCTGTTTAGAAATGTTTACAAACGCAACCATCATTGTACATGAAGATGAATTCAATGGTACGCTTCAAAGCTATGCCCGCCATCAAAAGGAAGGCGCTTATATATGGGGTGATATTGATGCCTGGATTAAAAATCAGCTGCACTGGCAGACCATCAAGCGGGATGAGGATTTCCTTGAGCTAGCTTCCGGGATTCGGATTTTAAACTTTGGAAGCGGACATGCCTGGGGAATGCTTGGACTACACGTAGAGATGCCTGAGAAAGGCGGGATTATCTTAGCTTCAGATGCGATCTATACGGCAGAAAGCTTTGGGCCGCCAATTAAGCCGCCAGGAATTATCTATGATTCTGTTGGTTATGCAAAAGCCGTTGAAAAAATCCGCCGCCTGGCAAAAGAAACGAATTCAGAGGTCTGGTTTGGCCACGATTCTAATCAATTTGCCAAGTTTATTAAATCTACCGAGGGATATTACGAATAAAAAGGAGAATGAGTGATGAAAATACGTGCAGCAGTACTTCATGAATTGGGACTTCCTGCCCCTTATGCCAAAAGTAAACCTATCAAGATTGAAACACTGGAGCTGGATCCTCCTGGACGTGGAGAAGTGTTGGTACAAATTAAGGCTGCTGGTCTGTGCCATTCGGATCTTTCCGTTATTAACGGAAGCCGCCCCCGCCCGATGCCAATGGCGCTGGGGCATGAAGCAGCGGGAGTCGTTGTTGAAGTCGGAGAAGGCGTTACCGACCTGGTACCAGGGGATCATGTCGTTTGTGCTTTCGTTCCAAGCTGTGGTCATTGTCTCCCTTGCCAAGAAGGACGGCCTGCGCTTTGTGAACCAGGGGCTGAAGCCAATACAGCCGGCACGTTAATAAGCGGTGAACGACGGATTCATTTAAACGATGGAACGATTCATCACCATTTAGGTGTTTCTGCTTTTGCCGATCATGCGGTGGTTTCAAGAAACTCCTTAATAAAAGTGGATCCTGAAATTCCATTTGATAAAGTCGCTGTATTCGGATGTGCGGTTATTACCGGGGTAGGAGCCGTTGTCAATACAGCCGGGATTGAAATGGGCAGTACGGTGGCTGTCATTGGGCTTGGAGGAGTTGGGCTAAGTGCACTTCTTGGGGCCGTCACAGCAGGAGCCAGCCGGATTATCGCAGTAGATGTCAATGATGCAAAGCTTGCACAGGCACGTGAATTAGGAGCTACTGATACATTTAATTCGAGAGATGTGGAAGTCGTCTCCCAAATTCGTGAAGCAACTGGCGGCGGTGTTGATTATGCATTTGAAACAGCAGGTGTTGTTCCTGCCATGAACGTAGCTTATGGTATTACAAAAAGAGGAGGTACAACAGTTACGACCGGATTGCCGCATCCTGATGATCATTTTTCCTTCCCGCAAGTTACCTTGACGGCGGAAGAGCGTACGCTTAAAGGATCCTATGTAGGAAGCTGTGTGCCAGCACGGGATATTCCTCGTTTTATTGAATTATATAAGCAGGGCCGTCTGCCTGTCGATAGATTGTTAACGGATCATTTATCGCTGGATGAGATCAACGAAGGATTTGATCGGCTTGCAAGAGGGGAAGCTTCCCGTTTAGTCGTTGTATTCTAATTCAACAAGAGAAGAAAGGCGGAAGCAATGGTGGAAAAGTATCAGTTATTTGTTGGCGGAGAATGGGTTGATAAAAAAGAAACATTTGATGTCATCAATCCTGCAACAGAAGAAATTATTGCCAAGGTGCCTAATGCAGGAAAAGAAGAAATGAAACTTGCGGTTGAAGCTGCTGTACATATTCAGCCGGAATGGGCAGACACGGTTGCGGCCGAACGTGCAAGAATTCTTGTGGAAGCCGCGAAATTGATGCGTGAGCGGACAGAGAAGCTGGCTCGAATTATGACGTTAGAAGAAGGGAAACCTCTTAGTGAATCACGTGGTGAAATCGCCTATGCCATTTCTTTTTTGGAATGGTTTGCCGAGGAGGCTAAACGAATCTATGGAGATACTATCCCTTCGAACTCGAAGGATAAACGCATACTAGTGATCAAGCGTCCGGCAGGCGTGACAGCCGCCATTACCCCATGGAACTTTCCAGCAGCGATGATTACAAGAAAGATCGGACCGGCACTCGCTGCAGGATGTACTATGATTGTCAAGCCATCTGAAATGACGCCATTATCTGCACTGGAGATTGCCGGCATTTTTGAAGAGGCAGGTCTGCCTAAAGGTGCCTTATCAGTAGTCGCTGGAACTGATCCAGCTGAGCTGACACAAGTCTTAATGGAAGATATCCGTGTGCGTAAAATCTCTTTCACAGGTTCGACGAATGTTGGGAAACTGTTAATGAGACAGGCATCTGATACCATGAAGCGGGTTTCTTTTGAATTAGGGGGACATGCTCCGTTTATTGTCTTCCCAGATGCAGATTTGGATGAGGCTGTTGCTAATGCTGCTTTGGCAAAGATGAGGGGGATGGGTGAAACATGCGTGGCGGCCAACCGCTTCTATGTCCATCACGATATTTTACCAGCCTTTACAGAAAAATTAACGGCACGCCTGCAGGCTATGAAAGTTGGGAATGGCCTTGAGGAGGGAATCACAGTCGGTCCTCTTATTGAGCCGGCAGCTGTACAAAAAGTCGAAGAACATGTACAAGATGCGGTTTCGAAGGGTGCCAAACTGTTATTGGGCGGTAAACGTACAGAATCTGAAAAAGGATTCTATTATCCGCCAACGATTCTTGCAGGCGTAACGGAAGATATGAAGATATCCTGTGAAGAAACATTTGGCCCGGTTGTGGCGATTCTTCCTTTTGAAACGGAGGATGAAGTCATCCACAAAGCAAATGATACACGTTATGGTTTGGCTGCCTATTTCTTTACAAGGGATGTGGGCAGAATTTTCCGTCTTGCTGAACGGTTAGAATTTGGCATTCTCGGTGCGAATGACGGGCTGCCATCCACCGCCCAAGCCCCATTTGGCGGTGTAAAGGAATCAGGATTAGGACGGGAAGGAAGTAAATACGGAATCGAAGAATATCTCGATATTAAATATTTATCCCTTGGTGGAATTTCTGCCAAATAAGTAAGGAGGGCTTCCCAACCACTTTGGTTGGCATAAAGCCCTCTTTTTTATATTAAATTCGGGCAGCAAGCACCCATTGCCTGCCAAAGAACTTTTTTTTCGAAATAAGGTTCTCCACCAAAAGACCCTGCAGCTATTTGCACCCCATATATGGATTATATGGCAGCTGAAGTCGAGGGGGAGAGCCAAGTATGAAATTAGTTTTTCCATGATTCATCTCATTTATTTTGTTGGTGCATTCCTAACAGGATATGTATAAACGAAGCTCTCTATCAACCAGATATTTCAGGAGCAGGGGATACTGTGGATATTCTGCAAAGTGAAACAGCATCGGGTATAACTGCATCACCTTTATTTTTCCTATTAACCTTTACGGGAGAAGCTATTGTGTGCGCAACCCTTCTTTTTTTCTACAAAAAGAAGGGACATTCTGAAAGCCGGCCCCTTTGTTCGTCATTTCATTCTATCCAATGGAACATCAAAAATCAGTAATAGAATAATAATGATAGGGATTGAGAGCACATAGGCAATTAAAGGCTTTTTATGATGTAAAATTAACATCGGAAACATCATGCAATTAAAAGCAATGGACCATCCAAAATTCCAGCCATTATCATAATGAAATAAGCCCATCAAATGATAAGATAATTCGATTCCACAGTTAAACAACACCCAAAATGCTATATATAAGACTTGCTTTCCTATTGAACTGGGATAATGAGAAAGAAACAATAATACCGTACAGGTAAAAGCAATAAAGGTGACAATAAGGGCATTGATCGTATGGGTTGGAACGAAAAAATCACTAAACACCCATAAGGGGTAATTGTAGGTTAACACATCATATAATAAGGACATCGAAATCTTATAAAGAATGGTCGTATGATACCGTTCCCAATGCTTCCAATCTGCCCACCGCCAAGCTGCTAATATAAATATCAGAGAACCCAAGATTTGAATGGCCGTTTCCCTCCCTGCAAACGCTCCTCGAGTTATCATATTTTCCAATTAAATGGAAAATTATTCTTGGCTTTTAGACATAAAAAAGGCATTTAGCGTGAAAATGTAAATACCATTGCTGTTTTGCTTTTAAAAAATACTTAGAGTGCACTGGTTCTGCAGCCTTTACCGTTGTAGGAGATGGTTCTTTTCCTTCACTTGGTTTTTTGAAAAGGCTCTTTTCTAAAAGATTGTTGCTTTTTGCTCCCTTTTTAAGATTCGTTCAAAAAATAGGGGTAGAAATTCCCCTTATTTAGGAAATTGGATGTTAATTAGCTGAAATAGACGGAGGAATTTCCCTTATTTGATTTTAAACGGCTAAAATCGGGTGCTTTTCATTGAATAACGGAAAAAACTCCGCTTATACTTTACTATTTAAGCTTCATTTTGCAAATAACGGGAAAACTTCCGCTTATTTTTTACTTCCAAGGGGGCTATCCTGTAATCCAGCTTTTTCGCAGAGTCCGCTTATTCCAAAATAGAATAAACCACCGCTTTTCTTGGCATAACAACATAGTTTACGAAAACAGCCTTTGAAATAGAAAGAACAGATCAAGGCAGCCACAGATATCCCTGTTACCAAAGTAGAAAGTATATTTTACGCCGGCAGCTAATATGTCGCTCTGTGCGGCATTAGGAGCTCCAGCTGCGAAACTAGTTTGACCAGCTGTAAACAGGGTAATCGCGATAGCAGTACCTGCAGCCCCGGCTGCTTGTTTCAATGTATTCATGGCGGCAGATCCACCTGCATATAACTCACGCGGTAATACATTCAGACCATTGGTTTGTGATGGAATGGTGACCATTGTCAACCCAAAGAATAGAATCATAAAGCCGAGCAGGGGTTGATGCTGAAATAACGGCAGCAAAAATGAGATTACCAATCAATACAATCATAGATCCTGCGATTACTAATTTTTTTGGACCTCTTTTATCAAACAGGGTTCCGACAATCGGTGACATGATTACATTGACAGCATTACCTGGAAGCAATAATAAGCCAGCCGCCGCAGTGCTGAATAATAAAGATTCTTTTAGATAGATTGGCAAGAGAATTCCAGTTGATAAAATGACTAAAATACTTAAGAACATCATCACTGTTCCTAATGTGAACATAGGGTGCTTGAATACTCCTAAATGGATCATAGGCTTATCATGGAATTTTGCCGGAAGAGCGATACCCTCTGCTAGTAATGGAGTCCATAATTTGGGAGAGGCAAAGGATATTTCAGCCATCACCGCCAAAGCATAAATTAATCCGCCAAAACCAATGGTTGATAAAACGATCGATAAGAAATCGATTCTAGGTTTAGTTATTTCCGAAACATTGGCCATTTTAGCGGCAGCAAAGAGTGTCAGTACCACATAAATAACCGCACTAAACCAGAAAATATAATGCCACCCAAGCATACTAATAATAACCCCTGAAAGTGCCGGTCCTAAAGCTGGCCCTAATGTAATTACAAGCCCCATAATCCCCATGACCACACCGCGTTTATGGAATCGGGAAAATCATTAACAGAACCAATCGTCATGACCGGAATTAAAATACCTGTTCTGACAGCTTGGATGATCAGGCCGGTTTCCAATACAGCGGGGGAAATCGTTGCTAAAACTGCCCCCGCCAGCGTGATAGCAAGTCCTCCGATCACTAATGTTCGTAAACCATTTCATTAAAAGAGCGGAGATTGGCACTAAAATCGCTAAGGTTAGTAAATATCCTGTTGTCAGCCACTGTGCAACAGGAGCCCTAATGGAAAATTGCTCCATAACATTTGTTAACGCCATATTTAATGCCGTCTCACCAAAATAAACCGATAAACGCACCAAACATTAAAATAAATGCCATTCTCTTGGGGTTTTTTACTTGAATATATGAATTCAACACAAACTTCTTATCCTGTTATAGAAAATAATTAAATAAAATGTCAACTTGGTTGACATATAAAAAATTTTTTTGTATAGTATTGTCGATTAATGGATTGGAGTGAAAACACTTGAATCATGAATTAGAACACTTAGATTTAATTGACTTATTAAGTGAGCGGCATCTTTTGCTTCGACAAATTACAGAGAAATTGTGGAATGATCGCAGTGATATTCATATCTCCAATTCTGAATGGTTTATTATGGCGCGAATATACAAAAAACAGCCGACCATTGCATATGTATCCAAAAATGTGGATATCTCCCGGCAGGCTACCCATAAATTTATCAAAAGACTGGAATCAAAGGGCTTAGTGGAAGTAATGAACGTTGAAAATAATAATAAAGAGAAGTGCATCAAATTAACGCCATTAGGAAACGATTATTTTGAAAAAAACGCGGAACTTAAGAAAGCACTTGAGAGGAAAATTACCAATCAAATGGGAGAGAAACAGGTTGCATTCCTGAAAGATATTTTGAAGGCTGACTGGGGAGTCGGAAATGATTAGACACGCGCAAGAGCCCTCGGAACAAGCGCAGCTTTTTTAATAAAAAAAAAGAGTTGTGGACTACATCCTCAACTCTTTCATGCCATTATGCTTTTATCATATTGTTGACTTGTTCCGAAATATTTTCTAATGTGGTATCTAACGTCATAGCCATTTCTTGAAATAATAGATGTTGAATGGGTTCTAATATTTTGCGGTCTTGCTCATGCATTTTTTTATTGTCCAAACTTAACTCCAATTCTTTTCTCAATAAGGTGTTGGTAATTTGGGCAATTTCCATGCGGTCGCCAGCTTTTATCTTATCGTGGTATTGACTGTATCGTTGTTTTGAATTTTCAATCCACTTTACCCCAGGCTGTTTAAACGATTGTAAAATTTCCTCAGCCTCTGCCTGATCCATCATCTCCAGCATCACGACTTTATCGCTGTCCACTGGTACACTAATGGTTAAAGTAGACTGTTCAAGAGGATGTAAAACATAATATTTTCTGGTTACATTGGAAATTGTCTTTTCACATATATCATCAATTCTGCTCAAACCATGCACTGAATAAATAATGACATCTCCAACATTAAACATTGCCACAGCCCCTTATATATATATATTGTAAACCTAGTTTACTACTAGTATAACCCTATTTTTGTCAATTGTCAACCTTGTTGACAATGAGAAACGGGTTCCTATATAGTAAAAAGGGTGATTTTTAATAGGAGATGTAAGAAATGGACATGGAAAAAGAAGAACATGACGGGGGTTCTGAACCTGTCATTCCATTCGAAATGGGAGAAAAAGTAAAGATAAAAAAAGTTGAAAGTGAACTAAAACAAAAAATGGAGCCAGAGGATTACTATTATTTAAAAGGCTTTGAAAATAAAGTGGGGACAATCAGCGAACAAAAGAGAAATCAATTAGGCATCTGCTCGTATAGAGTCGATTTTGACGAAAAGCACTTTGGCTATTTTTATGGCAAGGATTTAATTGAAATATAGTAATAATTAAAGGAACCAATAAAAAAGGTGCACTGCGCGGACTATGGGCAAGTTAAAGAGCGCGGAAGAATAAAAAAAGGGCCTCCGCGCGCGCTAAGAAAAGGTTAAAGAGCGCGGAAGAATAAAAAAAGGGCCTCCGCGCGCGCTAAGAACAGGTTAAAGAGCGCGCAAGAATAAAAAAGGGAACCCCATGCGCCCTAAGAGCAAGTTAAAGAGCGCGGTAGAATAAAAAAAGGAACCCCGCGCGCGCTAAGAAAAGGTTAAAGAGCGCGGAAGAATAAAAAAAGAGCTCCCGCGCGTACTAAGAACAGGTTAAAGAGCGCGGAAGAATAAAAAAAGGATCGCCGCGCGTACTAAGAACAAGTTAAAGAGCGCGGAAGAATAAAAAAGGAAGCGCCGCGCGTACTAAGAGCAAGTTAAAGAGCGCGCAAGAATAAAAAAGAGTCCCCCACGCGTACTAAGAGCAAGTTAAAGAGCGCGGAAGAATAAAAAAAGGGTAGCCGCGCGCGCTAAGAACAGGTTAAAGAGCGCGTGAGAATAAAAAAAGGATCGCCGCGCGCGTACTAAGAGCAAGTTAAAGAGCGCGGAAGAATAAAAAAAGGGTAGCCGCGCGCGCTAAGAACAGGTTAAAGAGCGCGGAAGAATAACAAAAGAGCCCCCGCGCGCCCTAAGAAAAGGTTAAAGAGCGCGCAAGAATAGAAAAGGAGGCGCCAATCGCATCATGAACACTTCAAAGAGCGCAATAGACCAACATCGTTACTGCTCCGCGCACTATGATCATCCCTCAAGGTACATATTCCTCAGAGACAAACTCCGTCTTCCTGCAGATCAGATTATCTTTTATTTGCCTTCTGCCACTCACTCTCAAGAATACTCATTTCCCATTGATTCCAATAGTCGTCGCCGATTTTACTGGAATCCCGCAGTAACCCTTCTTTGACAAAACCAGCTTTTTCGTAGCAGGCGATAGCGGGAGTATTGAAGTCAAACACACCTAAGCTGACCCGGTGCATGTGCAGTTCATCGAATGCAATTTTTAGGATTTCGTTGATCATTTGCCGGCCGATGCCTTTTCCTCTTGCATTTTCATCCCCAACTAAAACTTTCCCCACTCTAGCGGAACGGTGCTTTCTATCAATTCTTCCTAAAGAAATGTGACCGACAACATTTCCCGTCTCGTCATCTACCACTTTAAATATCAAGGTATCTGAATTATCATGATTGGCATTCATGATATATTTTTCTAACTGGCTCTCCGTTAAGGGATATTCAAATGCAGGGCCAGACCATTGAAGCAGGAATTCAGGTGATTCAACCCAATGGATGAGCTGCTGAAAATCAGATCGTTCAAAGTATTTTAGTTCAATCATTGCCATTCTCCTCTTTTTATTTTTAGTTTACTATATAGGATGTCCTTGGAAACTTATTTTGGCAATTTTTCGAGGCGTTATGGTTATTTTTAAATAGGTTTTGGCTATTTTTTAAGCCTTTTGGCTATATTCCAATCCCGTTTAGCCGAAAATACACTTTATAGAAAAAAACCTCAGCACACCCAGCAATGAAAATTTCGTCGCTAAGTATACTGAGGATTCCCCTTATAAAACGAAACCTGCCATCCACACCCCAAAAACTACAACCATCAAACCAATGAAATAAACAAAATCTTTCCCCGCAAGTTTGGTTGTTTGATAGTACGTCCGGTCTCTGCTGCCGGTAAATCCGCGCGCTTCCATGGCGATGGCGATCCGTTCCGATTTTCGAATCCCCTGGGTGAAGAGGGGCAGGGAGTATCTGGCAAAGGCTTTCCAGCTGTTTTTCTGCTTGTATCCGCGAATCTTATGGGCGGCTTTCATTTGGCTGAGTTCGGATTGGAACAGGGGAATGAAACGAAATCCTGCTAGTAACCCGTACGCCCATTTAGGTGAAAGCCTGCATTGATGAATCAGGCTCATGATGAACGAGGTTAAATCGGTGGTCGATGTGAATAATAGACCATATGTAACGAACCCCAGCATCCGTAAGGAAATCGTCAGACCATGACTGACGCTCTCTTTCGTGACATGAAACCAGGCCCAGCTCCAGATTGTTTCTTCACCTTTCCCAAATGCAGCCATCATCCAAAAAATCATCACAAAAAAGCCAAAATAGGGGAGAAGCCTTTTTAACAAATAAGAAATTCTCCAACCGCCAATCGAAATTCCAATGGCCACAGCAAGCAGCCAGATAGCGAGTGTCTCTCTAAAATCCGAGATGGCCATTAGCATAAACATCACGAGCAGGTGGGCAAACAGCTTGCAGGCAGGATTTAGAGATGACAGCCAGGAATGATTTCCTTTCATACAAGACTCAGCTCCTTTCTTGCATGAACTAACTTGTAATGAAGAGGAGGGACCAACGAACTGTCCTCCAGCAGCACCTCGTTCATAAATAATGAATAAGGGGTGCCGTAATAAGCTGCTTTTCCATTTTTTAAAAGCAGAACTTTGTCTGAACATTGATCCACTAGATTCATATCATGGGTCACCATAATGATGGTGGTGCCTTGTGCCTGCCTTTCCTTTAATTTTTTAATCAGTTCCTTCGCCGTTTTTTCATCCTGGCCAAAAGTGGGCTCATCCAGCAATAATACATCCTGGTCAAACAATAACATCGTTGCCACACTTAATCGCCGTTTCTGGCCGAGACTCAAGGTGAAAGGGTGGGCATCACGATGGGCCTCTAGTCCAAATTCCCGCAGCAGCTGATGGGTTTTCTCCTGAATCTGTTCTTCCGTCCAATTTCGCTGGCGGCCGCCAAAGGCGATTTCTTCAAAGACCATATCGGCAATAAATTGCAGTTCCGGGTTTTGAAATACAAATCCGGCCTTCTCATACAGCTCCACATCCGGCCATTTAGAGAGTTCTTTTTCTAAAAAGTAAATCTTTCCCTTTCTCAAAGATTCTAAGCGGGCCAGACTTTTTAAAAATGTACTTTTACCGCTGCCATTTTTTCCGACAATCGAAATCCATTCTCCTTTATGAATGGTAAGATTGAGATCTTGAACAATAGCTTTTTTACCATAACCGATTGTCGCGTCTTCTACCCGAATCATCGGGTTTCCTCCTACAAAACGATGTTCCTCTGATCGTGTCTCTATGAATCTTGTAAGCTCAGCAGATACGGGATGGTCATGATTCTCCACCACATCATTCCATTTCACAGGGAAAAGCTTTGGCCGCCAAATTCCGGCCTCCTTGATCTCCGCATCGAATTCCCTCAATACTTCTTCAGGTTTGCCGCTGCCAATCATCCGGCCGTCTTTATTCAAAAGAATGACCCGGTCCATCCATTCAATACAGCCATCCAGCACATGTTCGACAAATACCATCGTTTGGCCGGTCTGCCGGGAGAGGTTCTTTAACAACTCAAAGATTTCTATTCTCCCTTGAGGATCAAGCTGTGCCGTTGGTTCGTCAAAAAACAAGACTTCCGGATCCAGCGCCAATATGCAGGCGAGTGCCAACCGCTGCTTCATCCCGCCGGAAAGTGACTCAATGGATGTTCGTTTATCGATGTTCAACCCTGCTTTATCCATGACGTCTGAAATCATCTCATCCATCTTCCCGCGCGGAATCCTCCGATTTTCCAGGCTGAAGGCAATTTCTTCGTCTACATGAAGCATGCAAAATTGCGAATCAGGGTCCTGGAACATCACACCGGCACGTTCCCTGCGTACGACTTCACCTGTCACTTCTGCATCCAAAAATTCCGGAATAATCCCTGAAAGGGCGGAAATTAACGTCGATTTTCCGCAGCCGCTGGGTCCTAAAATTAATAGTTTTTCACCAGGGTGGATCGATAAGGTAATGTCATCGACAATCTTTTTGCGATGCTGGTAAAAACGAACAGAAAGATGATTACAGCCCAGATACATATTCGTCTGCATGGCCTTGTTTTCTTCTTTCCTTCATGATTTCGTATTGGTCCAGCACGCCTGTTTTGACAAGAGATCCCACAACCACTTTGGCCAGCAGGCCGCCAAGCAGGATGCCGCTGATTACTTGAATTACTAAGGTTGATACCAATACTTCAGCAGTGTAATAGCTAAAGCCGTTGGCCAGCAGGTTATAGGCCATGCTGCCGCAAGCGGCTAAGGCGCCTGAGAGCATTAACACTGATACGTGATAGCGTTTGTACCGGAACAGGGCAAAGGCAATTTCTGCTCCAATGCCTTGAAAAACACCCACCATAAGAGCGGATAACCCGAAATGGCTGCCGGTTAGTAATTCAACCGCTGCAGCGGCGGTCTCTGATATGAATGCTGCGCCGGGTTTTCGGATAATGCAGGCAGTAATAGGGCTGGCAATCACCCAAATGCCAAACATAAAATGCGCACCCATCGGTCCGACAAGGGCAGAAATCGGAATCCATAGTGTCGACCAGCCTAAATAAATGACTCCGCAGGCCACGGCTAAAATGACAGTAAGGACAATCTCTTTCATTTTCCATTTCATCTTTTCACCAGCTCCAGCCCAACAGGCCATTCTTCCCGTTTGAAGGCCATATCCCAAAATAGGTATTCCAGCTGACAGCTTAAGAGGAAGTGCTCCTTCATCTTTGCTTTTTCCTTTTCCGATGCATCCTGGACTAGTTCATCAAGCCGTTTGCAGAACTTTTGGGTTCCATCCGGCCGGTTTCCGTAAAAATGAATCCATTCATAAAAAGGATGGGAAGGGTCTGGATTGACTTCTTGGATTAACTTTTTGCCAATCTCCCAATAGGTCCATGGGCATGGCAGGAGTACAGCCAAAATTTCTGCTAAAGACCCTTCATGGGCAACGGTTAACATATGCCGGATATAATGATGCGAGGAAGGGGACAGGGAATACCCTTGTAATTCCTCATAGGAAACACCGGCGGCTTGACAAAAATTATGATGCGGGTGGATTTCACTGTTTAAAATAAAGGCGATCTGCTGGTTGAACATTTCCATGTCTTCGCGGTTATCACATTTTGACACAGCGATTCCATAGATGCGGATAAAGGAATTTAAATACTCAAAATCCTGCTTCACATAGTGAATTAATTGTTCCTTTTCCAATTTCCCGTTGGCAATTCCTTGTACAAATGGGTGGTCAAAAATAGCTTGAAAAATCGGTTCTGCCTCTTTCCTTAGTTCTGCTGAAAAACTCATCAATATGGCCTCCTTAGAATTTTTTCGCAGAGGGTGAGGAGGCACCCATATAAAAAGCCGCCCCCAAAAATGGAGCGGCGCAAATGACAAAATGGACTATTTGAGCTCTGTCTCCACTTTCCTCCGCTAGTATGAACTAGATCAGGTTCGAAGGGTCCAAGATTCCAATCTTGTCTCAGCCGTGCCCACGGCTCCCCCAGTGGTAACCTATTCATTTGCCTATAACTATACATGACACATTTTGGTAACGTCAATAGGAATTTTGTCATTAATGAAGAAGATTCAGAATTTTTTTTATTAAGGAGTCCTGATTCGTGTTCTTCTCAGATGTTTCGGAGTCAAGTTCAACTACATACTGAAAGCCATAAAGAAGCAGCGCCCTTAAAAAGTCGATGCCCAGGTATTGGAACTTGGTCAGCTTATCCAGGTAAAACACCTTAAAATGCTTCACAAATTTTAAACCGCCAAAAAAGATAAAGCAGATGTGGAGAATGGTATTAGAAAGTAAAAATAATGGGAACCTGCCAAAAAACAATTTTAAGGCCCAAAGGCTGGATACGAGGTAAGGTCCGAAGTTAAAAAAATTCATGCTATCTAAAGGCGGCATCCCTTTGAAAAACCGCCACCATTTTTTCTTTTCACCGTACAAATCCAATGCCTTTGTGAAGGTACTCATAAAGATGGCGGCCGGAAGATATTTTTTCAATGCATTTCGGCCTAATAATGGCACTGTCAGCCAGGGAAGAATGAGTAAAGCTATGTAAAGTAATTTTGAATTCTTCATCTTATCTCCTCCTACTAACTTAGATTGTGCATTTTTAGGTCAATTACTCAATGCCTGTAAAAATAGGTGTTTTTTTTGCCAATAGGATACGATAAAAAGAACAGAATAAGGGTTTGAGGTGAAGACAAAATGATGAAAAAAAGACATCTAATATTTAATTTAGCCATCATCTTAATTCCATGGGGATCATTGATGTTTATTGGTAAACGCAATTTGAAACGTTACTCTTTCGCAGGTATTTTTATTGTGATTTTTGAGATTATCAATCATTTGTATGGGCATAAGCGGCATTGGTGGAAGTTTTACGATAAGAAGGACGCTTTTTTCAAGGATGAACTTCCTTTTAGTATTGGTCCATATATGCCTGTTTCTTTGTGGCTGCTAAAGTACTCATTTGGCAGCTTTAAAAAGTTTGTCGTCCTGAATGTGATTTTTGACGGCCTTTTTGCATTTTTGTTTATTGATATCTTCAAAAAAATGAAAATTGTAAGCCTGAACCGGATTAATCATATTCAATTTTTTATTTATCTGCACTATAAAGCTTATTTACTGTATGGGTTTCAATATTTGGTGGAAAAGCTAAAAAAAATGTAAAGTACCTCTTTTTTTATGGTGAAATATGAAACGATTAATTGATGATGAAAAACTCAAAAAAGGCAATGAATTTTATGACAGAATTCATCAAGTGGAAGTGGATCATTTTCACTATTGGCAGGAAAATATCCTGTGGAATTGGGAGTTTTGGCTTTCAGCTGTCCTCTCCGTTCTGCCGTGGGTGATCTGGTTTATTTTTCGAAAACGCGGCAGTGAGGCCAGGCTTCTTTTAGCCGGTTGCTTTGTTTTGATTATCGCTTGCTGGCTGGATTTTATGGGGGTCATTAGTGGACTTTGGTATTATTCCGGGAAAGTGATGCCGACGATTCCTTCCTTCTTTCCTTGGGACTTTTCCTTATTGCCTGTGATCATGATGCTTTGGCTGCAATATAAACCAAACTTACATCCTCTCCTAAAGGCATTTATTTTTTCAGCATTTTCCGCTTTTATTGGAGAACCTTTTTTTGAATGGGTGGGAATGTATTGCACGGAAAAATGGAGCAGCTTTTATTCTTTTATCATCTATATGGTTATTTATTTACTGGCCCATTGGATTAGCAGGACGAAGGCATTTGATTCGTTATAAGATCTATTAATGTTTGGCTGTAATGGAAAAAAGGTTCATGAATCAGCCTGTTGTTTTTTTCTAAACCTAAAAGAAAAAAGGTGGTGGAAAAGAACATGATGATTGCATCCATTCTGATAGGGATTTTATTAGTGGCCAGCCTGGTTTACACCTTTAGAGCAGGCAGGGCAGTCGATGTAAGGAACAGTGAGGTAGATAAAGAAATCAGCGGCACCATTAAAAAGAACTGGGTGTCCTTAAATCCGATTTTCCTTGCCTATATCATTGGAATTGGGGCCATGCTTCTATATATCGTATACCATATCGTCAGGTAATAAGGCTGACTTAATTTTACCCCTGCATGTAAGGCAGGGGTTGTTTTTTATATTCCTAAAGATTCCATTGAAGCCATACAATGGTGGTGATAAAGTTATAATTATAGAAATTGTTTGAATTGCGAGGGAAGAGGATGAATTTAACAAATAACGTTCTATTGCGGGAAGAAAGCAGTTTCCTGGCTGGTGCGCGGGACTGTTTACCGACCGTTTTAGGGTATTTAAGCATTGGCTTTGCGGCAGGAGTTGTGGAAAAGACTGCCGGCCTGTCGATTATGGAAATCGGCTTGCTGTCCTTGCTTTTATATGCAGGTTCGGGCCAGTTTATCGCAGCTGCCATGATTGGGGCAAACAGTCCTACTTTCGCGATTATCTTTACGATTTTCTTTGTGAACCTTCGTCATCTTTTGATGAGCGCGGCCTTATCACCTTATTTTCGCCACCTTACACCATTTAAAAATATATTAATCGGTTCGCTGCTGACAGATGAAACTTTCGGAGTTGCGATGAATGTAGCCGCCGGTAAAACATTTATCAGTGAAAAATGGATGCATGGTCTAAATGTCACTGCCTATTTAAATTGGTTCGCCGCCAACATTGCAGGGGCCTATTTTGGCGCATGGATTGCAGACCCTGAACAATTTGGCCTGGATTTCGCATTGCCCGGCATGTTTATTGGTCTTTTAGTATTGCAGATGGCAAGCCGGAAAAAGATTGTAAGGGATATTATAGTTGCACTTAGTGCCGTGATCATTGTGGTGGTCGTTAGTCAGCTCACTTCAGGCAGTGTGGGTGTGATTGTAGCAACCGTTATCGCTTCCACCATAGGAATGGCGGTGGAAAAATGGAAGTAAGATGGTCGATTTTTTTCATTATTTTAGGGATGGCTCTGGTTACCTTTATTCCAAGGGTGCTTCCGATTGCCATCTTAAGCCGAGTTGAGCTGCCGGATTGGGCTATGCGCTGGTTAAATTATGTCCCAATCGCTGTAATGGCTGCGTTAGTGGGGCAGGAATTATTAATGCCAAATGGAAAGCTTGAGCCATTACAAAGCAATATGGAACTGATTGCCGCACTCCCTGCCTTTATTGTGGCGATTGTCACACGCAGCTTGCTAGGGACGGTTGTGGTTGGGATTATTGCGATGATGGTATTGCGGATGGCGGGGTAATGGGGCGCCCCTTTTTATAAGTTACCTTTCACAAGAGGTCTCAGCAGAAGCTGAGGCCTTATTTCATAATCTCCATTATTAAAACATTCTCCCCCACCATTTCCCTAACATAAGAAACCCCATCTGAAGCAAACTTTCTATGTATGACAAAAGGGGGTTTTTCTTTTGAGTACTACTGAAAAGCAGTTATCCAATCAAGAGTCTTGGAAAGAAGTTGTTAAAACCGTTAAGAAACTGGATCCCAAAAAGCTCGAAATCATTAAAGCGACATTACCGGTTGTAAAAGAGCATGGGGAAGCCATCACCAAGGCTTTTTATAAACGTATGTTTCAACATCATCCAGAATTAAAAAATATTTTTAATATGACACATCAAATCACCGGTCACCAGCCAAAAGCCTTAGCAGACGCTGTCTATGGAGCCGCAGCTAATATTGAAGATATGACGCAGATTATGCCTGTATTAGAGCGGATTGGCCAGAAACACCGCAGTTTGCAGATCAAGCCGGAACATTATCCGATTGTCGGTGAAAATCTTTTAGGCGGAATTAAAGAGACTTTAGGGGACGCTGCCACAGACGAAATTATGGATGCCTGGGCCGATGCTTATGAAGTCATTTCCGATGTCTTTATCCGAATGGAAAATGAGTTATATAAGACAACAGAGACTGAGCCTGGCGGATGGGCCGGGTTTAAGGATTTTGTCATCGACCGGAAAGTCCCGGAGAGCGATGTCATAACCTCCTTTTATTTAAAACCGAAAGACGGAGCAAAATTGGCTGAGTTTACACCAGGACAATATCTAACGATCAAGTTGGACAAGTCTGACCTGGAATATACCCAGCTGCGTCAATACAGCTTATCCGACCGCCCGGGATTGGATTACTACCGCATCAGTGTCAGACGTGAAGACCCGCGCCAGGAAGGGATGCCGCCAGGGGTAGTTTCAACCTATTTGCATAAAAATATGAATGAGGGAGATATCCTCCCAATATCAGCTCCGGCAGGCGACTTTTATTTAGATAGGGAAAGTAAACTGCCATTGGTGTTAATTAGCGGCGGCGTCGGCTTAACCCCGTTAATGAGCATGTTAAATACGATGGCGGAAGAAGAGCTGCAAAAAGAGATTTATTGGATCCACGCAGCCGTAAACGGCAAAAACCATGCCTTTAAAAAGCATGTAAATGACCTGGCATCCAATCTTAAAAATGTGAAGCCTTTTGTTATTTATGAAAAACCAACAGAAGAGGACAAGGAAATGAAGTCATATGATAAGGATGGCTTTATTACACTTGAATTTCTCAAAGAAGTACTGCCATCAAAGGACAATGAATTTTATTTCTGCGGGCCAACCCCGTTCATGAAAGCTGTCTACCGTGCCCTCAAAGAATGGGGAATTCCGCAAGAACGAATTCATTACGAGTTTTTCGGTTCCTTTGGAGATTTGGAGGGGTAACCAAAAAGCTTGCCTTTACAAATAAATCCCAAAAGTCAGAGGCTTTTGGGATTTATTTGGCTTAAAGCTAAACAAACTCTTAAAAAAATTTACCAAAACTTAATATCGGTTTTAGGACATGAACAAGTATGATGAAAAGGTAGGTTTGTATGAGGAGGAAAGTTTTATGAGTGAGCACATCATTGCTTTTATCATGGGGATTGTAGAAGGACTGACAGAATTTCTCCCCGTTTCATCAACAGGGCATCTGATCTTAACTGGTCATTTATTAGGTTTCGAAGGGGACCGTGCCAAAACATTTGAAGTAGTCATTCAATTAGGTTCCATTCTGGCAATTGTCGTTTTATATTGGAAAAGGTTTTTTTCACTTTTAGACTTTAAGAGTTTTAATATAAAGAAAAACAATGGGAATAAATTGAATCTCCTTCACGTACTACTAGGAATTTTACCTGCTGCTATTGTAGGTCTTGTATTGCATGATTTTATAAAAAACGTCCTGTTTTCTACAACAGTCGTCTTAGTTGCTTTAGTCGTGGGTGCCTTATTATTAATTTATGCCGATAAAAAGAACACAACGATTACAGCGAACACTATTGATCAGTTATCTTATAAGCAAGCTTTATATATCGGTCTTTTTCAATGCTTATCGGTTTGGCCTGGATTCTCAAGAGCTGGTTCTACAATTTCCGGAGGTTTGCTGGTGGGCGCAAGCCAAAAAACGGCTGCTGAATTTTCCTTTATTCTGGCATTCCCCATTATGGTAGGGGCAACAGGCTTGGATTTATTGAAAAATTTAGATGCAGTTACTTCAGGAGATATCACTACGTTTGTGATTGGTTTTGTGACGGCCTTTGTCGTAGCATTGTTAGCCTGTGTCGGATTCCTAAAATTGCTGGATAAAGTAAGACTTTCCGCATTTGCTTATTATCGGATTCTGCTTGCGATTGTTTTTGCGTTTATTATATTGTAATCAAATGATTAATGGGATGATTAATGGGGGAAATGGGGGGAAGTACTCCTTCGACCCTTCTGATATGTAATGTTGAGTGCAAAAAAATAAACCTTCCATCGAAGGTTTTTCTTTTTGTGCATGCATCTGTTTCATAACGTTCTGTAAGCCATGTTTTGTTCCTTTGTACTGCAAACGGTTTTACCCTTGTACTCAGGCGGTAATCATCTATCTACGGCTGTTTGAACAGCCGTCTATCTCTCCGTTTGATTCCTTCGAGATAATTCCCCTACCAAATTTGGGTTTCTCGCTCGTGGGGTTTACCGCGTTCCATCTTATATGTTTCCATATAAGCTTCGTCACTGTGGCACTTTCAGGGATACTCAACCATATCCGAAGACGTAGGTGTTTTTTCCCGCCGTCAGTCCAGTCGAAACCGAACTGCCCTAGCTTATTTATTGGCTAGGCACGAACACTACGGGCATCTCAGCACCGTGCGAGCATGGACTTTCCTCAACGCAGGTGAACCATGCCAGGCACTATTCACCTAAGCGCAGCGATTACCCAAACGCTATATCAGATGTGCAAGAGTTAGTATAACAATCAAACGGACTTTTTGCAAAAGTAATTGTTGGAAGGATTCCCATTTAAGAAGAGCATCGGATTGTTAAATCTTAATATAATTGGAATTGGGAACTGGGTTTAATAGGGTCATTTAAAAAACAAAATGGCGGGTTGGGACCGGGAAAATGTCTTTAATAAAGGTCTTGTGGACAGAATGGTGTACTGGACCGGAGGAACTGTTTTTAAAAAGGGTCTTAAAGACAGAATGGTGAGCTGGACCGGAGGAACTGTTTTTAAAAAGGGTCTTAAAGACAGAATGGTGAGCTGGAATGGGGAAATTGTTTTTAATAAAGCGTCTTGAGGACAGAATGATGTGCTGGAACGGGGAAAATGACTTTAATAAGGAAGGATTTTAAAGAAGGATTTTTAAAATGGCGGCTTCAAAGGAAAATGGAAGCCCTGAAAAGAAGGTCAACCTTTTTATAAAAGCAGGGACTGTCCAAGTTGTCCAACTTGCGAACAGGAACGTAAGTAGACTTTTGTCATTGCTCGCTGTACCGGCAAGGCAGGAACTGGAGAAAGATGGGATTCCCTCTTTAAAACGGTTGGGAAAATTTTGTGAAAGGTACATCTTGTGCATCTTTGCCTAAACTTATGGCTGCACTACTGTAAGATGGTTAATCGTTTGAAAAACGCATCTGGCATGTATTTTTCAAAAAGGATTATTCTATGTCACAACGAATTTGTTATAAAAAGGAACAAATAGGAGTTACATGATGAAAATTGCGGTTTTGTCGGATATTCACGAAGGTCTGAATCGAAAAAAAACGGGTGCCGATATGATGGGTGTTTTAAAAAAATGGATCACCAGCCATTCACCCGATGTTTTTATTATTAGCGGGGATATGACGGCCGGCCCTGAGAAAAGTCTTAATCTGCTGCTCCAGCTTCAGCAGAGTTGCCCGCAAACCAAACTGTTATTTGTCAATGGGAATCACGATGTTTATGCAGAAGATTCGAAGTCGGCGTATCAAACGCTGCTGCAATTTCCAGGCAATCTTGGCAATGGTCCAGTGGAATTGAACGATCATTGGGTGGTGATCGGCGATGGCGGCTGGTATGATTACTCGTTGGGAATAGAAGGATTTACGCAGGAACAATTTTCAATCGGTACATTCAATGATTTTACCTGGCCTGATAAAACGTACGCCCATTGGCTAAGGCCTGACCAGGAAGAAACCAATCAGTATCTCGAAAAATTAGAAAGCTGGCTTGAGAAGTACCAGGGGAAAAAGGTCATCATGGTAACCCACTTTGTACCTTTTTCACGATTCTTATTCATTAAAAACGACCTTAGCTGGGACTTTTTCAATGCGATGATGGGAAGCGCACGGTTCGGCGAGCTGGCTGTAAAATACGGTGTGAAAAAATATATTTTTGGCCATATTCATACCCGGTATCATGAACAGTCCCATGATATGGAAATCATCTGCAATCCATTGGGGTATTACCCGGACGAATGGAACTCCGATGATGCAGAGGAAGAAATTTTTTCAACGATTAAAGTTTTGGAAATCTGAAATCCAGGCCTGTATCATCAAATGGTGGTACAGGCATTTTGTGTTGAAGGAGTTGAAAATTTACTTCTAAAATAACCTCCAACCCCCAACATCCCAAATGGATTGACAATAAAAATAGTACAGAACCAGCAATGTATTAAGGGTAAAGCAAACTTGAAAAAGCCATCTTATTTCGGACACCGTCTTGTATAGAAAAAGAAATAGATAGTTACACAGGACCGGAACCAGCGTAAAACACATTCGTTCATCCCAAATGGATACCGTGTCAGGATTAAGCCATAGGATGAATCTATCTGAAATCTGGGCAGCGATTGAGAATAGAAGAAGGAATCCGATTAAAAGCAGTGTAAGGCTCTTCATTATAATCATCCGCATGGGAAACCACCTCTTATCACCAGCAATGGATTGGATTAAATTGGACATTTTTGCCGCCAATTACGTTTACATTCGCTAATGCTGGTGCGGTTTCCTTCTTTAAAATTGATTACCGAACAGATGAGCAGTCTAGGTGCACATGAAGGAAAAGGAATGGGGGAATTGCGTACTTTAAAGAGCGCGGGAAGGTAAAAAGCAGAGCCTCCCTCTACTATAAAACGGTTTAAAGAGCGCAGGAAAGTATAAAAGCAGAGCTCCCCGCGAACTACCCCGGCTGAAAGACAGATTCAAGTCATTTAGCAGCAGATTTGTCCTTCATCCCCCTGCTGAAGGACAGAATCAAGTCATTTAGCAGCAATTTTGTCTTTCATTCGCCCGATGAAGGCCAGTTTTAAGTTATTTAGCAGCAGTTTTGTCTTTCATCCTCCTGATGAAAGACAGAATCAAGTCATTTAGCAACAATTTTGTCTTTCATCCCCCTGATGAAAGACAGAATCAAGTCATTTAGCAGCAGATTTGTCTTTCATTCGCCCGATGAAGGACAGTATCAAGTCATTTAGCAGCAGATTTGTCTTACATCCCCCTGCTGAAGGACAGTTTTAAGTTATTTAGCAGCAGATTTGTCTTACATCCCCCTGCTGAAGGCCAGATTCAAGTCATTTAGCAGGAGTTTTGTCTTACATCCCCCTGCTGAAAGACAGTTTTAAGTCATTTAGCAGCAATTTTGTCCTTCATCCCCTGATGAAGGCCAGATTCAAGTCATTTAGCAGCAATTTTGTCTTACATCCCCCTGATGAAAGACAGAATCAAGTCATTTAGCAGCAGATTTGTCTTACATCCCCCTGCTGAAGGCCAGTTTTAAGTCATTTAGCAGCAGATCTGTCTTTCATCCCCGGCTGAAGGCCAGAAAGCCGTCATTTTACTGCAAATCGTCTTTCATCCGCGCGATGAAGGCCAGAATCAAGTCATTTTGCCACTATGCCCCCTTTAAAGAGCACATCAAAGTAAAAAGACGAAGCAACCCGCGCACGAGGAATTCCCCAACACCCCAGCATTCATCAACCCCACATGGAATCCAGCCCAACACCCCAGCATTCATCAACCCCACATGGAATCCAGCCCAACACCCCAGCATTCATCAACCCCACATGAAATCCAGCCCAACACCCCAGCATCCATCCACCTCACATGAAATCCAGCCCCAACACTTATACATAATACCCCAATTTTAGTAAAACCTAATCACAGCGGAAATTTATGACACGGAGAGCTCTTGTTTATTTTTCCAAAGCTGATCAGGAGGAAAAGACATGAGATTTTTTAATAAAAGAAAACGGCATGAGGGGGCGTTAGGGCAAGACGATTCTGCGGCAGGCAAACCCAGTTCCGGGCAAACTTTTTCCGGTAATATCCACCGAGACACTGACTATATCAAACAGCTGTATTCCTACCCTGCGAATGTGGATTTCATGGTGAGAGAATTTACAATTTTCGGGATGGGCAGGAAGGCTGCGCTATTTTATATTCCGTCCCTGACGGATGCGAAGCTGGTTGATGAGGATATCATTAGGCCATTAATCACAAAAGAAATGGCCATTCAGGATGTGCCCTCAGCCGTATATGTCAGTGCAATTAATGCGGAACAGGAAATGAGAAAGGCCTTTCAAGAACTGAATACAGGAGACACCTTGTTATTGGTGGATGGGATAACCCACGCTTATATCATGAAGACCGCCAAGACAGCGGGCCGGAATGTGGAGAAGCCGCAGAACGAAACGACATTACTAGGGCCGAAGGAGTCCTTTGTGGAAAAGTCAGGGGAAAATATTTCACTGATCCGCAAGAAAATCCGCAGTGAAGACTTTACCGTCGAAAAAATGACCGTCGGAGCCCGGTCCAATAATGAAGTTTTCATCATCTACAACAAAGAATTGGCCAGCAGCAGAGTACTAGCAGAGCTGCGAGAAAGAATCGGATGCATTTCAAAGGATGCGGTGCAAAATCTAAGTTTGTTAATCCAGCATATTGAGGATCGAAAAAGAAGCTTGGTCCCGACGATTTTACAAACAGAGCGGCCTGACCGGGCAGCTTCTTATATTGAGGATGGGTATGTTGTTGTCATCATGAATAACTCTCCATTTGCCATTGTGGCTCCAGCGACATTTTGGTCTTTTTTCCATTCGGCAGATGATCATTATTTACGCTTTATCTATGGGAATTTTACAAGATTACTTCGGATCATTGCGATATTTATTACCTTATTTACATCCTCTATCTATATTTCCATTACGAACTATCATGTGGAAATGTTCCCGACCGACCTGTTACTGGCGATTGCCGGGGCACGGGAGATTGTCCCGCTGCCTGCCATTTTAGAATTATTTTTGCTGGAAATCGCTTTTGAACTGATTCGGGAAGCAGGGATTCGGGTGCCTGCTCCCATTGGGCCGACGATTGGCATTGTCGGGGCACTGATTCTAGGACAGGCGGCAGTGGAGGCGAATGTCGTCAGTCCAATTGTCGTGATTGTTGTGGCACTTTCAGGTCTTTCTTCTTTTGCGATTAATGATGTGAACTTAAGTTATACGATCAGAATTGCCCGGTTTGTTTTTTTACTTTCTGCAGGCCTTGCGGGAATCTTCGGGATGGTTTGCTGTTTCATGGCGTGTGTCATTTATTTGTCTTCTATCAAAAGCTTTGGGGTGCCTTATATGGCACCGATGACGCCAAACTATAAGTCATCAGGCGATACCGTATTCCGAAAATTATTGACCAATGAACGCTTTCGGCCGGGTTTCACAAAATCAAAGGATTTGACGAAAGATACCGGACAAAATAAGTAAAGATGGGTGGTAGTTTGGCACGGAACGAAAAGGACTATGTCGGATACAGAGAGATTTTTGCCATTGTTTTTTTAACAGTGGGATCAAAAGCGACTGATATGAATATCGTCCTGCTATTTGAGGATGGGCTGAATGCGGCATGGATGATTGTCATCGGTTCTTTTTTACTGATCGTCCCTTCGCTTTTTCTATTAAATCTTGTAATGAAAAAATATGAAACGAAGAACCTGCTGGAAATCATCCAGCTGACACTTGGAAAGCCTGCTGCGTTACTCATTGGACTGGTCTTCCTTTTGTACGTTTTAATTGTAACTGCATCTGATACCAGGAGCTATGTGACGCAGCTGATTACGATCAATTTTCCGAATACACCATTGTTTGTGATTTACTTATGTTTTTTACTTCTTTGTCTTTGGGGTGCGAAGAAGGGATGGGAGTCGGTAGCATCGATTGCCTGGATGATTTTGCCTTATCTCTTGCTTTCAATAGGGTTTTTAGCCTTTTTACTGTTAAGGGAAGGGGAAGTATATAGGACCTTTCCTTTATTTGGAACCGGTAAATGGGAAATAGCGAAGGCTAGTTTTAAGTACACGTATTTATATTCAGAAGCATTCCTTCTTGCTATGATGTACCCGTTTGTGAAAAATCATCAAAACTATACGAAAGGGTTATATAGTTCCTTAGGATTTGCTGTTATCTTTATGGCTTTTATGTACCTGTCATATTTATGGGTATTTGACTTTAGAAGTGTTGGAAAGATTACTTATCCTTTTAATGAAGCAATCCGGCTGGTGTCACTGGGCAGAACGATTGCCAATATCGAGACCTTTTTTATCACCGTTTGGCTTGTTGGAGTATTTGTGAAATTTATGGTTTATATTTTTTTTCTATGTAAAATATTTGGGTTCGTTTTTCGGATTGATGAGTATGAATATGTCGTGGTTCCTATCACCCTGCTGATTTTGGTCATGGGGATGATACCAGAAAACAATGAGGTTAATATGTTTTTCATTCGAAAGGGAATAGCCGTTTATTTTAAATACGTCATTCTTTTTTTACCGCCGCTGCTCTGGGGCGTAACAAAAATAAAGGGGGCAAAGGGATGAGGTATCCGCTTCTTTTATGTGCGCTCATTCTCGTGCTGACAGGCTGTTGGGATAAGAAGGAAGTGGAGGAACGGTCCTATGTTGTGGCGATTGGAATGGATCTGCCAAAAGGAATAGATATTGAAAAAGAGCAGGCGGTGGATGTGACGTTTCAATTTTCCAATCCAAAATTAAATGTCAAAGGCGCTTCTGCGACAGAGGGGTCAGAAAGGAAGGATGTTGTCACTCTGACTGCTCCGGACATTGTCACGGCACGAAACATGGCCAATTCATTTGTTACAAGGGAAATTTCCTATAGTCATAACAAGGTTTTAATTGTTTCTGAGGACCTGGCAAAGAAGGAAATCTTTTACCGGCTGTTAAGTACAGCCATCAAAGACAGGGAAATCCGCAGGGAGACTAATCTTATTGTGACAAAGGGAAAGGCTTCGGAATTTATTTCGAAAAATAAACCTGAACTCTTAGTAAGGCCGCACCGGTACTATCAATTTTTAATTGACCGGGCAGCCGAAACAGGATTGGTGCCGGAATCGACCCTCAACCGCTTTTTTGCGATAACGGACGGAGATGCGGACCTATTTTTGGCAATATACGGTGCCTCCAACCAGGAAGAAGCAGGGTTTCGGGATGAAGACCAGTATAAGGCGGGACAAGTCCCAAAAACAGGGGGGAATCCTGTCCTGATGATTGGGTCTGCTGTTTTTAAGGAGGGGAAAATGATTGGTACCTTAACAGGGGAAGAAACAAGGATTACGAGATTATTAGATAATACGGAAAACACCAGGGATTTGTTCTCAAGCTTTCAAGACCCTTTAGACAAAAGGTACAAAATTGCCGTGAGAATTAAGAAAACCAACAGAACAAAGGTGAAAATCAAGCTGCGAAACGGTCCGCCTAAAATAGATGTAACCTATCCCATTGAAATTAAAATTTTATCGGTGCCGAGTTTGATTAATTATGCGGATGACATGAAAAAACAAAAACAATTAAAAGCCGCCTTGGAACAAAAGCTGAAAGAAAATGCCGAGAATTTGATTAAAAAAACCCAAAAGAAATTTAAGACAGAACCATTCTACTGGTCATTATATGCCCGCCCATTGTTTAGCACCGTGAAGGAATATGAGGAATGGGATTGGAATAATAAACGATATCCTTATGCTGATATCAATATAAAAATGGATTTGAATATTACCGGATTCGGTAAACAATTCAAGGAATCCGACATTGAGAAGGTGCTGGATTAATGTTGAAAATGGTCTTCTGGGCTGTGGTGTTGTTTGGTTCGGGCTATAGTTTTTGGTATTCCTATTATTTAGTCAAAGGGAAAAATAAATTAGGGGCATTGGGGATTGCCCTTGTTGGAGGATTGATTTTCGGATTGTCATTTTTGGTGAAGGTAAAATGAGGATGAATCTCGACGTTCATAGTATTGACACAATTGAACGACTCTGTTATCGTTAGATAGTTGCTTTTGATAACTGTTACCATTGGTAACTATTTAGGCGGTGATCTATATTAAAGTATCCCAAAAATTTTTTTATCAACTGTTAATGCTCTATCGTCCATTTGAAAAAAGATTAAATGTAGAGCTTAATAAACATGATCTGCACAGGGCGCAATGGACGATTATTTATTATTTGGAAAACTTCGGCTCCTCCACGCTGGTTGAACTTTCCAACTACCAGGGTGTGGAAAAGCCGACCATTACCAGGACCATTAATCAATTGGAAGAATTAGGTTATGTTGAACAGGTGCCTGGAAAGGATAGACGCGAAAAACGGATGCAATTGACGGAGTCTGGAAGACAGTTGTATCAAGCAGTCCGCATGACAGTTGATCAATATGAAGAAGAAATTCTACAGGGGATTTCGGAAGAAGATCAGCTAACAGCCATCACAGTGATGGATGAAATACGAAAAAATATAAAGTTATAGGGAGATGGAGAGTTTGGATCAGGCAAGACCAAAATTGTGGACGAAGGATTTTATTATTATCTCGGCTGCAAACTTTTTCTTGTACTTAGTCTTTTATTTGTTATTGGTGACCATCGCGGTTTACGCCGTCGATCACTATCACGCCAGTGAAGCTCAGGCGGGTCTTGCGACAGGTATTTTCATTATTGGAACCTTAATCGGGCGTCTCGCCATTGGCCGCATTATTGAATCAGTCGGCAATCGGAAAACGATGTTATTCGGTCTTATCTTTTTTATTTTGACATCTTGCTTATATTTCATTGATTCAGGGATTTCCTTTTTACTGTTTACCCGTTTAGTGCATGGTTTAGCACTTGGAGTAGCCAGCACTGCAACAGGCACCATTGTTGCCCAGATTATTCCAGCTGAACGCAAAGGTGAAGGGATTGGCTACTACAGCATGAGCACCACATTAGCTACAGCTATCGGACCTTTCATCGGTTTATTCATGAGTCAGCATACAAGCTACTTCGTTATCTTTAGTTTTTGTTTAGCATTAGGCGTCATCAGCTTTATCATTGCACTGTTTATGAAAGTGCCGGAAGTAAAAACATCTGGCAAAAAAGCAGCGGTTACGAGAGGATTCAAGATTTCCAACTATATTGAACCCAAAGCGCTGCCGATTGCATTGGTTACTATGATTGCAAGCATTGGCTACTCAAGTGTCTTATCTTTTATTAACTTCTATGCCATTGAAATTAATCTTGTCAACGTGGCCAGCTTTTTCTTTATTGTCTATGCCATAGCCATTTTAGTATCACGCCCAGTTACGGGTCGGTTAATGGACGTAAAAGGCGCCAACTCTGTGATGTACCCAACTTTTATTCTTTTTGCAGCAGGATTATTCTTATTAAGCACAGCATCAAACGGTGTGATTTTCTTACTTGCCGCTGTTCTAATTGGATTTGGGTTCGGAAATATCCAATCTTGTTCACAGGCCATTGCCGTGAAAGTAACACCGCTTGAGCGAATGGGATTGGCCACATCAACGTACTTTATCGCACTGGATGCCGGCTTGGGATTCGGTCCATATGTGATCGGCTACATCATCCCGCTGACCGGCTATCGTAAGCTTTACTTGATTATGGCCATCATTGCTCTTGTATGCGCGGTTCTTTATTACTTCATGCATGGAAAAAAAAGAGAATCTGCAGAATTGAAGGTCAATGAGGCTTAAAAGATAATAGAAAAAGGGTGTCAGGCATTATGTGCTGGGCACCCTTTTTTAGATATTAATACACTTTTAGCGTAAAGCAACGGATGCCGGTGACCTATTATATAGTAGTTATGGCAACACACAGCTGCTAATTACACATTGTGCTGAATCCATGCAGGTACGTACTCCAAATGGATCAAAGCATTCAACTGTTACAGTTACAGTGATAGGCACGTCAGGGGGAGGACATTCGTTGAAAGTAAAAGTTGCATTTATAATGGTTTCACCCTGATCGACCGGAATTGGGTTCCCCGGGGGATAGTAACCTCCACGAAAAACGCTTAACTCGCATGAAGCCCCAATAGTATCTGGTGCGATATCACAGCTGACGATACAATTCTCGCAAGCTCCCATGACATTTACAAGAAAAACTGCCTGATTCACTCCAGGGGTCGCCTCTGCAATGAGTGGGCAATCCATCACCGAAATCTCACAATCACATCTAAGTCCCAACTATTTCACCGCTTTTCAGTTGTATTTGTTTTAATATGATATTTTACATACAGCAGGAAAGCATCGGCGCTTGTCCATGGAGGGAAAATTTGGAGTGATTTGGGAGAAATTTTTTCTTAAAAGTCGTTTTTAAAACTTAAGGATTTCTTAAGGTTGCCCCAATAAAATAAAAAACAGTTAGTTGAGATGTTTTATTAGGAGGAAATCTTATGAAAAAGAATTATATAAAGATTGTACTTGATTTGCTGATGGCGGTTACGTTTGTGCTGCTGATGAATCCAAGGGTATTAAACGGGCTGCCGTTTCATGAAATTGCGGGACTTGTGATAGGAGTAGTGATTCTCGTCCATATCGGGTTGAACTACCGCTGGGTAATCAATACAACCAAAAAGATTTTCAACCCTAAGCTCGCTGGAAAAACAAGATTTAGTTTTCTGCTGAATATCTTGCTCTTACTTTCAATGGCCACTGTCATAATAACCGGGATATTGATTTCAAGGGTGGTTTTACCAGACCTGGCCGTTCAAGGAGGCCGATCGCTTCGCGGGCTCCATGGGTTATCGGCTGATGCCGCGGTTGCTTTGGCAGGCCTTCATATTGCCGTACATTGGCAATGGATCATGAGTATTTGTAAAAAGGCATTTAAAACGAAGGAAGGAAAACTTCGGAAGGGTGTTTTGGCATCGGTGGTTTTGTCACTGGCCATTTTGGCCGGCGGGATGCAATGGGTTTCTTCAACCTCTGGTCCGGCTCCGGATCATTTCAAACAGGGACGTTTTGAACAATTTGAGCAATTTGACCATAATGGGACCGGGGATGTTGCGGCACCCCCTCAAAGGATTTTTAGTGAAGATGGCCGAGAAGGGGAATTTCATGGAAGAGAAGGACATGGACGCAGCAGCAGCCCATTTCTCGTAATCCTCAACTACTTTGCCATTTGGGCAGCCATCATTATACCGGTTTATTATATAGAGCGGCGGTTTTTTAAGAAAAAACGAAAAACAAAAGAGCTGGAGCCTAAAGCATCGGTATGATTGGAAGGCAATGTGACCGAAGGCAGGATTATTTCTTTTCTTCGGTCACGTAGAAGGAATCTACATGCCCAGAAGCGAAAAAATGAGAATGGGCTGGAAACGTAGAAGAATGGTCTGGAAACGTAGCAGGGGTCTACGTGACTGAAGGCGGAGGAATAAGAATGAGCTGGAAACGTAAAAGGAGTTTACATGCCGAAGTTGAAAAAACCGGAATGGATGGGTAACATAGAGGAGGTCTACGTGACCCAAAATGAGCATATCTATGTAAACTGGTAATGTATAGAAATTCTGTATGACCAGCCAGTCTCTCCACCCAATCACCGGTACGGTCACATAATCCTTACTTATTGATTCATAGCAAGTTCTCGAAATACAACTCCCCCAACCAACCCTCCTTATAAAATTCATCAAATAACAGTCCTCGATAACTCAAAAGTTGTTTACCATAATCCACCAATATCAACAGCAGGTTTTAATTTTTCTAAAATTTACCAAATGTAGGAAACTTTCAGGACTTTTTGACGTCTATGTGATAGAATGGATTAGGAAAAAGGAGGTAGCAGTATGGTTAATGATTTTGGGCAGGTTGCGCTGGTTAGTATTTTATCACATCTGGTGTTTATCGCTGTTGCCTGGTGGGCCTTGCAGGCGATTAACCTAGAGAAACTTCTAAGACCTAACCGCGTATTTCAGGCACGATTGCTATACATAGTATTAGCCATTTTCATTGGATCATCTGTTAGTAATTTCTTCCTTGACTATTTGCAATGGTCAAGACAACTGCCTTTAATTTTTCAATAAAGTGCAACTTCAATTAGTGGGTCTTTTCCACCCACCGCCGACTGTTAGTTGAACCAATCAGGCATTTACAGGCACTTATACTCTCAATTTGTATAAAGTTTGAAGGGGGTTACTGCCGTTAATGTGGGATAAAAAAGAAAATTGGTAAAAATTTAGGTCTAAATATATGTTCCCAAACTCATGCAAATTGAGTACAATCTAGTTTGTGTGAAAAATTTGTTTGCAGGCTCTTTTTACATAAAAAAGGGTTTCATTTTGTCACATAAAATAAATCTAACATATGACAATGTAAAATCGTATAAAATGCTGTTGTCAAAAAGTGACGATAATTCCCAAGTATGCTCTCTTTCTCCTTGGAAATACTGGTAATAAGGGAGAGAAGCAGAGATGAAAAGATATCGTACATTTTTTTTATGCCTGATAACAGTTATTATTTTTTTACCGTTTGTGATTGGGAACCAGTACACCGAGGCAGTCAAGGGTCTGAATTTGTTTCAAACCGAAAAAGCAGATGCCAGCGGAGCTTTTTTTCAAAAAAAGGCTCAAGGCAAAGGCGGAACACTTTTTTCAGCAGAAGGCGTTCAGGACTTAGCAAAAATCGGCACCGTTTTACAAGCCGAACATATTTTGCTTAAAAATTGGTCGTTTTATGCACGTGAACAATTAACAGGCTTTACAAGTGAAAAAGAAGTGCAGGAATACGCGGATAGGCTTCAACGAAAGTTTCCTGATTGGAATTGGACCATTAAAGAAACAAGCCAATCATGGGAACTTACAGCTGTATCTCCAACATCTGAACACCACAAAGAAATGCTTCAAATTATGGCTACCCGCACAAAACAACCTATTAATGCGTATATAGTATATCGTGTAAGCGGAGAAGAATGGAATCAGTCGACAAAGGACTATTTCACCACCGAAGAATTTAAAGATAAGCTATCTGGCATATTTCGGGGAAAACCGACAGTTTTTTCTTGTATGAAAGGCGTTGTCAGTGATAAGATTGATACAGTTTTAAGCAAAAAAGTGAATCATTTATTATCAAGTTTTAAAGCAAAGGAAATCGAGTCCCTAAAAGAGGAGAAATTCATATCGGTGTCTGCTGCATCACCCATGTTTACAGAATCAATAAATGACATGAATGTACAAATTGGTGCGCGTTCCGAAGGATTGGGCGAAGGGACAACCATTATAGTAGGAACACCTATTATTACGATTGAATATTAATATAGAGAAAATGGACGCGGAGGGGAATACTCTTGGAAAAGATCATCGTCCGCGGCGGACAAAGGCTTTATGGAACGGTAAAAGTTGAAGGCGCAAAAAACGCCGTCCTGCCTGTTATCGCTGCAACATTATTAGCAAGTGACGGAAAAAGTGTAATACGTGATGTACCTACACTCTCCGATGTATACACAATTAATGAAGTACTACGCAATTTAAATGCAGAAGTGAACTTTGACAATAATACCATCATGGTAGATGCATCTAGAGTGTTAAAGGAAGAAGCGCCATTCGAATATGTTCGAAAAATGCGCGCATCTGTATTAGTAATGGGATCGTTGCTCGCTCGAAACGGCCGTGCCCGCGTGGCATTGCCTGGCGGCTGTGCAATTGGATCCCGGCCAATTGACCAGCATCTAAAAGGCTTTGAAGCCATGGGTGCCAAAGTGAAAGTTGGAAATGGCTTTATCGAGGCGGAGGTAGAGGGCCGCCTTCAGGGAGCAAAGATTTATTTAGACTTCCCAAGTGTTGGAGCAACGGAAAACATTATGATGGCAGCCTCTCTTGCAAAGGGCACCACCATCATCGAAAACGTCGCAAAAGAACCAGAGATCGTCGATTTAGCGAACTTTTTAAATAAAATGGGCGCCCGCGTGAAAGGTGCCGGTACCGGTACTCTTCGAATTGAGGGCGTAGATATGTTATTCGGCGCCGACCATAATATTATTCCAGACCGTATCGAAGCAGGCACTTTCATGGTTGCTGCTGCGATTACCGGCGGAAATGTATTGGTTCAAGGGGCAGTCCCTGAACATTTATCCTCCTTAATTGCGAAAATGGAGGAAATGGGCATTACGATTATTGAGGAAGAGGAAGGTATTCGAGTTATCGGCACAGACCACATGAAAGCAGTCGATATTAAAACGATGCCGCATCCTGGGTTCCCAACGGATATGCAATCACAAATGATGGCGCTATTGCTTCGGGCAGAAGGAACTTCCATGATTACTGAAACGGTTTTTGAAAATCGATTCATGCATGTGGAAGAATTCCGCCGGATGAATGCCGATATTAAAATTGAAGGACGTTCCGTTATACTAAATGGTCCTTCTGATTTACAGGGAGCAGAGGTATCAGCAACCGACCTTCGGGCAGCAGCTGCCTTAATTCTCACCGGACTTGTTGCTGAGGGTGTAACACGTGTAACAGAATTAAAACACCTAGACCGCGGGTACGTGAACTTCCACGAAAAACTAGCCGCATTAGGTGCAGACATCGAACGCGTGAAAGAAGAAGAAGAAACTTTCGTCGAATTTCCGAAATATGTTACAGATCTAAATGCGTAAAAGCTTTATAAAAGAAACAACCAAAGCAACAGGGCCCGGAGAATGCGGGTCCTGTTTTCTTTAGGCGGATAATTAGCTCTGGTGATTATTTTTAAAATTGTTTATGAGGACAGAACAGGGTAGGGAATTTCGTATTCTCGTATTCTGTTCTCATAAAGGGTCATGAGGACTGGGCAGGGATGAAAATTCCGTTCATAGTTCTTATAAAAGGTTCATAAGGACAGAACAAGGCGAAAAAATCCGCTCGCTGTTCTCATAAAGGGTTCTTGAGAACAGAACAAGGTGAAAAAACCCGTTCCCCATTTCCATAAAACTAACCATTATAAAAAAGCCCCGTTTCCATTCCTTAAGTAGTTCCGTTTCGGTGGAGAAACATACCAAACAGCATGTTAAATAGGAGACAAAATCGCAGCCTAAAAAACATATTGACAATAGTTGTTTTCAATGTGCTGTGCTAATTACTTGTTAATTCCTATGCAATTGGCTAGGTTGTTTTTTACTGAGGTTCACTTGGTTTTTTTGAAACATAAGTAGTCTAATCCATAATTGGGTAACCGGCGAAGGTAAAATAAGCGGAGTTTTTTCCGCTATATGCAGAATAGAGCTCGTTTCGCGGAATATAAGGGGAGGATTTCCGCTTATCCAAAGCAAAATTACCTATTTTCACATTTTTCGAGTCAATAGGCGGAAACCCTCCGTCTATTTTAGCTATTTTCAGTGTTTTTTGTTACTTAAGGGAAATTTCTCCGCCTATTTATAAAACTTGCCTTAGCGTTTAACGACTTGTACAACTTTTCCATATTAAAGAGCTTTTTTGTGTGCTAGTTATATTGTTAATAACTTGTTATTCATGCAACGAATTCTTATGTTATTTGTGTTGTGGTTTTAGATATTCTCCACATTATCGGAACTGCTTATCCATTCCTATAAAGGCTTCGTGCTCATCAAAATACCGCTAAAACAATCCGTCCCCCACCCTAAAAATTTGTAATAAATGCTTGTCCGTCTCCATATGTATTAATTGAAACACATCCGGGCGGGGCTCCGGCTGTGAATTTGCATTCTGGAGGCACATTCATGAAAAAATACAAACCACTCTTCGTACTCGCATCAATTCTCTTTGCCTTGACTCTAGTGATACCAGCCGTGCTGGTACTGCCGTTTTCCGATGGGAAAGCGAGCGGCAAATTAGGGGAGGAACTCGCAGCCAAAAGCAAGCCTGCTGCCAGCAAGACGGCCTCTGCTTCTGCCTCAAAGGATCCGGCTGTCGAAGTTGCTGTATATCGTTCGGGTAAATCTAAAATTGAAAAAGTACAGCTGGAAGATTATCTTGTCGGTGTGGTAGCGGCAGAGATGCCGGCTGATTTTAATGAAGAAGCTCTTAAGGCCCAGGCACTTGCAGCAAGAACCTACATAGTCAACCGGTTGATAAGCAAGGATCAGCTGGGTGTCCCTAAAGGAGCGACCGTAACCGATACCACCATCCATCAAGTATATAAAAACGATGCAGAGCAGCGAAGGGATTGGGGCAAGGATTACACCTGGAAAAAGAAAAAGATAGTGGAAGCTGTTCGTTCGACCAGCGGACAAATTTTAACCTATAAGGAAAAACCAATTGACGCACTATTTTTTTCCACCAGCAACGGCTACACGGAAAGCTCAGAAGACTACTGGGGAGGCTCCATTCCATACCTAAAAAGCGTCTCAAGTCCTTGGGATAAAGGGACGGAAAAATTCATTCACAAAGAACAGATACCTGTCAGCCAATTTGAATCCAAGCTCGGCGTGAACATTGGTTCAGGAGGTACAATTGGGAAAATCATCGCCAGGACAGAAGGCAAGCGCGTAGCCAAGGTTGATTTTAACGGGAAAATACTAACTGGCAAAGACATCCGTGAAAAACTTGGCTTGCGATCAACGGACTTCTCTTGGGAACGGAAGGGCGGAAGTATCCTGATCACCACTAAAGGATTTGGCCACGGCGTCGGTATGAGCCAATACGGCGCCAACGGAATGGCTGAGGAAGGCAAAGACTATAAAGAAATTGTTCAGCACTACTACAAAGGCGTCCAAATCAAATCTGCCAACAACATGCTCGCAACCGTGACAGCACAGAAATAATAAAAGAGCCAGGCTAACGTAAAGCCTGGCTTTTTGGTGCTGTTGAAATTACAATTATACTTTTTCGTGGATTGCATGAAATGCAGTCAATCCAGTGGCCCTCCATTGCCGGCGAAAGAGTTTTTTCATGAAAAACGGTCAATCCAGCCGGCCTCCATTACCCGCGAAAGAGCTTTTTCATGAAAAACGGTCAATCCAGCGACTCTCCATTACCCGCGAAAGAGCTTTATCATGAAAAGCGGTCAATCCAGCGACTCTCCATTGCCCGCAAAGGAGTTTTTTCATGAAAAACGGTCAATCCAGCGCCCCTCCATTGCCCGCGAAAGAGCTTTATCATGAAAAGCGGTCAATCCAGCCGGCCTCCATTGCCCGCGAAAGAGTTTTTTCATGAAAAACGGTCAATCCAGCCGCCCTCCATTGCCCGCGAAAGAGTTTTTTCATGAAAAAAGGTCACTCCAGCCGGCCTCCATTACCCGCGAAAGAGCTTTATCATGAAAAGCGGTCAATCCAGCGACTCTCCATTGCCCGTAAAAGTGCTTTTTCATGAAAAACGGTCAATCCAGTGGCCCTCCATTGCCCGCGAAAGAGCTTTTTCATGAAAAAAGGTCACTCCAGCGGCCCTCCATTGCCCGCAAAAAGTTTTTTTCATGAGATACGGTCACTCCAGCGCCCTCCATTGCCCGCGAAAGAGCTTTTCCATGAAAAACGGTCACTCCAGCGCCTCTCCATTGCCCGCGAAAGTGCTTTTTCATGAAAACCTCAATCCAGCGTCCTTCCATTGCCCGCAATACATCTTTCCTTGTACTTTAATCAGCCCTCAAGCCCGCGAACCCGGCCAAGCATCCTCCTTACCCCGGCAAACTTCCCGCCGAACAACGCCCCGCGGATAAAATAAAAGCATACAGCGATTCCGGTAAAGTCCTTTACTAAGTCAAATAATGACGAAGAACGGTAGGGATAAAAAGATTGATGGATTTCGTCACTGATTCCGTACAATCCGGCAAAAATCGCACAGGCCAGATTCAATCCGGTTGTAAAGGAACGCTTTCTTGTTAAAAAAGCAAGCACAAGCAGCACATATAAAATCGCAAACTCAATTAAATGAAGGGATTCCTTGATTGTGTGGTCAAGCTTTGAGTCGGGCAGCTCGACGAATTGGTCTGAGGGCAGGCTTGATTGAATCCAAATGATTGCCATATACAATAAAGGCAAAACCCGAAGCCCCCATTTTAAAAAACTTCTCATAAAAGCTCCTCCTAAAAAAATTTTTCCGATATCATGCATAAAAATCGCTGCACTGTCAAAAAATAAAAAATTTTTCATGACTTGTGTATATAATTCTAGTTATCTGTTCAGAATGATTGCTGAGGTGATGAAAATGAGAGAGGAAAACAATCGATCTTCTCAAGGTTCAAAAGTAAAACGCTTCTTTAAAAAGCGTTGGGTGTTTCCAGCCATTTATATCGCAAGTGCAGCAATCATTTTAACAGGAGTTCTTTGGTATCAATCTGCCGCAAATAATACGGACAAGTATGATTACAAGTCTACTGATTTAACCGGCAAAAAGAACCCGCCTGCAGTGGAAGTTAACAAAGCATTGGAAAACTTCAAAATGCCAGTGGCAAAGGCTGACTCTGCTGTAATTAAAACGAAATTCTATGATTTTAATGGAAAAGCAGAAGATCAGGAAGCAGCACTCGTATTTTACAATAATACGTATTCGCCAAACACTGGTGTGGATCTCACAATGCCAGACGGCAAAACATTTGATGTTACTGCGTCTTTAAGCGGAAAAGTAGTCCGTGTTGATGATGCTGATGCGGTTCTTGGAAACGTAATTGAAATCGAACACGATAATGGTATTGTAACACAATATCAATCTGTGAAAGACATTCAAGTTGAAGAAGGCGACGTTGTAAAACAAGGTGATGTTCTTGCAAAAGCTGGACAAAGCTTGTTCAATGAAAAGGCTGGTACACACGTTCACTTTGAAATCCGCAAAGATGGTGTAGCAGTAAACCCAACTGAATTCTTTAACAAACCTGTAAGTTCTTTAGTTCAAGAAAAAGTATCTGAAGATAAAAAATCAACGGAAACACCTGCAGCTGAACAGAAAAAGATGGAAGACCCAGCAAAGTCTTTAGATGACAACAAGTCAATTGATAGCGACAAGTCAACTGAAGATGACAGTCAGTCAATTGAAGATGAAAAGTCTACTGATGACGGCAAGTCCATTGATGACAGTAAGCCATCTGATGAAGGCGAGTCTACCAACACAACAGAGAGCACAAACTCATAATCGGCGACTGCTGAGAAATGACGACAGTCACTAATTCGATTCACATGACAATATAAAAGCAATACTGTAACAAAGGGGAAGGGGAAGACATCTTTCCTCTTTTTTTTGTCTTTTTTAGGGTAAGGCGGCGGTTCGTATGTAAAGCTCCAACATGGTGCCTGACACCACCGCGGACATGATTCGGGACGCGGTGAGGACAGTTTTATACTTTTTTAGGGTGGACTGTTTTTGGGAAAGGTATGTTATTGAAAGCCTTTGTAAGATGCTTGAACCCAATTGTGTGTGTTAGAATGGTTGTAAAGATTTTTAGAGGGGGGTTACGAAGTGAAGAAATTTATGGGTCTGCTGCTTGCTGCAGTAATGGTTTTGGTGTTTGCAGGCTGCAGTAAAGAGCCGCAGCCACAGGACCGTTTCGCGGAATACATAGATTTATGGAATAAACAAAAGTTTGATCAGATGTATGACTACCTTTCGGCCAGTGCGAAAAAGAAAATCTCTAAAGAGGAATTTACAAGCCGTTATGAAAAAATTTACAGTGATTTGGAGATTTCCGACCTTAAGCTAAATTTTAAGAAGCCAAAGGAAGATAAGCAGGGCAAGGAGGAAAAAGCCCAATATTCTTTTACGGCAAAAATGAACAGCATTGCAGGACCGATTTCATTTGACTATAAAGCCAATCTGAAGAAGGAAGAAAAAGAGAAAAAGAAAAATTGGTTCGTTGATTGGAATACCGGGTTTATTTTTCCACAGCTAAAAGAGGGAGACAAAATCAGCTTGAGCACTGTCAAGCCAAAGCGGGGAGAAATTCTGGACCGCTCCGGCAGTGCCTTGGCAGCAAACGGCCAGGTGTACGAAGTGGGGGTTGTCGCTGGAAAATTGGATAACTCCGTGCTGGAGCCGCTGGCCAAGCTTTTACAAATGACCCCTGAAGAGATTAACAAAACGCTTGATGCCAGCTGGGTACAGGAAGGAATGTTTGTGCCGCTGAAAAAAATCTCAATGGATGACAAGGATCGGATCAAACAGCTCGTGGCGCTCGAACCGGTTCAGACCCGCAAAGTCGAAGGAAGGGTCTATCCTTACGGTAAGGCTGCGGCACAGCTGGTCGGCTATGTAGGACCGATTACGGCTGAAAAGCTGGAAAAATTAAAGGACAAAGGCTATACCGCAAATGACGTCATCGGCATGCGCGGCCTTGAACAGGTTTTTGATGAACAGTTAAAAGGAACAACCGGTGTAACCATTTCTATTAAAAAAACGGACGGAACACAAGAAGTACTGGCAGAACAGCCGGTAGTGGATGGTAAAGATGTTAAACTGACCATCGATGCCGAATTGCAGAAAACTATTTTTAATGAGATGGGCAAGGAAGCTGGAACAGCAGCGGCGATGAATCCAGTGTCAGGCGAGACATTGGCACTTGTATCAACTCCTTCATTTGATCCGAATCAGGCGACACTCGGCTTTTCAACTGATGAATGGAAGGCACTGCAGGAAAATAAGCAGAAGCCTTTATTGACCCGGTTCAGCCAAGGTTATGCGCCGGGATCAGTGATGAAGCCAATCACCGCGGCGGTCGGACTTGAGAGCGGTGCAATTAAGCCGGATGAAGGCGTGAAAATCGATGGCTTGAAATGGCAAAAAGACAAATCATGGGGCGGCTACTATGTAACACGGGTTCACTCCGGCAGTCCAATCAATTTGGAAAAAGCATTCGTATATTCTGATAACATTTATTTTGCTCAAGCAGCATTGAAGATTGGAAAAGACAATTTTACCGCTGGTTTGAAAAAGTTTGGCTTTGAAAATAAGCTGGATTATGCGTATCCGCTCGAGGCCTCTAAAATAGGCGGACTCGGAAATGATATCGCGCTTGCGGACTCTGGATACGGCCAAGGCCAGATCCAAATGAGTATTGTACATCTAATGTCGGCGTACACACCGTTTATGAACAATGGCAATATGATCAAACCGATTTTACTGGCGGACGACAAACCTGGACAGGTGCTTCAAAAAGCGGTTGTATCGCCTGACCATGCAGCCTTAATCGCCGCAGACCTGCGGAAGGTGGTCGGGGATGCCCACGGCACAGCCCATGCTGCAGATATCAATGGATACCCGCTGGCTGGCAAGACCGGCACTGCTGAAATCAAGCAGAAGCAGGGCGAAACCGGAACAGAGCTCGGCTGGTTTGTCGGATATAATGTAGATAATCCGAAATTAATGATTGCCATGATGGTCGAAGACGTCCAAAAACGCGGCGGCTCTGGTATACCGGTGAAAAAGGTCAAGAATATTTATACAAAGTGGAAATAGTGTTTAAAAAATAACACCTGGTTGGCAGGTGTTATTTTTTTTGTACTTTTAGTGGCTTTGGAAAAGGAAAGCTGGGTGGTGCTTTGCTAAAGAGTGTGAGTTTTATACGTGCCCGAATCATATTTCTATTCATGGTTTCGGGAAAATAGGAGCAGTCTAGTTGCCCGAACAGCATCCCATTCGATGAATTGGGTAAAGTAGAGGCGATCTAGTTGCCCGAACGGCACCGCGTTTGAAGAATTGGGTAAAGTAGAAGCGATCTAGTTGCTCGAACAGCATCCCTTTCTATGAATTGGGTAAAGTAGAGGCGATTTAGTTGCCCGAACGGCACCGCGTTTGAAGAATTGGGTAAAGTAGAAGCGATCTAGTTGCTCGAACGGCATCCCTTTCTATGAATTGGGTAAAGTAAAGGCGATTTAGTTGCCCGAACAGCACCGCATTTGAAGAATTGGGTAAAGTAGAGGCGTTCTAGTTGCCCGAACGGCATCCCTTTCTATGAATTGGGTAAAGTAAAGGCGATTTAGTTGCCCGAACAGCACCGCATTTGAAGAATTGGGTAAAGTAGAGGCGTTCTAGTTGCCCGAACGGCATCCCTTTCTATGAATTGGGTAAAGTAAAGGCGATTTAGTTGCCCGAACAGCACCGCATTTGAAGAATTGGGTAAAGTAGAGACGGTCTAGGTACCCGAACAGCAACTTTTTCAATGAAAACGGTAAAGTTGAGCCTGTCCACGTGCCCGAGAAACATCTTTTTTTCAAAGATTCAGTCATCTAGAACCCCTATACGTGCCTTTTGAAGACGGGAAATGTCACGTAAAGAGGTTCTATGTCCCCTCGGAAAAGGGGAAGAAAACAACTTTATAAGATGGTTATTTTCTTCCTATTTTTCGACTCATTGCTCTTGCTTCTTAAAGTATCTTAAATGATGACTGCAGAGCTGAAGTCCTCTTGGATGTAATTGAGAGGAGCTCTCTTAGCTGTCTTTCAAGGGGAAGCTGCCGCGCTGCAAAACCCCGGTGCTATTTGCTTGGTAAAGAATCTCTATATTTATATAAGATTCTCCTTTTTCCAACCGAATCTTTTTACGTATTCAATATAAACATCGTTTCCTATATCCTCAAGCAGCCTTTTAGTAAATTCTTCTCTATCTAGTTTAAAAGGATAGTAACATATATTAAAAATGAACGGTGGTCTTTTAGGTTTATCAATAAACCTTAATATTAAAAGCATACCTAAGAGATATTCTTTATATTCAAACTCACTCCCAATATAAACTGGGATTTCGTTTTTGGCGAGCTGCTCCTTTTTAAAATCATCTTGAAGAACGATGGCTGCTTCGGTATCTAGATGTACAGAGTCCAGCTCTACTGTTTCTTTTATTAGTTTAATTAAATTACCCTCATCTAAATCCTTAACCTTTTCTTTGAAGGAATTCAAATCTTTCTCTACATCTACTTCTAAATTAAGATTCCTTAGTATCATTACCAATTTCAAAGTTCATTACCTCCTTTAATATCTACTATGTAACTTATAAGAAGTACGATCAATAGTCAAAAGGGCCAAAGCTCCAATGAGAAGATCAAAAAGCAGCACGGTCACAAAGAAAAACTCCTGGAGGGAGCACATACAAGATTCCTATTCTCCGATTTCCTCCCCCTCCGGATGCCACTGATATTTTTCCAAATCAATCACCCCATGCAGCCCGACCTCTACGCCCTCCGCTTCAAGCGACATCCATTGTTCACTGCGGGATTCATCATCTTGAATGGCGATGACTCCTTTCGCATTGACTACCCGATGCCATGGAAGTCTGTGGGAACGGCTCATAGAATGAAGAATGCGGACTACCTGGCGGGCAGCAAGCCGGCTCCCGGCAAGACCGGCAATTTGTCCGTACGTCATTACCTTGCCGGGGGGAATATGTTTAATCATCTCAATTACTTTTTCAGTAAAAGGTGTCACGAATCCATATCCTTTCTTGAGCAGTATAGAAATAGTATATAATAATTGAAAAGGGAAGGGCTAGACACCACGGAAAAGTGAAACAATTCACAAACACAGCTCCTTTGGGGGTTCATAAACCTTGCCTCTTCAAACCTGACTTCTTTGGAGCTCCACAAACCCACCTTTTGTTAAAATAAATTCCGCAAAACACTGCCGATCATTACGACAGGAAACTCCACGAAACACTACCACATCCACATCATACTATTTTTCCCAAAAACGATTATTTAGTCCTATTTTGGTAGGATGATAAAACTACTATAATAGTAATGGTAATTATGGGGGATTTGTAAAGTTAAGGTAAAAGCGGGTGATTTTAGTGGGTATTAATGTGGGATTGGCACATTCTCAAGCGAATCGGGTAAAGGATTGCGCACAGTCATTGAGAGGGATTCAGAACAGCATGAGCCAGGTAAAGGGCAGTCTGAATCAAGGCTGGCAGGCAAAAGAGATGACATACGTCAACCAATCGATTGAGAAGATTAATCAAGAAATTTCACAGCTTTCTTCTAAGCTCCAGCAAATTGGATCGGATATTATCGCTGCGGCTGAACAAATCAAACGGGAAGAGGAAGCAAAGGCAAGAGCCGAGGCAGAGGCAAAGGCGAAGGCGGAAGCAGAGGCCAAGGCAAAGGCTGAAGCCGCAAAAGCGGGCCGATAAGCCAAAACTAAAAAAAACAAAACAATAGCCAGCAAAGGAGGTATGCTCGTTTGGCGTTAATCAAAGTACATACAGATTATGTAAGAAGTACGGGAAACATTCTCGGTACGAAAATTGCCAGAGTGGAGGACGTGAAAGGGGATATCTCCTCATTACGACATGGGATTGACCGCAAAATTTTAAGCCGCAGAAATATTGACCTCAAGCTAAGCAGCTCTTTGAATGAACTCAACAAAATTGTCATGCACATGCGCGAACTTGATCGATTTATCGATCAATCGATGGACCGCTATCAACGGACAGAGCAGGGGCTTGTGAAAAAGTCAGGGGAAATAAAAGCTTCTAAAGGCAGTAAAAAACAAGAGGAATCCAGCATCATGAATGATATCTTAGGGGTCATTGACAAGGTGGACTCCGCTCTCGGCGATGGGGATAATGTTTTGTTAGCCTCACAAGTTTTTTCACTTTTGGCAGCGAGCGGATATACCCGCAAGCTCAACATCCGCTACATCAATGGTAAACCGACATTTTTGCAAAAAATAAAGGGTGACTACAAATTTACGGTGCGGGCAGATGCTTCCTGGACACGTCGTGGAAACTACTCTTCTAAAGTGGCCCGTGCCATTTATAATTTTTCCAAATCGAATCCGACGAATCCGATTGTTAAACAGCTTCATAAACTTGTGACTTCGTATACAAGCCCATCTGCGATGTTGAAGCATGCGGCAGGATTCCCGAAAAACGTGAACGGGATGATGAAGGCGAATACGTTAGCAGGCACATTCCACGGCCGGATTACGGCGGGTACGAAAGAGGTTGCGGAAGCCGTATTGGATGGAAAAGGCTGGACGAAAGCGGCCAGGAAAATCCCGCTGGCGGGGACCCTTATTTCTATTGGGGCAAATGCAGGAGAAATTTGGGACCCGGCGAATGCCAATAAGACCTTTGCGGAAAAAACAGGCAGAGCGGCTGCTGGATTTACATCAGATCTTGTAGCCATTTCCGGCGGTGTAAAAGTCGGCGCTATGATTGGCAGTATCGGCGGCCCGGCTGGTATTATTATCGGCGGTGCTGTCGGGGGTGTAGTAGGTGCTGTGGCAAGTACGGTTTTTGAAGATCAAATCAAGGAAGTCGGTGAAAAGGCCGGCGCATTGGTCGACAGCGGGATTAAAGCAGCATCATCAGGTATTGGAAAAGCTTTTAAATCAGTAGGAAGCTGGTTTAAATAGTAAAAAGGTTAGGGTGAATTATGACACCGGAAACATTGGAAATCATCAGAGGTTTGATTGTTTATTATTTATGTATCCAAGTAATATATAGTGTTTTAATTATGATTTTTGGACAGATGATCCTGAATATTTATGAGGCAGGGTATTATGAAAATCCCCGGAATCTTTTTGAAAAAGTACTGACGTTCATCGTGAACTTCTTTTTTGGGGCAGGGGCTTTTATTGCCAAAAAGGTGAAAAAGTACTCATGGGCAAAACGGAAACTTCTCATGCTGATGGCAAATATTATTCTGTTTATTGCCAGCGTCATTATCTACTATATTCTTAAATTTATATTGGAAGCTATTTTTCTATAGAAAGGAGGGGGAGAAATGGAGTATATTATCACGTGCACCGCTGAGGAGCTTGCGTTAATGGTCACGGTCTGCGGATATCCCGGTGTTGCGAAGGGGATTGCGGAGGCATCTCTCGGTGAAAAAACGCCGCAGGAATGGGAAGCCATTATGGGGACGGCCGCCCGTCAGTTAATCCTGAAGCAGGTGTGGGACAGTGAAAAAGAAAGGCGCGATGAAGTTCCCTTTAGCGAGGAAGCACAGCAGTTTATCCGCGAATATGTGGAATCGAAATGGATGATTCGCTGTGTGCACCAAACGGGGGCCAATATTTTAATGATCCACCATGTCGGGCAGGACAAATGGATGAGCCATGTCATTGACCAGGACATGTTCCATGAATTTTCTTACATAAATGAGGAAGAAATTCCTGAAATCATCCGAAGCTATTATTCTTTTTCGGACGCACCTTCGGAAAAATCTGCATCATTCCAGCTTACGGACAAGATGTTCGATTTACTGAGCAAGCCGGATAAGACTGAAAAGGTTAGGAAAAAGAACCGCTTTGCACCGGAAGAAGAGCAAAGCTTTGATCATTTTATCACAGACCTGGAAAAAAATTCCTGGTTGCTGATGAATATTTCTTTTTTCAATATCCCAAGCATGGAAGCTGACCCGATTCTTGAAAATATCGTGTTCTTCCTGCCATCAGATGCCGGCATTTGGATTGTCGAATACACGGAAGACCGGAAAACCCCTGTCCATATTGAGCTGAACACCCATGAAGAGTGGTGCGGCCTGTTAAACGGCGTGGGTACCGTGGCAGCAATGGTGAATCAGGGATAATGGGGAACTTCATTAGCGGGGGGGGGATCCCCCGCGATTGTTAGTCCCGTCCTACTGTCTCAAATATCAAGGGGGAGCCCGTGATCCAAATATCACGACGGCAAGTTCATGGTATCTCACCAATCGGGTGCATGCAGCAGTTATGCCTCGCATATACTTCTTGCTTGCGCTAAGCCTTGAAGCGCGGGGATTACTGCCTGTTAATGCAGGATAAAAGCAGGATGACACCATCACGTTTGTGGTGGTTTTTGTTGTTGATAGGAAAAAATGCCTAGCTGCCAGCTGGAAAAATGATTCCAAAGATAGTACTCATTACGTAAAAAGTTCTTTATCATATAAAATATGGAAAAAATACGTAAAGTAGCAGGACTCTAGGGAGAGAACCGTCTTGATTTTAACACTTTTTGACCGAGGTAAGGCATTCGATATGGTCTTACCGGAAAAGATTACTGGGAGATATGTCCTGAAGACGACCAATCAAGAGGGACAGCCGCAGGACCTCATTGCCGTCGAAGCGGAAAAGGGATGCTGGTATATCAAATCCAATAAATATGCATACATACAAGATCAAAAGAAAGCCTTGGTAGAGCCGTTTATGACCTATGCGATCCAAAGGGAAGGAGATGCCGCAGCACTCCTGTATGCCGAACCCTACAGTGAGGACCGCAACGAGTTTACCAGGCATATTGCCGCATCCGCCAGCATTAAAATCGGCCGGCTAAAGGAGAACCATATTTGTTTTACCAACAAATTGGTGTCAGGCACCCATGCCGTGATCGAATATAAAGGAGACGGGCAGGCTGTCATTCGCGATTTAAACAGTGCGAACGGCACCTATGTCAACGGCGGGAGAGTTTCGGAACATGTTCTTGCCATTGGCGACGTGATAACGATTATGGGCCTGAAGATTATTTTTAATGGAAAACTACTTTCCTTAAATAACCCGCACCAGCAGGTCTTTTTGAACCGGAATGCATTCAAGCTGCATATCGTGAGTGAGCCTGCACCCGAAGAAGATGATGGGCTCGATGACTTCCAGAATGTGGAGGATACAGCTGAATTATTTTACCGCTCGCCAAGGTTTAAACGCGAGATTGAACGGAAGATGATTAAAATTGACCCGCCGCCAGCTCCTAACCAATTAGAGGAGACGCCGCTCATGCTGCTTCTCGGCCCATCGATTACGATGGGAATGGGGTCGCTTGCAACCGGGGTGTTCGCAGTTATGAACGTGACGCGGTCAAATGGCGACTGGATGTATGCGATGCCGACCTTAATCATGTCTGTCAGCATGCTGCTTGGGATGATTCTCTGGCCGATTTTAACGAAGCGCTATGAAAAGAAACGCAAAATCGCCCATGAAAAGAAGCGCCAGGAAAAATACAGTGCCTATATTGAAGAAATGAAACAGGTCATCGCGAAAGAATGTGAGTACCAATGGGATATCTTGCACGAAAACCATATCCCGCTTGCAAACTGCCTGAACCGAATCGACAACCGCGAACGCACATTGTGGGAGCGGGTCATCGGGCAGAATGACTTTTTGAAAATAAGAGTCGGGATTGGCAATCTGCCGTTGGCTGCTGATATCAAGTACCCAGAGAAAAAATTTGCCCTTGAGGATGACAATCTGCGGGATGCTCTTTATGAATTAGCGGAGACGCCGCAAATCCTCAAACAGGTGCCGATTACGATTTCCCTGATGGAAGAACGAGTCAGCGGGATTATCGGCAAGCGGGAAAAAGTAACTTCCTTTGTCAAAGGAATGATTTTTCAATTAGCCGCTTTACATAGTTATGATGAGTTGAAATTTGTCTTTTTGTACGATGAAAGTGAAGCAGATGTATGGAAGTTTGCGAAATGGCTGCCACACGTCTGGAATGAAACGAAGAGCATGCGCTTCATTGCCGCTGATGCAAACGAAGCGAAGGAACTGTCTTCCTTTTTTGAAAAAGAAATGGCGGCAAGAACTGAGCGTCTGATGAATGGACCGGAAGATGCGGAAATGTCGCCGCATTATGTGGTGTTCTCAATGAGCCGGGAGCTTGCGGCGAAAACGGAAATAATTAACCAGCTGTTAAAAGAAAAGCAGCAGCTCGGATTCAGTTTGGTCACACTGTATGACGAACTGGAACACCTGCCAAAAGAATGCTCCAATGTGGTGGAACTGCCAGGGCTCGAAAAGGCCGGGAAAAACTACAGCAAGGGCGAATTGGGCGAGGTGCAGCCGGAGAATATCGGAAAAATTTACGACAAAGATGATATTTCAGGCAAATACCTGCCGTTTATACCGGATATTTATATGACACGCGATGCCGAAGAAATGGCGGTGAAGCTTGCCAATATCGAATTGGCATCATCCGCAGCGGCCTACACATTGCCGGATATGATGACATTTTTAGAAATGTTCGGGGTCGGCAAGGTCGAACACCTAAATGCTTTAACACGATGGAAAGAGAACAATCCAACACGGACGCTGGAAGCACCGATTGGCGTGGGCCGCACCGGCGAACCGTTCCTGCTGGATCTACATGAGAAATTCCATGGACCGCACGGCTTGATTGCCGGAATGACCGGTTCTGGAAAAAGTGAATTCATCATGACGTTCATTCTGTCGCTTGCGGTAAACTACCACCCGGATGAAGTGGCTTTTATTTTAATCGACTATAAAGGCGGCGGAATGGCCAATGCCTTCTTGAACCTGCCGCATCTTGCCGGTACGATCACCAACTTAGACGGTGCCGCAGTGAAGCGGTCACTGATTTCAATCCAAAGTGAATTGAAGCGGCGCCAGGCAATTTTTAGCGAAACAAGCAGACGCTTGAACGAAAGCAATATCGATATTTATAAATACCAAAAACTGTACCGCGAAGGTGTCGTGCGTGAGCCGCTGCAGCATTTGTTCATGATTTCCGACGAGTTTGCTGAGTTAAAAACACAGCAGCCGGAGTTTATGGAACAGCTTGTCAGCGCGGCCCGGATAGGCCGGAGCCTTGGCGTCCATTTGATTTTAGCCACACAAAAGCCTTCCGGTGTCGTGGACGATCAAATTTGGAGTAACAGTAAATTCCGCATCAGCTTGAAGGTGCAGGAAAAAGCGGACAGTATGGAGGTCATAAAACGTCCGGATGCAGCAGAATTATCGCAGACAGGCCGGTTCTATTTGCAGGTCGGCTATAACGAATTGTTCGAACTTGGGCAGTCGGCATGGGCCGGTGCACCGTACTATCCGGCTGATAAGGTGGAAAAACGCAAAGATGACGGCATTACCGTCATTGATCACTTAGGCCGCGCCATCAAAAGTGCGCGGATTGACAAGCGAAAAGGTAAGATAAAAAATCCGCCGAAACAGATTGATGAAGTGACGAAGTACTTGGAGAACTTAGCAGACCAAGAGGGGATTTCGGTGAAGCCGCTGTGGCTTGAGCCGATTCCTGCGGATGTGTTTGTCGATGAGTTGAAGGGGAAATATCGTGTCGGGGCTGGTGCGGCGTCACGCCATTTCAACCTCAACCCGGTTATCGGCGAATACGACGATCCAGCCCGCCAGCGCCAGCTGTTATTGAGGCTGCCGATCACTCAGGAAGGGAACACGATTGTTTATGGTGTGGCCGGAAGCGGAAAAACAACTTTCCTGACAACGCTGATGTATTCATTAATGGAAGAGCACACGCCGGAAGAAGTCAACATCTATGCGCTTGACTTCGGCTCAGAAACGCTGAGCTGGTATCAGGGCGCACCACATGTCGGCGATGTGATGCTGTCACATGAAGCAGAAAAAATCGATAATCTCTTTAAAATGCTTGGGAGTGAAGTAGCCACAAGGAAAAAACGGTTTACTCAATATGGCGGCGACTTTAAAATGTACAACGAAATGGCGGATGAGCCGGTACCGGCCATTGTAGTGATGATCCACAACTACTCCGCCTTTTCCGAGACCTATGAACAATTTGAAGAAATGATTTCCTATTTAACACGTGAAGGAACGAAGTATGGTCTTTATTTCGTTGTGACCGCATTGAATACAGGTGCAGTCCGCTACAAACTGCTGCAGAACTTTAAGCAGATGTATGTATTGCAGCTCAATGACACGACTGAATACTCAGCTGTTTTAGGTAATGTGGACGGCGTGTACCCGTCGAAGTTTAAAGGACGGGGGATTTTCAAAGCGGATGAAGTTTATGAATTCCAGACCGCGCAAATCTCAGAGGCGGCGTCACGGGACGTGTATCGCTTTGTCACTAACTACTGCCAAAGCTGGCAGCAGAAGTGGAATAAGGCCGGGGCGAAGCGGATTCCGATTTTACCGGAAACCGTCGACCTTGACTATCTGCGGGATGATATTCAGTTTGGGCAAGGGCTGCCGGTTGGTGTGGAAAAAGCAACACTGAAGGTCGCAAACTATGATTTCGCTGGGCAATATATCACGTTGACCGCTGCGGCAGATGCCAGTGAGAGTACTGCGTTCCTGCAGGGACTTGCTGAAATAGCAGCCGTAAAAGGCGACAGTGAAGTAATCGTCCTTGACCCTGAGGAGGACTTTACGGAAGACAGCTGTATCGGGTACCAATATGTGACCGGAAGTAAGCCATTAGAAGATAAAATTGTGGAATTGTTCAACATGCTGGTGTATCGCAATAACACCTCGAAGGATGCCATTGAAGCCGGCCTCGAAGCGCCGGTGTTCGGGGAGGTAATGGTGATTATTCATGCATTCAACGAATTGAACGAACAATTATCCGAAGACGGACGCGATAAACTGAAGGTATTTTTAGAAAAAGGAAATGGGTTGAACGTATCGTTTGTTATCGGGGATGCAGCCGACAAATTCAACTCCATTACGTATGAATCCTGGTTCCAACAGCATGTATCGCTACACGATGCGATATGGGTCGGCAACGGGATCGCCGACCAATATGTGCTGAAACTCGCGAAATTTTCAAACGGGCTGTATGAGGAACTGGCGGACGGCTTCGGCTACATCATCCGCAAAGGAAAAGTCTCGCAGGTGAAACTGCTGACATCAGCGGCTAGGGAAGAGGAGGCTGTGCAATATGTCTAAAATCTTAGTCGAAGTCTACAGCCCTGCTGCCGGCAGCAGCTATGACGCGTTCATCCCGCTCGAAAGCAAAATGTACGAAGTAGCTTATCTGCTGGCCAACACCGTATCAGAGCTATCCCAAGGCTATTTCAAGGCAAACCCCGAGCAGACCATCATCTGCGACCGGTCCACCGGCCAGGTATTTGATATCAATCGGACGGTGGAAGAACTAGGACTGGAGAATGGCGCGAAATTGATGCTGCTTTAAGGCGTTGCGTTGTGACAAAATCTTTTAAAGTCGCTATTGAAGACAAAAGGGGTTGTTTGAAAAGGGAAACTGTCTTTCAAGGGGACTCTTGGAGACAAAAAGACTTGCGGGAAGTGTGGAATTGTCTTTAATAGTGCGTCTTGAAGGCAAAAAGTGCTACGGAAGTTGAAAAACTGTCTTTCATAAGCAGGATGAAGGACAGAAAGGGTTGCAGACTATGAGAAACTGTCTTTCATAGAGGGTATGAAGGACAGAAAAGGTTGAGGACCATGAGAAATTGTCTTTCATAAGCAGGATGAAGGACAGAAAAGGTTGAGGACCATGAGGAACTGTCTTTCATAGAGGGTATGAAGGACAGAAAAGGTAGAAGACCATGAGGAACTGTCTTTCATAAGCAGGATGAAGGACAGAAAGGGTAGAAGACCATGAGAAACTGTCTTTCATAGGGGGTATGAAGGACAGAAAGGGCTTTAAACCATGAGAAATTGTCTTTCATAGAGGGTATGAAGGACAGAAAAGGTTGAGGACCATGAGAAACTGTCTTTCATAAGCAGGATGAAGGACAGAAAGGGTTGCAGACCATGAGAAACTGTCTTTCATAGAGGGGATGAAGGACAGAAAGGGTTGCAAGCCATGAAAAACTGTCTTTCATAAGCAGGATGAAGGACAGAAAGGGTTGCAGACCATGAGGAACTGTCTTTCATAAGCAGGATGAAGGACAGAAGAGGCTTTAAACCATGAGAAATTGTCTTTCATAGAGGGTATGAAGGACAGAAAAGGTTGCAAACCATGAGAAATTGTCTTTCATAAGCAGGAAGGACAGAAAAGGTAGAAGACCATGGAAAACTGTCTTTCATAAGCAGGATGAAGGACAGAAAAGGTTGGAAACCATGTAAAACTGTCTTTCATAAGCAGGATGAAGGACAGAAAAGGTTGGAAACCATGTAAAACTGTCTTTCATAAGCAGGATGAAGGACAGAAAAGGTTGAGGACCATGAGAAATTGTCTTTCATAGAGGGTATGAAGGACAGAAAAGGTAGAAGACCAAGAGAAACTGTCTTTCATAAGCAGGATGAAGGACAGAAAGGGTTGCAAACCAAGAGAAACTGTCCTTCATAAGCAGGATGAAGGACAGAAAAGGTCGGTCTCCATTGGAACTGTCTTTAATAAAGTCTCTTAAAGACAAATCCTTTGCTAAATCCTAGCAAACTGTCTTTTATAGAAGCACAAAGCAGGGAGTTCGGGTTTCGATGGGACCCAATTCGAATTTGGAAGGCCGGCTTTGTCCCATAGAGAGTTCTATGAGACAGAATCACCTATCGGAAGGTGGTTTTAGTCCCATAGACAGCACCTATGAGGCAAATTACAAGAGGTCAGATAAGCATCCCATAGCGAACGCTTAAAAGACAAGAAGTCCCTTTCCGCCCCCTCTTGGTCCCACAGCACCTAAAAGAATAATAGAATCAAGGCTCTATTTTTAAAACTATAAAAAACTGTCCGCCCCAGGCGTACAAATGTCCACGAAGGTCGTCAGGCACCGCTAATCAGGCTGCCAAGACGGCAAAAACTACAAAAATCACAAAAGCCGCAAACAGCGCAAAAGCCGCAAAAGCCGCACCCTGTAAAATGGTGCAGCTCAAACAAGATTAAAGGAGGTGATAGGAATGGCAAGATCCATTATGGTTGATCCAGCGAGACTGGAGGAAGCATCTGCTAAGATTGATGCGCAATCTGCGGAATATGAAAAGCTTTATAAAGCACTTTTTAATGAAGTAGATGGGATGCAGGCAGCTTGGCAAGGTCAGGATAACGTAGCATATACTACCCAAATCAAAGGCTTCATGGATGATTTCCAAAAGATGTCCCAGCTGATGAGACAGTACTCTGAATTTTTAAAGATGAGTGCAAAAACATACCGCAATACTCAAAATGACATCGTTTCGGCAGCGAAGCGTTTAACAAACTAATAAACTAATAAACACAATAGAGGAGGTGCTGAAAAATGGCAGTAGAAGGAATTAAAATTACCCTCAACCAGGTGTCAAGCACGGCGAACCAAATCCGCACGCTGAACAACCAGCTGACAGATCGTCTTGCAGATATCAGAAAAGAAATGAATGCCTTACAAAACACCTGGAATTCTGATGCATCCAATACCATCAGAAACAACTTTAACGCCCTGCAGCCGAAGTTTGAAAACTTCCGCCAAATCGTGGACAGCTATGGAAAATTCCTTGACCAAACAGTAAATTCATATGATTCCACAGAATCAGCCATCAACAACAACGCCAGCGCATTCAGATAATTTGAGCGCTCCGGCTAAAGCCAATTCCAGCTCGCCCAAAATGGGAGCTGGAATTGGGTACCACTCGTGGACATTTGTATGCGTGGAATGGACAGTTGATTTTTAATAAAGGTTCAAGATGGGAGACGATGGATGATGATGAGGGATTTGGATTTGAGGGTGGAAAGTTACGGAGGATCCCAATTTTTATTTTTTTCCCTTCCTGAAGGCGTAGAGCCGGAAGAGATAATGGTATCCAAAGAGGCCCCGGGGCTGCTTCCTTGGGCATTGCTGCAAAAGGAAGATGAGGTTCTTGTCAGGTATGATCAAATTTTTAACCGGACACTGGGAGAACTATTTAAAGGCACACTGACGAAACAGCAGCTTGCTCTGAATCTAGTAAACTTGGCCGACAGTTTGATTGAATTACAGCAAACAGGCCTTAACCCGGACAACCTGCTGTTGAACAAACAATATATCTTCCTTGATCACTTTTCAAACAGATTAGCTTTTATCTATTTGCCTGTAAAAAATAATGTTTTTGAAAAGGTATCAATGAAGACGTTCATCAGCGAATTATTAAACACCACCACATTCGATGAATCCGATGACCTCGTATTTTTCATCAAACTGCATAATTATCTTGCAGGCGAGGACGAGTTGGATCCGGCTGATTTTAGAAAAAAAATAACGGAACTCGCATCCATCAAGGAGATTCCATTAAAAGAAGAACCCGGTCATTTTTACAGCCCTGGAAGAATGGAGGCAGCAACTTCGGTTGAAAATGGCATCCTTTCTTCCGAATATAGCAGCAAAAAGTCTGACAAGAAATCCAATCAGAAGCTGGAAATTGAGGAAGAGGTACAGTACAAGCGTATCACCCGCACGGAACTGGGGGAAGGCGAGTCCCTGTTAAAAGGGGCAGCATCTATTGGCGGCACTTCGATTAACATTATGCCGAAAATGGCCCATGATCGGCTTGAGGAAGAGGGCACAACGGTTTTATCTGGCAGGCGGGATGAGGAGGAAGAAGGAACCACCACACTTGGGGTTTCTAATTATGCCGCTGCAAGGCCATTTCTCATTGCAGCCGCCTCCAAGGAAAAAATTGAGGTCACCAGCTATGAATTCAAAATGGGCCGCGACCCTGAACAAGCCGACTATGTTTCGAAAAATAAGGTCGTCGGCCGGCTCCATGCCAAGGTCATCACGGAAAACGGGGAATACTTCCTGGTCGACCAGCATTCCAGAAACGGCAGCTTCCTAAACGGTATGAAGGTCCTGCCGAATCAAAAGACAAAAATCAAGCATGAAGACCATATCAAATTGGGAAATGAAGAATTTGTATTTCGGTTGTTTTAAAACATCAGGGAAAATCAACAAAGCAAAACAAGAATGGGGTTATACAAGATGGCATTTTTAACGGCGTACCATACAGATGTCGGCACGAAAAAGAAAACCAATCAAGACGGGCTGCTACTCAAAACCGCGGCAACGCCATTCGGGCAGGTGGGTCTGTTTGTTGTCTGCGACGGAATGGGGGGCTTATCCCATGGAGAGCTTGCGAGTGCCGCTGTCATCCGGGGACTGTCCCATTGGTTTGATAACAACCTGCCTGAACTGCTGCGCGACCAACTGGAAAAACAAACTGAAACGGGCAGCCTAAGCGGGCTTGCCGCGGTCATCCAAACAGAAGTAGAAGCTGCCATCAAACTGCTGAATGAAAAAATTCTTCAGTACGGGGAACGCACAAATGTCAAATTGGGGACAACCGTTACCGCGTTATTCATTTTAAACGATACATATATCATTGCTCACATTGGCGACAGCCGGGCCTATTGCCTTGGACAACGAGAGGCACAGGATTCAAGTGAAGAAACCCAGTTATTGCAGCAGATTCAGCCGGAAGCAGCGGAGCAGCCGCTGGAAACTCCGGCAGTTCTGACGGCAGAGAAACCGAAATTTGCGATCACCCAGCTCACCACCGACCAAACCCTGGTTGCGCGTGAAGTGGCGCGTGGGAATATGACGTTGGAGCAGGCTGAGCGGGATCCGCGGCGGAATGTGCTCCTGCAATGTGTCGGGGCGACAAACGAAATCGAAATCGAATTCCACTGTGGCGAGATCCTTGAAAACTCGGTCTTCGTGTTGTGTTCAGATGGGTTTTACCACCAAATTTCCGACGACGAACTCGAAGTTCATTTTTCCAAAAAAGATCTGGATCTGAAGGAAACCATTGTTGAGCTGGTGGAACTGGTGAAATCGCGCGGGGAAGTTGACAATATCTCGGTGATGGCGGTGAGGATTTCATGATACGAATTGGGTCGATCATCGATGAACGGTATGAGATTCTGAAGGAAATTGGGCGCGGCGGAATGAGCGTTGTGTACCTGGCGATGGATAACCGCCTGAATAAGTCGCTGGTGGTAAAGGATATCCGCAAACGGGAGCACAGCAATGATCAGCTTCTCATCAACAGCCTGATTGCTGAGGCCAACCTGTTGAAAAAATTAGACCATGGGGCGCTGCCGAAGATTTACGACATTATTGAGGCGGAAGGTGACATTTATGTGGTCATGGACTACATCGAGGGCGAGTCGCTGAAGGAGAAGCTGAAGCGCGAGAAAGTTCTCCCCGCTGATGATGTGATTGACTGGGCGAAGCAGCTGGCCGAGGTGCTCAACTATTTGCACACACGAAAGCCGCACCCAATCATTTACCGCGACATGAAGCCGGACAATATCATGCTTACGCCGGAGGGGAAAATTAAGCTCGTCGACTTCGGGATTGCGCGCGAGTTTAAGGCGGACAGCTCAACCGATACGACGAATCTAGGGACCAAATCGTACGCCGCGCCGGAACAGCATTCCGGAAAACAGACGGATGCGCGGACCGATATTTACAGCTTAGGCGTGACATTGTACCATCTGGTGACTGGAAAAAGTTTGAATGAACCGCCGTTTGAACTGAAACCGATCCGTCACTGGGATGCGGCACTGCCGGAGGGACTCGAGCACATTATCATCAAGTGCACCCAGTCCGAGCCGGATGCCAGGTATCAAAGCTGTAGTGATCTGCTGTTTGATTTGGAAAATATCAATAAACTAACTCAAGGTTATAAAAATAAATTGCGCAAACAATTGTCGGTTTTTTTCATCCCAGTGGTGCTCTGTCTTATTTTTTCAACGACGGCAGTGGCCGGCTGGAAGGGGATTAAAAATACGCAGTTTCAGAATTACATGAAGCTGGTCAACAGCTCGAGCATTGCGCTGATGAACGGGGATGAGGAGAAGGCGGTTGGGATTTTGGAAAAGGCGATCACGGACGTTGATAAATCAAGGCCGGAAGCCTATATCAATCTGCTTGACCTTTATATCAGCCGCAATGAGACGGACGCCGGGCTGACGAAAATTGAGACCTATATCAATGATGAATATGGCGGTATTCAAAATAACAGCGAGCTCCGATTCAAGATGGGGATGACTTATTTTGATGTAAAACGGAATTACAGTGAAGCGTTGAAGCATTTCAGCTATGTGGATAAAGAAGAAATTCCGGATGCGAAGTACTATCAATCCTTGGCGACAACCATGATTTCGATGAACATTGACTATGGAAGTTTTTCGAAAAAGCTGACACAGTTTGAGAAATATAATGACGGCCTGGCTAATGACCGGAAAAAAGTGGATAACTACAACTCGCTGGCGAATATTTATATCTCCTACAAGGGGCAGATTCCGGACGCCAATACGAAGGCGATTGAGATTGTCGAGAAGGCCTATAAGGTCCTGCAGCTAATGGAGGACGAGCAGTTAAAGCTGAAGTATGAAGTGGATTTCGAACAGAAACTGGCTCAGGCATTTTACAGCCGCGGCGTGAATTCACAAGATCAGCTGGCTGCCCGCGATGACTACGAGCAGGCGATTGAGCATTATCAAAATGTGCTCGATTTGGATGTGAAAAATAAAGAAGACGTATTGGTGAAAATCGGTGCGATTTATCAGGACATGGGCGAGCCGATCCGTGCCAAGGAACAGTTCCGGCAGACGATTAAAAGCTATCCGAAAAGCATTGATGCTTATACCAAATTAGGAAATCTATTGCTCGACATCGAACAGACGAAGCCTGAGGGCAAGCGCAATTATAACGAAGCCAAGCAGGTCTATGCGCAAGTCAGCGGGATTGCCGGCGCCAAAGAAGATGAGGCCTTTAAAAAACTCACACGCCGGTTTGAGAATCTGAGGATTAAGTAGCGGCGGGTGTGGGATTCGGTAATAGAAGGCTTGGATTCGCTAATAAAGGGCTGAATTCGGTAATAGAGAAGGGTTCCGCGGAAATAACGGAGGAATCGCGGAATTATCTTGGAATCTGGCGAAAATGACGAGCAAACCCGCGGAATCAGGATTTTTTTCGAATGAAAAACTCTCTAAATTGGGTTTCGCTAATAGAGAGACGAATCCTCTGATAGAAAGTCATTTTCCGCTAATAAGCGGTGGAAATTCGCTAATAGAGTGGTTTGTCTTTTAGGGTTTCGCGGAAATAACGGAGGAATCGGCGGAATTATCTTGGAATCCGGCGAAAATGACGAGAAAACCCGCGGAATCAGGATTTTTTTCGAATGAAAAACTCTCTAAATTGGGTTTCGCTAATAGAGAGACTAATCCTCTGATAGAAAGTCATTTTCCGCTAATAAGCGGTGGAAATTCGCTAATAGAGTAGTTTGTCTTTTAGGGTTTCGCGGAAATAACGGAGGATTCAGCGGAAATAACGGAGGAATCGGCGGAATTATCTTGGAATCCGGCGGAAATAACGAGCAAACCCGCGGAATTAGTGACAAAACCGGCGGAATCAGCATTTTTGCCGTATGGAAAACCTGCTAAATTTCAAGTTTCCGCGAATTTTCAGCTCATATCCGCGAATTACGCCAAGTTATCCGCGAATCAATAAGAGTTATCCGCGAATTCCGGCCGCTTATCCGCGAATCGAATTTCATAAATTCACTGAAAGGGGGACAAACGTTGGTTTATCAAATTATGTTTTACGGCGGAATGGCGGGCGCTGCGATTACGCTTGTGATTTCGGTTGTCCTCTACATCAAAATGGGAATTGCCGGGGTGGTTGAGGATTTAACCGGCTGGAACTTCCGCAAAACCAAGAGGAGGATTGCCCGGGAGCAGTCAGGCGACAAGCCTATCACAAAAGAAATTATGCTGAAAAAACAAATACCAGAACCTGCCGCTCCATATGAACCTGAGTCAATGGGTTCCTCTGAACTAACGGGGCGCAAACGGTTGACCGCGAAAATGGGCAGCACACAAGCCCCTATTCCAATGGAAGAAACAGCTTTACTGAGCGAATTGGAAGAGACCACACTGCTGGATCCGTTGGACGAGACCGGGATACTGGATGAAACGACACTGCTGAGCCCTGAACCGCTCGAGGAAACAACACTTATCGCGGAAGAGAACGAGAATTATTTTTTCAAAAAAGAAATAGATGTGATGGTTGTGCATTCGACAACCATTCTGTAGAGGGAGATAGGAGAAATGATCAAGAGGAGAATATCGCCGGCTATGGCGTTGGCTATGGTGGTGCTGCTGGTTTCCGCGCTTGTGTTTGGTACGAAGGCTCTTTCGAAAGACAGCGCCAAACGATATATCGTCTTTCAAGACGACCGCTGGGACCTCGAATCCAGCGAGCAGCCAAACTGGATTACCAATGAAAGCACCATCCATTTCAAGGTAGATTTAAGTGAGGATTTTGAAAAAATTCAAGCCGAACGGGCGGAGGAAGCGGCGAAAAAACAAGCCGCCCAAACAGAGAAAACTGTAGATAATTCAACAGGGGGTCCCGCAGAAGAATCTGCAAATAATGAAAATCCGGCAAGCAGTTCAACTAAAGATTCAGCAGCCGGTTCAACTGAAAATGCAACAAGTGATTCAACAGAAGACCCGTCAAATACTGAAACAAGCGGTTCAACTGAAGAACCATCCCAAGATGCAGAAGAACCGCCTGCTTTAGAGCAGCCTTTCGATATCCAGGCAAACGGGAAAACTATTACGCCGCAAAAGCCTGCAGATTTCAAAGGAATATATGATGTCTCCATTCCGACAAAGGAAGACGGGGATGTTAAAGTCACCATTACGTTTCATAAAGACAACAGCTGGAAAATTCCTGAAATGTCAAAGTCTTTTACGATTAAGCAAGACACAATCAAACCGGTTGTCGATGTCGAGACACATTTTCAGGATAAGCTATTTACAGATGGTGAATTTACTAAACAACCTGTCAGAATGAAGATTTATGTAAGGGACGAACACTTCAAGCCGGGGACAGATACCATCTCGATTGAAAAAGATGATACCCCATACCAGCTGGAAACACAGCCAAATTGGAAAAACAACACTGCCCTTTTAACATTTGCCAATACCGGTGATTATAAGGTGACCATTAAGGCAGCCGACACGGCTGGCAATGTAAGTGACGCGCAAGTAGTTACATTTGGGATTGTCCAGCAAGGCCCTAGTGTGAAAATTACCAACACTGGAAGAGACGGTTATTATAATGACTCTGTTGAACTGATGGTGGAAAATCAAATCCCAATTTGGGGAGCAACCGCTGAAGTTAAGGTTAACGGAAAGCCGGAAAGTGTGACAAAGAATTTCACGGTAAAAGGCAAAACAGCGACCTTGAATCTTAGCGGCGATGGCGTCTATCAAGTCAATGTAACCGTAAAAGACAGGAAAAATCCTGACGGGGTGAATCTTGGCGAGAACCGTTTCACGATTGATACCAAGAAACCTGAACTTGGATTCGGCGGCCTAGGAAACGGAAAGGTTTATAATGATTCAAAGATGCTCGCAATCAGCGTAACCGACACAAATGCAGATGAAAATGCGACCTTATTAAAAGTCCTCCACAATGGGCAGGAAAAGGTTTTTTCCGGCAAAGAGGCCTTTAAAAAGATGGAGCTGAAAGACGAAGGGAATTATCTCCTGCAGCTGGCTTCTACCGACAAGGCAGGGAATACGGCAAATGAAGAAATGTCGCTGACAATTGATAAGTCTAACCCAGAATTAAACATTTCCGGTGTAGACGAAGGTCAATTTTACAATACGAAAAAAGATGTCAATTTTACAGTGAAAGACTTAACATTGGATGTCGGTCAAACCGTATTGAATGTGCTGAAAAATGGCGAGGCTTATAAGAAGGAGATTCCGTTTACGGCCTATCCGGATAACAAAGCCAAGGCTGCTTATACATTTACCGAAGAAGGCAGCTATGAGTTGCAACTGGTATCGACAGACAAAGCGGGGCATAAAGAAGAAACAGCACGCAAATTTACGATTGATGCCACCGCACCGGACATTACCATTTCACCGGTTGACGATGGAAAGGAATATAATACAGAGCAAAACGTAGCGGTTTCTGTCAGCGACCTGCATTTGGATCAATACCAAGTAACGGTGAAGAAAAACGGCGAAGAAATCAAAGCCAGTCCGCTGAAGCCTGATGGACAAACAGCTAAGTCTGAGCAGGTGTTTAAAGAGGACGGCGTCTATGAAATTCATGTAGCGGCACGCGATACGGCAGGCAATAGGAAGGAAATGACGAAAACGTTCACGATTGACAGCGGCGCACCAGAGATTGACTTTTCAGGTGTAAAAGATGGCGTGCATTATAACAGTGATAAAGTCGGTGTCACCATTTCCGTTGACGACCTGACATTTAAAAAAGATAAAACCGCTTTGGAAATTACCCGTAATGGGGAAAAAATAGAACCAGAGCTAAAATGGTCGATTAAAAATGCAATTAAGTGGATGCTTAAAGGGGAATTGACGCTGCAATTTAAGGACGAAGGCGTTTATCACATCAAGGTTTCCTCTGAAGATCATTTTGGCAAAAAGAGTTCAAGTGAAATTGGCTTTACCATTGACCGTACCGCTCCAAAGGTGAACATCAGCGGCATTGACAACGGCTCCTATATTCAAAATGGACAGACTGTCATTTCCGTGGATGAAACCTACTATCAAACGAACAATGTTCAAGTGACGGTAACAAAACACGGTAAGGAAGAGAAAGTGCCGTTTGACAGCAAGGCGGAACACTCCGAATTGACGCTGCCATTTACCGAAGATGGCGATTATGTCATCAAGGTGGCTGCTGAAGATAAAGCCGGAAACAAAGCGACAGTTCAAACGATTGCGTTCACGGTCGACACCGTGAAGCCAGCCATTCAAATATTAAATAAAGCAACCGGCGAACAGATGAAAAATAATGCCTATCACAGCAAAAATCAAGACGTTTCCATCGTGGTAGATGAACATAATTTTTCAAATAATAATGTGAACATTAACGTCACGGCGACCAATACGGTTACAAATGAAAAGCGAAAAATTAATATAGGCGAATGGCAAAATAAAGGCGAAACATCAAAGTTAAGCTATGAATTTAAGGATGAATTCGAGTACACCATTACGGTGGATGCAGCTGATGCGGCTGGTAACAAAGCCGATACCCAGTCCGTCACCTTTACGGTTGACCATACCAATCCTGAGCTTTCCATTGACGGGATTGAGGACAACCACAATTACAAGAGCCAAGGGGCGGTCTTTACCGTCAGAGATACAAATATTGATTTAAACGAGACGAACCTTAAGGTAACCCGTAATGGGGAGCTTTATGCAATCGGCGATTTGCAGCAGGTCTCCAAAACGAAGGGCGAGCTCAAATTTCACTTTGGAGAAGAAGGAAATTATGTGGTGAAACTGGATTCCACCGATAAAGCGGGACGCAAAACAGTTCATGACCCGATTTCGTTCATTATTGACTCAACCAAACCGGTTGTAAAAATTGAAGGGGTCGATCATAACTCCTTTAATCCAAAGTCGAAAAATGTGACCATGTCAGTGGAGGAGAAAAATTATCAGACCAACCATGTGTCACTTTCCGTCACAAAAGACGGAGCACCGTTTGGAATCGGTACATTTGTAACAGACAAAAAACCGTTATCCAAACACAGCTACAATTTTTCAAAAGATGGTTTGTACACGATTGCCTTGAAGGCAGAGGATAAGGCAGGCAATGGTCCGGTCGAGGTCAACCGCACGTTTACAATTGATAAAACGAAACCTGCGATTGATATTACCGGCGTGGACAATGATGCTTACTACAATGTCGACAAACCGGTGAGTGTGACGATCCGCGACGTTAACCTGGATGTGAATCGGATTACGGTAACAAGAGATGGAACACGTTATGCTGCCGGAGGTTTTGGCGTGAATGGCGATACCGCCTCACTGCGTCACAACTTTAGCAAAGAGGGGCTTTATCACATCACAGTGGAAGCTACCGACAAAGCTGGCAATAGTTTTTCAAAGGAAATTCACTTTACGATTGATAAAACCAAGCCGGTGATTACACCGAAAATCAAAGGTACTAACCACGTGATAAAGAACGGCGAGTTTATCAACGAAATTTTCACACCGGAGTTCGCGCTGGATCAACGGGATGACAGCATTGTTTCAGTTGAATTGAATGGAAAAAATGTCGGCCGGACAGCACCGACTGCATCAAAAGAAATGAAATATGATTTCAAGGTGCTGGCAAAAGATAAAGCCGGCAACGAAGCGACCATTTCCGTCAGCTTCACGCTTGATACGACCAAGCCAAACCTAACCATCACAGGTGTGTTAGCCGGATTTTTCAAAAATAACATTTCGCCGATGGTTAAGTATTTTGATAAATATTTAGATAAAGGCAAAACATCCGTCACTCTGAACGGCCGTCCTTACGAAAATGGCATGACCCTTAAGAATGAGGGAGATTATGTTTTAAAAGCGGTCGTAACAGACCTTGCGAAGAATGTCAGCTCGAGGACGATTGTGTTTACGATTGATAAAACCGCTCCGGCAATCAAGTTCAACGAGCCCATTTCGAATAAGTATTTCAAAGAAGACTTGATTCCTAAGCTGTTAATCAAAGACTTGAATGCCTATGACATCATTTCACAAACACTGGACGGCGAAGAATACCGCCTGGGCGATCCGATTACTTCTGAAGGCAAGCACGTACTGTTCTTCGAGGTGAAGGACAAAGCTGGCAATATTAAAAAATTAAGCGTCGAATTTATCCTGGATAAAACGGCGCCGAAGGTTATCTACGAAGGCGTCAAGAGTAATGAAACGTACTACGACTCTGTTCGTGTGGCGGTTCATGTAGACAACCCGCAGGATAAAATTAAGTCCATTTTGGTAAACGGCCAGCTTGTGAATTTTGACAAAACCGTCGATAAAAATGGCACTACGGTATTAACAACCAAACTGTCAGAAATCAGCCCGTACCGCATCCAAGTAACGGCTGTGGATGACGCTGGCAACGAAACTAAACAGGAAATACCGTTTGAAATTGCGCAAAAATCAGCACTCGTGAAGTTTTCCGAGAACAAGCCGCTGGTAGCAGGCTCCATTTTTGGATTAATCGCCTTGATTGGCGCAGGAACCGTGGTCGCAGTTCGAAAACGCAAAGAGGAAGTAGACGAATAAGATTATTTTTGAAAAACCGGAACGGGTATTGTGGCCTGTTTCCGGTTTTTTTGCTGTTTATGGGGATTTGCGGAAATCTTTGTGGAAATTGCAGATATCTTTGTGGAAACTGCAGATATCTTTGTGAAAACTGCAGATAAAATTTGAGATGGGTGGGAAAATATCAAGGCATCGGGGGTATGAAGGACAAAATAGCTGTGTAATGACGTGGAACTGTCTTTCATCGATGGTATGAAGGACAAAATAGCAGCAAAATGAAGTGAAACTGTCTTTCATCGGGGTTATGAAGGACAAAATAACAGCAAAATGAAGTGGAACTGTCTTTCATCGTGGGTATGAAAGACAAAATAGCAGCAAAAATGATGTGGAACTGTCTTTCATCGTGGTTATGAAGGACAAAATAACAGCAAAATGAAGTGGAACTGTCTTTCATCGTGGTTATGAAGGACAAAATAACAGCAAAATGAAGTGGAACTGTCTTTCATCGGAGGCATGAAAGACAAATAGCAGGAAAATGAAGTGAAACTGTCTTTCATCGTGGTTATGAAGGACAAAATAGCAGGAAAATGATGTGAAACGGTCTTTCATCGGGGGCATGAAAGACAAAATAGCAGGAAAATGAAGTGAAACTGTCTTTCATTGGAGGCATGAAAGACAAATAGCAGGAAAATGAAGTGAAACTGTCTTTCATCGTGGTTATGAAGGACAAAATAGCAGCAAAATGACGTGAAATTGCCTTTCATCGGGGGCATGAGAGACAAAATAGCAGCAAAATGAAGTGGAACGGTCTTTCATCGGGGGCATGAAAGACAAATAGCAGGAAAATGAAGTGAAACTGTCTTTCATCGTGGTTATGAAGGACAAAATAGCAGGAAAATGATGTGAAACGGTCTTTCATCGGGGGTATGAGAGACAAAATAGCAGCAAAATGAAGTGAAACTGTCTTTCATTGGAGGCATGAAAGATAAATAGCAGGAAAATGAAGTGGAACGGTCTTTCATCGGGGGCATGAAAGACAAAATAGCAGCAAAATGAAGTGAAACGGTCTTTCATCGGGGGCATGAAAGACAAAATAGCAGGAAAATGAAGTGGAACGGTCTTTCATCGGGGGCATGAAAGACAAATAGCAGGAAAATGAAGTGAAACGGTCTTTCATCGGGGGCATGAAAGACAAAATAGCAGGAAAATGAAGTGGAACGGTCTTTCATCGGGGGCATGAAAGACAAAATAGCAGCAAAATGAAGTGAAACTGTCTTTCATCGAGGGTATGAAGGACAAAATAGCAGCAAAATGAAGTGAAACGGTCTTTCATCGAGGGTATGAAGGACAAAATAACAGCAAAATGAAGTGGAACTGTCTTTCATCGGAGGTATGAAGGACAAAATAGCAGCAAAATGATGTGGAACTGTCTTTCATCGTGGGCATGAGAGACAAAATAGCAGCAAAATGACGTGAAATTGCCTTTCATCGGGGGGATGAGATATAAAACATCAATAAACTGCTGCAAAACTGTCTTTCATCAACATATACAAAGTGTAAATTTACACCACTCCCTTTTTTATCCGCAATTTCTTCAGACTTATCCACGAATTACACCCGTTTTTCCGCGAATCAACCTCACTTATCTGCGAATCCAAGTAAAATATCCGCGTATCGCAAAATCAGCTCTCGAAACTATCCCACTGTAAAAAAGTTCTAGCAAGATTTTTCAAATGACGGGGAAGATATACTTGTAAAACACATTTGAAAGGAGCTTTCCCATGAAAAGAAAACTTTTAATGATGCTCGCTGGTTCTGTGCTTTCAGGGATTTTGTTAGTGGGCTGTAATAATGATAATAATCAAAATCCGCCGCCGCCAAATGTAAATAATCCGACAGATACCAATTTTAATCCTAACGATAATAACAACAATGATATGACACCGGATAATAACAATAACAATGATCTCACACCAGATCAAAATGATGTCATCAACGATAACGATCATTATTCTCCGGCAGAGGACAAAAATACGGATACTGACAAAGACCCTGGAAAAGATAGAAATACCAAGCAAGAAGATATCATTGAGGATGATATCGACGTAAACGACCGCGATAATAAGGACGAATAAAGTGAAACTTCAATCATTGGGAGCTTTTTTCACCCACTGATTTAGTTCCATTCAAATGACTCTAATAAAGCAGATTAAAAAAAGCATGGGGAGGTTCCAGATTCCAAAAGAACCGCTCCATGCTTATTAATTTTTTACTTTAATTTTCGGCTTGCTTTTCATTTTTTCTTTGAATTCTTCGAGCAGTTTGTGACCCTCAAGGCCCATTTGCAATAGATTGTCGAGCAGCAGCTCGGAGTAATCGCTTTTATTACGACGGAGATGACCTTCTAATAGGACACTAATGTGATGATCAAATTTTAGCAGGGAGCAAATTTTCGTTTGAAAATAAGCAGGGGCATTTTCCTTTTTGGTGATTTTGGCTTCGACAATAATTTCACGTTTTTCTGAAAATATTTTATAAAAATAATCATATAGATCTAAATCGGTATATGCCTCAAGCAGCCAGGTGTAATGTTCATCCTCTTTGTTAAGGACCAACCCATCTGTCAATGGAACTTCAACAGATGTTTCACCATCCTCCAAAACATCCAACGAGAACAATTTAAACGTTTTCATCGACACCCTCCTGTCTTTTTCCTCATTATAGCATATGTCTGTTAAAAACAAATGTCGAAAAATCTTTGTCGAACTTTGAAAAAATCATTTATTAATCACTGTAATAGGTTAAATTTTACAAAAGCGTTGAAAAAATCTCATTTTCAAAAGTCTTCACTACTTGAAAAGGTGAAAATTGCGATTTTACAACCATCTGGCCTCAGAGATATGATGGATTCATCAAACGAAAGGAGTTGAAATTTTGATAAATCAAGTTACGCTTGTTGGCCGATTGACGAGGGATCCAGAATTGAGGGCAACACCGGAGGGAACTTCGGTGACACAGGTGACCCTGGCTGTCAACCGCGGTTTTCGTAACCATAACGGGGAATTTGACGCGGATTTTGTTCAATGCACCCTCTGGAGAAAGGCAGCGGAAAATACGTGCCATTATTGTCGAAAAGGATCGCTTGTTGGAATTACGGGGAGACTGCAAACCCGTCATTACGACAATAGGGATGGAAAAAGAGTGTATGTAACTGAAGTGGTCGCTGAATCAGTGCGCTTCCTTAGTTCCACCAGGCCGCAGCCATCTGGCGGTGATTCCCAGTCCAGCAGTAGAGAACGGTATAACCGGGCTGCTGAAACGATGGCTGACAACGCTGGACGGCAAGGTGAGGGGAATTTGCAAAGATCTGTGAATCAATCACAGTCTGCATCAGGGAGCGAATTTCAAGGATCAGTAACAGGCGGTGCCCAGCAAGCCCCAGCTATGGAATCACGAACCACATCCGGCGGACCTAAGCTGACATCATCATTTGGTGCATCGTCTGCCACAGGAGGACAAACCCAGAAGGCCTCCCCTGGACCACCGCCTTTTACAGGCGAACAGTCGTTCAATGGTGCAGATTCACAGGAAAGATCAGCAGATTGGCACATAAATGATGCCGGGCAAAAAAAGGAGGAGAGAGAGCTTGCGTTTTAATGAAAGGGATACCGGCAACTTAGAGCAGCTGCTGGAGAGCTTGATAAAAATGGTAGGCAAGTCCAATAAAAATGTAGATAGTCTGCAAAAGCGTGTCAGCCAGCTGGAATGGCTGATAAGGGAGCAGCAAATCGAGCTAAGGGAACGAGGCCCCATCAAAATTTACTCCAAGCGTCCGCACAAACCGCATGAAAAGATTCCAAATTATTATTGAGTGAGCCCAATTTCCTCTTATTAATTGCCCCATTAGATAGAGAATCAACCAAGTCCCCGCAAGTTTCCTCATAATTGATGTTCCGGCAGACATTTGTTTCTGTCGGACTTTTTTTAATATAGAGGGGGAGGTGTTCCAGTTAAAATGATGAAAAAGTTACCGATGCATGTATAAAATTCCGCGAGCTGGGCATTCTTTTACTAAAACCCCCCTGTTTTTTTAAAAGAAGCCGCTGATCTCGTGTCAGCGGCTTCTTCGATGTTACATTCTATCTCTATGCGAATGGTTTATACGATAGCGTGGATGAAGGATGCCTACCGCTCAGGAGTCATTAAATGCAGTTCCACAAAAGCCATTTTTACATCCTCATAATCTCCTAGCAGCTGGTTAATCCAGTCAAAGTCTGGATCAGCAGGACTTTCACTCGTCACATAACCATTAGAGTAATTTTCTTAGCCCTTATTTCGATTAATTTCATCTATATCGACCGTATATATATCTGCAAATTTAGCAAAGTTTCATCGCCAGGAATCGACTTTCCCGTATCATATCGGCTAAAGCCCGACCGATGGAGATTAACCATTTTGGACAGTTTCTCTTGAGACCAGTTTTGTTTACCGTACAGCATGCGTAACTTTTCGACAAATGACATCCTTTTCACCATAACTTAACGGGAAAAGATTGCTTAGAGTTTGAATGTGTGCAATCTGTACGCTGCATGTTGTGAAGAGTGGGTACAAACGGAAAATTGCCGGGGAAATATGGAGGAAATGGGAGAAACATATTGAATAATTGATGATTGTGTAACATTTTGTCATTTGGAGGGACCTTATGGAGCATACATTTATTTTTATCGGAAAAAGAATGAAAGAGAAAGGTTGGAAAGTTACAAGCAGGCCTGGATTTTACGATGCACTCCAGTTCACATATCCAACACAGCAAAAGGTTAATTCAGCAGAATCATCCTATCAGAGCATTCCGCTGCATTCAGCGAACATTACCTGCGGCAGCTCAGAGAATACCATCTATTTTACCTTTCACAACGGGAAACTTCGGATTTTTACAGAAAAAGCAGAGCTGTCAGATCATGACATCTATGATATCTTCAGCAGCCTTCTTCTTAAAGAGGGAAATAAAGTCAGCTATCTAATCCAGCCGCCAAAGCGAAAAAGCAGCAAAATTAATAGGAAAAAAATACGGACCACATTCAAAGCAAAGACACTAGCAAGAGAAAATTACGAGGCTTGAAACGATTGATTTAGGTCAATTAGGACGATGGTAACATGAAATGATGTCTTTTTATAGGAAAAAAACATCATAGACGAACCCCTGTCATACCGCATTTTTACCGCAATTATGACGAATTGTGATAGTCTTTTAATCTATTTGTAACATAACTGGCATATTATTTTGTTATAAATAGACTAATAAGGAGGGGGAAATGTATGCCAACGAGAGTAAAGCGTATAATTCTCATGTTACTTACGGTCTTAGTTTGTGCGCCGGGCACCCTGGTCACACATGCACAAACTAACAATGAAGCATTAAATAATGCAACACAAGAGCTGCAGAAGAAACAAAAATTAGTAGAACAAAAGCAGCAAGAAAGTCAATCCGTAAATCAAGAAATAGCGAAAATTCAGCAGGAACTGCAATCTTTACATAATGATATTACAAAGAATCAAGAAGAAATGGCTGCAGCAGAAGATAAGATCGCTGCCGTTCAAGAGCAAATCGAAAAGAAGAAGCAAGAAATTGTCGTACTAGAGGACAAGATTCTTGGACGTAAAGATATTATGAAGAAGCGGGCAATAGCTCTTCAGCAAAATGATTCAGTGGATATGATTATCGATATCTTTTTTGAATCCGATAGTATTTCTGAATTTATTCAGCGTGCAAGCGCCGCATCTACTTTAATAGATGCAGATAAGAATATTCTAACCGCACAGAAAGCAGATTTGCAGCAAATCGAAGAAGATAAAAAGGCCATTGACGAACAGGAACAGGTTTTGGAAAAAGAAAAGAACAATCTTGCAAAACAACAGCAAGAACTAAACCAAAACATGCAAAAGAGACAATCAATCTTAACTTCCATGCAAAATAAATACGAACAAATCGTGAAGGAAATGCAGCTAGCCGAACAGGAAAAGGCCGGCATTGCAGCAAAAATGAAAGACATTCAATCAAAAATCAAACAAGAAGAAAATACGGTTAAAACGGTAGCAGCGAAGAAGCCTGCTGTAAAAACGACAGCAGCGCCTTCAGCAAAAAAAGACCCTAAGCCGGCAAAGGCAACTAGTAACGGGAAAGAAATGTATGTAACAGCAACAGCTTACACACCATATGATTCCGGCACGGTCACAGCACTCGGCTATAACATTAAAAAGAACCCGAACATGAAGCTTATCGCGGTTGACCCCAGAGTCATTCCGCTTGGAAAAAAAGTCTGGGTAGAGGGCTATGGGACAGCCATTGCCGGTGACACAGGCGGTGCCATTAAAGGCCATAGAATTGATATTCTGAAACCAAGTAAAAGTGCTGCCTATCAATGGGGCAGAAGAACAGTAAAAGTTATTGTATTGAATTAAAAGACGGCTCCGGGGTTTCCCCTCGGGCCGTTTTTTACATTGGAAGGCAGTACAGCGTAAAGCAGGTTGTTTTTTTTAAAAGTTCTTGTAATCATATCTAGAGGACTCACTTTGATATCAATTAAGAAATAATTTTTTATAGAAACCCTCTATGGGGCCAATATTACTTTAAGGGTTAAAAGTTGTTCTAAAGAGCACGCGCTATGGCCAAAAATTCAACTAAACAGTAAAAAGAAAAGAATCCCATAGAGCACGCCTAAAAGACAAAACTAGCTGCAACCTAAAAGAGTCTCAAAGGTACCATCTATGGGACAAAAACAAAATGATAATCATAGAAAAGGTCTATGGCTCAGAAAAATAACCAAAACCCCCAGCATGCCAAAACAAAAAGAAGAATACAGCCCTCTCGAAGATGCCTTACGGCTAAAATAAATGATTATCCCACAAGAGTGATGCAGACGATTCATTCATATATCGGGTGTCGCTATGTCTGCATATCGCCTATCGCTATGCCCGTATATCCGTATATCGGGTGCCGCTACGCCCGCATATCGCCAGCCGCTATACACAATCAGTTTCAATATTCCGCAACTATCCTACTGTTTATTCCTAACTAACTAGAGCCAGCAAAACCAACACAGGAATTTCTAATGGATATGGTACACCTGGTGACATATCCAGAGGTAAGGATTTGTAAGGCGTTGTATCACATATACGAAAGCCCTCGAAAACACCTTTTTCCAGTTCGATTTATCTTATTTAAAAAAAATGCCAGGCGCCATGTAAAATTTTCTACATGGCGCCTGAGATCTGCAATGAACCATCATCCCAAATAAACTAAATCTTTCAGCTCTTCGGTAGACAGTTCCGTAATCCAGTTTTCACTTTGGATAATTTGATCATTCAAAAATTGTTTTTTCTCCAGCATGGCGTCGATTTTTTCCTCTAAAGTGCCTGTACAGATGAGCTTGTGCACGTGAACGAATCGGGATTGCCCAATCCGGTAGGCACGGTCGGTTGCCTGGTTTTCAACGGCGGGGTTCCACCAGCGGTCATAATGAATGACATGGTTTGCGGCCGTCAGATTCAACCCGGTTCCTCCTGCTTTCAGGGACAGCAGGAACACCTGGAACTCCCCGTTCTGGAACCGTTCAATCATCGTATCACGATGCGACTTCGACACACTTCCATTCAAAAACGGCACTTCGACAGCAAATTTCTTTTTCAACACACTTCGAATCATTTCACCCATTTCAAGGTATTGTGTAAAAATCAGACAGCTTTCGTTCTGTTCCAACACGGCGTCCACAAGCTCAACCAGCTTCTCCAATTTATTCGAACGTTCCAGGAGCACGCGTGCAGCTGATTTTTCCTTTAAATAAAGGGCGGGGTGGTTGCAAAGCTGCTTCAGCCGGCTGAGCATTTGTAAAATTAACCCCTTGCGTTCAAAGCCAGACAGCTGTTCAATTTGAGCAAACGTATCATGAATCAGCTGTTCGTACAGTGATGCCTGTTCTGCTGTGAGCGGACAGTATTCCTTTTGCTCCAGCTTATCAGGAAGGTTCAGTGCTACTTCCTCATCCTTTTTCGTACGGCGCAATAGGAAGGGACGGATTAATGCTTGCAACTGCTGGATTTTTTCCTTTTTCTCATCTTTCTCAATGGGAACAATGAACTTTTTCTGGAATTGTCCCAGGCTGCCAAGATAGCCATGATTGGTAAAATCAAAAATGGACCACAGCTCGGACAGGCGGTTTTCCATTGGCGTTCCTGTCAAAGCGATATGATGGCGGCCGCGCAGTCTGCGGACAGCCCGTGATTGCTTTGTCTGGGCATTCTTAATGTTCTGAGCTTCATCAATGGTGATCGTGCCCCACAGCACTGACTCAAAGTCCTCTGAATCCAGGTGTGTCAAGCCATAGGAAGTCAGCACCACATCGACATCCTGCATTTTTTCAGTGAAGGATTCACCCTTCAAGCGGTTCGGCCCATAATGTAAATGCACATCCAGCTCAGGTGCGAACCGTTCCAATTCTTTCTGCCAGTTCCCCAGCACCGATGTCGGACAAATAATCAACGCTGCTTTCACTGGAATCTTTTCAACAGCATCCGCATCCTTTTTCTTCCTCCGGGACTTAGTTTCGGCCGCCGTGCTCGAATCCACTTCATTAAGGGCGTCAGGCAAAGACTCTTTCACCTTCAGCAAATAAGAAATGAGCTGAACGGTTTTTCCAAGACCCATGTCATCGGCTAGGCAGGCGCCAAATCCGTATTGCCTCAAGAACCAGAGCCAGCTCATGCCAAGCTGCTGGTAGGGGCGCAGCTCTCCTTGCAGACCGCCAGGCACCTCCACTAGTGGAATTTCATGAACTTCCGATAATTGTTTTATCATCTGTTTCCACTGCCGGTTCAGCTCAATCTGAATTTTTGCAAACGCCTTAGGATTCTCAAGCTCGTCCTCAGCCGCTTCCGCCTCCAAGAGTTCCTGCTCCAGCAGATCACGGACATGCAGACCCTCTTTTTCCGCACGTTTCATCATATCTTGAATCTGCCGGATAAACTGCGGATCGAGCTTCACCCAGCGCCCACGAATATAGACAAGCCGCCGTTTCTCCTCGACAAGATTCTGGAACTCATCCTCCGACAGATCGACGCCGTTCATCGAAAACCGCCAATTGAAATCAAGCATTGCCTGCAGACCGACAAAGGACGGCCTGTGGCTCGAGGACCCTTTCAAAGATGCCTTTACCCGCAAATTGGCATTTTTCATCGCCTGCCACCAGGAAGGAAGAAGAATTTCAACATCAAGCGCCAACAGCGTTTCACTTACTTCTGTTAAAAATAACCACGCTTCCTCCTCGGTTAGTTCCGATTTCAATGCATCCGCATTTTCCTCACCAAGCCATGGAATTAAACGAATCCAGCGAGCCTGTTCACGGTCGACCCGGTCCAAATAAGTTCGCCATTTCGCAGGAATCCGTTTCACATCTTCTGCATCAAAAACCTGATTAGGATTCTTTTTCCCTCTTAAAAAGATATCCAGCGTCCAGCTGCCTTCACCTTCCACTGGTTCATCCAGCCGAAGACCAATGGTAAACGGCGTATCGCTTTCTTTAATACCAACCCATTCAAGCCATGATTCCTCATCAAAATAGCGCGACAGTTCGCTGCCTGAGATATTTTGTTTTTTCAAAAGGTCAAGCTTCGGACCAAACAATTCCTTCATTTTCGCATTACGCGTTAAATAGGCATCGAGTGCCTGGTTGTATAAATCTGAAATGTATCCACGAGCGTTTGCATCCACATTCTCGATATCCTGCTCCCAGAACGACGGGTCAAACTCATCCTTCACCCGTTCCGGCAGCCTCCAGCGGAAATCCCCGTCTTGCTTGCCCCAGACCGAAAAGTCCGGCAGCCAGTCTTTTTCCAAAATTCCCTCATACATCGAGAGGGCGGCCGCCAGACAAATCTCAGCTTCCTCATTCCAGTCCCAGTCGATGAACCGGTTGAACGACTCCTTCGCAAACAGCGATACCAGCTGCCAGCCGTTCACCACCACACCATTGCCGCTCTCTTCCAGCACTGTTCCGAAAAAACTCTCCTCGTGACTGCTGAACACAAGGTTTTTCCAGGTGGAAGGAGGGAGGTCGACTCCGCGCTCATCCTGCGCACTGATGAGAAAGTTACCGTCGTCCAATTGAGTTGTAAGCAATCGTAAAAATTTCGTTCTAAGCATAGTAGGCCGTACTCCTTCTGTAGATGCACGTGATAACAGCATCACCAAAAATCCATATTCCTATATTATACCTAAAAATCAGCAGCAAGAGGAAGGGAGGCATATTGAACCCTCTAACAGGATATTTTGAAGATGGTTAAAAGTTGAAAAAAGTATGATGGTAAGAGAGGAACTTGCTGCTGGTACTCGATATAATTAATAGCACCTCTGATCTAAGGGATATCTTTAATAAAAATAACTAATCATTTAATCCTTTTCCATTGAGAATGTGCTGCATATATTTTTCAACCCTTGATATCCTGGTTTTAGATTGTTTGGGTGATGAAAAATAAAGAATATAGGCACGCTGCCGTCCCGGTGTCAATGCCTTAAAAGCCGTTTTCAAGGCAGGATTTTCATCAAATTTCGTTTGAAGTTCTTCAGGAATGCTGTATTCTGCCGTCTTTTTAAAATTTACTTCCAAACCAGCTTTTTCAACTTCAACAGCTTCATGAATATAGGACTTTAAAATGGGTGCCATTTCCGCTATTTCTTGAACTTGAGTGAATCGAATTTGGCGCGCCGCCTGTACATTCTCTGTTTGCTGAATGAGAACCCCGTGGGGATCCTTTAAAAGAGCACCTTTGGGAAACAAAAGCGCACAATATTCTTTAAATCCATGTATTAAAACAATATTTTTATTCTCAAACGTGTAGCAAGGATGCATCCATTTAAATTCTTCGGTCAGCTCACAGTCAAGAACAATCTCTCTCAACTTCTCATATTCTTCCTTCCACTTTTTCGCTTTACTTAAAAATTCATCGACCTTAGGATTCAATTCACTCTTTGTCATCAAGGAACACCTCACTTAATTTCTTCCGCCTTTAAAAATTCAAGCCAAATCCAGCTGCCGATATATGTTGTTTGTCAATGGAGAGGCTGCTGGTGACCGCTTAATAAATCAAATACTCACCGTAAGATAACACCGATTGCCAATAAGAGGGGGGTATCCGCAAGTAAAAACTCGATGCATAAGAAAATGAGAGTTCTCCGCAAGTAACGGGGTGCCATGCGCAAGAAAAAGGCGCTTTTCCGCAAGTAAAATCCCTTGCGCAGGTATCCGAAACTAAATTCCGCAAACCCGTAACTACCTAACAACCCCTAAGATACCCTTCCAGCAACCCCCTAAAACCTACACAATCAACTTCCCGCGCTCGCACTCCTCATGAAACGCCCGCAGCCGTTTCGTCCGCTCCAGCAGCCCTTCGAAAAAATACTCCCAATCGTCCACACGTTTCAGCTTCTTATACAGCGTCCGCAATTTTTTCAAATGCCGGACCGCCATCCGGTAGCTCGCCCGGTTCTTCTGATTAATCTCACGCTGGGCCGCCTGGTGAAGCATCCCGAGCAGTACCTCCGGCTGTTCTTTTTCAATCACTTTCACCCGATCTTTCGGCAAGTCTTGAAACTCCATCCCGACATATGCCTGGAGATCGCCCCAGCGGTCATACATCCCGCGCTCAAACAGCATATACTCATACTCGCTATAACTATATGGCAGACTGGACAGCAGTGCCCTCTCATACACATCCAGCCGGTGTGCCTCCGATACATACGGCATAATCGCCCGAAGCACCGTCCGCACAAACCCGGTCTGGCCATGAAATCCGCCGGGGAACTCAGCACTATCCAAATACCCCTTCAATTTCGGCAAGGTCACATCAATCCAGCGCCCAACCCGCTTCCACGCCTTCAAGCCGGACAAATACTCAATCCAATTAATAAAATAAGGAAAAATAACTTCATCATTGACCAATTCAACCGTACTCAATGCTTGATCGTCCTCGTCAAGCAGGACACTCAAATGAGCGCAGCCAACCACCAAAGGCAGTGAATTCACATCATCTTCCACATGCTTCAATTCTTGAAGAACCCGCTCGCGCTCAGCTTCCCGCCAAGCTGTCTTTTTAAACAAACCGCTCCACAGCAGGCGGTACAGTGAAATCCGATGCTGCTCAAGCCCGTTCACCACAGTCAACAGCCCAAACGCCTCATCCTGAAGCTTCGCCACAAACTCATCAAAATCAAACGGCAGCGTCTGCATCCCAATCCGGTCCACCAAGTCTTCAGCCTCATCAACTGACGCCTCAAACAAATACCCATAGGACCGCCGCACCGCTTCCGCTGAATGCCCCATCTGCTCATTCAGCACCGCAAGCTTCCGAAACGACACAATCTCCGCGACCAGCTCATACAAAAGTTTCCATTCCTGCTCAACCGGCGCACTCGCCCCAAGCCGCCGCCGGTAAATGCCAAACAGCTCTGACACTACAAATGGATTCGTATGCTTTTTCGCCCCCACAATTGCATCAAAACTCTTTTCAAACGAACTCACCCAGCGCTCATAATCCGGCTTCAACAGCCCGTTCGCCTTCACCAAATCCTTCGCTTTTTGCAGCCCCCAGGCCACGACCGATTTCTTCTCCCGCACAGGCTCACGCCACTCCGTAACCCAATCCGACACACTGCCGACCTGCGCATACGCCGCAAAAAACACAGCCATCTGATGACGGCAGAGCTCATTCAAAGGACACGAACACTCGCTCAAGCCCAAAAACTGCGGATCCAGTATCACCTTCGCCGGCGTCACATCCTCCACCACAGCCGTAATCCCAGTCTCCGCCACCTGCAGCTGTGTCACCAGCCCCTGCCGGTACAACATCAAACCCTTCTGCACCAGCCGCGCATCCTCAGGCGAATTCGCACTCAACAAATCGCGAATCTCATCCGACAACTCCCGCACAAACTCCATCCCAATCACCGACCTCATCGAAAAATCCATATTCTACTATTATACCCAAAAATCCAACCCCAACGGAACCCCAACCCCATTTTTGAAAAATGAAGCCAGAATTGCTCATCGAACTTCGTTCCAGTTGATGAAATCTTTCCAGTCCATAGGACAAGCGGAGGGAGGACCGGCAAAATTCACAGCATTAAAATTTTGCTTCCCAGCGCTAAACACAAGTTTTGAAAGGATTTCTCATAATCTTAAAGAATACATAGTAAAGATAAGAAAGAGGAGGGAGACAGCCAATGACAACCAAATACTGCCCAATATGCGGCGAAGAAAACAAATGTATGTCAGGCGGGGGAAAGCACGGGAATTGCTGGTGTGACGCCGTAACATTCCCGCCGGAGATCTTCGAATTAGTTCCGCTGGAGTACAGAAGAAAAGACTGCATCTGCCAAAAATGTTTAACCAGCTTCATCGAAAAAGGGGAAATTCGTAAAGTCTAAACAGCCAAAGATTCTATTAGCGAACTTAGTGAGTTTTTCTATTCAGCAATAATGTTGATTCCGCGGGTTTTGGCCATGATTCCGCGGGTTTGCTCGTTAATTCCGCGGGTTTTCAAAAGAATTCCGCGGCTTTCCGCGTTATTTCCGCCGAATCCTCCGTTATTTCCGCAAACCCGCAAAAACCAAACCTGCTCTAGCAGCGAAATTCAACGGCCAATTGCGAAATCTGTTCTCTTATTAGCGAACTTGGTGAGTTTTTCTATTCAGCAATAATGTTGATTACGCGGGTACTGGCCTTGATTCCGCGGGCTTGCTTATTAATTCCGCGGCTTTTCAAAAGAATTCCGCGGCTTTCCGCGTTATTTCCGCCGAATCCTCCGTTATTTCCGCAAACCCGCAAAAACCAAACCCGCTCTAGCAGCGAAATTCAACGGCCAATAGCGAAAAATCTATTCTCTTTTTACCGAAATGAATCCCAATTTAGTAAGTTTTTCTATGCGGCAAAAATGCCGATTCCGCGGGTACTGGCCTTGATTCCGCGAGTTTGCTCATTAATTCCGCGGGTTTTCAAAAGAATTCCGCGCCTTTTCGTTGTATTTCCGCCATATTCTCCGTTATTTCCGCGCCCTCCCCAAAAACCAAACCCGCTCTAATAGCGAAATTAAAATGCCAACCAGCGAATTCCCCCAGTCTAGCAGCAAATTCCAGGACTTCATTAGCAAATCTAAAACCGCCCCATTTTAGTAGTAAAAAAACCCGGCAATGAAGCCTGGCTCAAGTTAATGCGGTATCGGAATTTTCAACACATTGATTTTCAATCCATCCTTAGCTGAATAGACGAACAGTTCAAACGTTACATTGTCGCTGGCAATCCATTTTTTATCGAGTGTAATGGTAAAATCCCCCCATGCGGGTGCCCCGTCCGTCTGATAGTGGTCTTCCAACAGTACCTTATCGTTGTCGTAAAGTTTGTATTGGAATCCCCCTTCAAACACTTGTGCCCTCCCGGTGACAACCAGTTGATCTCTTGATTCCTTTACCACGACATGTTTAAATACCTCATTTTGGTAGACCTGTTTATCCGAGATTTCCTCAGCTTCTTCCTTAGCCGGCCCCTCTTTTACAGGTTCGACTGTCACCGGCTTTTCCTCTTTCGATGTTTGAACATTCGAGTCTTCAGGCTGACTGCAGGCGGCCAGCCCCAATGCAGCGATTAGCCCTAGCAGAAAATAAAGAACCTTTTTCATCGAAAACTTCCCCTTTTAGTTCATGTTATGTCTAAGGTAAGCAATATGCAGTCTAAAATTTTTCAACCATTCTAAACTCAAATGGCACTCGAAAGATAAAATCCTTGCTAAAATTAATGAAAGAGTTAAAAAGGGGATAGTGAAATTGGAAAAGAACAATCTTGAAAAAGTCATCCGCCTGCGTCATGAACTGCATGAACATCCGGAGTTATCCAACTATGAAGTGTGGACGAAACAGCATGTCATCCAGTTTCTGGAGGAAAATACCAATCTTGAAATTGTCGACAGGGGGCGCTGGTTCTATGCTGTCTATCATTCTCCTATTGGAAAAAGAAATGTTGCCTTCCGCGCAGATTTTGATGCCCTTCCAATAGAGGAAACGATTGATCTGCCATATGGTTCAAAGTTTCCCGGTGTTTCCCATAAATGTGGTCATGACGGCCACAGTGCCGCCCTTTGCGGGTTGGCTCTCGAAATCAATCAAAAGGGGAGCGACAACAATATCTTCTTCCTGTTCCAGCATGCCGAGGAAACAGGGGACGGTGCTGCCGAATGCACCGAGTTGATCAAGGAAGAAAACATTGATGAAATCTTCGCCTGGCATAATATGAGCGGATTCAAACATAATCATGTGTATGTTACGGACAAAACAGCATTCTGTGCTTCTAAGGGAATGTCGATTTATATGGAGGGGTTGCCTTCCCATGCAAGCGAGCCGGAGAAAGGGAAAAATCCATCCTTTGCGATTGCCAAAATCATCGATGCCATTCCTGGATTCATTGATCCTGCCATCAACCAGGGCATTGTTCTCTGCACCGTTGTTCAGGTGGATATCGGGGCCAAAGCCTTTGGAGTCAGTGCCAGCAACGGCGTGTTACGAATGACCATTCGAGCCCTGTATGAGGAAGAAATGGACAGACTTCAACAAAATTTAGAGAATATGGCACGGACCGAAGCGGAGAAATACGGGCTTTCCGTACGTTTCGAATACCAAGACGAATTTCCGGAAACGGTCAACCGCAAGGAAAGTTCTGACAAGGTGCGCCAGGTCTGCCGGGAAAAAGGGATTCCAATGGTGGAGTTGGAGGAAGCCTACCGCGCTTCAGAAGATTTCGGCCATTACACAAAACTGACAAAAGGATCCTACTTTTTTGTCGGCAGCGGAGAAGATCATCCGAACCTGCACAGCTTCGAATATGACTTTAAGGACGACCTCATTGAAACCGCGGTTGAAGTATTCAAGGGGCTTACTGAAAAATAGACGTTTTGGATGGTAAAATGAACCAAATGGCACCATGTTGACAATCTGCCCGTTTTTTACTATCCTTTAAAAAAACATTCATGAATACTTCGTATAACTCCAATAATATGGTTTGGAGGTCTCTACCAGGAACCGCAATTCCTGATTACGAAGAGAGTACAAGATTTGTATTTTCTTCGTGATCGGGAATTTTTTTATTTTCATGAAAAATTTTAGGAGGTCAAGAATGAACTTTTTAGCAATGCCAAAAATTGAACTTCACTGTCATTTAGATGGGAGCGTTAGGGTTGAAACGATTATCGATATTGCCCGCAAGGAAGGTATCCCCTTACCCTCTTTTGATAAGAATGAGCTGCAAAAAGAACTCATTGCTCCGCTTGAATGCGACTCCCTTGATGAGTATTTAAAAAGATTTTCTCTTCCTAATTTGGTGATGCAGTCCAAGGACAGTTTAAGAAGAATTACGTTTGAGTTATTTAAGGATGCAGCAACGGAAAATGTGAAATATTTAGAAGTCAGATTTGCTCCGCTTCTTCACACAGTAAAAGGTCTTGGTGTGGAAGAAGTGATTCAATCTGTTATAGAGGGAATGAGGGAGGCTGAAAACTGTTACGAAATAAAGGGAAATATCATCCTGTCCTGTATGAGGACGATGTCTGTAGAAAGCGCCTTTGAGGTGGTTGAAAAGGGGAAGAAGTTCCTTGGAAAAGGAGCAGCGGCAATCGACCTCTGTGCATCAGAAGAAGAAGGGTTTTGTAAAAGATTCGTAGAACCGATTCTTTTAGCAAAAGAATATGGTTACAGAGTCACGATTCATGCAGGTGAAACGGGAATTGGGAAAAACGTGCTGGAGGCTGTTGAACTGTTGGGCGCTGAAAGAATTGGACACGGAGTATTTATAAAAGATTGTGCGGAGGCTTATAAAATTGTGAAAGAAAGACAGGTAGTGCTTGAAATGTGTCCAACGAGCAATGTCCAAACAAAAGCGGTTCACCAATATGCGGAACATCCGATTTATAAGTTTCATCAAGATGGAATAAAAGTGACCATTAATACTGATAACCGAACAGTATCTGATACAACTATGGCAAAGGAAATCAATCTAGTGAACAAAGAATTTAATCTAAGCGAAGAAGATTACCGGCAAATGTATGTAAATGGTGTAGAAGCATCCTTTGCCGACCAAGAAACGAAAGAATGGTGTTTGGCCCAATATTAGAGGGGGATTTACAAAAGGAGTGCTGCTTTGTATTTAGCGCTCTATTTTAAAAAACAAAAGGGCTTTTAACTTTAGCGGCAATTTGCAGAATATTAGAATGCAGGATAAACTGGTAGAAGATACTGAAATATGACAAGATAGGTTTTTCTTAGAAAGAAAATTTTAAAAGTGAGCAGGTGTACAATATGATTGAGATAAAAAAATCTCCATTAAGTGATGGAGAATTCAATAGAGGGGTCTTTGCTACATGTGAAATCAAAAAAGGAGAGCTTTTACATGAAGCACCGGTCATTTCTTATCCAAATGACCAGCATCAATACATTGAGAAAACCTTACTCGCTGATTATGCGTTTGAGTATGGGATAAATCATACTGCTATCCTTCTAGGTTATGGAATGTTGTTTAACCATTCTTACGAGCCGAATGCCATTTATGAGATTAATTTCGACAATCACACATTTGATTTCTATGCGTATAGAGATATAAAAGCAGGAGATGAGATTCTAATCAATTATAACGGCGATGTTGATGACAAAGAACCACTGTGGTTTAATAAGGACTAAAAACGAGAGCTTACAGGCTCTCTTTTTTTTGACTAACCAGCCTTGCTTTTTAAAATTTTGCCCTTCCAATAGGTCGACTGAGTTAATCAAGGAAAATCGAAGAAAAGATGAAGTATTGTACTATAGAAGGTTCATGGAGTTAAAAAAAATTATCGACCATCATCAATTAGATACTTTTTATCAGCCGATTGTTGAACTTGATTCTGAAAGGACGATTGGCTATGAGGCTCTAAACCGGCCTGCAGCATCTTATTTATTTCCAAACACCGAAATCTTTTATGATTTTGTCGGTCAAACCGATCAAGTTTTCTTATTTGAATGTTTTTGCAGGAATATTTCACTGAAACGGTTTATGGACCGCTTGAAAGGGAATTTCAATAAAAAAGACTTTGTGCTTTTTATTAATATCCATCCACATGTTCTGATGGATGCCAATTATCATAGCGGGGAGACGCTTCAGCTCCTGCAGGAATTTGATATTGAACCAGGGCAGGTCGTTTTTGAACTGACAGAAAAAAGTGCGGTCACAGACTTTGAACAATTTGAAAAAGTGCTGTCCCATTATCGTTCGCAAGGTTTCCGAATTGCCGTTGATGATGTCGGTTCCGGCTATAACAGCCTAAAAACTCTTATTTATCTAAAGCCAGAATTCATTAAGCTGGACCGTTCTCTGATTGACTTCATCGATAAAAGACCAGAACAGCAAAGACTGGTGTCCTTAATCGTTGACTATGCCAAACAGTCCCATATAAAGATCATTGCGGAAGGCATTGAACGGATGGAAGAGCTGGAGTATATAAAAAAACTGGGTGTAGATTATGCTCAAGGCTACGCATTAGGAATGCCGCAGCGGGATATTCAACGCGGGATTTTACCGACAAATTTACTTGCAATGCAAGAACCATTGCATGATGTCAGTTGAGTTCTAGGAATTCAATTGAAGAAGAATAGATTCCAAAAGATCGCCAGTAGAGTCGGTCTTTTTTGTCACTGTTTTACATAAAAGAGTTATTTTTCCTGCTGGATGAGAGTTTCCTATACAAAGACTTTCGCCCCATCTAGAAGTCAGATTAACAGGTAAAAGATGCGATTACTTGGCAAGGTTCACTCGTATTTGCATGGACTACTGGATTTATCGATATGAAACTATAGGAGAATCTCCTATGATGGACAATGAAACTAGATTTAACTCTAAAAGTAAATGATAAAATTGTTAAACTTCAAGAATCGGGTGCTATCCTTGAACAGGGATGAGCACCATTTTTCATTTTAACGGCCAGATGCTTGCATACGTTTCAAAATCAGATTAGATAATTATGTTAAAATACGGGGGTATGGTAAGGATGGTTATTTTACTAACAGCGGGGTAGAAAAAATATTCTCTTTTAGAGTTTCCACTCCCTGCCATGGGTTTATTTAGCAATATAAAAATTAATAAAGGAAGTTCGGTAATTCGAACTTTTTCTGCGCGTGAAAAAATTCCTTGAAGAATCAATATTCATTTTTAGAAAGGTGGATATACAATGCATTTTAAAAATCAGCATAAGTTACTTTCACCTGTCGAGCTTATGAGACTTATTGAGGGTCCTGGACAAATGAATCAAAAAATGATAATTGTCTATGTTGGGCTTGGTAAACAAACGGATGATAAGGACGGATTTATTCCGGGTTCCATTTATCTTGATATCAATTTAATAGAAGGCGGACCATTGTGGAATCTCGTTTCAATGGAACAACTAGGTATTATTTTACATAAATTAGGTATTTCTAATGAAACTACAGTGATACTTTACGGACAACAAATAATGGCTTCCGCTCGAGCTGCGTGGGCATTTATGTACGCAGGTCTAGAAGATGTTCGTTTGGTGAATGGAGGCATCCATGCATGGAAAGCCCTTGGATATGATGTGGAAGAACAACCTTCGATCCTACGTGTAAACGAAGGCCCCTTCCCCCGTTTAAACCCGAAATCACATTATCTTTCGACAAGAAGTGATGTGGAAAAAAGCTTATATGATCAAGACTCTATTGTAGTTGATGTTCGCAGCTGGAATGAATATACAGGTAAAACCACGGGGTATGATTATATGAAAGAAAAGGGGCGCATCCCAAATTCCGTATGGGGTTACGCTGGTTCTAATCCATATCATATGGAAGACTTTGAAGAAAAAAGCGGAGATCTGAAAAGCCTTAAAGAAATAAGGCGATTATGGGAGAAATCAGGAATTACCCCAGAAAAAAAGATCATTTTTTATTGTGGTACTGGCTGGAGAGCTAGTGAAGCATTCTTTATTGCTTATCTAATGGGGTGGCCTCATATCAGTGTATATGATGGTGGTTGGATGGAATGGAGTCAGTAGAAAAAGGAGGTTTGTTCTCATGAATATTTTAATTTTAGGTGGAACCGGGCGGGTTGGAGGTCAAATTGTTACTTATGCCCTTCATGATGGATATCGTGCGACTGTATTAGTCCGCACTCCAGAAAGGATTCAAATAAATAATAAAAATTTAACCATTATTCAAGGTAATGTTTTAAATAAAGACGATGTCATACGTTCCATGCAGGGTATGGATGTAGTGATTAGTGCACTAAATACTGATGGGGCAGCTGTTCTATCAGAAAGCATGCCGTTGATAATCGAAGCAATGGAGAACGAAGGTATACAGCGAATAATCACGATAGGAACAGCAGGTATCCTTCAAAGTAGAACCACGCCAAATTTACTGCGTTATCAGTCAAGTGAATCCAAGCGTAAGTCAACCCGTGCAGCGAAAGAGCACCATAAAGTTTACGAGCTGCTTCAACAATCAACCCTCGAATGGACAATCGTCTGTCCTACGTATTTGCCAGATGGGGAAAGGACAGGTAAATACCGTGTCGACCGAAATGTTTTACCGGAGGGTGGAGTTGAAATATCTGTGCCGGATACAGCAGAATTTGCATATAGCCAGATAAAAAGTAATGATTATATAAAATCACGTGTTGGTATTGCCTATTAATCGTCTCATACTGCTTGCTTATTGGACTAAAATTTAAGGCGGCATCGTTTTAGCTGCAGTTTTTTAAATATATCTGCAGTTTTGAGAAAGACTTCCATAAATTACCCCTTTTTAGAGAAACCCCTCGACTATCACCCAACATATCTGCGACTTTTCAGGGGATATCTGCGACTTCACCTATTTTATCTGCGAGTTTCCACCATATATCTGCGATTACCCCCATTATATCTGCGACTTCCTTTTATTCCCTCCCTTTTTTAAAATCAATAAATAAAATTCCCCGCATATCCGCAAATTTCCAATGATATCTTAATACAAAACATGTAAAAAAGGAGCGGACTATGAAAACAAATATAAATGTCTGTCCACATGATTGCTGGGATACATGCAGTATGAAGGTGACGGTGGATGAGAACGGGAAGGCGGTTAAGATCCGCGGCAATCAGGAGCACCCGGTGACGAAGGGTTCGTTATGCTTGAAGGTGAACCGATACCTTGACCGCGTCTATCATCCTGACCGGATTTTGTATCCACTGAAACGAACCGGTAAAAAAGGGGAAGGGAAATTCAAAAGAATCTCGTGGGATGAGGCCATTCAAACCATCACCGGCCAATTTAAGAAAACGATTCAAACATATGGGGCTGAAGCTGTGCTGCCGTTTAGTTATGGCGGGACCTACGGGCTGTTGAATTATGGCAGCATGGACCGGCGATTCTTTGGAAAAATGGGGGCCTCCACTTTGGCACGGACTTTTTGCGTCGCGGCAGGGGGAGCGGCATTAGACGAAACGTTTGGGACGAAAATAGGGATGGACCCGGAAGATATGGTTCACTCCGAATTAATAATCGCGTGGGGAATTAATCTCTACGCAACGAATATGCACCAGGTTTCGATTATTGAAGAGGCACGGAAAAAGGGAGCCAAATTAGTGGTAATCGACCCGTACATGAACGAAACGGCGAAAAAGGCAGACCTCTATCTCCGGATTCAGCCTGGAACGGACAGTGCCCTGGCTCTCGGCATCATGCATATTCTCATCAAAGAGGATTTGATCAACCACCAATATGTGAATCAATATCTAGACAACTTTGATAGATTAAAAGAAAGGGCAGCCGAGTTTCCACCGGAAAAAGCAGCTGCGATTACTGGGATTGCCGAAAGCAAGATAATTGAATTAGCTCGTCTTTATGGTCAGACCCAAAAAAGTGTGATTCGCTGCGGATTCGGCATTCAGCGCCATACCAATGGTGGAGAGATGGTGAGGAGTCTTGCCATTTTGCCTGCTTTAACTGGGGCGTGGGAAGCTGTAGGCGGCGGGTTTCTTCTCATTAATTGGGATTATGGTTTTAATTTTAATCAATTGTTTGCGATAGATATTCATCAGGGAAACCCGCGTGAAATCAACTGTTCCCAGATTGCCTCGGCCCTTCATTTGAAAGAAAACCCGATTCATATGATGTATGTGTACAATAGTAATCCAGCAGGCGTGGCGCCGAACACCAATCAGGTCATTGAAGGGCTTTTAAGAGAGGATCTTTACCTTGTGGTCCATGAACAGTTTATGACGGATACCTGCCAATACGCGGATATCATCCTGCCGGCAACCACCTCATTGGAGCAGCTCGATATTCACCGGTCCTATTGGCACCTGTACATTCAGCTGAACGAACCTGCGATTAAACCGCTGGGCGAGTCGAAGTCGAATAATGACACCTTCCGGCTGCTGGCAAAAGGAATGGGATACACCGATGCCTGTTTCTCTGACAGTGATGAGGACTTAATTAGGCAATTGCTGGATTCTGACCATCCCTATTTGAAGGGGATTACCTATGAGGCCCTGAAGGAAAAGAAATTCATCAAAATTAATGTTGAAGGAAATCATTTTATGCCATTTAAAAAGGATTTTCCAACCAAAGCAGGAAAAGTAGAGATCACTATGAAAAATGGTTCGGTAATCAACTATACCCCGATTGTGGATGACAGCCGGTTTCCGCTTCATTTTATTACACCAAAGGCCAAGTTCTTCCTAAATTCAACTTTTGGCAATATCGATCTTTTGAAAAAGAGAGAAAAAGATCCGCTTCTTTATATGCATCCAAACGATGCCGAACCGCGCGGCATTCAAGACGGGGATGAAGTTTTGGTTTTTAATAACCGCGGCTGCATTACTCTTCCGGTGAAGATAGGCGAAACATCCGGTCCAGGTGTGGTGATCAGTCCGATTAACTTATGGGAAAAACGGGTGAATGTCACCACTTCTGATGCCATCACGGATATCGGCGGCGGAGCGACGTTTTATACCAATTTTGTGGATGTAAAGAAGATGGAGTAGAAAAGGCCTGCGCCTGTTAGACTTAGATTCAACCTTTTCCAATATTTGTAGAATTGAAGAGAAATATTATACCTAATTTATGTAGAATCGTCCGAAATGAAGTGCCCAACTTATGCAAATTTTTCGGCTGTTTACATTGAATCCCAACAAAAAAGCCAGGCCCAAAGCCTGGCTTAAGTCATTTTAAAAGACTTATTGTAAAATACTAGAAAATACAACATAATATTTGAGGGCAGTATTCTAATCTGATTGACTACTAATGAAAAAGCAGCCAGGGGTGTAAATGTGAAGAAAAATAAAAGAAAAGATAAAAAGATAGATAAAAAAACATATAAAAAGAAAGATAGTAAATGGAAGGATAGATTAGAAACCTTCCTTGGATATTTTTTAATGATTGATATCCCTGTGTTTCTGGTTTCACTGGTTCTAGCTATCTTCATGAAAGATTTCTTGTGGCAGCAAATCTTCCTTAATCTAACGATTGGCTCCTTTGGATTTATCGTCATTTTTGGGGCGATTGCACTGATTCAAAATAAAGCCAAAAGCGTCAACGGCAATATTTTTCAGAAATTGTTTGGCTCTATTTTGGCACTTATGTTTACATTAGTGGTCCTATCCTCATTATTGACGGCGATTTCCCTCTATCAAGACAAAACGGAATATACCAATGGTGAATTTAAAACGGTGGTAGGTGTTGCCAAAAATGTTACATATAGTTCCCCCAAACACGATCCTAAAGATTATTTGTGGAAATTTGAGATCAAAGGGAAAACCTTCACGATAGAAAATATGGCCATCACCGATGATGAATACGAACAACACTATAAAGGTAAAAAACTATCGGTGACTTATTTGCCGGAAAGCGGTTATGTTATCGATTTAACATTGGCCGAGGAAGAACAATAAAATCCCGGCCTTTTCGCGAGTTTCATTAAAGTCTTAAATTACTTCTTTCCAATATACTCCACCGAGTAAATATGTGTTTTCGTCAGCTCAATGACTTCCTTGATAAAATCTTCCTTGGTTTCTTTGAAGCCATTTTGAATCCAATTTTGCAGGAGTCCGTAAAAGCCATAGGCAGTATAACGTTTAAACACGTCCATATTGACAGGAATCTGGTTGATGGTTTCGAAAATAAATTGTTCCTGATAGATTTTTAAGATGGTTTGAGGGAACCGTGTATGCAGCCCCGGCAACGTGTCGTCATAGTTAATCAATTCAAAGAAGTTCCGGTTTTTATAGATATAAGAAACGATATTAAAAGATGGCGGGTTTAGCTTTGATGTATAAACTTTGTGACCAGGTACATAGGGTTTGCCAACTGAAGTCTCTAATCCCTGCAGCATGGAAGCAAGCAGCTCTTCAGCTAATTCGATTTTATCTTGGTAATGGATATAAAAGGTGCTGCGATTATAGGAGGCATAATCGACAATGTCTTTTACGGTAATGGAGTGGTAACCCTGCTCTTTGATGAGATCAATCAATGCTTGCTTAAAATGTTCTTTTGTACGATTTTGCCGCCCCGATGTCCTATTTTGTTCGTTATTCATCAAAAAACCCCCCTGAAAATAGACAGATTTATCGCAAGTGTCTAAGTAATCGACACTTCATGATATCTTAATGATTGTGAAATGTGAACGGAATAGTACAATTAAATTGTGACAAAAATAGTACAGATAATAAATCTATCTAGTATCTTTGTCTAAAATGTAGTAAGGAATTTTTTAATATAAGGAGGATCTAAGGATGGGAAAATTACAAGATAAAGTAGCTGTGATTACTGGCGGAGTATCTGGTATTGGGGCAGCAACAGCGCGTTTATTCGTTTCGGAAGGTGCCAAAGTGGTTCTTGTTGATTTAAATGAGGAAAAAGGGAAAGCTTTTGAAGCAGAATTGAAAACGCTTAATGCTGAAGCTCTTTTTATAAAAGCAGATATTACAAGTGAGGAACAAGTTCAACATGTATTTTCTCAAGCTGTTTCCACTTTCGGCCATGTCGATGTTGTGTTTAATAATGCTGGAATCGGTGTGACAAAAGCAACAGAGGAGATTACGTTTGCTGAATGGCGTAAAACAGTTGGCGTGGATTTAGATGGCGTATTCTTAGTCGCACATTCTGCTTTGAAACAATTCCTAAAAAATGGCGGCGGTGTGTTAGTGAACACAGCTTCAATGTACGGCTGGGTTGGCGCACCAGGAAATGCTGCTTATAATGCAGCAAAAGGCGGCGTGATTAACTTAACACGTTCATTAGGTCTTGAATATGCTGACCGAAATATTCGTGTAAATGCACTATGTCCTGGATTTATTGATACACCTATTATCCCAGAAGAAGTCAAAAAGGATCTTGGAGCTATTACACCAATGAAACGTTTGGGTAAAGCAGAAGAAATGGCAAAAGCCGTTTTATTCATGGCTTGTGATGATTCATCATTTATGACAGGTAATACATTAACAGTTGATGGCGGTTTTACCGCACAATAATAGATTTTGGGAAAGTAACGTTTGGTACAAGTTTAGTAAACCTAGATTTATGGATTACGAAGGGGAGAAATAGCCCTTGTAGAGTGTAATATCCTTAATTAAAGATATTTTAAATGAAGAGAAATTAATGGATATCTGAGCATAAGTTTTTATCTGTAAGAATAAAGGAGGAAATTTCAATGAGCAACCGTTTTGATGGGAAAGTAGTATTAATTACAGGTGCAGGTTCTGGTTTAGGTCAGGCCTCTGCATTACAAGTGGCAAAAGAAGGAGCAAAACTTTCACTCGTTGATTTAAATGCTGCTTCATTAGAAGAAACAAAAAGGAAAGTGTTAGAAGCAGCACCTAACGCTGAAGTATTGCTTATCACTGCGAATGTGGCAGATGAAAAAGCGGTCGAAAACTATGTAAAAGAGACAGTTGAAGAATACGGGAAAATCGATGGTTTCTTCAACAACGCAGGGATTGAAGGAAAACAAAACTTAACAGAGGATTTTGGCAGTGATGAATTTCAAAAAGTAGTGGGTGTCAACCTAAATGGTGTGTTTTATGGCTTGAAACACGTTTTGAAAGTCATGAGAGAACAAGGTTTCGGCTCTATTGTCAATACGGCTTCTGTTGGCGGTATCCGCGGGGTAGGAAACCAATCTGGTTATTCAGCAAGTAAACACGGTGTGGTCGGATTAACAAGAAACTCTGGAATTGAATATGGCCAATACGGCATCAGTATTAAAGCCATTGCACCAGGCGCTATCATGACACCAATGGTTGAAGGTTCATTAAAACAAATGGATCCAGACAACTGGGAAGAAGTAGGAAAACAATTTGTTCAGCCAAACCCAATGAAACGTTTCGGTAAGCCAGAAGAAGTGGGTTATTTGGTGGCCTTTCTGCTATCAGACCAAGCCAACTTCATCAACGCTGCCGTTGTTCCGATTGATGGCGGACAATCTTATAAATATTAAGTAGTACGGGTTCACCCTGAATACAATAAAAAGGAGAGTTATCGATATGTTATTTGAAAACAAAGTAGTCTTAATTACTGGTGCGGCTGGCGGTATTGGAATCGCTGCTGCGAAGGCATTTGCAAAAGAAGGGGCAAAATTAGCGCTTGTGGATTTGAATGAAGATGCGCTAAAAAAAGCTTCCGAACAAGTGGATGCAAGTGATATCTTATTTGTTCCTGCGGATGTTACAAAAGAAGATCAGGTAAAAAATTATGTTGATAAAACCGTTGAAAAATATGGCCGTATCGATGTATTTATTAACAACGCCGGTGTAAATGGCGCCAATGCAACAATCGCAGAGCAAACGGAAAAAAACTTGCGATTTGTTATGGATGTTAACTTCTTTGGCGCTTATTACGGTTTAAAATACGTTCTTCGTGTCATGCAAGAACAAAAATCAGGTTCTGTTGTCAACACAGCTTCAAACGGTGGATGGCTTGGTGCTCCGGGAATGAGTGCTTATGTTGCATCGAAACATGCTATTCTCGGACTTACAAAATCTGCAGCTTTAGAAATGGCGTCATATGGCGTACGCGTAAATGCTGTTGCACCGGGCGCTACAAATACAGATATGATGCGTAGAATTGAAAGAAATGCAGTTGGAGAAGAACATGCTGAGGAAGCACAAAAAGCATTTGCGGCTGCTGTTCCAATGGGGCGCTATGCTACACCAGAGGAAATCGCAGATTTGATGGTATTCTTAGGTTCAGATAAATCCAGGTTCATTGATGGAACGATGGTTCGTATCGATGGCGGCATGTCTTCTAATTCAGCACAATAATATATTAAGGGGCTGTCCTAAAAATTCCAAGATGGATTTTGAGGGCAGCCCCTTTTCAATTTTTGTTAAAATTTTAGTCTATTTTCGTAAACTATGTTGTTATGCCAAGAAAGCGGTGGTTTATTCAATTTAGGAATAAACGGACTCTGCGAAAAAGCTGGATTACAGGATAGCCCCCTTGGAAGTAAGAAATAAGCGGAGGTTTTCCCGTTATTTGCAAAATTAGGCTTAAATAGTAAAAAATAAGCGGAGTTTTTTCCGTTATTCAATGAAAAGCACCCGATTTTAGCAGTTTAAAATCAAATAAGGGAAATTCCTCCGTCTATTTCAGCTAATTAACATCCAATTTCCTAAATAAGGGGAATTTCTACCTCTATTTTTTGAACGAATCTTAAAAAGGGAGCAAAAAGCAACAATCTTTTAGAAAAGAGCCTATTTTTAAAATAAAATAATCAGTACTTAGGTTTTTGACTACCCAAATTTGCACTATTCTTATGCTTAAATGTTTGGCCTTTCAATCTCTTCTTGGCCCTTCGGTTGAGATTTCAATGAAGCAAACGCATTTGACATTCTACTAGCTTGACCTTTTGTAGGAAAGAATTCTTTTGCAATCTCTTCCTGACTTTTAGGTTTAGCATTGGTTGAAAGGTTTGGTGAAAGTTCTTTTGCAATCTCGTATACAGTATTACCTAGTTTCGATTGACCATTATTTGCCTGACTACTTTTTTTATTTTTCTTATGATCAAATATTCACAAAGTCATCATCACCACGGTACTTATTATGAGAGAAGGCGAATGTAATTATGTAAAGAAAGGTTTGTCAAAACATCTAGTGCTTAAAATCTTTCATTGTGCATTATTCAATTGGATATTTTTTTGCATTTTTTTTAAAAAAATCAGTCGTTATTAATACAACATAATACCCACAACGTTAGTTTCGTGGTTTTCAATTCTTCCACAATCGGGCCAGATTGTGAAGTAATCTGTTTTAAAAAATTGAAGCATAAAAAGTACATATAATCCTAAAAGTTGAGCAGTTGCAGCGTAAATTAAACAAAGAATAAAAGTATTACTAAGAACAACGTGTCCTTTAAACTGCGTTTTAAAATTGTAACCGCTAACACACAAAGAAAATTTTAAAGCGAGTATTCCTTACATCATATTTCAATGATAATAAGACTGGATCTTTATCACTAAAGTTTAAATTCAAAAAAGTTAGAAAAGGAGATATAATATATTCAAATAAGGAGGTGTAATATGGCTTATAAGATATTTATAAAAAATAAATTTGATGGAAGTCTTGAAGAAGCTGACGATGAAACATATCACAGTAAAGAAGATGCTGAATACGCTTTAGACGAAGCAATTAATAATTTTATGACAGGAGCAGAAGTATTTGAACTGTCTGGAGAAAGCTATGAAGATCGAAATGATTATGAATTTATAATAAAGAAAATTTAATTTTGGCTAAAAGGGTAAAGTATATTTTCTGTCTTACCCCCTTTTTATTTACTATTGTTTAACCACCGTAGTGTTTTCTATGTTTCAGTATATACTTGAATGGTCGGCTCTCCCTTTTTTAGTTTTTACTTTGGTGGGAATAGCTCTTATATGTGGGGGTGTAATATATATTTATAAAAACTTCCGCACTTAAAATGTTGATGTTTTCTTTCCACAATCGAGCGCTATCCTTGAAAAAGGATGAGCGTTTATTTTTGTATTTTAGGGCCATATTTCGGAGCAAATCCATTAAAGAAAGAGTGTTTTGTATTTATAAACGGTAAAATGAGGGAAAAGCCATTTGAGGATGGATATTCTAGGAGACAGGTAAAAATGAGGATTGTGTTAGAACTACTTCTTATAATGCTGACTATGATTGCAGAAACGAAGGAGGCAGAGGATCCGGAGGACACAAATCTTTTACATTCATTATATCTACAGCTTTACCCGACGATATTTCCAAATATAAATTAGTCTTTAAAGAATGTAAAATACCATTCCAAAAACCAACAGGGCTTGAATTTGTAATTTAAAGGAGCAATTAATTTTCTTAATTAATCACTCATGTACATATTCAGCGCTTTTTCTGCTTTAAATTTAACTTTAGACGAAATCGAAGCGCTCATATAAAAATTAAGTAGTTCCGACTTTGTGGAACATTGTATATGGCATACTGTTTAGCATATATTTTTGTCACTATAACAATGATTTTAAATAAAATAGGCTGAAAATAGCATAGCAATTAGCACCCTTAATAGCATCTGACAATAGCTGTTGTCGTCGGTTAAATTAGGGTGCTATTTTAGTTGTTATTTACTTGTAAATTCTTATCTCTTTTGAGAAAAAACAAGGAGTGATTTCATTTTATAGAAAAATATAGTTGGATAACTTTAAATATTATGTTCTCCAACTACCATGAAAGAAACGAATTCAGACTTTCATTTTCTATGGGTGAAGATATGCTTCATGGATTGCTAAGGAGGGATTTAATTCAATAAGCAATATTCCTCTAAAGTGAAAAAAGCTTGAGGTTCGAAAAATTCCCTCAAGTCTTTTTGTGTGCTATTTAAATTGTTATTTGATTGCAGATTCTTATGTTATTTAACCTGTGATTTTGGATTTTCTCCACGTTATCGGAACTACTTATCTAAAAATGCGTGTCTTTTTTTATTGAGCCATTATCTACAGTATTTTTTTCCACAGTATTCAACGTATTTTATGATAATAAAAATGGTGGTTTTCTATCTTTGCGGAAACATGATCTACTGTAATGGTATATAGTTTTCATCGTATACAAAGATAGGACTTTACATGGTGGCTGGTATGATAATCTTGGATGCCGGTGAAACAGCTGCTTCAGCCTTTCAAGATAAATCGTAACCATAGAGGCTCCACGTCAAGTCCTTAACCACTTATCTTGGCAATACATGTACACAATGATAACGGGAGCATTCTATCAATTTTTTATCGACACTACTATAGATAAGGTTCCGATTGTGAAAGAAGTAATCCTATTAACCCACTAACTATTTTATAGACTCCAGAAGACTATTGATGGAGTGATTTAATTCATTTATGTTAGCATTTTCTACACTCGTATCTTTAATGTTATATTTCTTTTTTAGTTGAATAATTCTTTTTATACTTTCATTTAATCTTTGTTCGGAGATTTCCCCATTTTGAACAGCAGTTTTTAAAGAGGAGATAATCTTTACAACATTATTATAGTCATGCCCTACTAAAATAATATCGCTTCCTGACTTAACTGATTCTACCGATGCTTTACCAATATCATAATGTTCTGTTATGGCTCCCATTGTCATATCGTCCGTTATGATTACTCCTGTAAAACCAAGTTGTTTTCTAAGAAGATCCGTCATGACAGCTTTTGACATGGACGATGGATTCGTTTTATCTAATTGAGGCAATAAGATATGGGCGACCATCACAACATCTGCACCTTGATTAATCGCACGTTCAAACGGTATTAACTCTAGTTCTTTAAGCTCCTTAAGGCTTTTATTTACAATTGGAAGGTCCAGATGGGAATCAACCGATGTATCTCCGTGACCAGGAAAATGCTTAATTGTTGTGATAACGTTCTGAGACTGTATCCCTTTCATCGTTTGAACCCCAAGTTTACTTACTATTTCCGCATTGTTCCCAAATGATCGATCCCCGATTACTGGGTTATTTGGATTGCTGTTAATATCAAGAACAGGTGCAAAATCGAGATTTAAACCATATTCTTTTAATTCGCGGCCTAAAAGTGTTCCGACTTTATAAGAAAAATCGGGGTTATTAAGCTGTCCAATCTGTTTATTTGGTGGAAAGTTAACAAGTCCGCCTGGCAATCTTGTCACACGTCCACCCTCTTGGTCAACACCTAGTAAAAGCGGTAAACTCGAACTATTTCCAGCTTTCAGTTGATTCACAAGGTGATTCACTTGTGCAGGGGTTTCAAAATTATATTTGTAAAAAATAATTCCCCCGACATGGAATTGGCCTATTAATTGTTTTGCGTTTGCATCCATTGTAGTCCCGGAAACCCCAGCAAGAATCATCTGGCCAATTTTATCTTCTAAGCTCATTTTAGAAATTATTTCTGAAATGGTTTGATTTCCTTGTTGATTAGGTTTTTTAACTTGTGTTTGTTGATTCGGCTCTTTTTCAACTTGTGCTTGTTGATTTGGTGCCTTTTCAATCTGTGTAAAGAGTGAGATATGGTCAACTTTAGGATTTGGCTCCTGCTCTGTTTTTACCGGTAAAACCCATAATAAATCAGTAGAAGTCGTTGCATGATAGACTAGTATCATTTGGTCAACAGTTGAATCTTTATAGTATCGAATGGCATCGGGTTGTCCACCAGTTTTCTCAATTTCATTTAACGAGATATTTTGTAGTTCCGAATCATACAATCGGATATCATTTACAGTCTGATCGGCATAGCCGATTGTAGCGTGATGACTTTCATATTCCTCATACCTGCCTTTAGCAGTTTCTGAAATATGGTCTGATTTTCCCCACTCTTGATTTACTTCCTTCCATTCTGTTTTGCCGGAAACGAAGGGAATGTTCGGAACCTTACTTTCTTTAGACAAAGAAAAGGTTTCCTTTACCAATTTATCAAGACTTGAGGTCTGATCCTTGTTCGAATCCACTATTTTTTTATCGGAAGGATTAGTTATAATTGGGCTTTCTTTAGCTGGCGTCTGTTCGCTATCATTTGCTTTGATTGCATAATAAGCTCCAATGATTAAGGCCAGCATTAAAAGTAGAATTGTAAAAATAAGTAGTCTATACCGAGAATTCCTTTGTCTTTTCATCTTCAATTCCCCTTTCTAACCTAGTCTTTATCATACAAAAGGATGAAACAAAGATTTCATCCTCTATTTAGTCGTTAATTATAAAGTTTGCACCTTATAATGGAACTCGTTTGCAATAGTCGATACTTTTTTGTTTCATATTTTATCACCATTGTCTTCCCGGATCGTTTGACATATTATTAAACGTACCCTTAGGGTAAAGTACGGAGTAGTGGTCCATTACCGGGTTCTGATGGCTATTCGAAGGCTGAGGAAATACTAACAAAATCTTGTATTCGGAACTTGCAACATACCCTATAATTTCCTCACCATTACTTTTTACATCATATGCCGGAGTTCCATATACTTTCTTCACCATAGAAAGTGATAATTCATTTAATTTCTTATCAAAGGATCTCGCCTCAAAAATCCGCTCCCCTTTATTGAAACCAAATACCACATTGTGTTTCGAAAATACAGCATAATTCCCTTTAGCACTAGGTACCCAATCAACCTTATCCGGATCTCCTAGCTTTTTCTCTACGTCTTCTATAACAGTCGTTTTAACAGGAAACTCCGAATTAATGATTTTCCCCTGTTTTGCCAATTGCATGATACTAGAAAGAAGCTTTCTCTGAATACCCTCATTAGAGGATGAAGCAGGGGAATTGTTATTTGTTGCTGACGCTTTGCTGGTATTAACTTGTGTTGCATTGCTTTGTGGTGCTATGCTGGTATTATCTTGTGAAGCATTGCTTGGTGAAGCTTGGCTGGTATTATCTTGTGTGGCATTGCTTTGTGACGCTTGGCTGGTATTGTCTTGTGTTGCATTGCTTTGTGATGTTTCATCATGAGATGCTTTATCTTGAAATGTTTCATCTTGAGATACTTCATCTTGAGATGTTTTATCCACTGACGAAGTAGAACTATTTGTACCGCTGTTGTTAGTTGGGGTAACCCCTGAACTGCTTGGTTTAATGGTGCTAGAGCAGCCTACCATAATCGTAAAAATTACAGCTAAAACTGCACATAGTGCAGAACTTTTTTTAAATCGAGTAATCATAATAATTCTCCTTTTATTGTATTTACTAGCATACCCTAATGTCCCAGTAATTCCCCTTTTTTCTGAGAATAATCTAAGCATATTGATCATAGTTTGACCGTATTTTTTGAATTCCTCTGACTTTAAAGTATTGAGGACAGCCGCATCACAAGCCATCTCACAGTCTTGTTTTATCTGATTAAGTGAATACCAGATTAAGGGATTGAACCAATGTATAGCTTTAACAAACATAAGCAGGGTGTTTACCGCTAAATCCTTGTTCTTTATATGAGTTAACTCATGGCTGAACACAAACCTAAACTCTTCCAGGGTTAATTTGTCTATAAGCTCCTCTGGCATTAAAATTTTTGGACGTAATATCCCGTAAACTGCTGGTGACTTCGAGTAATTATTGTAAATAATTTTCACTTTCGAATTTACTTTAAGCCTTGATTTTTCTGCTTCAAGAAGTTCGATTAAATCTCCTCTTTCACAGATTGACCCCTTTTTTAATTTAGCTATCATCAAGATATTGACGAATAGAATATACAGTAAAGCTGCTGAAACACCGATTATCCACAGAACCGCTGCAGTATCATAATTAAAAATAGCCCCTTTAATACCTGGATCAGTGACTGGCATACTTTCTTCTTTTGACGGTATATTTCCGGTTTTAATATTACTGTTCGATAGTATGTTAGGAACATATTGCTCTGTTATAAAATATGTATCAAGTTTCTTCTGCTCATGTGGAATAAAATTCATCAAGCTTATATGACTTTGAACGCCCATTGGCAGTATTAGCCTAAGTACAAGCAGAAACCAGATATAATAATGAAGCCTTGCGCTAAGCCTTTGTCTAAAAATAGCCTTAATGGCAAGAATCCCTAATGCTAAAATACTTCCCATTAGTGACAGTAATAAGACTTCTTTAAATACTGCGGATAAAACCATGCATCAATACCTGCCTTTTACTCGTTAACTTTTTCATCAAGCAATCTTTGAAGTTCTTCTATTTCCTTTTCAGAAATCTTCTCATCTTTTATAAAATTGGCTAGCATAAGGTGAATAGAGCCATCGTATACCTTTTGGATAAACGTCCTTGTTTCTTCCTGTATACAGTCTTTTTTATCTACTAAAGGATAAAACTCATAATGAGGCATCTCCTTATTCACACCTAAAGCTCCTTTTTTTACCAGTCTGTTTATTAATGAATGAATGGTTTTCGGACTCCATGTCTTATTAGAACTTACTGCCTCTATTATCTTCGCAGCCGTTAATGGAGCTTCTTCCCATAACACCTTCATGACAATCCACTCTGCATCAGATATTTTGCAATCCACTTTCTTCATCTTACTTCACCATCCTACAAGTGTAATCTTATTCACAGACTACACTTGTAGGATTACATTGTCAACATGTATTTTTCCTGGAAAAATGCAAAAATATAATCTGGGAATTTCGAAAATAATTTTAGTATTTTTATATGAAAGTTTTATTTTAATCATGATGATATTAACTTCTCTACGAATTCCGTTATTGTACGTGGAAAAGGCGATAAAGAAAGAGAAGTCTATTTCAATACTCGCTGCTCCTTGTGGTTGAAAAGATATTTAGAAGAACGGGACGATGAGGATTCGTGTTTGTTTATCACAGAAAGAAGACCCAAAAGATGTATGAGTATCGACCTTATTAGATACATCATTAAGCGTATATTTTGCCATGCAGGAATAAAAAAAGTATTCATCCACACCCATTACGACATAGTTATGCAACTCACATGATTAATAACGGAGCACCTCCTGAAGTAATCCAGAGCAGCTTACTTAGTCATGAGAAGAGTGAGACCACAAAAATATATGCGCAGCTAAGTGGAAAGTTGAGACACGATTTTTAAAGCAAATATTTTTGAAAGTTGCTTAAAATGCTCTTTTTTTGAAATCGACGTCCATTTATACAAATGCATGTCTTTTTGTATAGGGCCAGATTGTTTAACATCATTTTTAAAGAAAAATTGGTAAGAAGGAAGAAATGGTGAAGATTTTCACTTGAACGATGCAGTTTAGTTTAATAAGGCTTTTCTTAAAAATAAAATGCCCCGGAAGAATCGTAGAAGTAATTTTTAACTGCAATATAACCGGTAAACAAATTTGTTTAGTAAATTCTATATATATTTGAAATTACATCTAACAACTTGTTGGGTGTTTTTATTAACATAATTAGATGACATTAGGAAAAAATAGATAAAAAACGAGGAGGATATATTATGTACAAATTTGCTTTTGCACTCCCTTTTTTGTTTGCTTTATTGCTTGTAAATCCTGCATATGCAGTTGAAGTAACTGGCATTGTTCAGATTATGGATCAAAACAATAAAGTTATAGTAAAGAAAAATATAACATTTGAAGAGGGAGACAATATATACGAAATAACCAAGAACAACTTTGATGTGACGGAAACAAACGGTATGATAACAGGAATCAATGGATTGGTTGAAAAACCTGCAGAAAACATCCATTGGGCTGCATTTATTGATGGTGAATTTGTTGAAATTTCACCAGACGATGTAGGACTTTACGCAAATGATATTTTAACATGGGCGTTAAGGGATCTCGATAAACAAGAGATAATGAAATAAACAGAACTGCTCACGGCAGCTTTTATATTTAAATAACGGGGGAGAATAGTTTAATAAGAAGTGGGTAGTATAAGTTCATTAAGTAGACTGGTGCCGTATTTCAAATATAAAAGTGTCGTCCTTTATTACGTATAAAATTAGATATAATTTAAATACTAAGGAATGTTGATATGATCCAAGATAGGATGTTAAGAATAGGTATATTAGGTGTACTTTCAACAATACCAGGAGAGATTGCTTCGAGGATATTTGTACACTTTGGCTTCGGAAAGTTTGGTATTTATGAATTATCAAGTCTTATTATTACATTTAACAGACCCGTATTTACCATAGGATTAATCGTGGATTTTTTAATTAGTAGTGTTTTTGCAGTCTTACTTTACTTTATATTTGAAAAGTTTGGTTCATGCCATTTAGTTATAAAAACGACCGTGGGCAGTTTATTTGCCTGGTTAGTATGTGAACTATTATTCACAACAATAATAGAAGGTAAATATATCGATATTAGACCCATCAATGATTATTATTCTCATATTTGCAGCACCATGATTTTTGGTATTACATTAGGGTTGTTGCTAAAAAAATTTATATTCAAGAGTTAACCCTATATTAAGTGTAAAAGAGATTGTGAACAATAGCACTTAAGCTATCGGGTGCATTAATTCAAGAAGGATTAATGCACTTTTTTGTTGAAGTTATAAAACTAACGAAGCAGAATTGTTAGATTACCAAGGAATGATTATAATTATTAGTATGATATCAAAAGGTGTGAAATTAAAGAATAAATATAAAATGTATTTGGCAATTAAAAAATGCTGTTTTTGGCAGTATGTTTTTTGAATGTGAAAAAGCAAATATGCAATGGATGAATAAAAACCTGCATATTTTCAGCTTTTTATTAATTTAGGATATTGAACAAAAGCACCCGTTTGTTTAAGTGTAATCATTCACAATCTTTTTCATACCTTAATATAACTCCAATCCCAATGAACTGTTGTTCCAGAATCCATTACTTACAAATAGACGCCTTCTTATTCAAGAAAAGCGCCCAATTGTTAAAGATCTCTTTTGATTATCTTCTTACCTTATAATGACTTCGAAAATCTCAAGTAGTTACATTTACCTATTATCCAGTTAGTGTAAAGAATTAAAATAAGGTTTTTAGAAGGTTACTTCAAATGTTCATTTAACACATTCTCCTCTAGCACCGAAAATTTATCGCCATATACTTTTGTAATATGTTTTTCTCCCCAAGCACATAGCGAATCCAAAATATCCTTTAGACTCCATCCATACTCACTGAGTTCATACTCCACTTTTGGAGGAATTTGATTATAAACAATCCTATTAATGATTCCATCTTCCTCTAATTCACGTAATTGTTGAGTTAGCATCTTTTGAGTTATATTCGGCATAAGACGCTTCAATTCACTTGTTCGTTTCTTTCCGTGTGTCAGATGGCAAAGTATCACGCCTTTCCATTTTCCTCCGATCACTTCCAAAGTAGCCTCAACTGATATATTGTATTTTTTTTTCTTCATCCATAAATACCTCCTAATTCGATAGGCACTAAAAAGTACCTACCACACTAAAAAGTCCCTATATCACTTTTAAGTGCGTTCTTCTCAATTAAAGCTATATAGATCATAATAACATTTGCCGGTGGAAATAGCCTATAGATTATTATTTTAAGTTGCCTTCATTCAAATCTATTCAACCTAAAACACTATTCAGGAGGGATAAAATGTCAATCAATAAAAAACGAAACACTTACGCACTGCTGGCTCTAGCAGTATGTGCATTTGCTATAGGTACTACAGAATTTATCAGTGTAGGGTTATTACCTCTAATCGCTGGGGATTTAAAAATACCAATTACAACAGCAGGTCTAACTGTTTCTCTTTACGCATTAGGGGTAACATTTGGCGCACCTGTCTTAACTTCAATTACTTCCAGTATGGCCCGTAAAACTTTATTACTTTGGATTATGATTATTTTTATAATCGGTAATAGCGTGGCAGCAAGTGCTGCAAGTATCGGTGTATTGCTTGCTGCTCGTATCATTTCAGCTTTTTCTCATGGTATCTTTATGTCTATAGGTTCAACAATTGCCGCCGATTTAGTACCTGAAAACCGCAGGGCAAGTGCGATTTCCATCATGTTTTCTGGTCTGACAGTAGCAACTGTTACAGGAGTGCCATTTGGAACATTTATCGGACAGCATTTCGGTTGGAGAATGGCGTTCATTCTCATTGTGGCAGTAGGAATTATTGCCCTAATTGCAAACAGCATCCTCGTTCCTTCCGATTTACGTCTGAGGACCAAAACCTCTATCCGTGATCAGGTTAAGCTAGTGAAAAATGGGCGTTTACTTCTTTTATTTATTATAACGGCTTTAGGTTATGGAGGAACATTTGTCGTCTTTACCTATTTATCACCTATCCTTCAAAATATAACAGGCTTTAAAGAAGGGACAGTGGCTGCGATTCTGCTTTTATATGGAATAGCCATTGCCATTGGAAACATGTTAGGTGGAAAGTTATCGAATCAAAACCCTATTCGTGCACTATTTTTTATGTTCATTATTCAAGCGGTTGTTTTATTTGTGTTCATGTATACAGCTCCATTTAAAATTGCGGGTCTGATTACTGTGTTCTTAATGGGTCTTCTTGCTTTTATGAATGTCCCCGGATTACAAGTATACGTGGTCATGTTAGCAGAGCGGTTTGTGCCTGCCGCGGTTGATGTAGCTTCTGCAGTGAATATTGCTGCTTTTAACATCGGTATTGCGTTTGGATCTTATCTAGGGGGAGTTATTACTGATTCAGTGGGACTGATTCATACCACTTGGATCGGTTCACTAATGGTTTTAGGAGCTGTTCTTTTGACTGGATGGAGCAGGATCCTTGAAAAAAGAGACCAAAAGGCAGATAGTTATGCAAGGACATCTATTGGATAACCAAATTTGCTGAAAATTGTAAATAAAATATAATAATTCCACACACAAGTTATGCTAAGATGGGATTTGCATACGAAGTGGTAATAATACAAAAACCACGAAGGAACATTATATTTTAGAAAACTTCGCTGTAGCTGATTTATCTATCAAAAGAAGACATGGCACAAATTGATCAGCTTAATCAAGAACATCAGGTTTGGCCTGACACAAATAACTTTGATATCTAAAAAAAAACTAAAAGGCGCTCCAACAATTAAAGGGAGCGCCTTTTAGTTTTAGTAAAAATATGTTAATCGAACACAAACCCCATTTATTACATTAAGCTTCTTCTGCATCCTTAAATTTAAAAGTAATGCATTTCTTCCACAATCTAACCCGATCGTTGAACTCAAGTTAAACACTACTCTTCAACTCCCCGTTAGCACAGTAAGCATCGCTTCAAATATGAATAAATATTAGTGTGTATACAGGTTTATCCCTAAGTTATAATTCAGAAGGATTTATAAACATACTGCCAAAACATTCATCAGTTAATTGCCAGAAACAAATATAAAATATGAAATTATACCAATTGAAAAAGCTTACTCTTGTAAAGAGTTGTGTAATGAACTTATGGTTTTTCAAAAATCAAAGGCAAAAATTACACCTGAAATGTTTGATAATATGAATTTTGAGACAAGGATGCTTCCTTCTATAAAAAGTGCAATAGATAATCAAATCGTGGTTGTAAGAGATGGTGACAAAATAGTTGGTTATGTTTTTTCAAATATCTCTCCTAAAGAAGTTTACTCAAATGATTTTGCAACTTCTTTTGACCTTTCTTCAGTGAATAGAAACAATGTAGGGTGTTTATCTCAGTTTTATATAAAAGAAGAATATAGACGATATGGAATTGGTTCAGTGCTCTTTGATATTTCAATGAAATGGTTGAACCAATTTGATGATATAGAGGATTATTTTATTTTTGTTTCAAATGGTAATGATGCATTAGAATTAGAATTTTATAAACGTAAAGGTTTTGTTGTTAGCCACAATATTATGAATGGATTTATAACTGTTTTACGAAACAAAAGATTACCAGATAGATAATTGTGAATGTGAAGAATGACACTTAAACTAAACCAGCTTTAGTTGAACAGCGGGGTTGCTGCGGCGATCCTTTTTTTATTGAGCTAACTGGCAGTTTTGTTCAATAAGACGATGTTAAATAGTAGTTAAAAGGTGATGCGAAAATGCCAATATTCCCAGATTAAATTGACCTTCTATCAATATTTGAATCGGAACCAATATTATTAGATTCTACATTAAAGGATTTGGCCAAATCTTAGTACAACAATAAAATACCTTACATATAAGGTGTTATAAGTTGGTTTCCTCATTAAGAAGCCTCTTCTGGTTGTGCGATTTCAAATTCACCTTCTGCATACTCTTGCTCCGCATAATGGCTTCCCCATTGACAGAGCTCCTGCAAGATAGGTTTAAGAGATTCTCCAAGTTCAGTGGATGAATATACAACCTTCGGTGGTACTTGATTATACATCTTTCTGCTCACAAGTCCACTGTCTTCAAGCTCTCTAAGTGTTTGAATCAGCATTTTCTGAGTTATATTTGGGATAATGCGCTTTAATTCACTCGTTCTCTTTGGTCCATTCATTAAAAAGTATAATACAAGTCCTTTCCATTTTCCGCCAATAACTTCCTTTGTCACTTCAAACCCACAGCTAAATTTTTTCATGTCTAAAGCTCTCCATTCCACATTTATTACTTTTTGGTTACTATATCACAAAAAAGTGGGTACTTCCAATAATGTGCTTACTGAAGGATACTATATCTTGTAAGTTGTTCTTCAAGTTTTTAAAGGTATTAGACTTAAAATAAAATTAATACTAAAGGAGTGTTAAGTATGGGTAAATTTGAAGGTAAAATAGCGCTTGTAACGGGTGGAACAAGTGGGATTGGTCTTGCTACAGCACAAAAATTTGTAAACGAAGGTGCATATGTTTATATCACGGGACGCAGACAAAACGAACTTGATAAAGCTGTTAACCAAATTGGCAAGAACGTAACCGGTGTTCAAGGTGATATTTCTAAGCTTGAAGACTTAGACAAACTATATGACATTATAAAGCAGGAAAAAGGTAAGTTGGACATTCTTTTTGCTAATGCAGGCATCGGCAACTTCCTTCCATTAGGTGAAATTACTGAAGAGCAGGTTGATAGAACGTTCGATATTAACGTTAAAGGAACCATCTTTACTGTTCAAAAAGCGTTATCACTATTCCCGGACAAAGTAGGTTCTATTATTGTAACGGGCTCTACTGCTGGATCAATTGGCAACCCAGCGTTTAGTGTATATGGAGCATCTAAAGCAGCATTAAGAGCACTAGTTCGCCACTGGATTCTTGACCTAAAAGGTACTGAAATCCGTGTAAATGTGGTTAGTCCAGGAGGTATTCTTACACCTGCATACGATGAGCTTTTTGGTGATGCACTTGAAGAGGTACTGGAAAATAGCAGAAATACTGTTCCAGCTGGAAAAATTGGGACACCTGAAGAAGTAGCAAACGCTGTATCTTTCCTTGCTTCAGACGAAAGCAGTTACTTGACGGGTGTTGAATTGTTCGTAGATGGCGGGCTAGCACAGGTATAATTTCACTGCGCAGAGATTACAAAAAAGGTTAATGGGGAATGGTGTAACGGAATCCCCGCAAAATATAAAATTTATAGGAGGAGTCAATATGACCAATCAACAAGTTCAACTCAATATTCGTTTTAAGGCTAAACCAGGGAAGAAAGAAGAATTCCGCAAGGAGCTATCTTCCCTTATTGAGGAGATGTCATCCGAGAAGGCATTCATTAGCGCCATTGTATCGGACGATCTGGATCAGCCGGATGACTTGATCATTTATGAAACATGGCAAGGCACGAGAGATAGCTGGCTTGCGGAAGAATTTATTAAACCATACCGCAAGAATTACGAAGGAACACTGGGCGATTTAATTGTGGATAGAAGCGTCAGCTGGTTGCAACCGAAGGGCGAATGGGGAAGTCATATAACGAATGCATGATGACGTTGAATCTTTAATCATTTAACCGAAGAAGGCAAACGCCTTGAAAGTGTGGTTATCCCTATTCTTAGGGATACCCATAAAACCGTATTGAATGGAATAACAGATGAACAATCCGAAGTGTTACATAATTTAATTTCAAAAATTATTACCAATACATCAGGAGGAAATAAAGGATGAATATTGTTGTACTCGTAGGAAGTCTAAGGAAAGAGTCTTATAACATGCAGCTGGCTAAAACAATGCAGAAAAGATACAAAGAAAAAATGAACTTGGAAATTGCCGACATCCGTTCCTTGCCTCATTTTGATCAAGATGAAGAAAACAATCCGCCGCAGTCTGTAAAAGAATTCAAAGAGGCAGTTTCAAATGCTGACGGAGTTGTCATTATTACTCCGGAATACAACTGGTCGATTCCTGGTGTTTTGAAAAACGCCTTGGACTGGGCTTCGAGGGTGGATAAGGTTTTCATTGGCAAACCAGTCATGGCTCTCGGTGCGACTATGGGAATGCTCGGAACCGTCCGTGCCCAAATGCATTTGCGTGAAATTCTGGATGCCCCTGGCATTCAAGCAAGAATCCTTCCTCCGGGCGGAAATGAAGTACTAATCGGTTTTGCCCATCAGAAGTTTGATGAACAATCAGGCCAATTAGTTGACGAAGGAACGCTTAATTTCTTGGACAGTAAAGTCGAAGCATTTATTGACTTTGTAAAATCACAAAATTAAATGAACAACAAAAAGACCGGCCCGCAATGGCCGGTCTTTTCGCTTACCTGAGGAGGTGTCTGCCAGGTAAGGTGGATATGGCGGCTAACGGGATCCTCCTCCTATGGACAGGTACCTTCTACCCCGGCTACCGTAATGATAAAACTGTATAAAAAATGGTCACCCAGAAATATCTGGCTGACCTTATAATACGAACGTGGCAGGTTGAATAAAGCAGGTATCTTGACAATCGTTTTTACACAATTCTAATAGATATTAGAGAGTCTTATAGTCTTTAATAGATAGGAAGGGTTGAATACATTGAAGTACTCAAAAGCAACTAATTACGCTCTTCATACAATATTAAATTTAGCCTTGTCAAAATCAAGCAAACCAATAGGGGTACAGACACTAGCAGAAAAGCTGAATGTTTCACCAACTTACTTATCTAAAATCCTAACCAAGCTTGTAAAAGAAGGAATGGTATCTTCTGTGTCAGGAGCAAATGGTGGATATTCATTGACAAGAGGCTGGGAATCCATTTCTTTTCTTGATATTATTTTTGCTATTGAGGGCAAGTCATCATTGTTTGAGTGCGGATTAGACCATGGACCTCAATGTCAGATCCAAAAAGTAATGTTGAAGTCCGAAGAAAAAATGGAAGAAGAATTAAGGAGGCAAACCCTGGCTGATTTAGCTAAGACATCTGAATAAATTTAATGATGTCTTTTTTTATCCTCCCTCTATAAATGTTGATTTATCAACGGTTTGACCCGTTGGTGGGGTGTCAAAAAAATATTTTTCGACACGATTTTCTAACAATATTTTTATATTATGTGAAACTATTCCATCACATGGGTACGCTACGCGGTCACTACTGGTTAAAGATGGTAAGTAGTGATAGGGAATTATACGATGCACAATGGATCTCTGCGTAGCTTATGATGACGTACCCTCCCATGTCTCTGGGCATCAGTGTGCCTACATTCCTTCGTTCGGTCTAGTCATAAGGCAGAGGCTAGCGAAGCTCCTTTAGGGACTCAAGGTCGAATGGAAAAAATAGTGCCAGCTTCTCCGTGTCATCCTATTGTCTAGGTCAATTTAAAGGGATGTAGGGTCTTACGCAGCCTCTGCGAGACTAGGAATATCCCTCATCATTCGCTGTGCGTCAAACGCTTTGTGCTTAGTGCTAATTCCATGTAATACTTTTAATAGCTTACCGCATAGAACCACGATGGATTGCTTCTTGCGTAAAGGATTAACCTGACGGTTAATGTAATATTCGTGTAGCCTTCTAAAGGCTTCATTGTGGCGAATCATGGGCATCATCACTCGAAAAAGTAGGGCCCGCAGCTTTCTTCTACCCCGTTTGGAGATGCTTTTATGCCCTTTATGCTGCCCGGAGGAATTTTCACGTAACGTTAATCCCGCGAGTTTGATTAGTTGGCGTGGATCTTCGTAGTGTGAAAAGCTTCCGATTTCAGCTAATAGGTCAATAATCGTGGTATCTCCAAGCCCTGGAACCGTTGAAAGCCATTCGTATTCTACAGACGTTTTTACTAGCTTAACTAAGTGCCCTGTAATACTTTCGATATCTTGTTCAAGCTGATAGTAACGACGGACCAGTGTGGCGATTTCAATACGGGCCATCTCATGTC
>NZ_JAMBNQ010000030.1 GCF_023715155.1 Neobacillus mesonae
GGAGTGGATGGTGTTTGACTCCTGGGGGATTAGCGTTACAGGCGAGACCCCGCAGGAGTGTCAGCGACGAGGAGGCTCGGCGAACGCCCCCCGGAAAGCAAACACCTGGAACGGAAATCAACGTATTTTAACAAAAATATAATCCCAAAATGACAAAGACATCGAGAGGGAGTCCTCTCGATGTCTTTTGTTGACAATCTGAAGCCATCCATTTTGATGGCTTTTTTAATTTTTTTCGAAAATTCTTAGCAAACTCACTTTGACTAATGTATAATTTTTCATTATGAAAGGAAAGGATTTTAGAGCATATGAATTCTTTTGTAAAAAAACAAATCGAACAATTTAAAATGCAAAATCAACATCGTGGACGTTTATTGGTGAGCTGCCCAGACCAGCCAGGAATTGTTTCTGCCATTTCTCAGTTTTTATTTTCATATAATGCCAATATCATAGAGTCTAGTCAGTATTCAACCAATCCTGAAGACGGGGTCTTTTTCATTCGGATTGAGTTTGAGTGCCCGTCATTGAAAGAAAAAGAAGGACAAATGGCGGAAAAATTTTCGGGAATTGCAGAAAAGTTTTCGATGGATTGGCATTTAACCCCTGTTTATAAGGTTAAAAAAACAGCTATTTTTGTTTCGAAAGAACTTCACTGTCTGCAGGAGCTTTTATGGGAGTGGCAAAGCGGAGATTTAATGACAGATATTGCTTTAGTTATAAGTAATCATGAAGCAGCCAGAGAGGTGGTAGAAGGTTTAGATATTCCTTTCTATTATATTCCAGCTAATAAGGATATTCGAGAGCAAGTGGAAGAACAGCAGTTGGAGCTGTTGAAAGAATATGACATCGACGTCATTGTTTTAGCCCGTTATATGCAAATACTGACGTCTAAATTCGTCTCAGCGAACTCAAAGAAAATTATCAATATCCACCATTCCTTTCTCCCAGCCTTTATCGGGGCAAGGCCATATGAACGTGCATATGACCGCGGGGTAAAATTAATCGGAGCTACAGCCCATTTTGTAACAGATGATTTGGATGAGGGTCCGATTATCGAACAGGATATTGCACGAGTTGATCACCGTTCCAATGTGGAAGCCCTTAAGAAAAAAGGACGTGCGATTGAACGAAGCGTATTGGCGCGGGCTGTAAAATGGCATCTTGAAGACAGAATCATTGTACATCAGAATAAAACGATTGTTTTTTAATGAAAAAAAGTATGTGGGTCAGATTCTCGGAAGATGAACAATTTTCGGGAAACTGACCCTTTTGTCATTTTTATGGCAGCAGGTTGAGAGGAGGTATATAATAGACGGGGACTTTAGAATATGGGAGGAGACGTAATGAATAAGCTGACGACATTGTTTCATCAAAGAATAGGTGTTCCGGAAAATGAAGCAGCAGCTTTTGAAAGTTTGGCTTCAATTCTTGAAAAAACAGCTGAAACAATCCCATTTGAAAATAGGTCAATAATGGAAAATAATCTGCGTGAGATCACTAAGGAAAACTTAGCTCATAAAATTTTAGAGAAAAAGGAAGGCGGACTTTGTTATGAATTAAATCCGCTATTCTATTTTTATCTACTAGAAAACGGGTTTAATGCAAAGTTAGCAACAGGGGTTGTGTTCAATCAAGCAGCAGGTCAATATGCCGCATTAGGAAGAACCCATGTGACAATTCTTTTAAATCATAAGGATCAATCCTATTTAATTGATACTGGTTTTGGCGGGAATTTGCCATTAATACCCGTTCCTTTTACTGGGGAAACCGTATCAACTAAAAATGGTGATTTTAGAATTAAAAAGGTTAAGATTGAACAGGGAGACTTTGCTCTAGAAATGAAATTAAAGCATAAAGATGCTGATTGGAGAATCGGTTATGCTTTTGATTCCCAAAATCTGATTACGAATTTAAATCAATTGAATGAAATCCAAACCATTATTGCAAAGCATCCAGAATCCTCTTTTAATAAACACCCATTATTGACCCGGCTGACGGAAACCGGAAATATTACTTTAACAGATTCACATTTTACACAATGGGTGGATGGGAATGTTTCGAAGGAGAATGTTAATAAAGCAAAATTCGATGAGCTCATTAAACTATTTTTTTGATGGTAAAATAGTGAAAGAAACGCTGTAATTATTGAATTGGCTGATTTATCATTTCGTTAGTTTTAAAAATGTTGTGGTTACACTAAAACATGTGTAATCTTTTAGAAAAGTTGGAGGAAACATCATTGGAATTTAAACCGAAAGCGATATTTTTAGATATGGATGGGACCATTTTGAACCATCAAAATAAGGTCAGTATCCGTACGAAAGAAGTCATTGACGAATTAAGAAAGCAAGGAATTTTCGTTTTTATTGCGACAGGAAGGTCATATGATGAAATCGAAGCAGTCGTACCAGCTGGATTTCAAGTAGATGGGGTCGTTTCTTCAAACGGCATGTTGGGAAATGTCGGGGATGAAGTGGTGTTTAAGGAATTACTCCCGCTTGAGCTGGTTGACCTTCTCATTAAAAAAGCAAGAGAATATCAATTATACTATGAAGTTTTTCCCTATGGAAGCCCCCGTTTTACTTTAAAACAGGATCAAACATATATGGAGAATGAGATCAGGGACCCCAAGCCGGAAGGTGTTGGAATCAATGAATGGCTTTCACGCAAGGAGGCTGTTCCAGAATTAATTGAATGGAAAGATCAAATAGATGGAAAAGAGTTTTCCAAATTTTACTTCTTTGCCAGAACAAAAGAACATATTAACAGCTGGAAACAAGAATTGGAGCGAATTCAAAACGACATAGATTTTACGATGTCTGTCTCCTCTGAGTACAATGTTGAGGTTATGGCGCCAAATGTAACGAAAGCTACTGGTATTCAACATATGCTCCAGTATTTTCATTTATCAGAAAATGAAATGATGGCAATAGGAGATAGTGACAATGATTTGCCGATGCTAAAACTAGCACATTTTGCCGTTGCCATGAAAAATGCACCCGATTTCATAAAAACAGCTGCTGATGATGTAACAGAATTTACCTGTGATGAAGATGGTGTATACTATTATTTGAAGTCAAAATTTGATCTTTAAATGGGGGAGTAAACCGAAATGATTAAAGTAGTGGCAAAAGGGAAATTAAAACCTGATGTTAAAGCAGAAGAATATATCAGGATATCAAGAGAACTTGTGGCTGAAACCCGAAAAGAAGAAGGTTGTATCTCATATGCTCTATTTGAAGAATTAAATGATCCTTCTATCTTTACAATGCTTGAAGAATGGGAGAATGAAGAGGCATTAGAGAAACATAATCAAACTGAACATATGAAAAGAATTATTCCAGAACTTTCGAAATTACGGGAGAGTATGGAAGTTAATATTTATCGAGAAGTGGAATAAATGGAAAAAATGCTGAAGTCAAAAGCTTCAGCATTTTTTCTTATAGGTCATGTTCCTTGCGTATTTTTTCCAGCAATGCCATACACCCTTCGGAAACAAGGTCATAAGTTTCCTGGAAATCTCCAGTGTAATAGGGATCCGGCACATCTTTTGGATGGTTGGTTAAATCAAGGAGACGGATTAGCTTTGGATGGCTTGGATTACCGGCAATCTCGGAAAGGTTTTTCATATTACTATCATCCATGCCAATAATATACTCGAATTTTTCAAAGTCATCTTTTGTTATTTGGCGGCCGATAAGACCCTCAGAGGAAATATTGTATTTTTTCAAAATAGTAATCGTTCCTTTGTGGGGAGGCGAACCAATCTCCCAAGAGCTGGTTGCTGCAGAGTCAACAGAAATTTTATCCGATAAATTTTCCTTTTCCAGTAAATTCCGAAAAAAAGCCTCAGCCATTGGAGATCGGCAGATGTTTCCTAGGCAGACAAATAAAACATTAATCATTTGAGAAACCCCTTTTTATGTATGTGAAATAATATTCATTCCAAATATGATAGTAAAAAAATGAAGAATAGTAAAGGAAAATGAAAGAAATTTGTTCCTTTCGAAAATCAAAAACTTTATTAATTTTCAATTAAATATGTTAAAATGAAGGCGGTATAAAGATGATGGAGGAGAACAACAGAATAGTGAAGCAATCAGTATGATGAGACAGAGAGATAAAATACATAGTGATGATTGATTATTTGTGAGAGGAGATAAAACATGAAATTCGTGAATTTTAAGGCAGATGGCCAAATTCGTTTAGGAATTAAAACGGACAAAGGTATCGTTGATGTTGAACAAGCTGCAAAGGCCTATCATTTGGATGCACCATTAACGATCGAGCAGGTGATCGCCAGCGGAGAAAAGGGACTTTCGCAATTAGCAGAATTAACAAATAAGGATATTCAAACGATTCTAGAAGAGGAAATTGTTTATGCACCCTGTGTAACACAGCCTGAAAAAATTTTATGTGTCGGTCTCAATTATGTGAATCATGCAGAAGAGTCCAAAATGGATATTCCAACTTCTCCTATCATTTTTAGTAAATTTAACAATGCATTGGCAGCACACAATCAAAAGATTCCGCTTCCAAAAAGTTCGGAGAAAGTTGATTATGAAGCAGAACTTGTAATTGTCATCGGGAAAGAGGCGGTAAATGTATCAACAGAAGATGCCTTATCGCATGTGTTTGGCTATACGGTTGGAAATGATTTATCGGCAAGGGATTTACAATTCCGCTCAAGCCAATGGCTGCTAGGAAAAAGCTGTGATTCTTTCGCACCAATTGGGCCATATTTGGTAACAGCGGATGAAATTGATCCAAACTCTTTGGAGGTTACCTGTAAAGTGAATGGGTCACTTCGCCAATCAGCTAATACGAAAGATATGATATTTGATTGTGCAACCATTATCAGCTATTTATCCCAGCATATGACATTAATGCCGGGAGATATTATTTTTTCTGGAACTCCGGATGGGGTGATTTTAGGATATCCGGAAGATCAACAAGTTTGGTTGAAATCAAATGATGAAGTGGAAATCTCGATTGAAAATATAGGCACTTTGGTAAATGTGCTGGATTAAAATGAAGAAATTGTGTTCGTTCTTAGACCGTTTGTGTTCATTACCAGCGGTCTTTTTCATTTCTTGTTTTTTTCCATATTCTTCACTTAAAATAGATAACTAGAGTAGACAATAGTGAATTTAGCATTAGAAGGTGTCGTTTTGGAGAAACAAAAGATTGGTTTTATTTATGAATGTATTTTAGCTGGACTGATTATTTTTTCTTTGAGTGTTGATTTGCCTGCACGGGAGGACGCAGTGTTAGGCTGGTTTGTATGGGGGCTGTTTGTGTTCGATTACTTGATCCGCTTTTTCTTAAGCAAGAATAAATGGGAATTTGTTAAAAATCATCCTGTTGAATTGCTGGCACTGATTCCTGTAGATCAGCTATTTAGAACGCTCCGTTTAGTACGTTTAATTCGTTTAATTAGATTAATCCTCGTCCTAAAAAGAAATAATTCTATTTTAGATCTCCTATTTGAAAAATATCGATTGGATAAAATATTTGTCACCGTTATTGCCCTCTTATTTTTATCAGCAATCCCCATGACTTGGATTGAACCGGGATTCGACAGCTATGGTGATGCTTTATGGTGGACCGTCGTAACAACGACAACTGTCGGCTATGGAGATTTATATCCCGAAACAGATGCCGGGAGAATTATAGCGAGTGTGCTGATGTTTGTCGGGATTGGTTTAATTGGGGTTGTAACCGGAACAGTGGCATCTTTTTTCTCTCATAAAACTAGTGATCTTCCCGAGCAGTTAAAATATGTAAGAGATAAGATTGATAACTATCCATCCATTACAGAACCTGAGCTCCGTGTCATGATTGAACAATTGAAAGAGTATCAAAAGGAACAAAATAAATCAGAGTAAAAAAAGTGCCAGACACCTAAAAATGGTGTTTGGCATTTTTCATTTATTTGAATTCATACTTTACAGATAGGAATTATAGAATTATAATAAGGGTAACAAAAAAATCTGAATGGATGTTTAATAAGGCAAGCCTTTAAAATAGTTGAAAAAGAAACATAAAATACCGAAGGAGTGTTTCTGATGCGAAAAAATGATGAAAAGAGAAGACAAAAATTAATCAATAAATTACTATTCTTTAACGTATATACTAAAGAAGATAAAAAGCTTTACGAAATGCCGCTGCTTAAATTAGAACGGGAATATAAAAAGTTTAAATTACAAAACCATCCACACGGCGAATTTGGCTCTATTAAGTGGGTGTAAAAAGAGATGCAAATTTCCTTATGTCAGGCACCTTCCAAACGGGGGAGAGGTGCCTGACATTTGTTTTGGGAAAATTTATCTGCAGGTTTGGTAAAGAAATCTGCTATTTTTGAGATTTATCTGCAGTTTTTAAGAAGATATTTGCAATTTTTCAAATGTATCTGCAATTTTAAAATCACCGCAATAAACTCTTCGATTTATCTGCGCCTTTTTCTTCCATAAAAGCCTAAAATAGATGTTTTCATGATAAACTAATATAAAAATAGACTATATGGAGGTTTATTTTGGGGAACGATATAATCTTTTTTAGTATTATTTTGACAGCATCTATCTTGCAAACGAGTACAGGATTTGGTTTTTCTATAATGGCAACCCCTTTTCTTTTATTGATATTCCAACCAAAAGAAGCGGTTCAAATAAACCTTATTTTGTCTTTAGTAATCTCTATATCCCTTATTTGGAAAATAAAATCAGATGTAAATGTTAAGCTGCTAAAGAGATTTATTATGGGAAGCATTGTTGGCGTACCTTTTGGAATTTTAATCTTTATGTCAATAAATTTGAATGCTTTTAAATTAATCGTCAGCATTCTTCTCTTAGTTTTAACGATGTTACTCATATTTAATTTTAAGGTTCGATCAACAAATGGAAGAGATTTAATTGTTGGAGGTTTTTCAGGACTTTTCACGACAAGTATTGGCATGCCGGGACCGCCGATCCTGCTTTACTTGACGGGAACGGATACTGAAAAAGGGAAATTGCGGGCGACCACTTTAGCCTTTTATCTGTTTATCTATTTTATTAGTTTATTCACCCAAATTATTTTTACCGGGACCGACCTAGTTATTTGGAAATCATCCCTTCATGCACTGCCACTGGTTCTCCTTGGGTTGTTTGCTGGTCAAATCATCTTTAAATGGATTAATCAGCGGATTTTCAAGATTTTTACATATATTCTCTTAAGCTGTACCGGCTTTTATTTACTATTGGAAAGCTGTAACTTGTTATAAACCATTAACAATGGATTTTATTTTGGAGGAAGACATGAGCAACCGTTTATTCGATTTCGTTAGACAATTTTCAAATGAGCTCGCAGATTTAGCACAGAGTATAGAGGATCAATTGTTTGAGAATCCTCATGGTACATTAATGCAAACTCGATTGTATGCGGAAGAGCTGGTTAAAATCATCAGCCAAAAAGAGGGATTGGAGAAAATCTATCCATTAAAACCGGCAGAGCGAATACATAAATTATATCGGCAGGATCTTATTGAGGAAGAAATTTATACCAAACTGGAGTGGATTAGAAGAACGGGGAATAAAGCAGTCCATGATGTGAAAAAAGCGGAGATAAAGGATGTTCTTGAAGCTCATAAACTGTTATTTGAAATCAGTGTTTGGTATATGCAGGTGTACGTAAACTTCGATTTTGAAGTTCCGGAATATCAGCTGCCAGTAAAAACAAGCCAGGAAGGCACACTCATTGCATTAGAAGACTTGGATGAACGGATTAGGGAAGAAGTGAAACGGCAAATTGAAGTAATTCGGGAAGAATCCATGAAGGTTCATCAGCGGCTTGAAGCAAAAGCAGTACAAAATTCAGCAGTTCTGGAAAAAGCCCCGGAAAAAATGGTCAAAATATCAGAAAGCAAAAAGAGCTTCTGTGATATTTTAGAAAAAAATGATTATATCATCACCAATGAAACGCCAAAAGCGGTGGAATTTGAACATACAATTAGCAAACAAATAATTTACATGGCACCTAATAAAAAAGAAACCAGCATCGTATTAGATCCAAATTTTGTGAATAAGCATGAAACATTAAAAAGCAACGGGGTGCGCCGAAGCAGTACTGCTTATAGGAAATTTCCAAAGGACTTAAACAAGGGAAAAACGCCTATCAATTTTGGTTATATGTATACTTTCAATAGTGAAGCGGAATTCGATTTGTTTTTAAAAAGCATAAACATCTTTCAGAGTAATTAGAATCAGGCACTGCTCGAAATGGGGCGGTGCCATTATTTTTACGGGGAAAGATTGGAAAAATCAAAAGCTTTCCGTCCTCATAGAGGATAGAATAAAGCGTTGATTTTACCAGCGAAAGCGGAAAAAACGGGTAAAGGTAAATATAAAGCAGTGATTCTTCCCGTTTAAAGAACACAATGCATTTTATGGTAAAAATGATCCTTGGTTTTTCGGAAATTTGATAAATAGGTGATCAGCATGGATACCTAGGCGGCAGCATGAGAGTTCTCCTATTTAAAAAAACCAAATATCCGCCACCCAAACCAGCCTTACCCATTTTTGGTACACCATAAAAAAATTAATCGTTTATAATGTACATGAGCACCAAAGGAAAGGGAGGAAAACATAATTGGAAAGAATCCATAACATTATTGACAAATACAAAATGATACCATTAGACCAAATTCTAACCCAGCATAAGGATATGTTTGATCAGCAATTTGAAAGAACGGCCAGCTGGCATATCGAGTATGACCAGAGGGTGGAGGGGATGAATTGGGATGCCAATAAAAAAGCGGCGTTCCGAAGAATAATGGATATCATCCGCACACCGGATGCTGTTTTTACAGAAGACGACATGACGGATTTGGATCTGTTTACAGGCGTAGTGGATATGATTGTAAAAACAAATAACATGATCAACAACTTTAAGTCGAGTAAACTCGATATTGTTGCATTATTTAATGAAATCAAAACCCAGAATGAAGACTACCGGATCATCCGGGACAACTTCGAAATGCCGAGTAAACTGAAAGGACATTTTGTCCATCTTTACTCAATTGTCAAAAACATGCAATTGCCTAATCAATTCATTGTGGCCTATAAATTTGAACGAAGCATTAACCGCCTCATTTTTGGAAAAAGATCGGATGATGATTATATCGATTTGCTAGATACATATCAGAAATTCCCTGAGATCAATGGCAAAAAGGATTTGACCTTCTATGTCTATACAGCAGTTATATTAAATTTAATTACTAACGACATAAATGAGCTCAATCCGCCGCTTAAACAAAATGAGTTTAAGAAGTTAAGCAAGCTGATTTTTCAATTCTCAGATCGAAGTGATTCTTTAAAATTAGATTGTTCTCTATTATCTTTCCAATCTGCGGCTTCTATAGCTGAAATGGAGGAAAAATTAATACATAATACTTTTATCATTGGAGCCATTGAAACAGAGGATATAAACAGGAAGACTCTTCCATACATACACCAAGCAACATTATATATCTGCGACCGTTCTACTAAAGAAATTGAATGGGCTGCTGCGATTGATGAAATCATCTTGAATGAAGAAGAAATTCCTTCACACATGGAAGTTCTAAATCTTCAAAACGTCTCGTCGAAAGGGAAAAAGATTTGGTTAAAGATTTCAAGTCTGACTAAATTATCACCACGAATAATGCTTGATCAATTCGCACCGGTTCATGGATCAACGGCGAAAATGCCGCAGCAGGATATTCATTTAGTTTTTACAAACGACAAGGAAACTGGAAAAACAAAGATTGTGAGGAACGAGACATTGGAAGTAGAACTAGTGCCAAACCATGAGAATGATGAACTGCTATTTGCACCAAATTTAATTTTGTACGGACCACCTGGTACAGGGAAAACTTATCAAGTGGCATCTAAAGCCCTGGAAATTATCTATCAAATGGCTCAAGATGATTTAACGGAAAAAATAGATATAAAGAATTATTATAAAAAGCTGCAGCAACAGGGACAAATTCGTTTCGTCACCTTCCACCAATCCTATGCCTATGAAGATTTTATTGAAGGGCTGCGTTCTGACGGGAAGGCATCCTTTGTACCAAAAGACGGAATTTTCAAACAAATTGTCATCGATGCACTTTTTGCCGGCCTGACCCAATCTTCCTACACACTCAATTATGAAGAACGTAAGAGCAAAGTATTAGAGGCTCTTGAACAGAACCAAGAATTCCATTTTGATAGGGCAGACCGCTATGTCATGATTATTGATGAAATAAACCGCGCTAATATATCAAAGGTGTTTGGGGAACTGATTACTTTATTGGAGGAAGACAAACGGCTCACAACTGAAAATGAAACAATAGTCAAATTACCTTATTCGGGTGATACCTTTGTCCTGCCGCCAAACCTTTATATCATTGCTACCATGAATACGGCCGATCGTTCGATTGCTTTATTAGATACAGCTTTACGGCGCCGGTTTGAATTTGAAGAAATCATGCCGCAGCCTTCTCTTTTGTCATCGATTGATGATATTGATCTGCCAACATTGTTGCACCGTATTAATCAACGGATCGAAGTGTTGTACAGCCGGGACCATATGATTGGCCATGCTTATTTCATTCATGTTGAAACCGTGGAGCAGTTGATTTCAACGATGCAGAACAAAATTATTCCTTTGTTGAAAGAGTATTTTTATGATGACTGGGAAAAAATTGGTCTGGTGCTTGGAGGGATAGGCAAAAGTGAACAAGACTCCTTTATCATTTACCAGGAGCAGGCTGATGTCTCTGCCTTGTTTAAACGGGCTTCAGGGTATACACCGCTGGATCTTCCGCCAAGATATCATGTGAAAGCCAATATTACGGTAGAAGATATTAAAGGGATTTATGAGTAATGAAATCCATAACGATACGTGAGGCCTATGATTGGCTTTATTTGGAAGAACATCTGACAAAAATGGAATGGGAGCACCTGACTCAATTTTTTGAACAAAAATACCAAAATGAAAATGTAGTAGAGTACGGGAACAAGCGGCTTAGGTTTATTAATTTAACAGGCGTAATCCAGCTAAAAACGGTTCGGATTGAGATTCTTCCAAAGCTGGACCTGCATCAGACCGACACCGCTCTAAACAGGCGTGCCTTATTAAATATGCTGAGTTTAACGAAACAGCTCCCGGTTCAGCTGAATGACCAGACAATCAGTCAGTTTGAGAAGGTTGATTTGGCCCATATTCTAGCACGACTTTATATTACCGAGCTCTTCAAGGCGGTCAAACGGGGACTATATCGCGGATATACGACAAAGTCTGAAAATATGAATCATTTAAAGGGGCGGCTGTTAATCTCTCCGCATATCCGTAAAAACGCTTTTGTTTCGGTAAATGCCTTTTGTGAATATGATGAGTTATCTCCGAATGTCCTGTTTAACCAGGTTTTAAAGGCTGCTTTGAAAATCATCTATCCTTATGTTCAGCAGTCTGCGTTAAAAACGCAGACTCTCATGATTTTTGAAATGTTTGATGAAGTGGACGATGTTTATGTAAATCCTGCTACAATGGATACTATTCAGATTAATCGTCAAAACCAGCACTATGAAGCTGTCCTGCAGCTCGCTCTTGCTATTATTCACTCTACATCCATGGGAACAGGGGCAAGCGGCCAAATCGCCTTTACATTTTTATTTAAAATAAATGACTTATATGAAGGATATGTCGGGGAATGCCTAAAAAGGGTTCTCCCGCCGTCAGATTATCAACTGGACTTGCAGCATCGGGGCAGAAAACTTTTAATTGATGCCAACACAGGCAGAAAAACGATTCAATTAAAACCGGATTTTGTGATTTCACGTCTGTCCGGGGAAGAGCCTGAACCTATCATCATCCTTGATACAAAATGGAAAAACATACTCTACCATTCACAGCAAGGTGATATTTATCAAATGTATGCCTACATTACTTCTTATAAAACAGCAGAGCGGTGTATCATTCTTTATCCAAGGATTAAGGATGAAGGACTACTTCCAAAATGGAGAGTGCCAGAGTCCACACCTGTGAAACATATTGAGGTGCAAACCATTCGATTAGATAGCGCTCAGCACACAGTGGATGATTTGAAAAAAATACTCTCAGATCTGGATGAAACGGGATGACTTAGATTTTAATCAGGGGGTGTACTATTTTTAGTACACCTTTTTGTATATAATAGTACATAGAAAATAAGGAGTGATCGCAGTGGGAGAAGTTATTTTTTCTAACTTTCAGGATACAGCTTCCAAACACCGCCTGAATGAATGGTTCATCCGGCAATCCGAGGAACAGAAACCAATTTACTATATACTTCCTTCCAAAGGAAAATGGCTTCTCACAGCGCGGCAATTGAAGCCGGGAATCCAATATAAAACGTTTGATGATCTGGCTGAATCTCTTTTAAAATCAGCTGGAGTTGAATTTGTCCGGATTTCAAAAGAAAATCGGATGCATATTTTTTATGAAATCCTTAAAAAACAAGTGAAAAATAAATCGGAAAAGGAATACTTGCTAAAAGCTGAAGCCTTTGCTGAAAGCTATGGGCAGTTAAAGCAGTTAGGGCTAACAGTGGAAGAAACCCCTGAACAATTGGCAGAGCTCAAAGAAGTATTTTACCAATACGAAAATGAGTACCGAGACAAAAAGCGTCTATTTGATTCCGAAAACCGGATTCAGATGGCTGCAGCAGCAGGTTTAAAAGGAGATTCCTTTCCGCTTAGTCATGTAGTGATAGACGGATACATGGAATTTGGACCAATACAATATCAGTTTATTGAATATTTAATCAGAGCATCCGTACCTTGTACCATTTATTTGCCGGCACTGGATATGCCAATAATCCGGGAAACAGCTGCTGTACTTAAAAGACTGGGATTGAAAGTACGAGAGGATTCAATACCACAGCTTGTGCAAGTTTGCCAAACTACTACTGTTGCTGGCGCAACTACAATGGAAGAGGAAATTTACGGGGTGCTTGAATCAATTGCTCAACTAAAGGGAGAGGAAGAATATCGCCAGTTTGGAATAGTGCTGACAAATGAACGAGCCTATTTACCAGAACTGGAACGAATCAGCGAAAAAATTCAAGTGCCGATTAAACGTTCTAAGAAAAAGCCGCTAGCTGAAACGTCCTTCATGCCATTCTTACAGCTGTTGTTGGATAAGCCAGAAATTCAAACAAAATGGGACTTGCTTCCCTTCATCGATACGGTTGCCAAACTCTATTTCCTCTTCCCAAATGAATTCAATGAAATAAAACAATTGTTTATTCAATCCGGGGAATGGGAACAAGAGGAGATTGCCTCCATTTTACAACAGATTGGGCAGTTTCAAGCGGGATTACCAGAAGAAGCAGCCACATTGGACTATCAAAAGTACCTGCTTCATTTTTTAGAAGAATTACAGCTTCCTGCAATATGGAAAAAGCTAATTAAAGCTAGAATGGCAGGATTTTCGGAGGCTGCACTTGAATGGAGGGCGTGCCAGCAGGTAAAGCAGTTTCTATCGACCGCGATTGAGGCAAAGTATTCGGTTGAAATGCCGATTCGATTGGAGACATTTAGAAATCTCCTGCTAAATAGATTGGAAGAAGTAGAACTCTATATTGACAGGGCTCCCACAGATGGCATCACACTATATTCATTCCAGGATGTTTCATTGTTTAAAGGAAAGCATTTATTTGTTCTCGGTCTTAATGAAGGAGAGTTTCCGAAGCAAACGAGTTTAAAGGGGTATTTCCAGGAAAGGTATCTGGATCATATCTTAAGTCCATTCCCATTCCCAACTGAAGCCTATTATCGAAAAAAAGATGACGCGTTATTTGCACAACTAAACGAAATTGCCGAAAATCTATCTTTTTCGTATGTAAAGGGAATGAATCCAAATCAGCCATTATTACCTTCCAAATATTTAATGGAGTTAACGGATCAAATCACCACCTATTCCACTATTTCCAGATTTACGGACGATACGTTCCTGACAAAAGATGAGTATGAGGAAAAACTCGCCTTCCATTCGGGAATAGGAAGACAGGTAACAAAGGCAGCGCCGCTTTTAGAAAAATATCAGAAAAACTTAGACCATTTACAATCAGGTAAAGAAATGATACCTAAAAAATGGGCTGATAAGCTTGCGTCAAACCGGACAAGCATTACAAAGCTCGAAAGTTATGCTGCCTGTTCGTTTAAATTTGCTATGGAAAAATGGCTGAAAGTGAAAGAGCCGCTGGAAAAACAGACTAGGATTGACCCAATTGAAACGGGTAATATGCTGCATAGGATTATTGAAACATTTTATAAGGAAGCAATAGGGGTACCTTTTAGCCAGTTACATTCATTTTTTCAAGGTATGGAAGAAAAGAAACTAAGGGAAATTTTTGAAACAGAATGGGAAACAATTGAACGAAACCATTTGGAGATTCCGAAATACACACTTGACCTGGAAAAAGCGGAATGGTGGAAAAAGCTGAGAAGATGGCTGGCCGCTGAAAAAATGTGTTTTTGGCACAATGAAGAGCTTGCAGATATGAGTATTTTCCGGCTGGAAGAACCTGTTGAGCTAACTTTTGAACTAGAAAATCATGAACTTCTTACCCTTACAGGAACAATCGATCGTATTGATATTGATGAAAATGGCTTCGTGATTTATGACTATAAGTCGAGCAATAAAGGCCTGGATTTTAAGACGGAAGTTCCTTGCGGCTTGGTGATGCAGATTCCTTTATACATGATTGCTCTTGAACATGAGTTTAAAGAGGGGAAATACCAGCATCATCGGATTCCAATTGGAGAGGCTGTTGGCGGCGGCTATATTTCTATTAAAGAACCAAATCAAAGAAAGAGAAATACGGTTTGGAGGGATGAAGAGCAGAAATTAAGATTCGCACCAAACAAAAGGGCCAAGGCCAATATCACCCCGCTTGACAGTCATTCACTTAAAGAGGATTACAAAATTCCTGAATTAATCGAAAAACTGTGGTATGGAACCTACACAGATTTTTCAGTCCGGCCATTTTCTAAAAGCTCCTGTACGTATTGCCAATTCAAGTCAGTCTGCCGGGTAACAAAGGAACAGCAGGATTCATAAGGAGAGGTGAAGAAAATGAATTATAATCAAGAGCAATCAAAGGCCATTTTCGGGGATGAACCGTTAATCGTAGTTTCAGCAGGAGCCGGTTCTGGAAAAACAAGGGTATTAACAGAACGCTATGTTCATTTATGTGAACTTAAGCTGCAAAGCTTACTGGGATATACGGAAAATACCCAAATGGGAGCCGAAACAAATGAAATTGTCACCCTCACCTTTACAGAAGATGCGGCATTGGAAATGAGAAGCCGGATTCGAAAAAGCCTGCTGGGGAAGCTCAAAAATGCGAAGGCGGAATATCCAAATTCAATGGAGGCGGAAACCTTCTGGAAAAAGCAGATTGAAGGCATGGAAACAGCCGTTATTTCAACTTTCCATAGTTTTTGTCAGAGGATTATTCAGGAGAATTCCCTTGAGGCAGATTTGTTCCCACATAATGTGGTGCTGGATAACATTCAAAGCTCATTCCTGAAGTCGGAAATATTTACAGATTTAATCAAACAAGCTGAACAGGACAATAGATGGCAGGCATTATTAAAGTCCATTAACAAATGGTCACTTAAAGACTGTCTTTATTTAGTTTATGGAAAGATTAGGGAATATGAAATGGGAGGTTTATTAAAAGATACCTTAAATGTGGAAGCAATGGCAGAAATCTGGCGGAATGAAGCAGAATCTCATTTACAAGCATTTGAACAAGATTTTTACCGATTTTTCCAATCTGAATCTGACAATCCGAAGTTGTCACCAGCAAACCAGCCGCTATTTTACGGTCCAAGGGAATTATTTGAAAAAGGACTGCATGGAGAAGAATTGCTAAATGGTCTGAAAATCAAATGGGAGTCAGTTAGTAACAAGGTGCCAAAAACGCTAATGGCTCAAAACCCCAGCTTATATACTTTGCTGGGAACGTGGCTGGATGTACGAGTATATCTTCCATATCAGCTGTTAGGGGCGGTTTTATTTGATTTTGAAGAGCTGCTAGTTTCATTTCACCAAGAATATAATCAAAGAAAACGCGAGATGGCAGCGCTTGATTTTTCCGACTTACAGCAACAGGCAATTGCCCTTATAGATAATCCTGCCATTCAACCATACTATTCAACTAAATTCAAACATTTTTTAGTAGATGAAATGCAGGACACCAACCAGCTGCAGCTTCGGATGATTGAAAAAATAAACCCTGCATACCGCTTCATTGTCGGAGATGGAAAACAATCCATCTACCGGTTCCGCGGTGCAGATGTACAAATTTTTAATGGTTTAATGAATCAGGCGAAGGTAGACAGCGGCTGCTCTTTTATTGATATGAATACGAACTATCGCACATGTGATTCAATTATTCGGTTTATTAATTTTCTGTTCGGCCAGGAAGAGCTGATGGGTGTTAGAGAGGGAGAATCCGCAGACCTTCTGTATAAAACCGCCTATTCCCCAATGACTGCCTTTCGAAACGAGGAGCGTGCTGCAAAACGAAGGGTGGAGTATATCAAAGTAAGCGAGGAACAGGAAAATTCGGCTGATGAAAATCAATATATGATGCTGGCACGGAGAATGGCGGAATTGGAAAGGGCGCAAACAGAAATTTTTGATAAGGATGAAGAGATGTGGCGCCCTGTAGAATGGCGGGATATGGCGGTCCTGATTGCTTCCAGAACTAACTTGACTACATTAGAGCTGTCCTTACAAGCCTATGATATTCCGTATAATGTCTACGGAGGACTGGGATTTTATGAGCGGCAGGAAGTTATCGATTTTCTTAGCCTGCTGCAGTGGCTAAACAAACCTTTTGAACCGCTTTACATGATGTCGGTTTTAAGAGGACCGCTTTTCGGAGTAACAATGGAAGAGTTTTTGGAGATTCAGTATGGACAAGAGAAACAGGAGAACCTTCCCATTTTTATTTACGGGAACAAATTTATAAAACTCAAAAACCCTGTGCTGCAAAAGAAACTGGAGACGTTTTGCCAGCTTTACGAGAAATGGGTTCCATTTTATTGGTCAGCTTCCAACCGTAAACGGCTGCTGAAGTTGTTTGAAGAGAGCGGACTGAAAAAAATGCTGCTGCTCCAAAAGAACAATCTAATGAAAATCAAGAATGTTGAAAAATTAATCGAGACCATTTCAACGTTACATGCCGTTTCCATGGATGAAATGCTGAACCAAATCTCGATTTTAGCCGACCTCTCGAAAAAGGAGGGAGACGCTGAAGTAGAACTGGCCGGAGGAAACTTTGTTCATATTATGACCGTCCATGGTTCAAAAGGTTTGGAGTTTCCTGTTGTATTTGTTCCGAATTTATCTAAGGGGATTCCGGCAGAAAAAGAACCGTTTCAATATGACTATGAACTTGGTTTGACGGTCAATTTCAATGCAGATGATGAGTCAGACCCTTTGGGAGATCCAATAAAAGTCTGCTCTCCTAATTTTAAGTCTGCTCATTCCAAATCTAGTGATCAGGCTGTTGAAGAATCGAAACGTTTATATTATGTGGCATTAACACGGGCACGGGATTTATTAATTTTATCTTCTAAGGATAAGGGAAATAAAAATACCTGGTATACTTGGTTAGAAAATGCCTTGCAAAATAGTCCAGAACTTATGGAACTGATTGAAATAAAAGAAGGTATCCCGGAACAAAAGGCTGTAAAGGAATTTAAGGAGCCTTATGAAGGTCCGAAGGTAAAACTGGAAAGAAACATTCCAGTTACATTTTCTGTTTCTGAAGTGATGAGCTATATTGCTGAGCCGGATGAATTTCTAAATAAACATCTATTGAAGCTGGGGGAAGACTGGCTGGAGGAAACGGAATTCATGGAGGAATTTAAGACGGATGATAAATTGAGTGAGGATTCGGCAGCAAATCTCATGCATCAGGTTGACCCGCGGACACTTGGTACTATAGTCCACCGAATCTGTGAACTTCTTGATAAAGGGTACAGCGAAAAAGATGCTTACAGGGAAGCTTTTTCCATTATGGTACAAGATGAACATGAACTTTATATGAGTAATGTTAAACCATTGATTCAATCCTATCAAAACAAAGAGTTTGGAAAGCCAATAGAAAATGAATGGGCCTTTGTTTTGGAATTAGATGGGGTTCAAATTCTTGGTGAAATTGATAAGGTGGTCCAAAAGAAGGGGAAATTGGAAGTGCTGGACCTTAAAACGAACCGAATCCATGACAACGTGGAAGAGTTAATCCAATATTATAGACCACAGTTATATTTGTACAAAATGGCCTATGAACACCAAAATCAGACTGAAATTGATAAAATGTCTTTAGTATTTTTGCGTGATAAAGGAAAAGGTGTATATGAGATTGAGTACGAACCTTCTTTTGAAAAGCATCTAAGAGATACCATTCAGGAAATGGCCAGACTAAAAAAGGAGGCTGCCTATAGTGGCTGATGTACCAAATACAACAAAAATTCTTGCATTGCAAAAGATATTTTTCGAAGAGACAGATGAAGCTAACAAATTCTCGGTGGCACAATTAATTGAGAAGCTTCAATCAGCTCTTTCGACCAATGATGCGATCGATAAAAAAAGAATTAAACGCTATATTGATTCCTTGAATGAGAGCGGATTTGAAATCATACAGGAGGAACAAAAATATGGAAAAATGGTATACAGCCACCAATCCCGGCTGTTTGAAACTTATGAACTGAGGATCCTTGTGGATGCCATTCTTTCCGCCAGTTTTGTCACAGAGTCACAGGCCAACAATATTATTGATAAGCTTGGAAAATTAACGAGCAGCAATTTAGCCAAAACCCTGCCAAGTCCGATTAAATACAATAAATCGATGGACCATATTTACCATCTTACAAAGGTATATATTGATAAGCTCCACCATGCTATTCAGGAAAAAAAGGTCATTACGTTTAAATATGGAAGATATACCATTGATCGGACTTTTGAGTTGAACCGCAACGGTCAGGAATATGTTTATCATCCATACGCCTTGATTTGGGACCAAGGATACTACTATCTAATTGGTCAGAAGGAGAATAAGGATGGTTTAAGCAACTACCGGATCGATCGAATGCGGGATGTAGAAGTGACGGAAAAGCGGTATCGAAGCAAAGAGTACAATATTGATGAATACCTGCATCTTAATTTTCATATGTTTCATGGTACAGGTGTATGGGTGGAAATTGAGTTCAGAAACAAATACCTCATCAATCCTATAATAGATAAATTCGGGCTGGATGCGGATATTCGGAAGGTTGACGAAAATACCTTTATTCTTAAAACAAAAGCCATTGTTGGTGAAGGTTTTTACAATTGGCTCCGCGGCTGGGGCAGCTCCGCCAGGCTTCTTTCACCTCCAGAATTGGTTCAGGAGATGAAGGAAGAAGTTGAAAAAATGAATAAGCTTTATTCCTGAGGTGTGCCTGTTTGGGTACACTTTATTTTATGAGAATATTGACAGATATCATTATTTATTTAGTAATGCAGCGTCCATTAACAGAACTGATACAATTCAAACATTCCCCAAATATTGCCAGCTTGCTGCTTCGAGGTTAGTGCATTATTCATATCAATATGTGTATTTCATAAAAATAGTATTATAATAACCAAAAGTATCAAACGAGGAGCAAAACTATTATGAGAAATATTTGGATTTTAAGTCTTGTTAGTTTTTTTACCGATTTAGGTACATACATGGTATATCCACTAATTCCTTTATTTCTTGCCTCTGTAGGTACAACACCTACAATCATTGGATTAATTGAAGGGATTGCTGAAAGTCTAGCTAGTCTGTTAAAACTTATTGCAGGTTATATTGCGGATAAGGTGAACAAAAGAAAATCATTAGCTATTTTCGGATATGGATTTTCTGCCATTGGCAGGATTCTTTTGATTGCAGCCCATTCATGGGTTGGCGTTTTTATTTGGAGAATGTCAGACCGAATTGGCAAGGGAGTCCGAACGGCTCCTCGTGATGCATTAATTGCCGAATCAAGCGTAAATGGAAGACATGGACGTTCATTTGGATTTCACCAAATGTTGGATATGCTGGGTGCAGCGATTGGAGTTGGAGTGGCATATCTACTCATTTTTGGTGGACATGCAAGCTACCAGAAGGTGTTTTTATATTCCATGCTTCCAGTTGTGATTGGGGTTGCATTGCTTTTTTTGATACGAGAGCCAAAGGATAGAAAAGAAGAAATAATGCGTAAGCCTATTCAATTCAATTGGAGTGTATTAGATCACCGTTTGAAGAGATTATTAGTTGTCATATTTCTTTTCACTCTAGTAAACAGTTCTAATCAATTCTTAATCCTACGTGCTTCAAATGTGGGTGTTTCTACTCAAAATGTGCTGTTATTGTATTTGTTGTTCTATTTGGTATCTGGTCTTTTGTCTTATCCTGCCGGCCGTTTATCAGATAAAGTGGGTAGGAAATCGCTCTTAGTTTTAGGGTATGTTTTTTATGGGATTGTTTATTTTGGATTTGGGCTCGCACAGTCAGCTAAATGGATGTGGGTTTTATTTGTGCTTTATGGAGTATATACTGGAGCGACAAAAGGAGTGGAAAGAGCCCTAGTGGCGGATGTGGCTCCAAAAGACTTAAAGGCAACTGTCATGGGAATGTACTCCATGATCGTTGGAATTGGTTTACTGCCTGCCTCTCTTATCACGGGATGGTTATGGGATAAGTTCGGTGCGGATGTGCCTTTTTATTTTAATGGAGTGCTGTCGATGATAACGGCTATATTGCTTTACTTTGCTATATCTAATCCTAATGAGAAACGTCTATGAGGCAGCCAATATGGCTGCCTAGCTTTCGTCACACACAATCATAAGAATAGTTCTTTGCATATTTGCTTCTTATTATATGGCTATTTTCGTAAACTATGTTGTTATGCCAAGAAAAGCGGTGGTTTGTTCTATTAGCGGACTCTGCGAGAAAGCTGGATTACAGGATAGTCCCCTTCGAAGTAAAAAATAAGCGGAATTTTTCCCGTTATTTGCAAAATTAAGAATTAAATAGTAAAAAATAAGCGGAGTTTTTTCCGTTATTCAATGAAAAGCACCCGATTTTAGCAGTTTAAAATCAAATAAGGGAAATTCCTCCGTCTATTTCAGCTAATTAACATCCAATTCCCTAAATAATAGGAATTTCTACCTCTATTTTTTGAACGAATCTTAAAAAGGGAGCAAAAAGCAACAATCTTTTAGAAAAGAGCCTATTATTTTCTTTACCTTCCTCAAAGTTCTTGTAAACATAACCCAAATACTTTTTTTGTTTTTACAGTGAATTAAAGAATGGTATTTCAATCAAATAGGCAAGTTAATGATATCAATAAAAGCTTATGCAGCTAATAGAACAGTAACATTTCATAAAAGCAAAATATATAAAAAAACGGAAGAATAGATAGAAAACTGCCAATCAAATGGGGGGAATCGTTAACGACAGGAGGAATGATTTTGTTTAGTCAAGTTGCAAAAGCAGTACCCAACCTATTTACAATGGGAAATTTATTATGCGGTGTTCTATCCATTACCTGTATGATGAGCGGCTTCTTAGAAACAGCCTCCATATTAGTTTTGTTTTCAGCGGTTTTTGATCTTCTTGATGGAAGAATTGCCAGAGGATTAAAAGTTAACAGTGAATTAGGTGTACAAATGGATTCCTTAGCAGATATTATTAGTTTTGGTGTTGCTCCTGCACTTCTATTTCATGCGATAGCACCTCCGTCTATTTTAACTTCTTTGGCATTTATCCTTTTCCCAATAATGGGGGCTTTAAGGTTAGCAAAGTTTAATGTTAAACCAACTATCGGTTATTTTAGCGGTTTGCCTATTCCAGCTGCGGGATTGCCGCTCGCTGTCATGGGATTCTTTTCATATAGCAATGTATGGATAACCATAATCCTTGCTGTTTTAATGGTGACCCCCATTAGAGTTAAAAAACTTTAATTTGTTTACTTTATGAAAAAGCTAGTGACCTGTTCGTAAAGGGAATAGCTTTTTTGTTTTTAACCCCTTCACCTATTTTTTCTATTAATAAATTATTAAAAATCCATTAATTTGGAAGATGTATTCAGTTATCGTGCTACATTGAATGTGAATAGAACAAAATGGAAGGAAATATCACATCAGAAGTAGTTTTTTGGTCAAAATGGAGGCATTCACATGTCATATTTAATAAGCTTATTTGAACAACACAGTTATCTGATTTTATTTTTAGGTATCTTTCTAGAACTAATGGCTTTTCCCATTTCTGGTGAATTGTTAATGAGTTACGCTGGGTATTTCGTCTATCAGGGGAAAATGAATTATATTTTAGCACTCCTGACAGTTTTTGTATCCGGGGGTGCCGGAATTACTATAACATACTGGATTGGAAAGGCAGGGGGATATAAATTAATCGAAAAATACGGAAAATATATTCACCTGGGACCTGAAAGATATAAGAAGGTGTCTGCTTGGTTTGAACGGTCAGGCAGTAAATTATTGATTTTTGCTTATTTCATTCCAGGGGTCAGGCATTTTACCGGTTATATATCCGGAATATCTAGAATCCCTTTTCGAAAATTTATCTTTCCTGCTTATACAGGTGCATTTCTATGGGGGATTTGTTTTATTACTCTTGGGAAAGTATTGGGACCCCAATGGAAGGTTTTCCATGAAGCAGCAAGTAAATATTTCGTCCTTTTCATTATCGTCATTGCTGTTTTGTTAGCAGGATTTTTTGCCTACCGGTTTTATAAAATCCAAATTAAGAACTTTTTTATTCATCTATTAAAATGGATGACTGGACGCTTAAAAACAATTAGAGCAACAGAAATATTTCTTATTTCCCTTACTGTCGTTTTAATCGGAATGGTCAGCTTGATGATTGGGCTTGCTCAAGACTATTTATATGATGAGTTTCGTCAGTTTAACGATATTACGGAATATATGGTCGATTCTATCGTATATACGAATTGGATGAATGCATTTGTAGTATTCCAATCCATAATTTCACTGGGTTCCATTATTGCAATAACTATAATCCGTATTTGGGGTAAGGGACGGAACAGAATACTGGAATTTCTTCTTCTTGGTGTTTCTATTGCAGGAGCAAAACCATTTCATGATTTAATTAGTAAGACATTTTCAACCCTCCAATCAATCGGATTCTTTGGGAAATTCCACTCTGCGAATTTTCCTGATAGGAATGCCTTTGTTATGTTCATAATTTATGGAACATGCTTATTTTTACTTGTTCGTCATTCAAAAAAAAGTTATACACCAATATATACTTCTTTATTGGTACTGTTCATTTTAGCCGGAATAGCTATTGTAAACATTGCACAAACTAATACGCTTCCGAGTGATATAGTTGGTGGATATGTATATGGCGGTGTCTGGATATTCTTTAACTTCTTATTGTTTGAAATGTTGAGACTTGTATTGGACAAGTATAAAGCAGGGATTGAGTGAAAATTGAAAACACATACTGAGAAAGGGTGTGCCGTTTTTGGTGCACCCTTTCTTATATAATTAGATTTGTAAAGATGATTAATTAAAAAACAAGGGGGAAATAAAGTGAAAAAGATTTTAAAGATTGCTGGAATCATAATCGGTGCAATTGTTTTCATTTTGATAGGAACAGGGATTGGTTCGAGTGGCGCTGAAGCAACAGTAAATGGAAAGAAAATGGATATTACGTCACTGGATAAAGAAATCAGTAAGATGAAAAAAGATCTAAACTCCATAAAGCAGGAACGAAATGAAGCAAAGGCAATCATTGATAAAAAGGATGCAGCAGAAGAAGAACTTGCTGATGCTGAGGCCAAACTTAAAGATATAAAAGGCACATTGGATAAAGAATTAGCTGAGGGACGAAAAGATGTTGATGCTAAGCTTCAAGGTGCAAAGAAAGAGTTATCTAACACACAAGCGAAACTTAAAGAAACGAAGGCTAAATTAGCATCAGCCACCGGCCAGCTGCAAAAGGCTGAAGGGGCACCGAAAAAATTAGGTTCCGGACAATATGTGGTTGGTAAAGATATCCCAGCAGGCCGTTACAATGCACATGCGCTAGGCCGCGGATCAAACTTTTTCGTTTACGATGGAGCCAGCGGGTCAGCCAAAGTGAATACCATTCTTGGCACGGCTGGGGGAATTGGTACTGGCGATTATACCTTTTTCTGCCAAGATGGAGATATCATTGAAACACACGAACCTGTTAGATTAACTCCAGTAAAATAGATTTCTTAAGAAATGTAATAATATGTAAAGGTGTACAGATTTTTCAGTACACCTTTTTACATTTATAATAAAGGGTGATAATACAAAAAATAATAAATAAATCATTATTATAGTAAGGTGAAAACATTGATAACATTTATATTAATCATAGCAATCCTCATTCTGCTTGTCCTTCTATATTCCGTGATCCCAACGGTGCTCATTCGTGTGCTCAGCTTGAGGATTACAAAAAGAACAAAAACCAATGGGATGGCTTTAACCTTTGATGACGGTCCTAATCCTGAATATACTCCTCAATTACTTGATTTGTTAAAAAAATATGGGGTAAAGGCAACCTTTTTTGTTGTAGGGAGCAAGGTAAAACAGTATCCTGAGATTATCAAGCGGATGAATCGTGAAGGTCATACAATCGGGATTCACCATTTTAAACATATTTCAGGCTGGATACTTTCTCCTTTTCAGCTGAAGAAACAGTTGAAAATGACGGAAGTGGCCATCAGTAATTGTACAAATGAAAAAGTGACTTTTTACCGTCCGCCATGGGGACATTTTAATCTTTTTACATTGCTGATGAGTAAAAAATATAACATCATCATGTGGTCAGATATCTTTGGGGATTGGAAAACGGAAAATTGTAAGAACACATTGCTTGACCAATTGCGGTCAACCAATAAACAGGGTTCGATTTTACTACTTCATGATTCCGGTGAAAATCCGGGTGCTGATGAAGAGGCGCCGCACTATATGCTGCAAAGCTTGGAGACTTATTTAAAAGAAAATCATGAAACGGGAACCCGTTATGTTACATTAAAAAATTTAAGTGAAGAGGATTTATGAATATTGACACCCTTCTACAGTATCTTAATACATATGGCTATCTGATTATTTTCGTTTTTTTATTCTTCGGTATCGTCGGTATTCCTGCACCGGAGGAATCACTCTTATTTTTAATCGGGGTATTAATTAACCAACATAGCCTTGCCTTTCTGCCATCAAGTTTGTCCGCTTTTATGGGGGCATTTACCGGTATGCTGACTGCCTATTTGGTTGGAAAATATGTAGGCAGTCCTTTTATTCGAAAATATGGAAAATATGTTGCGATTACGGATGAACGGTGGGAGAAAGTCCAAAATAAATATACGAAAAATGTTAGGAAAACAATTCTATTTGGATTCTATATGCCCGGAATAAGGCAAATCAGCCCGTACTTTGCCGGAATAACCAAAATTTCAATTGTAGAATTCCTGCTATATTCGATAATGGGAACCATTTTATGGACCCTTCCATTTATTTTAGCCGGCTATTACGCAGGAAGTGCCCTGCACATTAATCCGAGGTATGTTCCATATTTAGGATTACTATTTTTATTCATTTTTTTGGTTTTTGTTTTCGTGAATTTTTTAAAAAGAAAAAGAGGTAAAGCTTAAGAGCAGCTCCAAGATGAGGAGCTGCTCTTTTCTATACTGTGAAATGCTGTCTCCCTATCCATAACTTAAAAATCTCCTGTTCGTTTCATTAAAATTTAATGAAAATGGAAGGAATTAAAAAAATCGGTGATAGATTAGAAGAGTGGAAAACATATAAATGATTCCTACTGAACAGGAGATGAATCAGATATGAAAAAGATATTATTTTTACCTTTTTTACAAATGCGATCAGGCCATCATCAGGTTGCTGAGGCATTAATGGATATCGTTAAAAAACAAACAAGTGAAATAATCGTGAAAAAAATAGACCTTTTAAGCTATGCAAATCAATCTTTAGAAAAAATGATTACGAGCGGATATTTAAAATGGATCCGTTATGCACCGGAAACATATGATCTTGCATATAAAAAGTTCTTCTATGCAGAGACACCAAATGAACATTCCTTCAAATGGTATCACTATTTCTTTTTGAAAAAAATGGAGCAGCTGTTACTGGAAGAGAAACCAGATTTAATTGTTTGCACACATGGTTTCCCATCCTATCTTCTAAGTCAATTAAAAAGAAAGAAAAAATGCAAAGCCCCAGTTATTAATGTATATACAGACTTTTTTATTAACAATTTCTGGGGAAGAGATGAAATTGAATATCATTTCCTTCCAAGCCAGGATATAAAAGAAGAATTCATTCAAAAATATCAGATTCCAGAACAAAGATTGTTTGTTACGGGTATTCCGGTCCATGCGGAAATTACCAAAAGCACTGAGAAGCAAAGAAAAGGAAACAGACCCAGGATATTAATTTCTGGCGGGAACAATGGATTGGGAGGAATTGTTAAACTATTGAAAAAGTCAAAGCAAACATCCCAGTCTGATTTCTACGTACTCTGCGGCAATAATAAAAAATTGTACAATGAAATTCTTTCATGGAATATAGAGCATATCAATCCGCTGCCTTATATTTCATCCAGGTCGGAAATGAATAAATTGTATGAAAAAATGGATGCGATTGTCACGAAGCCTGGCGGGGTGACGATTAGCGAAGTACTGCAAAAAAGACTTCCGGTTTTTGTTCAAAATGTTCTTCCGGGACAGGAAGAAATCAATCTTAAGTATTTAACGCAAAAAGGATTGGTTTTTAAACTGAAACAGAAAAAATCCTTTGAACAAGAATTGTTAAATATCTTAAAGAATCCAATCAAAATGAATCAATGGGAACAGTCTATACATGCTTATCAAAAGGGAATTGAAATGGAAGGATCAAGGGGAATTGCTGAAATTTTCAACGGAATTTTGGAACAGAAATCTCTTATGCCTGCGGGCAAGGGCGAAGAATCGAAGGTTTATCGTTTGGCTAGAGCATAGGTTTTAAAGGAGGAAAACAAGATGAGTAATCGTGAAAAAGAAAAATACCTTATTCTATCAGCCACTTTTGGCGAGGGCCATAAACAAGTAGCCAATGCTATAAGTGAAGCTGTAGATTATATGCTTGCGGATGCTGAACCTATTACGATAGATGTAATGGAGTGGATTCATCCTTATCTTTATCCGATTAGTCATTTCCTTTACAAAAGAGGCATCAATAGGCTGCCGCAGCTGTACAGTTTTTTGTATAAAAAAACACGTGTTAGAAATTCCTTTTCCGTTAAGTTGAATTCACTATTTTTACTAGGGATGCAGTCGATGCTGAAAATCATCCAGGAAATTAAACCGAAAGTAGTGGTCTCCACTTACCCATTCGCGGCGGGGATTATCTCTAAATTAAAAGAACGGGGATTGATTGATATTCCGGCAGTAACGATCATTACGGATTATACAGACCATTCCTATTGGATTTATCCTTATACTGATCAATATGTTGTAGGTTCCACTCAGGTGCGTGACCGTTTCATTTCATTAGGTGTAGAAGAATATAAAATTAAAACGACTGGGATTCCTGTAAGGAAAAAATTTAGAGAGGTACATTCAAAAAGACTTCTTCTCGAAAAGTATATGATTGATTCAAATCAATTCACCATTCTCATCATGGGCGGAGGAGACGGATTTTTCGGAAAAGGGCTTTCAACTTTCCGTGCATTAGAATCAATCTCAACTCCGATACAAATTTTTATCGTTTGTGGTAAAAATAAAAAGTTGAAAAAACAATTAGAGTGGGAATTAAAAGATTCTAAACATGATGTAAGAATATTGGGATACTGTGAAAATATTCATGAATTAATGGCTATAGCAGACTTAATGATTAGTAAGCCGGGTGGTGTGACTGCTTCTGAAGCGTTAGCCATGAATCTGCCATTATTAATCTACCACTCACTGCCTGGTCAGGAAGAAGATAATGCGAAATACCTTTTTCATTCGGGATTTGCTTTTCTTGCAAATTCAGAAAAAGATTTGATCGGGCAAATTAAAAATCTTGTTCGTGACCCGGGCCCATTAACATTAATGAAACAAAGAATGAAAATACATCAAACCAAAACATCTTCTTCCGATGCTCTTCGTGTCATTGTCATGGCGGCTAATCGAGGCCAAAGACAAAAAATAGGCTAATTGAGTTTAATAACAAGACCATGTGGCTAAAGAGGTGATGAGTATGAGCTGCATTATTTTTGGACTTATCTTTTTGTTTTTATTATATACTGCTTTACCCTATTTTCTATCACGTGGATTAGGGTTGAAAATTTTTAAAAAAGGGGCAGATACATCAAAAATTGCCTTTACGTTTGATGATGGACCTGATCCGATTTATACCCCGATTCTTCTGGATCTATTAAAGAAAAACGAGGTGAAAGCTACTTTTTTTGTGGTCGGACAAAGGGCAAAAAAACACCCTGAATTGATTAGGCGTATGTATCAAGAAGGCCATTTAATTGGGATTCATAATTTTGTTCATCAGTCGAACTGGTTTATGTCACCTTGGAAGGTTCGCAGGGGACTTGAGGATACTGCTGATATTATTGAAAAAATCACAGGAGTAAGACCTGTTTATTATCGTCCACCATGGGGATTACTTAATCTTTTTGATCTAATCCTAAAAGGCAGTTACAAAATCATCCTTTGGTCAGTTATGGCAGAAGATTGGCGGACTACTGGCGGAAGTGAAAAAATCAAGCAGCGGCTGGCCGAAATAAAAGGCGGTGATGTCATCCTGCTGCATGATTGCGGGGAAACACCTGGGGCTGAGTTAGATGCTCCTAGGAATACAATCAATGCATTGAAGGATGTATTGAAACAAGTAAAAATTAAAGGTTTGGCATGTGTTCGGATTGACGAACTATGAATTGTCCTTTTTCTTAAAGGAAAATTTGGATAATTTAGATCATAAAGGAGAGGGAATTCATATGAATAGACCTATCTTAACTATCGTTGTACCGTGCTACAACGAGGAAGAAGTTTTAAGTGAAACTTCGAAACAATTATCCGGTGTGTTAAAAAATTTAATCGATGATTTTTTGATTTCAACAGAGAGCAAAATTCTCTTTGTAGATGATGGCAGTAGGGACCAGACATGGTTCTTAATTGAAAAAGAGATGGCAAAAAATCCATTTGTAAAGGGATTAAAATTGGCAAGAAATGTTGGTCATCAAAATGCATTATTAGCAGGAATGGAAACGGCCAGCAGCCAATCTGACTGCGTGGTATCCATTGATGCTGATCTCCAGGATGATATTCAGGTGATTCGGACATTTGTGGAAAAGTTTTGGGAAGGCTTTGATATTGTTTACGGGGTCAGAGACAAAAGGGATACAGATACATTTTTCAAACGGACTACAGCATTAGGTTTTTACCGTTTGATGAATAGAATTGGGATTAAGCTGGTACCCAATCATGCTGATTTTCGGTTAATGAGCAAACGGGCATTGGATGAACTCTTTAAATATAAGGAAACGAACCTTTTTCTTCGGGGACTTGTACCTCTTGTAGGATTTCCTTCTACAAAGGTTTTCTATGACAGGAAAGAACGGTTTGCAGGGGAATCTAAATATCCTTTGAAGAAGATGCTCGCTTTTGCCTTTGACGGAATTACTTCCTTTAGCATTACTCCAATTCGCTTTGTCACCTTAATAGGTTTTTTATCCGTGATTATCAGCGCGATTGCCGGGGGTTATGCCATTTTTCAAGAAATGGTTGGACATACAGAGTCAGGATGGACCTCTATCGTTATATCGATCTGGTTTGTTGGCGGTCTGCAGCTCTTAGCTGCAGGAATTATTGGCGAGTACATTGGAAAAATCTATCGTGAAGTGAAACGACGTCCAAGATATGCGGTTGAAGTGGATACTTTTTCTCAAAATAATAAGGGAAAACAGAATCTTGAAGTCCTTTTGAATACGGTGGGGAAATGAATTTTACCTTTATCCGCTTCATCATAGTAGGGATTGCCAACACTTTGATCGGTTTGTCTATCATGTTTTTAACCTTTCATTTGCTAGGTCTTTCCTACTGGATGGCCACTTTTATAGGAAATACAGCAGGGGCAGCTTTCAGCTATTGTTTGAATCGAAGCTTTACCTTTAAAAGTGACGCTTTAATTTCTAAAAGTTTGATTCGCTTTGCTGGGGTTATTCTTTTCTGTTATTTCGTATCCTATTATATAGGAAAGCAGGCTGTCCATTTTGTGTTCATCCATACCAATGTCTTTACTCCCGTTATTTCATCAGATATCGCTATTTTGGCTAGTACCTGTATATATACAGTATTAAATTATACATTACAAAAATGGATTGTTTTTCCGCAAAAGAACGCAAAAACACCGGGTTAAAGAGCCGGTGTTTATTATTGTGATGAGGAATGGAGAAAATGAAAAGAACTGCTTTTACACGTGAGAGGATTTATTTGTTAATTGCTATCGTAATTATTGCCCTTTGGGTGGCACCTTACTTTGTTCTTGGTGAAGAAGCGCATATGCGGATTCATGATAATTTGGATTCAAATATTGCCTGGTACAAGGTTTTAATGGACAGCGGGCAGTTATTTGGTTCCATCCATGCAAATATTCCTCAAATTATCAATGGGGAATTATCAAGAAATGCCTATTACTCCGAATTTTATGGGATTGTGGAGTTGTTTCGCTTTTTTCCACCTGTTGCAGCCTATGGACTTAATCAAGCAATCTCACGCTTTTTTGCCTTTTTGGGTATGTATTTATTATTAAAGAAATATGTAATGAAAGGTGAAAAGCAAGGATTCATCATTATTATTTCAGCCTTAACATTTGCGCTGACACCATTCTGGCCAAACGGAATGCTAAGTACATTAGGAATGCCTTTAGCCTTATGGGCTTTTTTGAATATCAAAAATCATGAGCACACTGTAATCAGCATCATAACCATCACCCTGTTACCATTCTATTCTACCTTTATGTTGGGCTTTTTCTTTTTCTTAAGTGCAATGGGGGTATTTTGGGTAGTGGAGGTCATCAGGACCAAAAGGCCTGAATGGCGGCTGTTTTTCTCGATTTCCTATATGACGCTTATCTATTTAGCGATTGAATATAGGGAACTGGCTTCCCTTATTTTTTCACATGAACCGACAAACCGCTCCGAGTTTTTTGAATCAAAGAATAACCTGATTCAAACCATTTGGCTCATTTTCAAAAATTACATTGTCGGCCATAATCAGGATCAGACTCTCTTTGGGATTATCATCCTGCCGGTGTCCATAATTGCCCTGGTGATCGTGATGGGACAAAAAAGCTGGAAAAGGGAAAAACTTTTTATTTGGCTGCATCTTGCAAACTTTTTGTTATCGGTCTGGTATGCCTTTTGGTGGTATGATGGCTGGGTGCCGTTGAAGCAAAAAATTAGTATTCTAAATACGTTTAATTTCTCGCGTTATCATTATTTGCGGCCAATGATCATTTATATCTTATTTGCTCTATCCCTTCGAATCTTATGGCAGTATAAGAAAAAATGGCGGATAACAGCTGTGGTTTTTGCATTGCTGCAGATTGGTGTATTGATTCCTTCAAACGAACAAATTTGGTATCACAATTCACCGTCATTTGGCGAGTTCTATGCGGTGAAGGAATTTGCTGATATTAAGAAGTTTATTGATAAGCCTGTGCAGGATTATCGGGTCGTAAGCATTGGTCTGCATCCGGCAATTGCGCAGTATAATGGAATGTACACGCTAGATACGTATAATAACTTTTATCCATTGTCCTATAAACATCGATTCCGAAAGATGATTGCACCGGAATTGGCAAAAAATAAAGAATTGGAAAGTTACTTTGACCAATGGGGCGGCCGCTGTTATCTATTTGTCGATGAATTGGGGAAAAACTATTTATTTTCTAAACAGTCCTCGAATGTCATTCATCAGTTGAATTTAAATGTAAAAGCATTTAAACAATTGGGCGGAGAGTATATCTTATCTGCTGTTCCTATTGAAAATGCGAAGGATAATCAACTGAATCTAGAGAAGGTTTTTCAATCAAAAGATGCTTATTGGAAAATTTACCTTTATAAGGTTTTCTAAAAATAATTGAGACATAACAAAACACTGACTCGGAAAAGTCAGTGTTTTGTTATGTCTATTTATTTAATGATTTGGAATTACTTGTGGGTTCCATATTTTTTGGAACAAACGGAATCCGATTATAAATGTGGATAATAGCATTCGCAATAGGTTCAAGAAAAGGACTCAGCTTGTAAACAATAATACTAATGACTAACGATACAATCATGCTTCCTAAAATATCAAATGGGTAATGATGTCCAACATAGATACGAGAAAAACCTGTTAAAAAGGCAAACAAGAGCATGCCCAGCCCTATTTTACGATGAACAAATAGAACTGCAAGTGCTAAAGCAAAGGCACCGGTCGTATGGTCACTAGGAAATGAGGCGTCTGCCGCATGATCCATTAATAGATTAACCTTATGTGTGACAAACGGACGAGGTTCAAAAAAGATATGCCCAATGATAAAGTTAATGAGTAATGCAAGAGCACCGGTAATTGCAGCGTAAACAACGGTTTTTTTATACTGATTTTTTCCGAAAAACCAAATGAGAACCAACACAACGGCATAGATGATCAACGCATTGTTCGTCACACCTGCCATTAGTCCATCTAAAAAAGGGTGATGTCCTGCAAATTGGTTAATCGATTTAAATAAATCGTAGTTCATTTTAGACTCCTTTTATTATGAAATATTTTTTTATTACATGGAAGAGTTACGATAAAAAAATGATTCACCAGCTTTCTAATTTGGGTAGATGAACTGATGAAATTACTTTTAGCCCCAAGCGGGTATCTTAACTATAAACAAGAAACCTAAACAGGCTATGAAAAAAACATTAATTTTCCATTAAAAAATGAAATTATCTATATGTAATGGTACAGTGAAATATAGATAAAGAGGTAAAAATAAGATGGATGAATCAGGGGGTATAGTACTTGAAAACCCATATTTTAGTTGTAGAAGATGAAATTCAAATTGCCCGTGTTTTAAAGATGGAGCTTGAGTATGAAGGTTACCAAGTAACAGTTGAACATAATGGGAAGGCAGGGCTGGAAGCAGCCTTACATAGTGAAATCGATTTAATCCTGTTAGATGTGATGCTGCCTAAATTAAATGGTATTGAAGTGCTAAGGAGATTAAGGAAAGAAAAAGAGGATCTTCCTGTTATTCTCCTAACGGCACGTAATACCACATTTGATAAGGTAGCGGGACTTGATCAAGGCGCCAATGATTACGTAACAAAGCCATTTGAAATCGAAGAATTGTTAGCAAGAATTCGTTCCTGTCTCCGCCATTATTCAAAAAATGGTCTAAATGGGGATGATTCTATTCTTTCAGTAGATGATTTAGAAATCAACACCGATACAAGAGAAGTAACAAGAGCAAATTCTTCCATCGTTTTAACGCCAAAGGAATATGACTTGCTGGTGTATTTAATTGTAAATAAAAATAAAGTAGTTACAAGGGAAAACATCCTTCTAAATGTTTGGGGTTATGATTATGAGGGGGAAACGAACGTAATTGATGTGTTCATCCGGCATTTGCGGAAAAAAATCGAAGACGGTTTTTCAGGTCCTCTCATAACTACAGTTAGAGGTATCGGCTATACCATAAAGGAGAACCCAGATGAGGATTACATTAAAAATTAATCTATTAACAACGGCTTGGATGCTCCTTATCCTCATTTTAATCAATATTGTCGTGTTCATATTATTTATGAGAACGACTCTTAATATGGAAGAAGATATGGGGTTTCAAAAAGCAGGGGACATTGTAAAAAATATCGATATCAATGACACACCTGAAAGCATTCAAAGTAAATTAAAGAATAATTTAACCGAACATTCCTATATTCGAATTGTGCAGCCAAAGGGTCAAATCCCTTATGAAGTAACGAATGAAAAAGCACTTGCCAAAAAAATTAAAGGGAAATTTGTAAACAAATCAGAATCTGAGAGACGGGGAATTATTTTAGAGGATAAGGAAAAGCAGGTGTTAATCGTTAGGGTCCCTTTGAAAGATGGAAGGTTTCATAATGCGAGTCTAGAAATAGGTGAAGAGCTGGAAGGACTGGAAACAAGGAAAGATATCCTTTTATGGATCCTGGGAGTCAGTACCGTGTTAGCAGGTATTTTATCATTGCTTAGCGGTAAATGGTTGTCAAATATCATCATGAGGCCGATTACAAATATGATTAATACGATGGAAGATATTGAACGAAGCGGTGTGCCAAAAAAAATAACAATTCATAATGATACAAAGGATGAACTTCAAACATTAGCCAGTACATTTAACCGGATGATTGACAGGCTGGAAGAGAATTTTGAAAAGCAGTCCCAGTTTGTTTCGGATGCTTCCCATGAATTGAAGACTCCGTTAACCGTTATTAAAAGCTATGCCAATTTGCTTAGACGCCATGGACTGGAAGATAAGGAAATGGCTGAAGAAGCAATCCAAGCTATTCACTCAGAAGCAACCAGAATTCAAAAAATGACGGAAACCTTTCTGGATGTCGCTTCTTTGGAAAAAGAGATAGAACTAGAGACGAGTGTTGTCAATCTAGTATCATTGTGCCAGTCGATTTTAAAACAAATGAAACAAGTATATAAGAGAGAAATCAATTTGCATTATCAAGAATCACCTATTCTAATTATGGCAGATGAATTAAAAATCAAACAGGTCATCGTGATTTTACTCGATAATGCCATTAAATATAGTAATGGAAAAATTGATGTTTTTTTAGATAAAAATGAGGAAAACGCGATTATTCGTGTTAAGGATAGTGGTATCGGCATTCCACAGGAAGAAATAAAGAACATTTTTGAACGATTTTACCGAGTGGATAAAGCGAGGAGCCGGGAAACAGGAGGATCTGGTTTAGGTCTTCATATTGCGAAAAGGATCATAAAGCTGCATAAAGGTGAAATCAGAATAAATAGCAAGGAGGGAGAGGGGACAGAGGTAGAATTGATTTTATCTTCCCGCTTGGAATTGTGAAGTAAAAAAGGCTGTCCAGAAAAGATTATCTGGTCCAGCCTTTTTTAGATTTATCATTTTTGGGGCGCCATTTTATTTTTTATAAAAGTAAATATAACCGGCAGCACGGAAATTACTACAATTCCAAGAATAACGATGCTGAAGTTATTTTTCACAAATGGAATGTTACCAAAGAAAAAGCCCGCAAACAAAGCGATTGTTACCCAAAGAAAGCCTCCAATTATATTAAAAGAGATAAATTTCCGGTAGGGCATTGTCCCAACTCCGGCTGTGAATGGTGCAAAGGTACGAATAATGGGTACAAACCTGGCCAGGATGATCGTGGCAGAACCATGCTTTTCAAAAAAAGCGGCGGTCTGGTCCAAGTATTCTTTCTTAATAAAACGAATCTTGTTGCGTGCCGCAACCTTTTCCCTTAAAAAATGGCCGATAGAGTAATTTACTGTATCACCGGCTATTGCAGCTAAACAAAAGATCAGATAGATTGGAAGTAACTTTATGGAGCCTGCTGCAGCAAGTGCCCCAGTTGCAAATATAAGGGAGTCCCCCGGTAAAAACGGTAAAATGACAAGCCCTGTTTCACAAAAAACGATGGTAAACAGGATAAGGTAAATATAGATCCCATATTCATTCATATAAAGACTTAAATGCTGATCGAGATGCAAAAAAATATCAATTAAACTGCTCACAACATGATCCCCTAACATAAATTTTCCTTTTAACAATTTAACTTTAGTCTTTTTGTCTAAAGTTCTTATTAATTTAATATTAACATTAGATTAAATATTTAATAGCATATCCTGCCTTAACACAATTTATTGGGTGCTTTTTGTTAAAAATAGATTAAATAGATTTCTGAATTTAGGGAATAATCGGGGCGTTGGATGAGTTTAATGATAAAATAGGAAAGATAAATTTATAAAATATGATTATCAATCGTTTGAAATAAAAGAATAAATGAAGGAAGTGTATTCATTGTTATTAATAGATCCAGCCCATAATACCGAGAGAGAAAACTATAAAATTCTAATAGGAAGTATTATTCCAAGGCCAATTGCATTTGTTACATCTGTTTCATCAGAGGGGGTTTTAAATGGTGCACCATTTAGCTTTTTTAATGTTGTGTCCGCGAATCCGCCTATGATTTCATTATCGATTCAACGTTCCTCCGGGAGACAGAAGGATACAGTCAGGAATATCTTAGAGTCCAAGCAATTTGTGGTACATATCGTGGATGAGAAAAATGTTGAAATGATCAATAAGACAGCTGCCAGTCTTCCTCCAGATCAAAGCGAAATTGAGTTAGCTGACTTAACTCCAGTGGAAAGTGTAAAGATTTCTGTTCCAGGTGTGAAGGAAGCAAAAATGAGAATGGAATGTGTATTTGAACATTCCTTGGAACTTGGGGGCGGGGAAACACCGGGATGTGATTTGATCATTGGAAAAGTGGTTCAATTTCATATTGAAAATGATATTTATGAAAATGGCAGGATTGATCCAAGAGGTTTAGGAGCAGTAAGCCGATTAGCTGGAAACTATTACGCAAAAATTGGAGACATTTTTGAAATCAAAAGACCTAAATAGAAGGTACTAACAGAGGATTTTTTTCGATATGATTAGCAGAACCTTAACGGGCATCACTATGTGAAACTTTCACATAGTGACGCATTATTATTTAAATAATGCCCTTTTCAAGACTGCTCCAATGATTTTGGGATACATCAAAATGGTCATTGGCTGGATCAAGTTCATTACTTTGACAAATGAATGATAGATTCTTTGATTTTGGGATGACAAGAGAAAAATTTGTTTGGCGTACCATTGCTGAAGAGAAAGTCCCATTGGCTTTTTCCCAATTGTATCTGGAAAACGGAAATCTTCCGTTATCACCATATTCCAGATTGGCGCAATGATTTTTGCCGCATGTTTATAAAAAACAGCGGTCCACTTTTGACCCAAAGTCTTCTGTTTTCTAAGCAATTTTCTAAGGGCGAGTGCTTCTAAAATAGCGATGCTCATTCCTTGGCCAAAGACGGGATCAATTCTGCAGAGGGTATCTCCCAACAGCAAAAGGCCATCTGGCAATTTCTTCACCTTATCCATTCTTCTCCAAATGATGTGCGGTATCCGGTAAATGGCGGGCTTGGTTAAGGGTGCAGCATCTCTTAATTCATCGTAAATATCCGGCTTGGGAAGTCTTCTTGCGAGATTCAGCATGCCGTTATGATTCTTTAAAACTTCCTGATCATTAATGACGTTATGGTACCCGCTAATCGTAACGATATGCCGGTTACCTTCTACCTTCGAAAGGGTACCGCCTATTTTTTCTTTAGGCGGATTGGGATAAACCATTTTAATACTCCAATCCCGCGATTGGTTCTCATTTAATTGAACGAGCTGGCTTACATAGGTTAAATCAATTTTTACTTTTTCCTCAGGAATATGAAGGCCTTGTTTTTTTAACCAGCTGGAAGATAGGCTGCCTGCCCCGCTGGCATCTACTACCAGTGCCGCCTCTAAAGTTGTTTTGCGACCGCTCCCGTCCATGATTTCGACCCCGGTCATTCGATTTTCGTCTGGATTGTATAAAAAGTTTTTGACCGTTTGATTATAGTGAATCGTAATGTTTGAAAAATTTTTTATGTATTGGGTGATTTTCCATTCCAATTGCGGCCTAGTCTGCAGTGTGGTGGTGAAGTTTCCATCATAACGCAGTTTCCAAACCCCATGATGGAACCATGCAAGTTCTTTTGTGGAATTAATTCTAACTGCACCGCTATTGTAAAAATCTTCTGTGATTCCTGGGAATAATTCTTCTAGGCCATATTGCCCGGCGAAAAGAAGGGCATGTAAATGCAGGCCTTGCGGAGCCCCCTTTCTGGCAATGGGCCTTTTCGTTTCATGATCACGTTCCAAAATAATCACTTCATTATAGAACTCTGACAACACCCGTGCTGCCAGTTTACCGGCAATTCCGCCGCCAATGATTATAACCTTTTGCATTTCGTCCAAGAAAAAAAGCCTCCATTAAACAATTAAAATATTTTCCTATTATACTACGTAATTTGGCCTATTTGAACTGGATTTGGCGGAATGCCTTTCAATTATGTATCAAATTTTTAAACAAAGTTTAAAAATTAAATCTGGATTCAATAAAATGCTTGCTTAGAAAAAGATATGGTGGTAAAGTACAGTTAATAGTGAATATTCCGAAAATTAACACGATATATAAAGATATAACTATTTTCTAAGTTTATAAGGCAGCGGTGATCATATGAAACTTTCAGAAAAGAAGCTTCTTAAAAAGAAAGAACAAATTCTTTTTTCCGCGCTTGAAATTATTAATAAAAGAGGCTATAGCGGTGCAACGATGGAGGAAATTGCAGCAGATTTATTCATGACCAAAGGCTCCCTCTATTACTATTTTAAGAATAAAAGTGATTTAATGTATCAATGCCATAATTTCGTCCTATCCCATGCAATAGAGGATTTGGAAGCCATACTCCAGCATGAAAAAGGATCAGCAGCAGATATTTTAAAAAAAATGATTGAAATCCATTTGGAATACGCGATTGATGAGAAGGAAGTTTTTAATTTAATTATGGATCCAAAGCTATATTTTAATGAGGAGCAGCTGGAGCTGGTCTTAAAGCTTAGAAAAAAATATGAAAATTTATTTCATGAAATTATTATCAGGGGAATACAAAATAAAGAGTTCCATATAGCAGAGCCCTCAATCGTAAGGATGATAATGCTTGGCGCGATGAACTGGGTACAGCAATGGTATAACCCAGAAGGGCGTTTATCCAAGGAGGATGTAATCACAATATATTTGGAATATATAATGAAAATTTTGATGTGAGGAGGTCTTCGCTAATCTGCTAGAACGCAAGAAATATGCACTATTAAGTGTTCTGAAACTGGGCGCATATAGCTGGAACTTTTCGGATTGTCTGAGAAAATCTCTGGTCTGTCGTCAAAAAAATGGAAAGGGGCTTAAAACTTGTTAGTATCATATGAACAAAAAGGTTTTGTCTATCTATTAACTATTTCAAACCCTCCGGTAAATGTCCTTACGGATCAGCTTTTAAATGATTTAGATGATTGTATAAACGAGATTAATGCGAAATCCGACTGCCGTGTATTGATTGTTACCGGGGCTGGTGAAAAGGCATTTGTAGCCGGTGCCGATATTAAACAATTCCTTCAGCTGGATGCTGAAGAAGGTTCAAATTTAGTAGAAAAAGGGAAAAAGATTTTTGATAAGCTGGCACATGCATCTTACCCAGTTATCTGTGCTATTAAAGGGCTTGCTTTAGGCGGAGGTCTCGAACTGGCCCTTGCCTGCGATATTAGGATTGCGGAACGAAAGGCCAAGCTTGGTTTGCCTGAAACAGGTTTAGCTATATTGCCAGGTTATGGCGGTACACAAAGACTGGCTAAACTTATCGGTCCTGGACGGGCAAAGGAAATGATTTTTACAGGTGCTCCTATTTCGGCAGAACAAGCCTATGAATGGGGAGTAGTAGAAAGGGTTGTGCCTGATGGTGAATCAGTGAAGGAAGCCTATACCCTTGCTGAAAAAATCGTTACAAAAGGCCCGTTGGCTATTGCCAAGGCAAAACAAGCCATATCCTATGGTCTTGATCGTTCATTGGAGGAGGGGCAGGCATTTGAAACACAATGTTTTGCCGAGTTGTGCTTAACAGAAGACATGCAAGAAGGGGCAAAAGCCTTTTTGGAGAAACGTGTACCAATTTATGATGGTAAATAAGAAATCTTTGAAAGCTGTTAACTAGTAACATATGAATTTACAGGAGGGGAATAAATTGACGGAAGTATATTTGATTGATGGTGCAAGAACTGCATTCACCAGTTTTGGCGGTTCCTTTGCCCAAACTGGAGCAACAGAACTAGGTGTAGCAAGTGCGGTAGAAGCAATGCGCCGCTCAAAGGTTGAACCACAGCAAATTGATCATGTCATTTATGGAAATGTAATCCATACAGAGAAAAATGCCTCATACTTATCAAGGCATATTAGTTTAAAAAGCGGGATCCCGCAAGAGGTGCCGGCATTTGCATTAAATCGTCTATGCGGCTCAGGACTGCAGGCTGCTGTTTCTGCTGTCCAGCATATTTTAGTGGGCGATGCCGCAATCGTTCTTGCAGGCGGCGCGGAAAATATGTCCCAATCTCCGTTTGCTAATTTTAATCAGCGCTTTAATGGACCCAAAATGGGCAATTTGTCATTTGAAGATATGTTATTAGCTACCTTAACGGACCAATATACAGGAAGCGGAATGGGCCTTACCGCTGAAAAATTAGCTGAAATGTATGAAATAAATAGAGAAGAACAAGATGCATTTGCTGCCTTATCCCATCAACGGGCAGCCAAATCCACAAAAGCCTTCCAGGAAGAGATAGTCCCGGTTGAAGTAAAAACCAGAAAAGGGAGCCTGGTTATTGAAAAAGATGAACACATCAGGCCGAACACAACTATAGAGACATTGTCTAAATTAAAGCCTTCATTTAAAAAAGAAGGAACCGTTACAGCGGGGAATTCATCTGGTATAAATGATGGGGCTGCTTCAATGGTTCTTGCTGGAAAATCCGCTGTACGTGAACATAGCTTAAAGCCGGTGGCACGTATTGTATCATGGGCCGTGTGCGGGGTTGATCCAACGATTATGGGCTTCGGGCCTGTTCCTGCTATAAAACAAGCACTTCAACGGGCGAAGTTAACCCTTAATGATATGGATATTGTTGAAATCAATGAAGCATTTGCTGCCCAATATCTTGCGGTGGAAAGAGCATTAGAATTAGACCGTGCAAAAACGAATGTTAATGGAGGGGCTATTGCCTTGGGTCACCCGGTTGGAGCCAGCGGTGCTAGATTGTTACTCTCCGCAGCCTATCAATTAAGACGACAAGGCGGGCAGTATGCTTGCGTCAGCTTATGTATCGGCGGCGGACAAGGGATTGCGATGGTAATTGAGCGAGCCTAAATGGTCTGCTGGTAAATGAACGGTGAACTTCTATAGGAAAGGGAGATGAAAGATGAAAATTGGTGTTTTAGGATCAGGAATTATGGGGAATGGAATTGCTCAGGTAATGGCTGCCAGCAATAATCAGGTGACATTAGTGGACATCTCAGAAGAGGTTTTGAAAAGAGCGGAAGCAACGATAAGAAAGAGTTTAACAAAGCTATCACAAAAAAACCCTTCCATTGACCCTGAGCAGGTATTAAGCCGGTTAAATTTTTCTATAAATAAACAAGACTTACAAGATGCCGATCTTGTTATTGAGGCTATTACTGAAAACATAGAGGCAAAAAAAGCAGTCTTTCGAGAACTTGATCAATTATGTAATCCCAAAACCATTTTAGCGTCAAATACATCAAGTTTTACTATTAAAGAAATGTCCGATGTAACCGAACGGGCAGACCGGGTTTGCGGCATGCATTTCTTTAATCCGGTGCCGCTTATGGATCTTGTTGAAATTTCGGCAACAAATGAAACGTCTGGAGAAACCATCCAAACAGCAGAAAGGCTTGTGAACCAAATGAACAAGGAAAGTATCCTTGTAAGGGATACCCCATTGTTTGTTGTAAACCGTCTGCTCGTCCCAATGATTTGTGAGGCCATTGCTCTTGTTGAGGATGGGACGGCAACGCCCGTAGATATTGATAAAGGGATGAAATTAGGTGCTAACCATCCAATTGGTCCACTACGCCTTGCCGACATGATTGGCCTTGATACGATGCTTCATGTTCAAGAATCATTGTTTGAGAGAACCCATGATTCAAAATACCGTGTACCTAACTTACTAAGAGAAATGGTTGAAAAAGGTGAATTAGGTAAAAAGAGCGGTAAAGGTTTTTATCAATATTAATAGGCAGGAGAAGAAATACTGAGGCCTTCGCAGGGTTCAGTATTTTTTTATTCTTTAGTCTCCAAAAGAAATAGGGAGGAAGCCCGCAGCATGTATTGATTTTTCCTTCTAGGGTTCTATTGCCTCTTTGGGATTAAAAGTAAAGCGAAAGGGAAAAGAAAAGAGTTCTATTACCCGTTCAGACTTAAGAGTAAAGTCATCGGGAAAAAGGAAGGGGGTCTATTGCCAGTGCGGGGGTTAAAAGTAAGGCCAATGGTAAAAAGAAAAGAGTTCAATTGCCAATGTGGGAGTTAAAAGTAAAGCCAAACGGAAAAAGGAACGGGTTCTATTGCCCATGCGGGGGTTAAAGTAAGGCCAAAGGGAAAAGAAGAGGGCTCTATTGCCCAAGCAGGTGTTAAAAGTAAGGCCAAAGGGAAAAAAAAGAGGGCTCTATTGCCCAAGCAGGCTTAGATGAAAGGCCGACGGTAAAAAGAAAAGAATTCTATTTCCCATGCAATGTGCAAAGTATAGTCAATGGAAAAAAGATGGTTTAATTAAAGAAACTCTAACAAATATAATACCAGCAATAAATAAAACTAGAATAAACAGCTCCACAGGGGTAAAATTTCTTATATCACTATTGAAATACGGAAGGGAAATGAGGACTCGATGGTTCTGGATTTTTTCTAAAAAGAAGACATACAAAATAGCTGCTTTCAACACAAAACCCAAATTGCTTTTAAAAATTTAATAATTAAGAGGTTGATGGAAGTGTTAAATAATACTAAAGATTTAACTGTTAAAGAACCGGCTATCTTTAATCACATTGGCAATAAAATTCACACAGATGATAGAGATATTAACATTATTGCTAGATTTGATGAACCGCTTATCGTCATTTTAGGGAATGTTTTGAGTGACGAAGAATGTGATACACTCATCAGGATGTCAAAAGATAGGCTTCAGCGTTCTGAAATCAGGGGGCACGAGGTTCATGAACTTCGAACAAGCAGCAGTATGTTCTTTGAAGATAGTGAAAATGAGACCATTACCAGAATTGAAAAACGAATTTCCCAAATTATGAATATCCCAGTAGAACATGAAGAGGGCATTCAAGTACTTAACTATCAAAAAGGGCAGGAATATAAAGCCCATTTTGATTTCTTTTCGAAAACGAACAACCCAAGAATCAGTACACTTGTTATGTATTTAAGTGATGTTGAAGATGGAGGGGAAACGTATTTCCCAAAACTAAATTTATCTGTTTCACCGCATAAGGGGATGGCTGTGTACTTTGAATATTTTTATAATGATCCCGCTTTAAACAAGTTAACATTGCATGGCAGTGCACCCGTTATAATTGGAGATAAGTGGGCTGCTACACAGTGGATGAGGCGAAAAGCTGAAAGATAAATTAATGCAGTACCATTTATTTGAAGGTGTCTGCCATCAATCGAAAAAATAATGTCACAAATTGTTCACAAAGAAAAGGAAATATGGTATCTTTTTAAATGACATTAGAAAGATCATTGATGAAATGTAACCATTTGCTGCATCTTCATCCTGTTCTTCTAGTATTGAAATGGCGGGTAGGATTGCTAGTATATGTGAATGCTTAGTTATTAGCCCACCATAAAACGGTTTATGCAAATATATGCAGAAACCGCTTTATGGTGGGATTTTTTGCGTTTTTTAAAACTATTAATCCTTGTCCAAACATATTAATCTACATTCAAAATGAAAAATGAATACATAAAAGGGAGGAAAATAAATGGGATTTCATAGCCCAGACCGTATTGCACAGAAAATAGCGGAAGCAGGTGCCAAAAAAGCGGTCATGCCAATTCGACAGACTTTAATTCTTGGTTTCCTTGGCGGAGCATTTATCGCGTTAGGTTTTCTATTAGACGTTCGTGTGATTGCAAATCTGCCAAAGGAATGGGGCAGCTTTAGTTCGCTTATTGGAGGTGCAGTTTTCCCAGTCGGCTTGATGCTTATTGTTATTGCTGGGGGAGAACTGTTGACGGGAAATATGATGGCATTGCCGATGGCTGTATTCACAAAGCGTGCATCAGTCTTACAGCTTGTGAGAAATTGGGTGCTGATTTTAATAAGTAATTTTGCTGGAGCCATCTTTGTTGCCTATTTTTTTGGCCATATTGTTGGTTTAACAGAAATTGGGCCATTTTTTACCAAAACAGTTGCAATCGCACAAGGAAAAATAGGGGATTCATTTATTCAAGCCCTAATTTCTGCGATTGGTTGTAACTGGCTTGTATGTTTAGCTGTTTGGATGGCATTTGGAGCAGAGGATATCGGCGGAAAAATTCTGGCTATTTGGTTCCCAATCATGGGATTTGTCGCCATCGGTTTCCAACACGTTGTTGCTAATATGTTTATTATCCCTGCGGCCATTTTTGCAGGCCAATTGGGATGGGCCGGCTACTTCTCCAACTTTGTACCAGTGTTTATCGGCAATGCGATTGGCGGTGGTGTATTTGTAGCCTTCATGTACTGGATGGTTTATAAAGAAGTGAATGGAAACGATGTCTCTCAGGCTTCTAACAAAATAAAGAAGGCCGTGTAAACTATTTATCTGCTAAAATAAATCAGCGTTATTCTAGTTTCACTTCAAAAAGTGATATATTAATAGTATAAATATTGAAAAAATAAAAACGAATGCATAGATATCAGGTACAAGTGGCTGCTTTGGTATCCTGTTTTCTTACGAATATGCGGCGGAAAGATTGTTAGTAAGTAAAAATGCTAAGTGATTCTCCCCGATAAAATGGTTATAGCCAATGTTGGCAGCATCTGCTTAAAAAGGCTTTTTAGGAGGGCTTTAAATTGCCAGAAAAAGTGAAATTATTTATTAATGGAACAGTACACGAGGTATATAAAGGAACACGGATATTAGATTACCTTCTTTCTCAGGATATTCAGCATCCACATGTGTGTTATTCGGAAATTCTTGGTCCGGTTCAAAGTTGTGATACTTGTATGTGTGAAGTGAATGGAGAGATTATGCGTGCCTGTTCGACAGTGGTTGAAGAGGGGATGAATATTTTAACTTCCTCTGAACTAGCGAAAAAGTCACAGGAAGAAGCAATGGACCGGATTTTGGAAAACCATTTATTATACTGTACCGTTTGTGATAATAATAACGGGAACTGCCGGGTTCATAATACAGCTGAACTCATGGGAATAGAACATCAAACACGACCGTACCGTTCCAAGGGTTACGAAGTAGACATGTCTCATCCATTTTATCGTTATGATCCTGAACAATGTATTTTGTGCGGCCGCTGTGTGGAAACATGCCAGGATTTACAAGTCAATGAATCTTTAACAATTGACTGGGAAAGTCAGCAGCCGCGTGTGTTGTGGGATGGAGGTAAAAGCATTAATGAATCCTCCTGTGTTTCCTGCGGCCAATGTGTCAGTGTTTGTCCTTGTAATGCCTTAATGGAAAAATCCATGCTGGGCAATGCTGGAATAATGACAGGAATAGAAGATGACCTGCTAACACCGATGATTGATCTTGTTAAAGCGGTTGAACCAGATTACCAAACGATTTTTGCCGTTTCTGAAGTGGAAGCAGCAATGCGTGAGACACAAATTAAGAAAACCAAAACGGTTTGTACTTTCTGCGGCGTTGGCTGCTCCTTTGAAGTTTGGACAAAAGACCATGAAATTTTAAAAATTGAACCATCTGAAAACGCACCGGTGAACAGTGTATCAACTTGTGTAAAAGGAAAGTTCGGCTGGGATTTTGTCAATTCTCAAGAACGAATTACCACTCCGCTGATTCGTAAAGGCGATGTATTTGAAGAAGCTACATGGGATGAAGCGCTAGACCTTGTTGCTGAAAAACTAGGCGGCATCAGAGATCAGTACGGGAGCGATGCACTCGGATTTATCGCCTCATCTAAAATTACGAATGAAGAGAATTATTTAATTCAAAAGCTTTCCCGCCAGGTTTTTGGTACAAACAATGTAGACAACTGTTCCCGTTATTGCCAATCACCAGCTTCATGGGGTCTGCAGCAAACAGGAGGTATCGGCGGTGACAGTGGAACCATCAAGGACATTGCAGGTGCTGGCCTTGTCATGCTTGTCGGATGTGCTCCGGGCGAGGGACACCCAGTACTTGCTTCGCGGATTAAGCGTGCCCATAAGCTTCATGGACAAAAACTAATTACCGTGGACGTACGCAAACATGAAATGGCAGAGCGCGCCGATATTTTTGTTCGTCCAAAACAAGGAACTGATTATGTATGGCTGTCTGCAGTTACTAAATACATCATTGACCAAGGATGGCATGATGAAGAATTTATTCAAAAGCATGTGAACCAATATGATGAATTTTTGAAAAAACTTGCTCCATATTCCCTTGAAGAAGCAGAAAAAGTAACCGGAATTACGAAAGAGACCTTAATCCAAATGGCAAAAATGATTCATGAGGCTGACGGAACAGCGATTTGCTGGGGAATGGGTGTAACGCAGAACATTGCCGGATCTCATACCTCTGCTGCCATTGCTAATCTGCTTCTTACCACTGGTAATATGATGCGTAAAAACGCAGGGGCATTCCCGCTGCGCGGACATAACAATGTCCAAGGTGCGAGCGACATGGGTACAATGCCTAATATCTTCCCAGGTTATCAGTCGGTCGCAGATGATGAAATCCGCGCGAAGTTTGAGAAATCCTACGGCGTCACACTGCCTGCTAAGCCGGGTCTGGATAATATACAAATGCTCGAATCGATTGATAATGATGAATTGAAGGGCATGTATATCGTTGGTGAAGATATGGCCTGGGTCGATGCTGATTCCAACCATACCCAAGCCATGCTTGAAAAACTTGATTTTCTTGTGGTCCAGGAGATTTTCTTAACGACAACGGCACAGTTTGCCGATGTTATCTTACCAGGGGTTCCCTCCCTAGAAAAAGCTGGGACTTTTACTAATACGGAACGCCGTGTCCAGCGGCTGTACCAGGCTTTAGAGCCAACGGGAAACAGCAAGCCTGACTGGTGGATTCTTCAGCAGGTGGCAGGCCGGATGGGCTATAACTGGAATTTTGAGGATCCGAGTGAAATTTTTGCGGAGATGGCAGGTTTAACTCCATTCTTCACACATTGTAACTATGGTGTGCTCGAAGGCTGGAATAGTTTCAATTGGGGTTCGCCAGATGGAACTGATACACCTGTTCTATACCTGAATGGCTTTAATTTCCCTGATAAGAAAGCTCGTTTCGGATTGTTTGACTATGTGCCGCCATTTGAATTTCCGAATGAGTTTGACCTGTCGCTTGATAATGGACGGCTGCTTGAGCACTTCCATGAAGGGAACTTGACTCATAAATCGGAAGGCCTTCAATATAAGTTTCCGAAAGTATTTGTCGAAGTTTCACCTGAACTTGCAAAAGAACGGAGTGTGAAGGATGGTACTCTTGTTCGATTGGTATCACCATATGGTGCAGTTCGGCTTCCGGTTCTTGTTACTGACCGCATGGAAGGTAAAAGCGTATATGTCCCAATGCACTCTGCAAGTCATGAAAGTGCGGTGAACCTGCTGACTGGTGGTGCATTTGATGTAGTGACCAATACACCTGCCTATAAACAAACAAAGGTGCGAATGGAAGTGTTAGAGAAAGAGGGGGAAAACCCGCTTCCAAAATTCAATCCGCGTCATGCTAAACGCACACCGCAAATGGGTCTTGAAATCTACCGAAAATGGGAGCGCGGCGACTATGCCCCAATTTCCAGCGTAAATGAACATGTACAGCCCGGCCTGTATGACAGGAGGAATGCATAATGGCTAAGCCGATTCAAATCATAAAAAAAGTAGAACTGACAGAAGAACAAAAAAAGACGCAATCCTTGGAGAGCCTTCTCTCCGAGGTTGCTGAAAATAAAGATTCCCTGCTGGATACGCTCGAGTTGTTACAGGAACTACACAACAGCGGTATTTTAGAAGCACTGAATAGCCTTGTAAAAGCCAAAGAAGAAGTGGCAAAAATTGCTGTTGGCCAAATGACTCGTGAACCAGTCACCAATCTTATCAACAACGCGATGGCCGCAGGGGGAGCTTTAACCACACTAGATCCGGAGATGACCAGTAAATTAATGGGAAGCCTTGCAAAAGGTTTTGAAAAAGCAGAAGAAGGACTTCGGTCGAATTCAAAAGTTGGAATTTTAGACTTGTTAAAGGTGTTGAACGATCCGGATATCAATCGTGCTATCGGTTTTGGTTTAAATCTCCTAAAGGGTGTCGGTGAAGGTTTAAAGGAATAGGATAGAAGGAAATCCATTTGCTGAATGATGGAGCAAGTGGATTTCCTTGGAACTTTCGGAGCAACGATTAAAGGGGAAGTTAATAATGGGAAAAAATTTAGAACATCAATTTAGTGTGCTTGTTCGGGAAATCAGAAAGGAACATGTTGGGAACGGCCCTAAGGAAATTAGCACTCGTTTTGTTGGCAATTGGGCTATTAGTGAAATGATAGGAAACCTGACCAATGTAGAAAAGTTTATGATTACCTCCGACCAAGGAAAACAAATGGTACACGAGGCCCGCACCAAAATGGTAAAGGAAATTTACAAGAGGCTGGATGTGGTAGATAAGTTCGAGGCATTAATGGGGGCAAAGGTGGTGCGGCTTTTTTCCGATATTAATATAGAGGAAGATATTGCAATGACTGTTTTTGTTTTTGACAAACCCTTAGATCGAAAAGACAATTGAAGTGGCAAGGGGGAGAGAAACGTGGATCAGCAAATGCAGGTTACAAACAAAGTGCTGCATTATGAAAATGGAGTCGCCCAAGTGGTAGAGGATGTCATTGTAACAGAATATCCGGTTACGATTGTTCTAAATGACCAGGAATTCGCCACTATTGTTTGCAGCCCGGAACATATCGAGGAACTGGTCATCGGATTTTTAGCGTCGGAGGGAATTATTAGCCGTATTGATGACATAAAAGAAATTCAAGTGATTGAAACAGTGGGGAAAGCCATTGTGACGACACATCGGATGAATAAATTTAATGAACAATTCCATTCAAAGCGCTATGTGACCTCATGCTGCGGCAAAAGCCGTCAAAGTTTCTATTTTTATAATGATGCCAGAACCGTCAAGCCAATTGAAACAAAAAATAGAATACTAACCATTGATGATTGTTTTCGTCTCATGGAAATGATGCAGAAATCTTCAACGATTTTCCAAGAAACTGGCGGCGTTCACAATGCCGCATTATGTGACGAACACGGCATGGTTGTGGCAAGAACAGATATTGGGAGACACAATGCTTTAGATAAAATATATGGTTATTGTCTGAAACATTCCATTTCACTGGAGGATAAGGTGATTGTCTTTAGCGGGCGCATTTCCTCAGAGGTATTATTGAAGGTGGCAAAAATTAAATGCGGCACGGTGCTGTCTAAATCTGCCCCAACAGAATTAGCCTTACGTTTGGCAGAAGAACTAGGTATTACCACTGTGGGATTTATCCGAAATAATGCTTTAAATATCTATACCAATCCAGAACGAATTTTTATACCTGAGACTGATGTGAAATAATCGATACCGCTCTCTTTGTGGGAAGCGGTATTGTTTTTTTAATAGGATAAAAGCAAAAAAATCGGTCAACGGTAAAAAGAAGAGGATCCTATTACCCGGCAGAGATGAAAAAGTGTGTGTGCGGTAAAAAGAGAGGTTTCTATTGCCTTCACAAAGCAGAGGAGGCACCGCGGCAGACGGTAAAAAGAAGTTAATCCTAATGCCCGGTAGAGATGCGAAAAGTGTGTCAACGGTAAAAGATAGGCTAGAAACAGAAAAACGAGCCCTTTAACAGCTCGTTTTCTGAGTCTTACTTTTCTTTTACAGCCAGCCCAATGATCATCACTATGAGTGTGAGTAACTGGATCAATACCTCTGGTTCGATCAGAGTTCTCCTCCAGACCTAAGTGAATTTTCATCCCCCAGCCTCTCCAAGAAAAGTGAAGACTTACGTTCCCCTAATACACCATATTCCTTATAATCAGCAATTATGACTTTTTAGAACGTTTGATGGATTTTATAAAAAAATTCAATAACCTACCCTAGAACATTCAAGTTAAAAAGACTCCGCTAACAAGATATAAAATAAGGGCAATTATTCCGCCAATAGCAGAAATCTTCAATTTGTACCGGGAATAATCGACCAATGGCAGATCGAGAATGGAGGCGGTTGTTATGGTTGTATCTCCCAATGGGGATGATAATGCTCCGAAGGCTCCACTTGCAAATACTGCACCTACTGTTAACGGGATGGATGCCCCAGTTGAAGCCGCGAGGGAAATTCCCAGCGGCATAAACAAACCCCATGTCCCCCAAGAAGAACCAATAAAGTATCCCGTAACAGAACCGAGTAAAAAGATAATGGCTGGAGTTATGAAGGCAGGCAGGAATGAGCCTAATGTTGAACTAATAAAAGTTGAAAAACCAAGATCCTCTGCTGATAAAGTCAGTGACCATATTAGAACAAGCAGACTAATGGCTTCCATCATTTGATTTCCCCCATCATAAAAATGGTACAAGAGTTCATGTAACGGCTGCCGTCTCATGATATAAAAAATAAAGGAGAATACAAGGGTGATGAAAACTGCTAAGAGCATGACAAACGTGGCATCGGCTTTCGAAAAGGCATCAAATATGGTGTCTGCCCCTTTTTCTGTACCATCTTTCCATAAAAGAAGCAAGGATAGTCCCAGGAGCAAAAAAACAGGGAAAATCAAATTCCACGGCTGCGCTTTTACCAGTGTTAATTCTTTTTTAATTCCAACCCGATGGTATTTATTTCCATCATTTTCTAACAGTTCTTGTTCCTTTTTTATGTTGAAATCTTTTGGTTTTTTAGTCCAGAATGTTTGGATAATCCCAATCACCAACATCGCGATGGCAAAAAAATCAAACAGAATACTAAGTAAAAAGATTTGATAGGGTGACATATCTATATGAAGTCCTCTAATGCTTCCTTTTACTAAAGACACCATGAACCCAACAAATGCAGTAGCAACTGGTAATAGAACTATAACCGACTCCGTGGAAATATCCATTGTCAGCCCTACTTTATGTTTGGGCAAGTTCATCTTTTTAGCGAGCGATTTAACAACAGGACCAATCATCATGATACGAAACATCGGCATCATAAAGGTAAAAGGCAGAGTAAGCCAAATAAACCCAAGCAAGCCGCGTTCTGTCCGTATCTTTGTCCCCATCCATTCAGAAAAACCCTTAATCCCGCCAGATATGTTCATCATTCCAACGAGACCGCCAAATAAATAAAGAAACCCGATGATTTTCATATTTGTCTCATCGGATAACGTAGTGACAATATAGGTGACTGTCTGAGACGCACCTTCTACTATATGAGAGGTAACAATGAAAGAACCCACAAGAAGGCCTAAGATTAGACCAGGCAGGATGTTTTTAATCCATATAGACATTAAAATGACAATGACAAAAGGTATCAGAGAAAGCCAGGCATGTTCCAAGATTTCCTCCTCCTGCAGTTTATTTGCAATGATTTCCTTTAATTACCTTTTATTATGTTCAGATTGGCGGATTAAAACCCTAAAAATTGTTGACAAAGTTTTTGATATAATAGGATAAAAAAAACCTGCGGGAGATTTATTTAGAAGATATTTTTGAATGAAGAAAATAGTGCTGGAGGTTTCCCTTAATAGGCATTAAAGCGGGCTGTGATTCATGAGATTGGATGATTGCTTTTGCTGCACCTGTTTCAAAAAATACGATTACTTCATTATAAGAATTGACTCCTTAGAAAGAGCAGGGTACGAATCCTTCTAGAATCAATGTCGTGAAATTCAGCTAAGCTGCTGCATTAGAAATGAAAAAGCGTTTAAAGTCATAAATATACGGGGGGATATTGTTGTGAAAATCAAGATTACAGAATTAAAAAAACATCTTAAGGAATTGGATCAAAAAGAACTAATTGAACTAGTTGTGGAGATGTTCAAGGCGAACAAAGATGTTCAGAGCTTCCTGTCAAGTAAATTTCTTGGTGACGGAGCGATTGAATTTCTTTTTAAGGAAGCCCGGAAAAAAGTAGAGAATGAATTTTTTCCAGAAAGGGGAGACGGTAAACTCAGGCTGGCAGAAGCAAAAAAAGTAATTTTAAATTTTAGGAAAGTAACAAATGATGACAAACGAACGGTAGATCTTAAGCTCTTCTATGTTGAACAGGGCGTCAAATATACTAATTCATTTGGAGACATAAATGAGAACTTCTATATAAGTATGGAAAAAATGTTTCACGAAGTTGCTCTAGAATGTGATCGCAACGAAGCGTTATATCGAGAATTTTCTAATAGATTACATAATGTTGTTGGAGCTGCAGAGGGAACTGGCTGGGGCTTTTATGAAGGTTTAGCAGATTCCTATTATTTAATTGAATGGGTCCATGAAGACGAAGAGTAAAATTTCGTCCTATAAAAATGGGCAAAACAATGCATCGGAAAAATATAGTGAAAGAATATAGTAATTGGTTTGGTGTCAGCACCATGTGATTCAGGATGGTGCCTGACACCTTTAGAATAACTCATTAAAACAACTGCATCTGCTCACTTTTTTTATCGTTATTTTTATCATCTGCTGTTATATAACCCATTGATTTATAACCTTTAAACCGCTTTTCATACATGGTTTTTAGAACTGGAACATGTAAATCCACATAATCAAAAACTTTTACTTCCTGCTTGTTGGAATGAATTCTATGCAGTCTTCCCACATATTGCTGGAGAGTGCCTTTCCAGGAGATTGGCATTGCTAAAAAAAGCGTATCCAGCCGTGGATCATCAAATCCTTCACCGATATATTTTCCCGTTGCAATGACTAGTCGTTCTTCGTTATCAGCTATATTCTCAAGCCGTTGTAACTCTAATGACCGCTCTTTCTTGGTCATATTTCCTGTTAAAACAATGATGTTTTTGGCAAAACCTTTAAATTGGTTTCGAAGATGTTCAAGATGCTCGACTCTTTCCGTTAGGATGATGGGGGATCGCCCTTTGTCTAGTTCATGTAAAACATCATCAAATAGTAATTGATTACGAACGTCATCCGATAAAATGGCATGATAAAGTTCTTGAATATCAGTTGCTTGTGAACGGAAATGTGTAAACCTTGGAATTAAAGTATGCTTAAACGGCCTGATTTTTGCTTGAACTTTGGCATCTGTCTTATAACGAATAGGGCCGCACTGCATAAAGATGATAGGATGCAGGCCATCTTTACGAATGGGCGTAGCAGTAAGACCATATATATTTCTCGCTCGAACCTGCTTTACTACTTTTTCAAAACTAAACGCAGAGATATGGTGGCACTCATCTACAATAATTTGGCCATACTGTGTGATAAAGGATTTAATTCCGCCTTTTGAAATTAAACTTTGTATAGTCGTTACATCAATTTTTCCTGTAATCTTCTTTTTGCCTCCTCCAATTTGACCAATATCATTTGGTGAGATAGTAAGAAAATTGGACAAACTATCGATCCATTGCTGTAAGAGTTGAATTCTGTTAACAATGATTAATGTGTTAGTTTTCCGTTTTGCAATCGATGCGGCGGCAGTAACTGTTTTTCCGAAACCAGTGGAGGCGGAAAGTGTGCCGTTTTCATAATCTAATAGTGCTGTGACAGCTTCTTCCTGTTGAGAGGTTAACTCTCCCTTAAAGTTTACTTCAAATTTTTCTCCAGAAAATGATTGATCTTCTATCTCTAGTTCAATGGAATGTTCTTGCATCAGTTTTTTTAAATCTTCGAAGCAGCCCCGCGGTAAGATTAGATTTTGTGAATTCTCATCAAAGCAGCTTATCACCTTTTGTATTCCATAGGTTGACATTCTTTTAGACTGCGCCTTATAAAATTCAGGATTCTTAAAAGATGCCAGTGCTATCATTTTTGAAAAAATAGGAGATGGAATTCCCTGTTTTGGTATATGCAGGCCGTTTTTAACGATAACTTTTATTTTAGAAGGCGGCGGTAAAGTATTGTCAGGTTTGTCTTTGGAGTCAATTAATTGATTAAACACAGCTAAAATATCCTGTTTGTTTATTTTTTCAATTGAAGAAAGATACAGCCATTGATCCGGGAAGGGATGAAAGTTTTCATCAACAAACACACTATTACCCCCGTTTTTTGATTGGAGCTGCAGCGGCAAAGCGATGAGATTACCGAAACCTCCTTTAGGCATTGTATCTTGGTTGGGAAACATTCTGTCAAAGGAGTCCATGCCTATTTGGCGGCGTTTCTCTAATGCTTTTGTTAGAAGCTGTGTGCCTAGTTTTCTTGCTAATGACGCAGGTATTCTATCGGAAAAGAAGATCCATACATGTGCACCGTTTCCGGACCTTGAACGTTCAATATAAACCGGTAATTTACTATTTTTACATACACTTATAAACGCCTGTACATCATGCTGCCAGTTTTGTTTGTCAAAATCAAAGGCAAGGAAATAACATGTTTCATCGTGAAGGAGTGGGTATAGGCCAACTGTTTTTCTCCCGCTTAAATGTTGAAAGATTACTTGATTTGTGAGCGGTGAGAGTTTCCGATGCTGGCATTCCGAACATTTAATTATGGGTTTTTGACAAATGGGTTTTTCCCATTCAAAATCACATGCAGGGGTATAACCGCTTCGACCATCCTTGGATTCCCAACGCAAAGCAAAGACATCAGTTCTGCCTTTAAATAAGCTATTAAATAGATGAATTTTTTCTTCAGGCAATGATCGATTACTAACAGTCGTCTCTCTTATAGTAATGTTCGCTGATTCATCCCGCTGATGCATCATGTTTGATAGAAGCTGTTTTAAATACATATTTTCTTTTTTTACCCGATCCAACTCTTTTAATAGAAGATGATATTCCACAATAAATCCCTCATAAAATAGTTTTTATACTATCATTTTACCAAAATTGAAGGAAGGTATTCAAAGGATGGAAAATCTTATTTACAGTAATTAGTTAAAGGCCACTAATAATCGGTATAATAATTGTATTAACTGAAAAAGGAGCTTTTAAAAATTGGATTTACAATTAGCAGGAAAAAATGTACTAATCACCGGGGGATCAAAGGGGATTGGAAAAGCTATCACCAAAGTGTTTTTGGAAGAGGGAGCAAATGTTGCTATTTCTGCCCGGGGAATGGAATCCTTAGAAAAGGCAAAAGAAGAACTTGGAGGCAATGTTACCGTTTTTCAAGCGGATGTTACGGTTGCGGATGAACGGATTAAACTGATTCATGCATTTATTGAACAATATGGAAAAATGGACATCTTAATCAATAATGCGGGCGGCAGTAATGGCGGGAAAGCGCTGGAAACCGATATGGATTTGTATTATAAAGCCATGGAGTTAAATTATTTTTCTGCTGTCCATTTAAGCAAGTTGGCTGTAGAATGTATGAAAAAACAAAGGTCTGGTTCAATCATTAATATTACTTCCATTTACGGAAGAGAGAGTGGAGGGAAGGTCACCTATAACAATGCTAAATCAGCCCTTATAAGTTTTACAAAGGCATTGGCAGATGAAGCAATTTCATATGGAATCAGGGTGAATAGTTTAGCGCCTGGGAGCATTTTACACGCGACAGGGAATTGGCAAAGACGACTGGAGGAAAATCCTAAAGGCATAAAAGACTTTGTGAATAAGGAAATACCTGCAGGCCGTTTTGGGAAGCCTGAAGAAATCGCAAATGTCGCAGCATTTCTTGCTTCTGAAAAAGCCTCCTGGATCGTGGGTGCCAGCATCAATGTTGATGGCGGGCAGTCGAAGATGAATTTTTGATATTGAAGCTAGAGAAAGAATTAACAGAAAAAACTAATCCAGGAAAAATCATTAGGGGAGAGATTGATTGGACAGAAAAAAGAGTCATTGCAGAACTTACCAGGGATCTGGCAGTCAAAAGTCGAATTTCCTGATTATGTGCAGGTAGAATTCTGTTATAAGGATAGAACACAAGTACCAGGCGCTCTTTGAAATATGGTAGGTGCCCGGTACTTTTTTATGGTGATATACAGAAGTCCTGGCCGGCAGCAATTTTTTGTGGCCCTTTCTATAATATTTTTCAACATATAATTGAAAAAATAACTTAGAGAAGCTGGCGGTAAACCATTTTATACAGAATCCAGCTGAGTTGAAATATGGGCATAGATCATAGGTTCCGGCATTTGATAATAAACAAATGATTGAATGGATGTTTAATAGTAAATGAAATCCTAATGCATCATTTTAATAGACAAATAAATTGAAAAATAAGACCGTATAGGTAAATACTAGCGGTCTTTTTCCAATAAAAAGGCTATATTACTATTCAGTTTAAAAGTCAAGAAAACATTTTTTAGATTTGAATCAAAAGGATTTAAGAAACAATTTAATACATATATTAAAATATTCAGTTATTACACACGATAAGGAATCTATTAGTGTCATAAAGGAGCTGTTCGAATGCAAAAAGAAAGTGAAAAGATTGGATGGCTGGAAGGAATTATTGAAGCCGTTCATGATGGAATTCTTGTGATAGATCAGGATGGAATCGTTCAATTAATTAATGAAGAATATACAAATATTACAGGCGTAAGAAAAGAGCAAATTATTGGAAAGCCTTTAATTGACGTGCGCCCCGGAGCAGTTTTGCCTTCTGTTTTAAAAACTGGAAAAGTGAAAGAAGGTGTGTTCCGTAAAGAAAAGGAAATGGAATATGTCGTTGATATGGCCCCTATTTATGAAAATTATGACATCATTGGGGCAGTATCCGTTTGCAAAAGCATCCCTGAGGTATATGAATTATCAATGGAATTGAGGAAGAGTAAACAAAGAGTAAGTCAATTGGAGAAAGCGGTTGGCCGAATTCATCAAGCAAGGTATACTTTTTCAGATTTAATCGGAAATACTCCCCTTTTTAAAAAGATGATTCATCAGGCGAAAAAGATTGCTGCTTCGAATCTTAGTATTTTAATTACTGGAGAATCGGGCACAGGAAAAGAGTTATTTGCTCAAGCGATTCATCAGGAAAGTACAAGAAATGACCAGCCCTTCATCCCTGTTAATTGTGCAGCGATCCCCGGCTCCCTCTTAGAAAGTGAATTATTTGGATATGAAGAAGGTGCCTTTACCAGTTCAAAGAGGGAAGGAAAAATAGGATTATTTGAACTTGCTAATAATGGAACCCTTTTTTTGGATGAAATTGGGGATATGACGCTTGAACTCCAAGCAAAGCTTTTACGTGTTCTGCAGGAGGGAACCTTTCGAAAAATTGGCGGATTAAAAGAAAAGCAGATTGATGTTCGGATCATTGCTGCAACTAATAAAGATTTGCAAAGCATGGTCCAAAAAGAGCGTTTCCGGGAGGACCTTTTCTATAGGATTAATACTGTTCAACTTCGGTTACCATCACTTCGGGAACGGAGAGGAGATATACCAGAAATTATTGCTTATTTTTTGCGGAATCAAAAATTTCAAATAGAGGAGGATGTAATCGATATTCTTATGCAATATGATTGGCCGGGGAATATTCGTGAGTTAAAAAATACAATTCATTATGCCATTAACATGACAGACAATGGCACTATTACGTTGGAACATCTTCCGGAAACCATTAAAAATTCTTTTATCCTCCATAAAACAAAGTTCAAGACTCCCCAATCATTAGAAGAAATTATAAAAGAAACAGAGCGAAATGTGATAATGGAAACTCTAAAAGAAACAGGGATATCCGTTAAAGGCAAAAAGGCAGCAGCTAGGAAATTAGGGATTTCCTTAGCCTCTTTATATAATAAAATGGCAAAACTTCATATTAATAAATAGGATTCTAAATATCTAGAAAAAACAGAAGGACTTCTAAAATCTTAGAAACCATTGGATGTAAAGGAATAAACACTATATTTTATAGTATTTGTTCTAGATTATTAGAAATAAAAAATCTTTACTTTTTAACAAAGCCTTATTGGATAAGGCTTATTAAGTTGGCACAGTTTTTGCATTTTTACATGTAAGCGTTTTAATAAATTGAAAAAGGGGGCATTTCATGTTAGCTTTACTTGGTTTTTTGACAATTGCCATCTTCTTGTATCTAATTTTATCAAAGCGGGTTTCTGTCATTGTTGCCTTGATTTTAGTCCCAGTCATCCTTGGTTTATTCTCTAGCAGCAGAGGAAAACTTGGGGAAATGATTTTAGAAGGGGTAACGGGGGTAGCCCCTACAGGAATTATGCTGGCCTTTGCAATTTTATATTTTGGTCTGATGAATAATACAGGTTTATTTGATCCAATTATTTCGAGAGTACTAAAACTAGTAAAAGGTGATCCTTTAAAAATTGTCATCGGTACTGCAATGATAGCGATGGTGACCCATCTTGACGGCTCAGGAGCATCTACATTCTTAATTACAATTCCTGCACTTCTTCCTCTTTATGATCGTTTAGGGATGAGCAGACTTGTTCTTGCCGGAGTCGTTGCCTTAGGGGCAGGAACCATGAATATTGTCCCATGGGGCGGACCAACTGCACGTGCGGCTAGCGCACTTGGAGTAAATACCAATGATTTATTTAATCCGGTTATACCTGCAATGATTGCCGGTCTTATTTGGGTATTGTTTGTCAGCTATATCTTAGGAAGAAGAGAACGGGAGCGCTTAGGTGTTCAAGAGCTCGACTATGATTTTAACCAGGAGCTTAGTGAAGCAGAGCTAAAGTTAAGAAGACCAAGATTGTATTGGTTTAACTTCATATTAACTCTCATTACTCTTGTGGCACTTGTGAAAGTATGGCTTCCACTGCCGATTGTCTTCATGGTTGCCTTTGCCGTAGCCTTAATCGTAAACTACCCAAATACAAAGGAACAGCAAGAGAGAATTACAGGTCAGGCAACTGGCGTTATTACAGTTGTATCAATCATATTTGCTGCAGGCGTTTTTACAGGTGTCCTTTCAGGAACGGGAATGATTGAAGCCATGGCAAAAGCACTTGTCAGCATTATTCCAGATGGCGCCGGATCATTTATGACCTTAATTGTTGCCATCACCAGCATGCCTCTTAGTTTAGTATTTACACCGGATGCTTATTATTTTGGAGTTCTTCCGATTTTAAGTGAAACAGCCAATGCCTATGGGATTGCCCCTGTGGAGATAGGTCGTGCAGCGATATTGGGACAAATGACTACTGGTTTCCCTTTAAGCCCATTAACTGCTTCTACTTTCTTGTTGATCGGATTAGCTGGAGTCGAGCTAGGGGATCATCAGCGATTTATTTTTAAATGGGCATTTGGAACAACCATCGTAATGACGTTAGTCGCAATTTTAACAGGAGCGATTACTTTTTTATAAAAAAACTACTTTAAGGAGTGTTAATTTTGCTGCGAATAGGGTCTGGTACTGGCTTTGCAGGTGATCGAATTGAACCGGCTAAAGCCTTGGTGGAGGAGGCAGATCTTGATTATCTAATTCTAGAAGGATTAGCGGAACGGACCATTGCCCTTTCTCAAAAACAAAAAAGGAAGAATCCTAAACTTGGATATAACGAGTATCTCGAAGAGCGTATACGTAATTTACTTCCTTCATTATTAAAAAATAATGTCCGCCTGATTACGAATATGGGAGCGGCTAATCCCGTCGGTGCAGCGGAAAAAATAGCAGAAATCGCTAAGGACTTGGGTTTGAATTGTAAAGTTGCGGCAGTTACTGGGGATGATGTGCTACAAAACTTAAACCGAAAATCGGAAGCCTTAGAAACAGGAAAAAATCTTCTGGACTATGAACCTATCCTTTCTGCGAATGCTTATCTAGGGATTGACGCACTGCTTCCTGCATTGTCATTAGATGCCAATATTATCGTAACAGGCCGTGTTGCCGATCCATCTCTTTTTCTTGCACCGATTGTCTACCATTACCAATGGAATAAAGAAAATTATAATTTAATGGGGCAGGGAATAGTAATCGGTCACTTACTTGAATGTGCGGGCCAAATTACAGGCGGCTATTTCGCCGACCCTGGACATAAGGAAGTTGAAGGACTTGCTAATCTGGGTTTTCCCTTTGCCATCATTGAGCCAAATGGGAATGCTGTCATAACAAAACTTCCCAATACTGGCGGAATGGTTAGTCTGCAAACAGTAAAAGAACAATTACTATATGAAGTTCATGATCCCGAAAATTATCTTACTCCTGATTGTGTTGCAAACTTCTCAACGGTACAGCTTAAAGAAATCGGTAAAGATCAAATCTTAGTCAGCAGTGCAACTGGAAAAAGAAAACCAGATAGATTGAAAGTTTCAGTGGGCTATCATGCCGGCTATTTAGGAGAAGGAGAAATATCATATGCCGGGTCAACAGCACTGGCAAGGGGAGAATTAGCAACTCAAATTTTAAATGAAAGATTAAAACCAAATCATCCGGAACTTAGAACAGATCTTATTGGGGTATCATCTTTACACCATGGACAATTTGGCAGTCATAGTCCCTATGAAGTCCGTGTTCGTGCAGCCGCGCTTTGCAAGGAGCCAAATGAAGCAAAGCGGATTGGTCATGAAGTTGAAGCCTTATACACAAATGGTCCAGCAGCTGGAGGCGGAGTTAGAAGCAGGGTCGAGGAGGTTATTGGAATTGTCTCAACCCTAATCGACCGTGATGCAATAAAGCTGAATACACATGTATGGGAGTGAAAGTAAAGTGAAACTAATAGACATTGCACACAGTCGAACTGGAGATAAAGGAAATTCATTAAACATTTCATTAATTCCCTACAATGAGGACGATTATGAATGGTTAGGTGAAAAGGTTACTGCTAATAAGGTGAAAGAGCATCTTAAGAATATTGTTAAGGGAAAGGTAACAAGGTATGATCTCCCCAATATTAGGGCCTATAATTTTGTATGTGAAAATAGCTTAATGGGAGGGGTCACCACTTCGCTTGCCATAGATACTCATGGGAAAAGTATTAGTTCGGCTTTGTTAGAGATGGAAATAAAAACTCCATCTAAGTAAAGCAGGGAAAACTGTGCCAGGTAAACCCTTATGTATAAAGGGTTCCTGGCACTATTATTTTGGCTTGAGAAAATCTCCGAGAATTTTAGCCTGGCATTGGGGAAAAGGACCTGTAAATACCCCTAGAAGAAGATGATTGAGAAATACAGATTATATTCAATAGCTATAGAGTTCGGGTTTAACGATGCGAAGAGTTTCATAGACATGGGAATTGGTAAAAATGAAAGGTGGATTTTGCCCGCGGAGAATCCAAAACTTAAATAACAGTAAAAATAAACGTTTGATATTGCCCAAAAAGTCTACAAAACGATGTCAGTGGTAAAAATAAAGGCATGATATTACCCGAGATTCAGTCAAATACCAGCAGGAGGTAAAAATGAAAGGAGAATTTTACCCGCGGAGATTTTTAGAATTGAATATGGGTAAAAATAAACGTAGGATATTGCCCGAAAGGTCCCCAAAACGATGTCAGTGGTAAAAATAAAGGCATGATATTACCCGAGAATCAGTCAAATACCAGCAGGAGGTAAAAATAAAAGGAGAATTTTGCCCGCGGAGATTTTTAGAATTGAATATGGGTAAAAATAAACGTTTGATATTGCCTAAAAGGTCCCCAAAACGTTGTCAATGGTAAAAATAAAGGCATGATATTATCCGAGAATCAGTCAAATACCAACAGGCGGTAAAAATGAAAGGAGCATTCCTGTTAGAAGGATTTTCGGGGACTTGAACAAAAAGGAGCCCTCTTGGTATGATACGGGGTGTCAAATCGTGGCGAGATGACCCCTAACTTAGTTAACCAAGGAGGACTCCAATAA
>NZ_JAMBNQ010000031.1 GCF_023715155.1 Neobacillus mesonae
TATTACAAGTGCTTTGAAATCCTGCGAATAAGTGAGTATTCGAGAGAAAATCGTATCTAACTGAGGGAGCTTAAATAGTAAAAAATAAGCGGAGTTTTTTCCGTTATTCAATGAAAAGCACCCGATTATAGCAGTTTAAAATCAAATAAGGGAAATTCCTCCGTCTATTTCAGCTAATTAACATCCAATTTCCTAAATAAGGGGAATTTCTACCTATTTTTGAACGAATTTTAAAAAGGGAGCAAAAAGCAACAATCTTTTAGAAAAGAGCCTTGTTAAAAAAGGAGGATGAAAAATGGGGGCAATAGAACGCAGCGGTTTTCGCTTTGTGCCTGAGTATAGTGTTGTTCAACAAACAGGTGCCATACATGTGTATAACGAGGATCATTTCATTGAAGAAATTAAGTTTCAATTTTCGGGGAAGTTTCCTGGAATGGACAAAATAGAGGATTTGGTGGAACAATATTGCGAGCTGCATAATATCTAGTCTAAATCGTGATATAATGAAACTTCGGAAGAGAGGAGGGATAAAAATGAGTAAATTAAACATAATTTACCCTCAAGCAATTGAACATACAAAAATGAAAGTGTATCAGGATATTGACCAATATTTAGAAACAAAGGCCGTACTGCCTCCATTTGAGCAATATCTTCGTGATCGCAGCCATTATCTTGAACAAATTTGGGTTAATGTTTGGCTGAATAAATCAACCAATGATGTACCAAGAAATGAAAAAAAGAGTTTTTTAAGCGAAAAAGGCTTTGAAGTTCAAGGGGTAGACCGTAAGATCATCAATAAACTGTTTCGTGATGAAATGAGGGAGTACCAGCCTTTTGATACTATGTCTTGGGTAGTAGAATCTTTTGATGGACAGGAAGAAAAGTGGGCAAATCGTTTCGAACAGGCAAAACAGCATTACATAAAAAAGCTTCAGGAGAAACAGCTTGAAGAAACAAAGCATAAAATAGAGGAAGAGATTGATAAAGCGGCTAATATTTTGATTGAAGAACATTATCAGCTTATTTATTTATATGTCCGTTCTTTCGTTGCTAAGCAATTAGACGCTGACTTCAAAAATAATGTAAAGTTCAGATCTGTAGATACATTTGCCTTGGAAGAGGAATTAGAAAAGGAAGGTTCTTTTAATCCTTCATCCTATAAAACAGTCGCTGCATTTTTTGAAGAACTAACAGGGGATATTCAAAAAACGCTGGGATGGGGAAAAAGTTATTTTGAATATGAAACCTATTTTTATGTATATGAAGGGTTAATTTCAGATTATCTTACAGAATTTATTCCTAAAAAGGTTTTGGACGAGTTTCTCCCATCCTTTAAAGAAAAGTTTTGGGAAACCTTTCATGAAAAGCTGTCTGTTTCTTTTGTAAAAGGAAGCATTGTTGATTTACTATATGATATTACAGGAATCTTTATTGAAGATATCCAGGAGGAATACGTCTCGGATTTACTTAAGCTTGCACAAGTCCCGTTTGAAGAAAGCATTCATCGTGAAATATTAGAAAAAGACCTCGAAGAACGTGAAAGACGTTACGCCGAAGAACAAGCAGAACTTGAGCGTAAAAGAGAAGAAGAAAAACGGATGATGGAGGATATCTTTGGGGAGGAATATAATCCCTCTTCAAGAGGAAATGTCCGTTATATCCTGCATATTGGGGAAACCAATACTGGAAAAACTCATCATGCATTAGAGAGAATGAAGCTGGCTGACAGTGGTCTGTATTTGGCACCGCTAAGACTTTTAGCACTTGAAGTATTCGATAAATTAAATGCGGAAGGGACACTCTGCTCATTAAAAACGGGAGAAGAGGAAAAAATTGTCCATGATGCCAATCATATCTCCTGTACAGTAGAAATGTTTCATGAAAAGGAATATTATCAAGTTGTCGTGATTGACGAAGCTCAAATGATTACTGATAAAGATCGTGGTTTTTCCTGGTATAAGGCAATTACCAAAGCCAATGCAGAAGAAGTTCATATTATCGGAAGCAAAAATTCCAAGGAAATGCTATTAGAACTTCTGGGAAATGCTAACATTGATATAAACGAGTATACCCGTGATACACCTCTTGAAGTAGAATCCAAAAAATTCGATATCAGACATGTGAAAAAAGGCGATGCCTTGATTTGTTTTTCAAGAAGGCGTGTGCTGGAGATGGCATCAAGACTGCAAAATGACGGCCATTCAGCAAGTATGATTTATGGCAGCATGCCTCCTGAAACACGAAAGAAGCAAATTGAGCTTTTTAACAAAGGAAAGACAAAAGTGATTGTAGCAACAGATGCAATAGGTATGGGATTAAACCTGCCGATACGCCGGATTGTCTTTTTAGAAAATGAAAAGTTTGACGGTACAAGGCGAAGGCTGTTAACCTCTCAGGAAGTAAAGCAAATTGCTGGACGTGCGGGCCGTAAGGGGATTTATGATGTCGGCAAAGTTGCTTTTACAAGCGATATTAAAAAAATGCGGGGGTTGCTTATGCAAGAGGACCGGCCTGTCCAAACCTTTGCCATTGCGCCGACCAATTCAGTATTTGAACGATTCCAGCACTATTATCATGACTTAGGGACGTTTTTTGACCTGTGGGAGAAGTTTGAAAGCCCAAAAGGAACAAAGAAAGCATCACTATCAGAAGAACGGTCGCTTTATAATAGAATTGTTGGAACCGAAATTGAAGCAAGATTGTCATTAATGGAATTATACGGCTTTTTACACCTGCCTTTTTCCAAAAATGAAGGTGCTTTAACACGGCAATGGGAAGATACTATGTATGCGATCATACGAAATGATGATCTTCCTGAACCAATAATAAAGGATGGAAACCTTGAGGAACTGGAGTTAAGCTATAAGGCGATTGGGCTGCATCTTTTATTTTTATATCGCTTAGGTGAAAGGACGGAAGCGATTTATTGGGAGCGGTTAAGGGAAGAAATTAGTGATAAAGTCCAAGAACGGCTAAAAACCGATATTAAAAAGTTTGTGAAAAAGTGTAAAAACTGCGGTAAAAAGCTTCCATGGGATCATCCGTTTCCAACCTGTGACGCCTGTTATCGCGCGAGGTTTAAAAAATATTGGTATAAAGAAGAAAATGAGTTTTAACGACAGAATGGTCTTAGAGTCCATTCTGTTTTTTTATGATACTTCCTGATCGCTTACGTATATTCATCCCATTTGCCCATATGATGATAAAAAGGAGCGTGATAAGATGGCCGTCCATGTGGTTCGATCGGGAGAAAATCTATGGAGAATTTCAACAATGTATGGAATCTCCATATCGAATATAATGAAGTTAAACGGTTTATCTCAAAGCGGTGCAATCGTACCAGGTCTTGCCCTATACCTTCCAGATTCCCTTCCGCCAAATCGCTCTTATCGAATTAAAGCTGGTGATATGTTATGGAAATTAGCGATGCAATACCATACAAACTCATCCAATATCATCAAAGCCAATCCTGGAATAAATCCGTATCTGCTCTCAATTGGTCAAATAATCACAATACCGTCCCCCCTCAAACTATCCATCCAAACACTTGGATTTATGATGCCAACCATCGTGAGTCAAAATATTGCTATACTTAATTCTCTAGCCAAGCAGCTTACCTATTTAGCTGTTGTTTCCTATTCGGTGACAGACGTAGGGTGGGCCTTTAATATAATGGATGATAAAGAAATTATTTCAAGATGTCACCAATTAAATATTAAACCGCTATTAGTTGTCCAAAACATAGAACATGGAGATTTTAGTGCAGATCTTGCAGGCAAAGTACTGGAAAATCCAAATTATCGAAAAAATTTATCAAACAGTCTTGTTAATTTAGCCAAGCAGCGGGGATTTAGCGGAGTTAGTATTGATTTCGAATTCATACCGCCTGAACGGCGGCAGGACTTTATTACCTTTTTAACAGAATTAAAAAATGCACTAGGCAGTCTTATTCTCCATGTAAACCTTCCTTCAAAAATACAGGACCTTCCAACTAATCCGATTATTGGTGCTTATGATTATGCAGAAATTGCCAAAATAGCTGATCTAGTTGCAGTGATGACAATGGATTATGGATATGCCGGGGGTCCGCCTGATCCGGTTTCACCAATAAATTGGATGGAGCAGGTAATAAAATATTCACTTACCCAAATTCCTAATCGTAAAATGCAAATTGCTTTTCCTCTGTATGGACATGATAAATTGGTTCCTTCTAACCAAACTGTCATGTTATCTGTACTTAATGCCCAAAATCAGGCTATTTCCAAGTGGGTTTCGATTCAATATGACAATACCTCTAAAGCACCCTGGTACCGCTACTGGCAGGATAGAAACGAGCATGTTGTTTGGTTTGAAGATATTCGAAGTTATATCGAAATGTATAAATTGGTTGATCTATATCAATTGGCTGGTTCCACTTATTGGGAATTAAGTTTTTCAGCACCACAAAATTGGGCATACTTAGGAAATAATATTTCTGTTATAAAATGATAATATTTTATGAAGGATATTGAAGGAAAGGATGTAGAAATAGATTTGTTTAGAAATAGTAAATACTTGATAATCTTCGTACTTTTTATGATAGTGGTGACTATTATCCCCTCCACACAAGCTCAGGCAGCTGCCGGAAATCATGCAGTTAATACATGGAGTCAAAAGCTTGATTCCTTATTAAGAGATGAACCAGATTTGCAAGGGGCGATTGCTGGAATCAGTATCCGGAATGCTTCAGATGGAAAAATCGTATACGATCATCAAGGAGATATCCGGCTCCGTCCAGCTTCAAATATGAAGCTTTTAACGGCAGCGGCTGCCTTGAATGTGTTAGGGGAGGATTATACTTTCTCAACTGAAATTTATTTGGATGGTCAAATGAAGAAAAAGACGCTAAAAGGGAATCTTTATCTAAAGGGAAAAGGCGACCCGACTTTAATGAAGACTGATTTTGATCAAATGGCCAAAATATTAAAAAAGCAGGGGATTGCTAAAATTGAGGGAAATGTGATTGGAGATGATTCATGGTTTGATGATATCCGTTATTCTAAAGATCTGCCATGGAGTGATGAAACCACTTATTATGGGGCACAGATTTCTGCCTTAACGGCTTCCCCGACAACCGATTTTGATGCCGGAGCAGTAAAGGTAGAGGTAAAACCGGTTGATCGAGTCGGAGACCGCCCTATGATAAAAATCTCTCCAAAAACAGACTATATTAAAATAATAAACCGTGCGGTAACAGTTAATAAAGATGGAAAAAAGAAAATAACCATTGAGCGTGAACACGGAAAAAATACTATTGCCATCAATGGCACCATTCCTATTACAGCCAAAGAAGTAACTGAATGGCCTGCTGTCTGGGACACGTCTCTTTATGCTTTGACATTATTTAAACAAGCTATGAAAGAAAATGACATTAAATTGGAAGGGGAAATCAAAAAAGGTCTAGTGCCTGAAACCGCAAAAATCATACATACTCATCATTCGATGCCGCTATCAGAGTTACTGGTTCCATTTATGAAATTAAGTAATAATACTCATGCGGAAATTCTTACAAAGGAAATGGGGAAAGAGGCAGCAGGAGAAGGTTCCTGGAAAACAGGATTAACTGTCCTAAAAACAGAATTGGCTAAATTTGGAGCAGACGCGAACTCAATGGTTTTGCGTGATGGATCAGGAATCTCACATGTTACCAGTGTGCAAGCAAACCAGATTTCACAGCTGCTATTTGCTGTGCAAAAAGAAAAGTGGTTTTCTGTTTATCTGAACGCATTACCAATTTCAGGTGAGCAAGAAAAGATGACCGGTGGGTCTCTGCGATACCGCATGAAAACCCAAGAACTTAAGGGAAAAGTTATGGCAAAAACAGGGACTCTTTCGTCAGTAAGTTCATTATCCGGATATATCGAAACAAAAAGCGGACAAAGACTGATTTTTTCAATACTCTTAAATAATTTGCTGGATGAAGAGAAAGGGAAGAGGATCGAAGATAAAATCGTTTCAATCATTGCCAATCAATAAAGTTGAATAGATTCCCCCTCACTGTAAAATCTATAAGAAATAAATAACCGCAGTGGAGGGGGTTCTTTTATGAAAATAGGTAGTCATGTAAGTATCAAAAAGGGATATTTCGGGGCAGCAAAACAAGCGGTCGAAAATCATGCATCTGCCTTTCAGTACTTTCCGAAAAACCCTAGGAGCTTGTCAATAAAGAATTTTGATAGGGGAGATGCATTGGAATGTAAAGAGTTTTGCCAAGCACATCAGCTCCAGTCTGTCGCACATACTCCATATTCGACCAGTTTTACACCCGTAAAAGAAAAAGAAGAATTAACGATTGCTTCACTATTCAATGATTTGGAAATTGCGAATGCCTGCGGTTCCATTGGAGTGGTAGTTCACTTTGGCAGCCAAATCAGTAAAACGGACCCGTTAGCAAGCTATCATTTAATGCTGGAGATGCTTAATCGGCTTTTAAGTCAGTGGGAAGGCGAAAGTTTAATTCTTTTGGAAAATAACGCTGGTACCAAAGGGGCTCTTGGGACAACATTTGAAGAATTAGTACAAGTTCGGAGTTTATGCCAGTACCCTGAAAAAATTGGCTTTTGCCTGGACACCTGCCACGCTTTCGCAAGCGGTCTTTGGACGGCTGAAAATACCAGGGGATTTTTCGAAAAAGGCAAGAAGCTGGAGTATTTTGAGCACTTGAAGGTTATTCATCTTAACAATTCAAAATTCCCATGCTTGTCGAGAAAAGACAGGCATGCGAATATTTTTTTCGGGAATGGTTTAATCCCTGTTGAACAATTAAAAGAACTAATCACCAACCCAATTCTTCAGTTTATCCCGCTAATTCTTGAAACACCTGATAATGAAGGTATCTCCCATAAGGAAGAAATTGAAATGCTTTTGAAAAAATGGGGATAAAAAGTTTTAATGTTTCTTTCATATAAATGGTTATATAATATAGAAAAAAGACTTCGGGAGAGAGAAATGAAAACGGTTAAAACAGATGGTCAGCTGCTTTCAGAGCGTTTTGAAGTGGCATATAACCAAGTACATGAAGCATTGAGGGAAATTGTAAAAATAAATGATGATAGATTCATAGTATTAGTAAAGGTCGGGGCAAAAAAATATCAGGTCATCGAAACGTTTAAGAAAGATCTTGTACAGTATGCTCGTCTTAGGAATGCGATTGTCCACGAAAAGATGGAGGTGGGATTTTATATCGCAGAACCAAATGCAAAAGTGGTCTATCATCTTGAAAAGATGGCTGATATTTTAAGCCGCCCTAACAATGGACTATCCATTGCCTCAAAAAACGTTATTTCCTTTCAAGATGATGATAGGATTTCCAATGTGATAACCTCTATAAAAAATCACGGCTATTCTAAGTTTCCGATTTACAAGAGCGGGAAATGTATTGGACTGTTAACCTCGAGTTCCATCGTAAAATGGATGGCACAGAATATGATAAATAGTTCGGTTAATTTAGCAGATATTCGTGTTTCCGATATTATGAAATTTGAAAAAAACCATCCAATTAAGTTTGTTTCAAAGGAGATTAATATTTTTGAACTAGAAAATATCTTTGAAAAGTCGCATAAGAATAAAAGAAAACTAGAGTGTGTCATAATATCTGAAAATGGAGGTCCGGAAGAAATACCGCTCGGCATTGTAACTCCATGGGATTTAATAGAAATCGATTATACGGATGAATAGGGAATGAGATTTCCTTGCACAGATTAGGAACCTTTTATACAATAGTTAAAAAATACGTAATACTGCGGCAGGAGAAATCTGCCGTTTTCTTGGGTAGTATAAGTCAGAAAATTTAAAAGGTTAAGAGAAAGGAGTGAGAATAATGGTTGAACTTGAGCTTTTATCATGTTTCAATTCTGTCATTTCTGAAGAACAAATTCAAAAAAATATTTTTAATTGTCCGTTGTTAGGAAACAATGGCCGCATAACGGTTTTTCCAAAAACAGAACAAGAAATATCTGAAATTCTTCATAATGCCAATGAACATCAAATAAAGGTGAACATAATGGGGGGAGGAACAAAAAGGGGGTATGGAGGAGTAGAAGATTCTGCTGATTTATTGCTGTCACTTGAACAATATAAAGGGGTAGTTGAGCATTCACCAAGCGACATGATGATAACCGTGAAATCCGGCACTACCTTTAAGGAACTTCAAATGTTTTTAAAGAAATATAATCAAAAAGTCCCATTGGATCCTGCATGGCCTAATGATGCAACGATTGGCGGAGTGGTTGCCGCAAATGATTTCGGTCCGAAACGGCTTGGTTACGGTTCTGCTCGTGATATCGTCATTGGGCTTCAGATGGTTTATCCCGATGGCACTTTAATTCGAACCGGCGGGAAGACTGTAAAGAATGTTGCCGGTTATGATATGAATAAATTATTCATTGGCTCAATGGGGACTCTCGGAGTCATCTCAGAAATTACCCTCAAATTAAGACCTCTGCCTAAATGTGAAAGTGTTATTCTAGTATTCTTCCCAGAAAATAACTTCGATGATATTCAAAGTTTTACCTGTAACTTGCTGGATTCAGTCATGGAACCATCCGCTCTTGAATTGTTTAGCCCTGCTTTAGCAGAAAAATTAACTGGAAACCATGCTTATATGCTTGCCATTGCATTTGAAGATGTCGAAAGCTCTGTCAGATATCAAGCGGATTTTGTAAAACAAAACAGACCCCAAAAATCAACCATTACTATTTTGGAACAAGTAAAAGCCCATCAGTTTTGGGATTCAGCTGCGCGAATTCAGCCGAACGGGCGGAATGAAGCTGCTGAGGCCAAAACAAGAGCTGCTTTAAAAATCGGTGTGAAGAATTTGGATGTTTTAAAAGTGGTCAAGGAGTGCCATCTTCACCAAGATTCCCTTAACCTAAAAGTTAATGCACATGGCGGTCTTGGTCATGGTCTCTGCAAAGTCGATTTAACAGGAGCAAAAGAAGATGTAGCAGCAGCCATCGATTCATTGCGGATTTTCACTGAAAAATTAGGAGGATATGCGGTTTTCACCCATCTGCCATTAGTGCTTCGCCAGCAAATAAACGTATGGGGAGAAAAGCCTGCTTATTTTTTCTTATTAGACGGAATTAAAACGAAAGTGGATCCGAATAGAATACTAAATACTGGTCGTTTTGTAGGAGGGATTTAAGATGAGCCTACCAGAACTTGAAAAGAAACCAGCCTGTTCTGCAGGAAGCCTAGGCAATTATTTGTGGAGCGACCCTCCAAAGGAACATAAGTGGGCAGATTGCGTACACTGCGGGTTATGCCTTGAGGCGTGTCCTACATATGAACAATTAGGACAAGAGCAGCATTCACCGCGCGGCCGGGTTCACCTGATTAAATCTGTGGCGGAAGGGAAACTCAAGGTGAATGAAGTGTTTGCTGAACCGGTATTTCAATGTCTTGACTGTCGTGCCTGCACAACGGCCTGCCCTGCAAGTGTAGATGTCGGCGGTCTAATTGAGGAAGCACGCGGCCAGGTCAGACAGGCCATTCCTTTAAAGGGATTGAAAGCATGGACGAGTAAATTTTTCCTCGAAGGTTTGTTTCCTCACCATGGCCGGTTATCTGCAGCAGGCAGCCTATTGAAATTTTATCAAAAAAGCGGCATGCAAAAAATGGTCCGCAAAACTGGAATGATCAACATCATGCCGAACCATTTAGTGGATATGGAATCCATCATGCCAGAAATCAAGACACCCGTTCGAAAAAAATACAAACAGGAGAAGGTCATAAAGGCAAAAGGTGAAACAAAGAGGGTAGTATCGATTTTGTCAGGCTGTATCATGGATATTATGTTTAGTGATATAAATGAGTCCACGATCAATGTATTGACCCGTAATGGCAATGATGTGACCATCCCCCAAAATCAAACCTGCTGTGGTGCTCTCCATGTGCACGCCGGGGACCGCGAAATGGGGAGAAAACTGGCAAAACAAAATATTGAGGCATTTAAGAATTCGGAAAAGGTTATTGTCAATGCGGCCGGCTGCGGCTGTATGATGAAAGAATACCCGGAACTGTTTTCTGATGATCCACAATGGCAGGAAAAAGCGAAGGCGTTTTCTGCAAAGGTAGAGGATATTTCTAAATTTCTTTACGATACCGGCTATGAAATTCCAAAAGCCGAATTAAAGACCCGCATTACCTACCATGATGCCTGCCATCTTGCCCATGGTCAGGGAATTCGTAATGAACCTCGCGAACTTTTGATCCATATTCCAGGGGTTGAAATGATCCAGATGCCAAATTCAGACCGTTGCTGCGGAAGTGCTGGTATTTATAATCTGACAAATCCTGAAATGGCTGGTGCGGTATTGGAAAGTAAGATGGCCAATGTTCCAGAGAATGTTGAAATGATTTCTATGGGGAATCCAGGGTGTATGCTGCAGATGGCAGCAGGCGTACAGAAATATGGCAGGAGCCAAAAAGTCGTTCATACAGTGCAATTATTGGATTGGGCCTATCAAAAGGAAGAGGACGGGAGTGGTGACCAAGATGGTGCAAATTAACTTGAAAACAAAAGATATTCATATTAGTAATCTTGCAAAGCTCGTATCTGGACCTAATGCGATCCTATATAAAGATGAGGATTTACTGGCCTATGACTGTGACGGTTTTACAATTAAACGGCACCTGCCAAGAGCAGTGATCTTCCCGAAGGATACCCATGAAGTTTCGCAGATTGTGAAATACTGTGCGAAACATAACCTGCCTTTTCTTGCCCGTGGTGCGGGTACGGGTTTGAGCGGAGGGGCAATCCCGTTAAATAACGAAGTCATTATTAGTTTAGTGCGGATGAAGCGGCTGTTGGAAATAGATTTAGAGAATCGCCGGGCAGTGGTGGAGCCCGGTTTTGTGAATTTGAAACTAACCAACTCTATCTCGGATAAAGGCTACTATTATGCACCAGACCCATCGAGTCAATATGCCTGTACAATTGGCGGGAATGTCGCCGAAAATGCCGGCGGAGCTCACTGTTTAAAATATGGGGTAACCACTAATCATATCTTGGGGTTAGAGGTGGTGCTCCCGAATGGCGACATCATAGAGATAGGAAAAAACGGAATCCCAGATGCTCCGGGCTATGATTTATTAGGTCTTTTAACAGGCTCAGAAGGAACGCTTGGAATTGTAACAAAAATAACGGTTCGAATTTTGAAAAACCCCGAAGCAAAGCAAACTGTTCTGGCCTATTTTGATAAAATTGACGATGGCAGTAAAGCAGTATCTGATATTATTTCCAGCGGTATTGTTCCAGCGGCACTGGAAATGATGGATAAAACCGCTATCGAAGGTGTGGAGGCGGCTGCCTTTCCAGTTGGTCATCCTAAGGATATTGAAGCAGTCTTGCTCATAGAAGTGGATGGAATCACTGCAGGTATTAATGACCAAATTAACTTAATTTTGGATGTCTGCCAAAAAAGGAATGTACGTGAAGTGAAGGCGGCTCGTGATGAAGCGGAAAGAGGAAGATGGTGGGCCAATCGGAAAACTGGTTTTGGAGCCATGGGGGCGATTTCCCCAGATTATTTAGTACAGGATGGAGTTATTCCAAGAAGCAAGCTTCCTGAAGTGCTGGCTAAAATTAATCAGATTAGTGAGGAAAACGGTTTAAGGATAGCAAATATTTTTCATGCCGGTGATGGAAATTTACACCCGCTAGTCTTGTTTGATTCACGGATCCCTGGTGAAACGGAAAAGGCCATACAAGCAGGGAGTGAGTGTTTAAAAGCTTGTGCAGATGTCGGAGGTTCGATAACCGGTGAGCATGGAGTCGGTATTGAGAAAAAGGAAGAAATGCGCTTTGTTTTTCATGATCATGAAATCCAGGCGCAAACCGATATCCGTGATGTCTTTAACCCAGACTATTTGCTAAATGCTGGCAAGCTCTTCCCAGCACCAGGCCGCTGTGCAGAGGTGAAGAGGGAATTGAAATGAAAAATATAAGGAAATTATGCCGGTAAGCTGATTTAGTTTAATGGGAGTGTAAAGAGAGACCACTCCTCTTGTCAATAAATTTGAAATTTACAGTAATTTTACTCAATATTCATACCTCCCTAACAATCCTAATTTATTATATTTAGTGTTAATAAATATTAGGGGGAAAGGGTAAACATGAAATCAAGTTTTAAAAAGAAAGCAATTCCTTTATTAGCAACAACCGTCCTTGCAACGACTGCTTTAACAACCCAGACTTTATTTAATGATGGTGGTAATCAAAAAGCGAATGCACAACAATTATCAAAAGAAGAAGTGAAAAAGAATGGTACAACATGGCTTGCAGGTGATCATCATGTACATAGTGAATGGAGCGTTGGCTGGGACAACTCTACTAATCCTCCAACAGCCATACAAGGCGGGGATGCTGTTTATCCAATCGTTAAGAATGCACAAAATGCAAAAAAGTATGGGCTTGATTAAATGGTTTCAACGGATCACGGCGGTCCTAATCATTCAAAAGTGAATTTAGAACAGGCATACCCTGAATTACTAAAATCCCGTCAATCTGTTCCCGAAGTACTTCAATTCTACGGAATGGAGTTCGATACACCTGCAGCAGATCACAGTTCATTAATCATTCCTAATGGAGATAATGAATCTCAAACACTTTATGATATTGAAAGTAAGTTTAATACACGCGACCCATATCCGAATGATGGCAGCAGAAACACTGAGTCTAATATGATAGATGCTTTAAACTATATGAAAGGATTGGAAGAACAACCTGTTCTATTTGCCAACCATCCTGCCCGTTCAGCAAGCGGGGATGCAAAGTGGGGACTAGATACACCACAGGAATTCCGAAATTGGAATGATACAGCCCCTGCGGTTTCTGTAGGTATGGAAGGTGCTCCAGGACACCAGGCAGGTGCAATCAATCCAGATGGTTCAATCGATTCTAAAGGTTCCCGTGGAGGATATGGAAACTATCCAACAATGGGCGGGTTCGATCAAATGACAGCAAAAGTTGGAGGTTTATGGGATTCGATGTTAGGTGAAGGAAGACACTGGTGGATCACTTCATCCTCTGACTCACATGTTAACTGGCGTGATGGCGGAAGCGACTTCTGGCCTGGTGAATATTCTAAAACTTATGTAAAGTCAGAAAAAAGCTACAAAGATATAATGGAAAACCTTCGTAATGGCCATGTATTCGTTACAACGGGTGACCTTATTTCAGAACTAGATATTAAAGCGCAGGCTGTTGGTAAAACACCAATGCATGCTAAAGCAAAAGGAAATACTGCAAATATCGGTGAAACTCTTACTCTTCCAGGCAAGAAATCTAGAGATGTAACGGTAACCATTCGCCTGAAAGATCCGAATGCTGCTAACTCTCACGGAGACAAGCCGCATGTAAAGCGTGTAGACCTCATTATGGGAGAAATAAATGGTAAAGTGTCTGATCGTTCAACTGCTACTAATCCAACAACAAAAGTGGTGAAACGATTCACTGAGAGTGATTGGAAAAAAGATGGGGAATACATCACGATTTCTTATAAATTAAAAGATGTGGATAAAGATAGCTATATCCGTGTACGTGGCACCAACACAGATGAGTTGGAACCAGCAGCAGATCCAAAAGGAGAAAACCCATGGAACGACCTTTGGTTCTACTCAAATCCAATTTTTATCAAGTCTACTAAGTAATTAGGAATATAAAAAATTCTTGACGAGGAGCCTAATACTCCTCGTCTTTCCATTATATTCAAGTTTAGTCTTGGAAATAACGATGAAATGGATGTGTTTTATAATGAAAAAGTTATGGTTCCCAATGTTGATCATCTTTTTTTCTTTAAGTTGTTTGGTTCCTTCCTCAACATCAGCCCACACAAATAATAGTGAAGGATTTTCCACAATTGAAGTTAGCGGAAATTCATTAAATTATGAATTAAAGCTGGATTTGGAAGAGTTTGGACATGCACTAAATAAGGAAACGAATCAAAAAGAGCTAATTAACCATAAGATTGTGGAGAAATATATTAATTCTCATATTAAAATCTATGCAGACAGTCAATTGATTGAAGGTACAGTAAAAAATACTGATATTGAGATGATAAAAGAGCGTCCTTTTGCTGTCATTGAGCTGGCTTATGACTGCAAACATAAACCTGATAAATTAATAATGGAATATAATATATTTATGGACGACTCTGATCCAAGCCATGCCAATTTTGCAACGATTAAAATGGACGGGAAACAACAGGAAAAAATTCTTACTTTTGAATCCAGAGAATTAGAAATTGGAGAAATCAGTTTCCTGCAAAATTTGAAACAATTTTTGGTTCTAGGTTTAAAACATATTTTTACCGGGTATGATCATATCCTTTTTGTCATCAGTCTGCTTTTTGGCGCAAAAACAATCCGGCACATTCTTTCCTTAGTCACAGCCTTTACTGTTGCCCATAGTATCACTTTGGCTCTCGCAACATTAGACATTGTTCATATTCCAAGCAGATTTGTGGAATCGGCTATCGCTCTAAGTATTATTTATGTAACGCTCATAAATATTTTTAATCAGGACTCAAAACACCGGCCATGGCTAGCCTTTGGTTTTGGGCTTATTCATGGATTTGGTTTCGCAGGCCTCTTATCTGAAATGAGATTAGATACAAATAACATGGCTTCATCTCTTTTATCATTTAATATCGGAATTGAAATCGGACAGCTGATAATTGTTTCTCTCGTCTTCCCAATCATATTGTGGATGAAAAAATTATCCTTAAAATCGATAAAGTGGGTGATACCTAGTACCTCGGCAGCTATACTAGCCTTTGGACTGGTATGGTTTTTTCAGAGAGCATTTTAAATGAAAGAATGCAAAGTTATATATTTCTATTAACTATAGCTAATAAGAATTTTGTTTTATAAATAGCCGATAGAATTCGCCATAACTGTCTTTGTGAACGAAGACACCAGCCGGTGATTAATGTTATGACTGGCTGGTGTCTTTTTTTAGGGACAGCTGTCTGAATGTAACAAGCAGCTGCTTACAGTTCATTCCCAGGTTTGTCACCATGATAAATATATAGGTTGAGCATATTTTAGGAGTTTACTATTTGTTTAGGAACTAAGGGGTTGGGGACGCAGTTTTTTTGATTTCCAGAAGTGATCGTTCTTTCTTTTTCGGAACATAAATAGCGGGGAACCCATTGCCCCCGCCCTGAACTATCTTCTTCGCAGCCTATATACCCACATATTGCTGTCCTTCCAACAGCTTTGGGATTGATGTCTGCCGCGTCCGGTATTCTGCCATTCGGTACAACATAAATCCATCTTCCTTGAAGTGTGTCGGGAAGTTACCTTTCGGGAAGTTCTTTTCCGAGAAGATTGTCTGCTTGACGTTCTATTTTGAGATGTCTGCTGTGGACGGCTGGACGTCCGTCTGCGTGTAGTCCTGCGGTTTTGGTTAGGGTCCATGAACATGAAATCACCAAATCCGCCGGTTCTTACCTCATCTGCGGCTGATTGAATTTCTTCAGGGGAAAACTCTTTTTCTTCGTCCATTATTGCACCTCCTTAATTTTGAAAAGGGAGTGAAAAGTGCCTGTTTTTTGGGGTTAAAACTCACTCTTCTTGTATCACTTTACGTTTGAAAGCCCCTATTTGTTTGGGCAGGAAGCCTAGAAAATAAAAAATAACTGAAAATACGTGACCGCTTTCTTTTTTTTTCATACCAATAAAAAGAGGGAGGGATCAATATGGACGAGATGGTAAAATTACCGCAATATCGACTATTCATAAAACCTATCGATCTTAAGGAATTGAAAAGGGATATTTGGATTGATGAGCCGATTCCCGCCCAGTTAAGGATAGATGGGAAAAGGCTTGAAATCGATATAAGCTATCGCGGATCCCATATTCGTGACTTTCCGAAAAAGTCTTATCATGTGTCTTTTTATAAACCAAAAAAATTTATGGGTTCACACGAGGTTCATCTCAATGCGGAGTATAAGGATCCTTCAATGATCCGCAATAAACTGTCATTTGATTTCTTTTCTGAAATTGGTGTATTGGCACCACAATCAAGGTATGTTTTCTTGTACTTAAATGGAAAGGAAGAGGGCATCTATTTAGAAATCGAATCGGTTGATGGGAATTTTATTAATAGAAGGAACTTGCCAAATGGCAGCATTTTTTACGCAGTGGATGGGGATGCGAACTTTTCCTTGATGAGTGATTTGGAAAAAGAAACGAAAAAATCTTTGAAATTAGGTTATGAAACAAAGTGGAAGGATTCCCGCTCGGCTGAATACCACTTGCAGGAACTGATTTTTAAAATCAATACAATTCCACCAGTTGAATTTGAACGGGAAATTCAGAAATATGTTCATGTAGAACAATACCTGCGCTGGGTGGCGGGAATTATCTTTACCTCCAATTACGACGGATTTGTCCATAATTATTCCCTTTACCGCAACGGAGAAACCGGATTATTCGAAATAATTCCATGGGATTATGATGCCACATGGGGAAGGGATGTAAATGGTAAGATAATGACAGCTGATTATGTTCCGATAAAGGGATTTAATACCTTAACAGCACGTCTTCTGGATGTAAATAACTTTCGCCGGCAATATCGCAGCCTGCTTGAAGAAATGATGAATCATCAGTTTACCCATGATTTCATGATGCCCCGTGCCGAAAAACTGATGCAATATATTCGGCCATTTATCTTACATGATCCGTATAAAAAGGATCATGTAATTCAATTTGAAAGAGAACTGCAAGTAATCTCTGATTATATTAAAAATAGAAGAAATTATCTGCAAAGAAAATTATATAAGCTGGATTAGAGGGAGCAGGGGGGTTCTTAAAGACCAAAGCATAAGTGAAAGCTCCCCAATCTGTCTTTAATAAGGTCTCTTAAAGACAAAGCAGGCAGTGAAACCAACAAAACCTGTCTTTAATAAGGAGGACAAAACAGGCAGCGGAGCGAATCAACCTGTCTTTAATTAAAGATAGACAAACCTGAAAACTCGCCAAACCAGCCCATAAAGAAGGTAGGATTACCTAGTGAACCATTCATATAATCTTATTTTTAAAAAATGGACTTATAAAAAATTTTTCGAACTTATAAAGATAGATAAGTAAAGTTCTCGGTGACAATATAACTAAATGAAAAGTATATCAAAACATCCCAATCGGGAATTCCATTTTTTCTGCTGCTTCCGGAAGATCGATAAATGGGTTCCGATTTCCTTGAATATGGAAAATGGCCTGATTGCGGTGTTTTTCATACAAGCTGACTGGAAACTCCTTGTGCCAGCTTAATAACATTTGAACATCGATTTCTTGCCGGTGAACTTTTTTAATTGCTTTAGGATAACGAAGTATAAAATAAAGCATTGCCCGTGCTGCAGCACCTTTCCCAAACTCAGGCTCGAACCTTTCTTTTACGGCCAATCCACAGTGATTTTGAATGGGTTCATCCGGTGATTCTGGCTGGTAGAACGTGAAATCTTTATAAGGAAAATTGGACCTGGCAATGTTGCATTCTGGATCACATACAAAAAGATGATGCAAATCCCCCTTCATGGGTTCTAAGGCACCAAACCATGATTGGGGAACGATATGTTCCGTATTAAGCTTTACTCTTTTTTCAAAAGCCTTTAATTCTTTTAATAAGTCATATTCTCTTTGCTCTACCTTTTCCAGATAATGCTGGAACTCTTCATATTTTTGATTAATAATTTCATAATCATGGAGAATTAAGGCTTCAGGGTCCTTTTTCTCTCCAGAATAGATACTTTTTACAGTTCCATCAGGGTATAGATCTACCCATGTATACAAATATAAATCTTTACTGATAAAATATGGGATCTGATTTTTATGTGTTTTTTCAAGTAAACTATTATATTTGTAAAATAACTCAAGGCCAGAGGAAGGTAAATATGACAAAGATTGATAATAAAGATCGATATCCATTTGATTTTGTCTCTCATTGAAATAGAGATCCTTATCTATTTTTATTTTTCTTCTATTTTCCCGTAAAAAAATCAATTGTTTATGTAATGGAATAAACTTAGATGAAGTATCCCATAACTTTTTCACATTTTTCCTCTTCTTCGCCATAAAAATTTCTCCCTTTTGCAGCACCTTGGAAAAATCTCCTTAGGAAATGTTATTTAGTACCTTCATTATAATATATCATCATATAAGAATCTGAATTAAATTAATCGAAGCGTTAGTAATAACATGGTAAAGGAATTCGTAAAAATAGGTTAAGGGAATAAAACCAATTTATGATATCCAGCTGAAATTGTTCAGTCACCAATTGGAGGGGAAAATTTTGAAGATTGAATATAAGTACAATTTTAATTTGCCTCGGGAAATCGTTTGGAAGTATATCCAGGATGAGCAGGTCTTAAGAAATGCTCTCCCTGGCTGCCAATCGTTTGAGAAAATAGGAGACGGACTGTATGCTGCTGAGATGGGAATTCATGTGGGTCCAATTAAAGGTTTATTTGCTACCGAAGTACAGCAAACCAATCAAAAACCGCCCTCTTCTTATAGACTCATCATAAAAGGCAAGGGAAAACCGGGAGAAATTCATGCAACAGCTGATATGTTTATTAAGGAAGAAAGGAATACTTCACAGGTTACCTGCCTGGTTGATTTTGAAGCGGCTGGTTTTTTAGCTTCCTTTGGCCAAAAGGTGATGGGAGGGGTAGCAAAGATTATTTTTGGGCAATTTTTTAAAGCAGCTGAAAAGGAAATGCGAAATGAAATAAACAGTGTATAGAAAATGTATGACAAAAACGGGCCAGGATGGTAAAAGCATTATTAAATGTCAAGAAAGCGGGGCAGGGTATGGGATCGGACCAAAAGGTAACCAATTTATTATCCCAATTGATTAAAAAGCATGAATCAGGGGTTTTGGCTACAGTGGTATCTATTCAGGGGTCAGCTTATAAGAGGGAAGGGTCAAAGATGATTATAGAGGCAGGCGGTGGGTATCATGGGATGATTTCCGTCGGCTGTTTGGAAACTGATGTGACTGAAAGTGCGGAATACGTCTACAGAACAGGAAAAACGCTGATAAAAAAATATGAGCTGGATCATGAACTTGAATGGGCCCACTCTTTGGACTGCCCTGGTACAGTTGAAATTTTAATAGAACCGATTGATTCATCTGATTTATGGCAGCGATTAGCAGATTTCTATGCAAAAAATGAGGCAGTTGTCGTATGTAAAGTACTTAAGAATGATGATTCTGACAGCCAGGTTTTACTTGTTACCAATAAGAGTGTATATGGCAGCTGGTCTGATGAATATTTTCAGGAAACTGTTGTCTCAATAGCCAAACGCAAATTATTACGGCTGACTCCACAGTCAGAAAGTATCTGTATTGAAACAAGAGCCGGCAAAGAAGAAACTGTTTTTTTTGATGTTTATTTGGGTACATCAAAGCTATGCATTTTCGGTGCTGGTCATGATTCGGTTCCGCTCGCGAAAACAAGTGCAATACTTGGCTTTGAAACGACCGTTATCGACCCAAGGCCCGCCTATAACACAAAAGAGCGTTTTCCATTTGCAAATCTGCTTTCAGCAGCATCAAAACAAGTTAACATAGATTCACAGACATATATTGTCATTATGAACCATCACCTTGAAAGGGATGCGGAGGCACTCGCCTATGCATTAAAATCTGAAGCGGCTTATGTGGGCGTACTGGGACCAAGGATAAGGACGCAAAGATTGCTTGGGCATCTGAAGAATGAAGGGATTGTTTTTACACCAGAGCAATTAAAGAAATTGTTCAGCCCGGTCGGCCTTGATATTGGCGCTGATACATCAGAAGAAATTGGCTTAAGCATTATGTCAGAAATTATTGCTTTTCGGAGCGGTCATCAAGGAAGTTTTTTAAAAAATCGTCCGTTTATTCATAAAAAGTCCCAAGTACCTGTGGAACATCCATTATAAAAGAACCCTGATTTTAGCAGGGTTGTTCCAAAGAAGGGGTGGTCAATATGGACCAGGAGCAGGTAAAAAGCTCATTAAAAGATAATCTAGTGGAATTGGATAAACGACATTTTATTCATCCAACATCTTCATTAAAGCAGCAGCATGAATCAGGTGCGCCGTTTATTTTTACCGAGGGTAAAGGCGTGTATGTCACAGATATCAGTGGTAAAAAGTTTCTGGAGGGTATGTCATCTTTATGGAATGTTAATATTGGTTATGGAAGAAAGGAATTAGCGGAAGCGGCACGGGCTCAGATGGAAAAGCTTGCTTTTAGCAACTCTTTTTCATCCTACAGCAATGAACCGGCCATCAGACTGGCGGCAAAGCTTGCGGAAATAACTCCAGGTGACTTAAATGCAGTGTTCTATACTTCTGGAGGATCGGAGGCAAATGATACTGCTTATAAATTAGTCAGATATTATTGGAAATTAAAAGGTTTCCCTAAGAAAACAAAGATTATTTCAAGGAAAAAAGGTTACCATGGTGTCAACATTGGGGCAACAAGTGCAACTGGAATTTCTCCTTTCCATGAAATGGCCTCCTCTATGGCCCCGGGTTTCCTTCATGTTGACACTTTTTCGACGGAAGCACTGCGGGAATGTATTGCCAGAGAAGGGGCGGATACAATTGCCGCTTTCATTTCCGAGCCTGTTCAGGGGGCAGGAGGAGTTAATATTGCACCAGATGGGTATTTTCAAGAAATACGAAAGATTTGCAGTGAAAACAATATTTTATTGATTGCTGATGAAGTGATAACTGGATTTGGGAGGACTGGAAAATTATTTGCCTGCGAACATTACCATGTTGTACCTGATATTATGCTCCTAGCAAAAGGAATTACGAGCGGCTATATCCAGCTGGGTGCAGTTGTTTTAACAGAGCAGATCCATAAAGAGCTGACGGCATTATCCGAAGGAGTTATGCTTCACGGGTATACGTACAGCGGCCATGCGACAGCTTGTGCGGTTGCTTTGAAAAATATTGAAATCATTGAAACTGAAAGATTAGTTGAAAATTCTCGTATCATGGGGCAGCAGCTGCTAAAAGGGTTTCAAAAGATCAAAGCGGAGGTAGATATTGTCGGAGATGTCCGGGCATTAGGGCTAATGGGTGCAGTGGAAATCAGGGATCCTTTAGCGAATAATCGATTCCCTGCACCAATTTCACCTAAAGTAAGTGAGGAATGTGCTAAAAGAGGCTTGATTATAAGAACAGTAGGTTTTGAAGGCATGGATACTATCGTATTTGCTCCCCCGCTTGTCATTAATAAGAGAGAAATAGAGGAACTTATTTTCATTTTAAGGGAATCACTGTTAGTGGTTCAGAATCATATGTAAGCTTCAGGCCCTTTCAATATTAAATGGAAAGGGCATTTATTTTTATGCTTTTATGCTTTTAAGCTTGTTTGCGGTAAAGTAATAAAAGTTTTTGTTGAATATTATCTGAATCTTTTTTATAATTATCTTAACATAATATATAAGGATAGGAGATAATTAGAATGAAAGATTTTTTCAGCAAGCTGTTGAACGGGATGAGCATTGGAATTGTTGTTGCGTTAATTCCAAATGCGTTGTTAGGTGAAATTCTTAAACTATTTGTGCCTCATTTTCCGGCCCTTCAGTCTGTTTTAGATATTACGGTGTTTGTAATGAGCTTATTGCCTATTTTGATTGGTGTTATGGTCGGAATTACCTTTAATTTAACACCAATACAAACAGCCAGTGTTGGAATAGCTTCTATGGTCGGCAGTGGTGTGGTGCAAAAGACTGCTGACGGTGTATTTACATTAAATGGGATTGGCATAACCTTAAATATTGGGATTACAGCAGCTCTGTCCGTTTTATTTGTTCGATTGCTTGGAAATAAACTAAAAGCTTATGCTATTTTATTACTGCCGACTCTTAGTATTTTAGTACCCGGCATGATCGGATACTTGATTCTGCCATTTGTTAAGAAGTCAACTGGATTATTGGGAATGGGGATTGCCCATGTGACAACACTCCAGCCGGTATTGATGGGGGCAATTATTGCAGTATTCTTTTGTGTCTTAATTTTGTCACCAATTTCGACGGTTGGAGTAGCGACTGTAATTATGCTTTCGGGTATCGGGTCAGGTGCAGCGAACCTTGGAATTGTTTCAGCTGGTGTTGGTTTAGCATTTGCAAGCTACAAGGCAAACTCATTGGGTACTGCTTTGGCACATGTATTGGGTTCACCGAAAATACAAATGAGAAACTTCTTTATGAAACCCAAAATCGCCTTTCCAATGTTGATTAGTGCGGCAATACTTGGAGGATTGGCAGGGGTATTTAATATTCAAGGCACTCCATATAGTGCAGGCTTCGGATTATCAGGATTAGTTGGTCCATTAAATTATATTAATTTAGCAGAAGGGGGCTGGACGGTTAAAAACATCTCTATTATGCTTAGTACATTCTTCATCCTGCCCATTGTTTTAAATCTCGGTCTTATATTTATTTTTTCAAGAAAATTAAAAGTGATTAAATCAGAAGATTATAAATTACAATTTGATTAATAATTAATAAAAGCGGAGCAATAGCTGCTCCGCTTTCTTTTTGACATGAGAAACATCTTATCCCTGATTGGTTTATGAAAATAATCTCTTATAATACCCTTTTCTAAAATAAAATGCCACTAAATTGTTCTTCCAATTCAGTTTGTCATTCTGTTTTTGAACATTTAGTGACATATCCTCTGAAAAGGTGTCTTTTAAAACTAAATGGTATTAAGATAATTGTAAAGATGTGATTTAAATCACATACCAATAGAAAGTTCTTGGAACACAGAAAATATAAAGTTCTCAGAAAAAGGAAAGGGGAAGCAGTATGAAATTAAAATCGGCTTTATTAATGCTTGTTCTTACTATTACAACAGTGCTTACAGGATGCCAGCCGCTCATGGTTCTTGATCCTAAAGGACCGCAAGCTAAAAGGCAAGCTCACGATATTTTATTATCAATTGGCATCATGTCATTTATTGTGGTTGTTGTATTCGCAATTTTGATTTACGTGTTAATCAAATATCGTGCCTCCAAGGCAAGCCCAGATTACGAACCGCCTCACATTGAAGGAAACAAATGGGTTGAGATTCTTTGTGTCGGGATTCCGGTCATTATTGTTACTTACTTCTCTATTGTATCTGTACAAAGTAACTATATTGTAGAAGCAAAACCACAAGGTTATCAGGATAAAGAACCTTTAGTGATTTATGCATCTTCATCTGACTGGAAATGGCATTTTAGTTATCCAGAAGAAAATATTGAAACAGTTAACTACCTATATATCCCAACAGACCGTCCAATTGAATTTAAATTATATTCTTATGGTCCGATTACAAGTTTTTGGGTTCCACAGCTCGGCGGTCAGAAATACGCAATGTCCGATATGGTGACGACACTGCATTTAGCTGCTGATGAGCCAGGCGAAATGATGGGCCGTAACGCCAACTTCAGCGGTAAGGGAGTTGCTGAAAATACATTTAATGTCAACGCAGTGTCGCAAAAAGATTTTGATAAATGGGTAAAAGACGTAAAAAAATCTGCCAAACCTTTAACAAAAGAAGAGTTTAATAAACTATTAAAACCAGGACATCTAGGTCAAATGACCTTCACTGGAACACACCTAGGATTCAATCCTCCGCCAGGGCATAATCACAGCGGTTCTGCCAAACAAGAGGGTCCAACTGAAAAATCGAATATGGACATGACAGGAAATATGGATATGTCAGAAAACCATAATCATGAGTAAAAAAGAAGGAAAATTTGTCATAGATGAATATTTTTCCGAAAGGAGTTATTAGGATGGAGTTCTTTGAACGATTTGCCATACCAAATCCAAGTCTAGCAATCTATATATCAATGGTTGCTATTGCCCTCACAATGGTGGCCATTGTAGCGGGACTGACCTATTTTAAAAAATGGGGATATTTATGGCGTGAATGGTTAACAACCGTTGACCATAAACGGATTGGAATTATGTATTTACTCTCTGCCTTAATTATGTTATTCCGGGGCGGAGTGGACGCGATTATGCTTCGGGCACAGCTTGCTGTACCTGATAATAAGCTTTTAGATCCACAACATTACAATGAAGTTTTCTCAACACATGGGGTTATCATGGTCATGTTTATGGCAATGCCATTCATCTTTGCATTTATGAACTTTGTTGTTCCATTACAAATTGGGGCAAGAGATGTGGCATTTCCAAGATTAAACGCATTAAGCTTCTGGCTATTCTTCTTCGGTGCCATGCTGTTTAATATATCATTCGTAATCGGCGGATCGCCTGATGCAGGGTGGACTTCTTATTTCCCGCTGGCTGGTAATGAATTTAGTCCATCGGTTGGAACGAACTATTATATGCTTGCCATACAAATTTCCGGTATTGGAACACTTATGACCGGTATTAATATGATTACAACTATATTTAAAATGAGAGCACCTGGCATGACACTGATGAAAATGCCAATGTTCACATGGGCTACTTTAGTAACAAACCTAATTATAGTTACAGTTTTCCCTGTCATTACAGTGGCACTTGCAATGGGAACGTTCGACCGGTTATTTGGAACACATTTCTTTGCCACTTCAAATGGCGGTATGGATATGCTCTGGGCCAACCTTTTCTGGGTTTGGGGACACCCCGAAGTTTATATCCTGATATTGCCTGCCTTTGGTATCTATAGTGAAATCATTTCAACATTTTCTGGAAGAAATCTTTATGGCTACAAATCAATGGTTGCTTCCATGGTTATTATTTCAGCTCTTTCATGTATGGTATGGGCGCACCATTTCTTTACGATGGGGCAGGGAGCAGTTGCAAACAGTTTCTTCTCGATCACAACTATGGCAATTGCTGTACCGACTGGTGTTAAAATCTTTAACTGGTTATTTACATTATGGAAAGGGAAGATTCGCTTCACTGTTCCAATGCTATATTCCGTCGGTTTTATTCCGCTATTTGTAATTGGCGGGGTAACAGGGGTTATGCTGGCAATGTCAGCTGCTGACTACCAGTATCATAATACAATGTTCTTAGTCGCACACTTCCATAATACGATTATCCCTGGTGTTGTCTTTGCAATGCTTGCAGGTCTTACGTATTATTGGCCAAAAATGTTTGGATTTATGTTAAACGAAAGAATTGGGAAATGGTCATTTTGGCTTTTATCCATCGGATTCTGCTTAGCCTTCTTCCCAATGTATATTACTGGGTTAGACGGACAGGCGCGCCGTATGTACACTTATTCAGAAGCAACTGGATATGGACCATTAAATATGCTTTCCTTCATTGGTGCAGGGGTTATGGCCATCAGTTTTGCTTTAATTGTTTATAATGTTTATTACAGTATTCGTTATTCGCCAAGAAACATTGGTGCTGATCCATGGGACGCACGTTCACTTGAATGGGCAACACATACTCCAATTCCAGAATATAACTTTGCGATTGAACCGCATGTGGCTTCAAGTCAAGCGTTCTGGGATGCTAAGAAAAAAGGTCATGAATTATTCCCAGGTAAATTGGAAAAAATCCATATGCCAAATAACAGCGGAGTTCCATTTATAATGGGTGCCATCTTCTTTGTATGGGGATTCTCGATGGTTTTCTCACTTTGGATTCCAGCTATTCTATCCATCCTTGCAATTTTTGCATGTATGGCACTTCGTTCATTTGAACGGGATCATGGCCGATATATTTCTGTTAAAGAAATTGAAGAAACTGAAACCAAATTGCGAGGTGTTAACTAATGAAAGTCGATCACTCGCTGCCATTAGAATATAGTACGAAACAAAACGGTTTGAATATTTTTGGCTTTTGGGTTTTCCTTGCAGCTGAAATCATGCTATTTGCTACACTTTTTACATCGTATTTTACATTAGAGCATAGAACTGCAGGCGGTCCAAACGGCACGGAAATATTTGAAATTGCTCCTGTTTTAATTGAAACTTTTGTTTTATTAACAAGCAGCTTTACGATTGGCCTTGGTGTTCACGCAATGCGCATCGGACGCAAAAAGGCAATGATGACATTCTTTGTGATTACCCTTCTTCTTGGCCTGGTTTTCATTGGCTTTGAAATTGATGAGTTTATTACGTATATCCATGAAGGTGCCACATTGCAGACAAGTGCATTTACAGCCATGCTGATGACAACATTAGGAACACATGGAGCACACGTTACTTTTGGATTATTCTGGGGAACAGCCATTCTTTTGCAAGTCAAAAAAAGCGGCTTAACACCTGAAACGGCTAATAAATCATTTATCTTCTCACTGTATTGGCACTTCCTAGATGTAGTCTGGATCTTTATCTTCAGCTTCATCTATCTGAAAGGAATGATGTAAGATGAGCGAATTATTTCCGCGTAAACAAATAATGGGCTTTGTCTTTTCATTAATCTTAACGGCAGCAGCCCTTACCGTATATTTCTTAAACATGTCCTTTGCAAAAGGTATGGTAGTTCTGCTTGTTACAGCATTTGTTCAAGCTCTGTTGCAGCTTGTTGTGTTCATGCACGCTGGTGAAACAAATGATAAATGGGTTATTTATGGAAAAGTAGCTTTTATGATGGCCATAGCCCTTATAACGGTTTTCGGCACATTGCTTATTTTCCTTTGGGATATGTAATGTATTAAAGAAAGAGAGCATTTTATTACGATGCTCTCTTTCTTTATTTATAGAATTAATATGTTCGATTTTGAGAATTGTTCAGCTCGAGGGGCTGACCTAGGTACTTCCTTTTTTCTTATCTTTTCACTAAATATAGGCCATTTCTTGGTTTAATTGGCGTAATTTCAATTCCTTTTTCAGTGTTTTCCACCATTTCCTCTGTTGCAATAAAGAACATTCCTATTAGAAAAGACATGATTGCTCCAACAATGGTACCGATTCCAATTCCTGTCGCAGGCATAATATGGCTGAAAATTCCGTATAAGAAGATCATTATACCCGCCAATAATGTAATACCGCCGGTCCATCTTGTCGCATGTAAGATTTTTGTACGCGAATTCATCCTAACACCCTCCCCTAATTCCCTTTATACTACTATTATTCACCTTGTTCACAAAATTGTCAAAACTTTGTTCACAAAGTTGTCAAAAAATAATCGACTTTTTTTCACAAATTATGTTATTAAAGTTTAAATAAAAAACATAATCCTATTGTCTATTATTCAATCTTTATACTAGAATTAAGATAAATTGAATTAATCAGACAACAGGCGAGTGATGGGGAAAAATGGAGAACTGCTTAAAAGTTTCACTTCAAACCAAAATACTTGTACTTATTTTTTCACTATTATTATTTGTAATTATTTTTCTTTCCGTTTTTTTTTCCTACTATGAATCTAAACAAACAGAAGAGCAAATGGGACAAATGGCTTTGCTTACCGCGAAAACGGTTTCATTCATGCCCACAATCCGCAATGCCTTCATGGAAGACAATCCCTCAAAAACAATCCAGCCGATTGTCGAACATATTCGCAAAGATGTCGGAGCTGAATTTATTGTTGTTGGAAATAAAGAAAAAATCCGCTATTCACACCCAGACGAATCCAAAATCGGAAAAAAGATGGTTGGTGGAGACAGCAATAAGGCCATTGATGAAGGAAAATATTATACATCAAAAGCAAAGGGATCACTAGGACCGTCTCTTCGAGGAAAAGCACCCATTTTCGATTATAATGGAAACATTATTGGAATTTTATCGGTTGGATTTATGATTGATGATATTAAACAAAATATCATATATAAATGGAGATTAATTGGAGCATTTGCATTTATTGCATTATGTATTGGAGCACTTGGTGCAGTACTTCTTTCCAGGAATATTCGAAAGGATACATTGGGACTTGAGCCATGGGAAATTGCATCATTGTATCGCGAAAGGAATGCCATTTTGTCTTCCGTTAAGGAGGGGATTGTTGCTGTTGATGATAAAGGAATGGTTACGATGCTGAATCAATCTGCAAAAGATATACTTGGATTGACAGATGATGCCATCCATCAACCGATTGAAAATATTATCAAAAATACACATATGTATAGGGTAATTAAGTCCGGAAAAGTTGAACAAGACCAGGAAATGATTTTACTAGACAGAGCTGTAATTGTAAGCCGGACCCCCATTATGGAGAAAAATAGAGTAGTAGGTGTTGTTGCAAGTTTCAGAGACAAATTAGAAATGAGGGAAATGATCAATACTTTATCAGAGGTAAGGAAATATGCTGAAGAATTACGGGCCCAGACGCATGAGTATTCCAATAAACTATATGTAATTTCAGGACTGCTGCAACTTGGAGAATATAAGGAAGCTATTGAAATGATTCAACAGGAATCAAGAATGCATCAAGATCAAAATAGGCTGTTATTTGAACAAATTTGTGACAAAAAAGTACAAGCAATTTTATTAGGGAAAATCAGCAAGGCATCCGAACAGAAAATTACATTTGTTATTGACGAAAACAGTTCTTTGGAAGAACTGCCAAGACATATTGGTATATCAAATTTAGCTGTCATTCTCGGTAATATTATTGACAATGCTTTTGAAGCTGTTGCAAATCGAGAAAAAAAGGAAGTTTCAATATTCGCTACTGATATGGGAAATGATGTGGTATTCGAAATTACCGATAGTGGTGATGGAATTAATCCGGCAAATATAGAAAAAATTTTCACAAGAGGTTTCTCAACTAAGACAGGGAAGAACCGGGGATATGGTTTAGCATCAGCTTGGGATGCAGTAAAAGAACTTAACGGTTATATCGAGGTGCAAAATTTAAAAAATGGCGGATCTGTCTTTACGATTTTTCTTCCAAAGATATAAAGGGGGAGTGAAAATTGATAAAAGTGGCGATTGCCGAGGATGATTACCGGGTAGCGGGGATTCATGAAAAATTCTTGCTTACAATAGATGGTATCGAGATTGTTGGTAAAGCTTTAAATGGTAAAGAGACTTTATCACTGCTCGAGGAAAACGAGGTTGATTTATTATTATTAGATATTTATATGCCGGATATTTTGGGTACAGAGTTACTTAGGAAAATCCGGCAAAAATTCCCTCAGGTGGATGTCATAATGATCACCGCAGCGACGAATAAACATATGGTAGAGACAGCTCTAAAAAATGGTGTTTATGATTATATTATTAAACCGCTTAAATTGGAAAGATTTAAAGAAGGCATCGAAAACTATAGAAGAAAACAAAATCTATTGAATGGAGCGGAAGAACTGGGGCAGGATACGATAGATCAGTTTCTTGGAAATCGGAAAACAGTCAAATCTACGGAAGTAAAGGGGCTGCCCAAAGGAATTGATCCGTTAACATTGCAAAAGGTTAGACAAATTGTCAATCAAACAGGGTTAACTGCAGAAGAAACCGGTGAGAAACTTGGAGCTTCCAGAACCACAGCCAGACGATATTTAGAGTATTTAACTTCTATCGGTGAAGTAATAGCAGAACTGGAATATGGTATTGTAGGAAGACCTGAGCGTAAATATTATGGGAAAACACCTTAAAGCATGGCTTTAAGGTGTTTTTTAAATCGTGAACTTTATGAACAAAATACACATAAAATTCTTTAAATTTAAAAAGTTGTAAACGATTACATAAAAGTGAAGATTCGTTACAATGATTACACATCCTGATGATTTACATAATTAAATATTCTAAAGGAAAAGAGGGGGATTATGAAAAAAATTGCTGCAATTTTATTGCTTGTATTCGTCATGGTCATTTCAGCAGCATGTTCCAGCAGCTCATCTTCCGGTAAGCCGGAAAAAACAACGAAGTCAAATGGAGAATGGCAACCTGAAAAGGCCATTGAAATTACTGCTCCATCAGGTGCCGGAGGCGGATGGGATACCACAGCTCGTATGGCAGCAAAGGTATTATCAGAAAATAAAATTATTGATCAAAATATTGGAGTCGTCAATAAACCAGGCGGCGGCGGTGCAGTAGGATGGGCTTACATTCATTCCAAAAAAGCAGATCCATATAAATTATTTATCACATCACCGCCAATGTTGTTGGTGCCATTGAATGGACAATCTCAATTTGATTATAAAGATTTTACTCCAATTGCTAATGTCATTGCCGATTATGCTGCATTTGCAGTCAAGGCAGATGCAAAATGGAACAATTTAAATGAATTATTTGCCGATATGAAGAAGGATCCTTCAAAAATCACAATTGTCGGAGCTTCATCACCAGGTAGTATGGACCATATCCAATTTGTAAAAATCGCTAAAGCAGCAGGGATTGATATTACAAAAATTAAATATGTATCTGACCAGGATGGTGGTGCCTTAACACAAATTTTAAATGGTAGTGCAGATGTTTATTCCACTGGTGTTGCCGAAACAGTAGAGCAAGTAAAGGCTGGAAAAATTAAAGTATTAGGCGTTACTTCTGAAGAAAGATTAAAAGGCGATGTGTTATCAGATTTTCCTACCGCAAAAGAACAGGGGATTGATGCAACATTCGTGAATTGGAGAGGTTTCTTTGGTCCGCCAGATATGGACAAAAATGCTATAGCTTATTATGAGAAGAAATTTAAAGAATTAAGCGATTCAGCTGAATGGGATGAAATCCGTCAAAAGTATGGCTGGGATGAAATGTATATGAACAGCTCGGAATACAAGGAGTTCCTAAAGAAAGAAAATAATGAGATTAAGACATTGCTAGAAGAATTAGGTTTAGCAAAATAGCAAATAGTTTGGGGCCGGACGCTAATTGCCGGCTCCTTCTAAAAGGGAGGTGCTCAGATGTTAAATACAACAAACAAGAAAACAGCGGTTGTTCTATTCTTTGTTTCTATTATTTATTTAATCGCAAGCTTCAAGCTGCCTTCATATGCATATGTTCCGATTGACTCGAATGTAATTCCAATTGGATTAGGTGTTATCCTTCTTATTCTGTCTATTGCCTTATTTTTCATAAAGGATGAAAAAACAGGAGAAAAAGTAAAGCTTCCAAAAGAGGATTTGATTGCCATTCTAGTTGTGGTCGGATTCATTCTGATTTATATTTTCCTCTTGGAAATTATCGGTTTCATTTTGATTACAGCCCTTTTCATATTTTTCTGTTCATGGTTTCTTGGATTTAAGAAATATATAACGAATGCAATAGTCTCTATTGTATTACCTTTTGCTATTTATTATTTGTTTGAAGCATTACAAATACAACTTCCTCAAGGAATTCTACCATTTTAGAAAGGAGTCTTAACATGGACGTTTTTCATGGTTTGCTATCAGGGTTTGAAGTCGCATTAAGTCTGCATGGACTCCTCTTTGTTTTAATTGGTGTCACAGTGGGGACGTTTATAGGAATGATACCAGGTTTGGGTCCAATTACCGCTATTGCTGTGATGATTCCGATTACTTACGGCATGGACCCTGCACTTGCTTTGCTGTTAATGGCAGGTGTGTATTATGGTGCAGCATATGGGGGAGCATCTTCTTCTATTCTATTAAATGCGCCCGGAACATCAGAGGCGGTGGCAACATCTTTTGACGGCTATCCAATGGCGAAACAAGGGAAAGCAGGGAAAGCACTTGCTACTGCTGCGATTGCGTCATTTTTCGGTGGTACCATTAGTATCATTTTTCTTACCTTTCTTGCGCCGACGTTGGCGAAGGTTGCTATTTCCTTTGGTCCACCGGAGTATTTTGCCCTGATGTTAATGGGATTGACAGCTCTTTCCAGCTTATCAGATGGTTCCACCATTAAAGCGTTAATTTCTGCCACCATTGGGTTTATGATTGCAACAGTTGGGATTGATAGTCAAACCGGTACACCGAGATTTACGTTTGGAAACGCACATTTATTAGAGGGAATAGACTTCTTAGTTCTAGCTTTAGGATTATTTGCCCTTGCTGAAGTTACTTCATTAATTATTACTCGGAAAGAAAAAGTTGGGAAGAGCAATACAATTGGTAGTTTAAAGTTAACAAAAAATGATTTTAAAGAAATTACCCCAACCGTGGGACGACAATCTGTCCTCGGATTTGTTATTGGTGTGCTGCCTGGTGCGGGCGGAACCATCGCTTCATTCTTGGCTTACATATCGGAAAAAAAATTATCGAAAAATCCTGATGAATTTGGAAAAGGTGCGATAAGAGGAGTAGCTGCACCTGAATCAGCGAACAATGCGGCATCAGGTGGTGCCTTTGTTCCGCTCTTAAGTCTTGGAATCCCTGGTTCAGGAACAACGGCAGTAATGTTAGGTGCTTTGATGGTGTTAGGAATCCAGCCTGGGCCATTATTGATGGGCGATCATCCCGATGTCTTCTGGGGTGTAATTGCAAGTATGTATATTGGGAATATTCTATTACTAGTATTAAACCTTCCATTAATCCCATATATATCAAAGGTGTTAAAAGTACCTCGGCCTTTGCTCACTTCCTTGGTTATTGTCTTTTGCTTAATCGGTGTTTATGGAATCAGCTTTAGTACATTTGATTTATTCTTACTTCTTGGGTTTGGTGTCCTTGGTTATATCATGAGATTAGTTCATTTTCCTGCGTCACCACTGCTGCTTGCTTTTATACTAGGCGGAATGATGGAACAATCCTTTAGACAAGCCTTAACTATATCTAATGGAAGCCTATCTATTTTCTTTACCAATCCAATTGCGTGTGTACTAATCATTATTGCCTTTGCTTCATTTTTGGTGCCAATTTTTAAAACTTTAAGAAGAAAAGCAAAGGTTGACCAATCAGTCGATATGTAAAAAAGGATCAGGAACCATGTAATATATAAACATGACGAGCTCCAGTGCCAACGGACTTGGATCCTGTAAAGGTCACTGGGGTTATTCTTATGCTGACAACAAAAAGAAAGGAGAATATTAAATGCATCAGCTTGTAAATAAAATCAATCGGCAAACAGATTCGTTACTGGTTTCAATCGCTGATTATGTGATAGATACAAAGATTTCTAGTGAAGAGGCTTTAGAAACAGCCAGATATGTGCTGATGGATACATTAGGATGTGGTTTCTTAGCCCTAAGATATCCCGAGTGTACAAAACATTTAGGGCCGATTGTTCCAGGAACGATTGTTCCAAACGGAAGCCGTGTCCCGGGAACACAATTTGTTCTAGACCCGGTTCAAGCTGCCTTCAATATTGGCTGTATGATTCGCTGGCTTGATTATAATGACACCTGGCTGGCAGCTGAATGGGGGCATCCTTCTGATAATTTAGGGGGAATCCTTGCCACGGCTGATTACATCAGCAGGAATGCAATTGCAACTGGAAAAGAACCTATTTCAATGAAAGAAGTTCTTACAGCAATGGTGAAGGCCCATGAGATTCAAGGTGTTCTTGCCTTACAAAATAGCTTAAATAGAAATGGACTTGATCATGTCTTATTTGTTAAAGTGGCAACTGCTGCGGTTGTAACGGGAATGCTTGGGGGGACAAAAGAGGAGGTTACTAATGCTGTTTCCAATGCCTGGATTGATAATTCCAGCTTAAGAACCTACCGCCATTTCCCAAATACAGGATCAAGGAAATCTTGGGCCGCAGGTGATGCAACAAGCCGCGGTGTCCGTCTGGCATTGATGGCTGTTAATGGAGAAATGGGATACCCAACCGCTCTAACTGCACCAAATTGGGGCTTTCAGGATGTTTTATTTAACGGTAAAGAAATAGTCCTAAGTCAGCCATTTGGTTCGTATGTAATGGAAAACGTTTTGTTCAAGGTGTCTTATCCGGCTGAATTTCATGCCCAGACAGCTGCTGAGTGCGCGGTGCAGCTTCACCGGAAAGTCCAACACAGATTAGATGAAATTAAAAAAATTGTCATTACTACACACGAATCAGCTATCCGAATTATTGATAAAACAGGGCCATTGCAAAATCCGGCAGATCGTGACCATTGCCTGCAATATATTACAGCATTAGGACTTATTTTTGGTACTGTGGAGGCAGACTATTACGAGGACGAAACCGCAAAAGACCCGAGAATTGATGATCTCCGTGATAAAATGGAGGTTTTGGAAGATCCGCAATATAGTATTGATTATTTAGATTTAAATAAGCGATCAATTGCAAATGCAGTGCAGGTATTTTTCACAGACGGAACTTCTACACCAAAAGTCGAATGCGAATACCCTTTGGGACACCGTTTCCGCCGGGATGATGGAATCCCATTATTAGTGAAGAAATTCAAAGAGAATCTTGTAACGAGATTCCCTAGAAAAAAAGCTTCAGAAATTGAAAAACTATTAAATAATAAGGAACGATTAAGAAATTTAGCTGTTCAGGAATTTATGGAACATTTGATTATGTAAGGAAGGGGGAGAGGAAAATGACATGGATGGTGAATCAAGAGACTTCCCAAAAGGATTCGGCAATACAATTTAAAAAGCTTATGGAGGATAATGAGATTTTTAAAATTCCGGGTGCGCATGACGGTATGACGGCATTAATTGCTAAGCGTGTTGGATTTAAAGCTTTGTATTTATCAGGTGCTGCGTACACCGCATCACGGGGACTGCCGGACTTGGGGATAATCCATTCGGAAGAAATGGCAGCAAGGGCGAAAGATATAATTAGAGCTGCCAATCTGCCACTATTGGTTGATATTGATACCGGTTATGGAGGAATCCTTAATACAGCCCGGGCTGCCAAGGAAATGGCGGAAGCAAGGGTTGCTGCAGTTCAAATTGAAGACCAAGACTTACCAAAAAAATGCGGTCACCTTAACGGGAAAAAGTTAGTAAGTATTGAAGAAATGTGTCAAAAAATTCGTATCATTAAAGAGGTAGCACCATCTTTAATTGTGATTGCAAGAACCGATGCTGCCGCAGTGGAAGGACTTGATGCTGCGATTGAAAGAGCAAACGAATATGTGGAAGCTGGAGCAGATGCCATTTTTCCAGAAGCAATCAGGACAAATGAGGATTTTCTAAAAATTAAGCAGCAAGTTCATGCTCCGTTACTGGCCAATATGACTGAATTTGGTAAAACACCATACTATTCAGCTTATGAGTTTAAAGAATTTGGCTATAGTATGGTCATTTATCCGGTCACCTCATTACGAATGGCTGCCAAGGCAGTTGAAAATGTATTTTCTGAAATCATATCAAATGGGACTCAAAGAAAGTTGTTAGAATCCATGCAAACGAGAAAAGAGCTTTATGACACGATTCAGTATTACGATTATGAAAAACTAGATTCAAAAATTTCCAAAACCATTTTACCAGATTAAACACTAAGGAAGGCTGTCCAGATGGGCAGCCTATAAGCGAAAAAAGGCAATAAAGATACGTAGAGTGGTGAAGCAGTAGGAAAAAAGCAATAAAGACACGTAGAATGGTGCTATGTGACCGAAGCGGCAGGAAAAAAAGCAACCCTGTTACCTAAAGTTTCTATGTGACCAAACAGGTAAAAAATGTTTAGCATCGTTACATATAACAACTAATACTACCGATCGCGGTCTATTACCTTCTTCCCTCGATAAAACACCTTTCGAATCTGTTCAACATCAGTAATTTCCAAACCTGGCACACCGTCTGCGACGATAAAGTTAGCATCTAAACCTGGTTCAAGCCTTCCAAAATGATCCTCTTTTTTTAATATTTTTGCCGGATTTTCAGTAAGCAGCGCCAGTATTTCATTTTCACCGTACCCTTGCTTTTGTAACAATTTCATACCAGGCTGTGCAATAAGCATGAGAACGTCTGGTCCCTTTAATGACTGGCTGCAAAACGGAAGCCATGATGCTTCAGGATGCGGAGGAAGATAAGCGTCAGTTGAAATGGAAACATCAATGCCCTTTTTCACCGCAATTAAAATGTCTTCAGGTGAATTCGGTTTCAAATGAGTCCCGCCAATTGGCGTAGCGACTAACTTGACTCCTTGCTTTGCGGCAAAATTTAATTGGTCCTCTGTAATACCATGGGCGTGATGCAGTACATTAAAACCTGCATCAAGTGCCATTTGAATTCCCGCTTTGCCGGCAACATGACAGCCGATTCGTTTATCTAATTGATGATATGTTTCGACAATCTGTTTTAACTCTTCCAAGGTATAAACAATTTCTCCGGCTCGAGGAACTTCGGTGGCTTTAAAATTTGCCGGGGTAGCATTGATAAAGATATTTTCGCCTGGGTATTCGCTTGACCGCGCAATTTCTTTAACAATACAGGGGAGGGACAATTCTCTTTGGTCCACATTTCTTGAACCCGTAACTGAGGTGAAATGGGCTAATTTTTCAAAGCCTATTGAGATACTTGTTGCCGCAAAAGAAACATCAATGGGTAATTCCGCTAAAGCCTGACGATAATCTTCTATTGAAAAATCACAAAGAGGATGACCGCAGACTTGTTCACCTAATGCTGTAATACCGCATGATAGAGCATGAAAAAGAATGTTTCTTCCTGCTAATAAATGCGTTTCTGGCGTAACTGGATAAATGGAGGATGGAGCAAATTCAAGTAAGTGTGTATGGCAATCGACCAGAGCAGGAGTGATGACCTTATCTGTGCAGTCAATCATTTTTGTGTCTGAATACTGTTTACGTAAATCTGCCCATTTCCCAACGGCAGTAATTTTTCCATCTGAAACGACCATCGCACCATCTAAGACTGTCCCTAATGCGGTTACAGTTACAATCTTCTTAGAACAAATCATATAATTCATCATACATCACACCAAAAATGGAGTAAGGAAATAACCAAGAATACAAGCGGTAATCAAGCGAAGTACCATTCCAATGATCGCAGCTTCCAATACTTCTCGTTCATTTAAACTTGAAGTTTCCGCCCAAGTGACAGGGACCTGGCCAAAGATCACAGATAACGGAAGGCCAGAATTAGCTAAAACAAAAGATCCAACAATTAATCGCGGGTCGATAGAGCCGGCTAATTCTGCAAGTTGAGCAACTGCAAGTGTTGGGGCAGCGAGTATGGAAACAATCCCAGTAGTTGGTTCAATACTTAAAAAAGTTAGTATGGCAGACAGTCCAGTTTCAATCGGCTCCCACACACCCAAGTATTTCAATACACCAATAAAGAAAAATACCGCTGCAACTGCGGGAATAATAATAAGGAATAATAGTTCCGCACCTTCCTTTGCCGATGAAAAAATGGTTTGTAGAAATCGAGTATTTGGTGTGAATCGTGGTAATTCCTCAAGTTCTACACGTTTAGTATCCCGATAGATGGTTCTGGACAAAAGATAGGGAACCACAATAATGGGTACAAAAATAGATAAAATCAAAACCGGAAATGCGCTGATGCCAAACGCTATTAAGGCTATCAAACCGAGAACAAATGTAGCGAATGATTGCGGGGATTGTATCATTGTCGCAACGGCTATTTTCTGTTCAGCCTTTGTCGCATTCGCTTTGACCAAAATAGGGCCAGAAATTTTTCCAGCGGCATTTATATCTCCTAGGATATTGTAAGCACTTGGAATAATAACCGATGGATTAATCTTGAACCATTTCATAATCGGAACAAAAAGGCGAATCAATCCATCTGTAAAACCCAGCCGTTCCAAAATCCGGCCGACAATTACGCTTACTATAATTGCTATACCAACTTCACTTGTTAGGAAAATATCAACAACGATGGGTTTAACTTCCTTAATAATCGTATCGAATAACGAAGACAGGGAATTTGGTGTAAATAATAAAAGGATGAGTGAACCGAAAACAAGTACAATTCCAATAATTTCAAAAAGATGCCATTTCGATCTTGCAGGTGCAGGGTTAGGGGCTTGTTTATTTTCCATCCAAAATACCTCCAAACATTTTTAATACCATATGTTTGGAGGTATGGAATGTGTTTGTCTTAAAAGAAAATATCATTTTTAGTTTTGGCTGTCCCTGATAGGTGACAGCTAAAATGTTTTCAATCTTGAGGGACTTTCAGGGAACTAATAAATAACTCCTTAAAGGCATCGCAGGCAGGGGATAATACTTGTTTCCGATGGATTAAATAAAGATACCGTTTTAATGGTATACCTTTAATTCTGGTTTGTTTTAAAAGCCCCAAATCAAGCTCCTTTTGGATAGTCGTTTTAGAAATGATGGCAACCCCCATACCGGATTCAACCGCTGATTTAATTGATTCAGTGTTCTCAAACTCCATAATGATATGTAATTGACCTACATCCAGCTGGTGTTTTGATAAGTTGGTTTCAAGTACCTGTCTTGTTCCTGAACCATGTTCCCTGACAATGATGGGAAGGGAAAATAATAATTCGGGTTCAATTGTATCTTCAGTAAGATTAGGATGAGGATCTTTAACAGAAGATATGATCACAAGCTCATCTTCTAAAAATGGGAAACTATCAATTTCTTTGCGCGGAATGGACGCCTCGATAAATCCTAAATCAATTTTTCCATCCAGCAGCTGTTCAATAATCTGGTAGGAATTATCCACTTTAAAACTAATATTGACTTCAGGATATTTTTTGATAAAATCTCCTAAAAAATAGGGCAGCAAGTATTCACCGATAGTGAGGCTTGCACCTAAACGCAGATCGCCATGGATGGTTTCAGATAGAAGAGAAATATCTTTTTCTACTTGATTAACAAGCTGAATTAGTTGTTCTGCATAATTATAGAGAATAGTTCCGGCATGTGTCAGCTCCATTTTTTTCGTAGAGCGGTCAAATAAAGACGTGTTTAAATATTCCTCAAGATGTTTGATATGTAAACTGACTGATGGTTGTGAAAGATGAAGGATTTTAGCAGTTTCTGAGAAATTCTTTTTTGTAGCGGCCGTAAAAAATACTTTTAGGTGTTCAAGATTCATTAATAGACCCCCTTATTTTAAGTCATAATACTCAGAAAATAAAATATTTGCAATTAATTATAAAGGAAACTAATGACAAGTGCGATATAAATTAGTAACATATAATTAATAACAGAAAATTTGGAAATTTAAGGGGGGAGAAAAATGCTTTTAAATCCAAAAGATCCAATGCCGCTTCATATTCAATTAAGAAACATGCTGGATAAATTAATTAAGGAAGGATTTTACCAAGAAAAAATACCAAGCGAAAGAGAGCTCATGGAAGCTTTTAAAGTGAGCAGGAGCACCGTAAGAGAAGCAGTTTCTCATTTGGTAAGAGATGGTATATTAGAAAAGGTGCATGGAAAGGGGACTTTCATTTCTCTTAAGCCGATTCAGGATTGGCTGGGAAGCATCAGCAGTACAACAGAAACAATTAAAAAGATGGGTATGAAGCCAGATGCAAAACTCATCACCCATGGTATCGTGACTACACCGGATGAAATAAGAGAAGTAACAGGATTAAAAGAAGCTTATTATATTAAGAGAATCAGGTATGCAAATGATATCCCTATGGCCATTGAGGTTCAGTACTATCCTGTTGAAATTGGCAGGAAACTTGCAGAATTCGATATTGAAAAAGGGACTTTATACGATTTCCTTGAAGAAAATTTACAAATTAAATTCTCTGACGCTGAACAGATTATTACAAGCGGACAATTAAGCAGAGAAGATGCTGAACTTTTGGGCATACCCGAAAGCCTGAATGTACTGATTACAGAACGCTTGCTGACGGATCAGGATGGGGAATTAATTGAATATTATAATGCCAATTATCGATCAGATATGTATTCGTTTCGAATTAAATTGTCAAGAAAGAATATGTAAAAGTTTTCAGGACGTACTTTCATAAGTATGATTAATAATCTTAATAAGTGTTATTAGAAAACTAAATCTTCTTTATAATTAGAATTTATTGAAAATTAAATTACCATGTGATTAAATAAGATTAAAGGTTCTCTTGTTAACCAACTGGTACGGATGACGTGATGTCCGTATTTAATTGAATACCGTGGAAACGCTGTCATCCAATCAATGGTAACTTTTGACACCAATACATAATAGGAGGGATCATCATAATGACAAAATTAGAAGTTCAAGACAAAGAACTGCTTGAAGCTCAGGATCAAAATCATTTATGGCATGCCATGAGCCGTCATGTTGAAGGCGGCAGCCCAACAATCGCTGAGTCTGGTGAAGGTTCATGGTTTACCGATGTAAATGGTAAGCGTTATATGGACGGAGTATCCGGATTATGGTGTTTGAATTTAGGGCACGGCAGAAAGGAAATTGTTGAAGCGGCTGCAGAACAAATGATGAAACTTTCCTATTTTCCACTGACGCTTAGCCACATCCCTGCTATTAAATTATCGGCTAAGATCAGTGAGCTTTTAGGAGGTTCATACAAAACCTTCTTTTCTAACAGCGGATCAGAATCTAATGAAACAGCCTTTAAGATTGCTAGACAATATCACATTCAAACTGGAAATCCAGGAAAATACAAAATTATCTCAAGATATCGTGCCTACCATGGTTCAACACTTGGTGCCTTAAGTGCAACAGCACAGGCAAATCGAAGGGTAAAATATGATCCAGGTGTTCCAGGATTCCTTCATGTTGCACCGCCTTATAGCTATCGCTGCCCATTTGGAGAAGAAGTTACTGATTGTGATAAAGTGGCTGCTGATATGATTGATCAAATGATTAATTGGGAAGGAGCTGAAACAGTTTCAGCGGTAATCATGGAGCCGTTTATTTCCGGCGGCGGTGTGATTGTTCCATCGCCAGAATATATGCAGCGAGTACAAGAGATTTGTAAGAAACACAATGTACTGCTCATTTGTGACGAGGTCGTTTCAGGTTTTGGCAGAACTGGAAAAATGTTCGGATTCATGCATTCCGATGGTGTTCAGCCTGATATCGTGACAATGGCTAAGGGACTGACTAGCGGATACCTGCCGCTTGGAGCAACTGCAGTTAAGTCTGAAATTTTTGAAACCTTTAAAGAAAGTGGAAATGACAAACATCTTCGTCACGTTTCTACTTATGGAGGACACCCAGCAAGCTGTGCGGTTGCATTGAAGAATATCGAAATTATTGAAAAAGAAAATATCGTAAGCCGGGTTGCAGCATTAGGAGAATCTATTTTAGGACAATTAACAGAATTAATTCAACATCCAAATGTTGGTGAAGTACGCCATAAAGGATTCTTATATGGAATTGAAATGGTAAAAGATAAAGAGTCAAAAGAACCTGCTGCAGATGATATGCTGGCAAAAGTAATTGGCTTATGTAAAGAAAAAGGCTTAATTATTGGAAGAAATGGTGACACTGTACCAGGCTTTAACAATGTGCTTATAATTGCACCTCCGCTTTCTTCAACAGAGGAGGATCTCAACTTCTTGGTTGAAACAGTAAAAGGTGCTTTTGAAAAAATAAACTAATAATATAGAAGGGTTGTGCTAGTATGGCAAAAGTAGAAAAGGAATTACAACAAATTCAAACTAAAAAAGTAAAAATGACTCCAAGTGAGGCAATCGTTGAAACACTGGCAGCTGAAGGGGTAAAACATATTTCAGGTATTTTAGGCTCTGCTTTTATGGATATGCTTGACTTATTACCAGATGCCGGAATCCGCTTCATCGGTGTTCGTCATGAACAAAGTGCGGCACATATGGCAGATGCCTATACAAGAGTAAGCGGCGTAGCGGGCGTAGTTATTGGTCAAAATGGACCGGGGATTACAAACATGGTGACTTCTGTTGCTGCAGCTAATCAAGCACATACACCAATGGTTGTTATTTCTCCATCTGCTGGAACTCCAACTGTTGGATGGGATGGTTTCCAAGAGTGTGACCAAGTCTCCGTATTTAAAGCAATTACGAAAGAAACAGTAAGAGTAACACATCCAAGCCGTGTTGCAGATTGCTTAAGAACTGCATTCCGTATTGCTTATGCTGAACGTGGTCCAGTACTATTCGATATTCCAAGAGACTATTTTTATGGTGAAATCGAAGAAACTATTTTAGAACCACACCAATATCGCGTAGATGATCGCGGCTGCGGATCTCTAGAGCTTATTGATAAAGCTGTTGAATTACTTGCTTCTGCAAAAAATCCGGTTATTATCTCTGGACGCGGTACAGTTGATTCTGATGGAATCGAAGCTGTAAAGGAAATTGCAGAACATCTTACTGCACCTGCTGCTGTTTCATACATGCATAATGATGCATTCCCTGCTAACCATTCTCTTGCAGCGGGACCGATTGGTTATATGGGTTCAAAAGCGGCAATGAAAACACTTAAAGATGCAGATGTAGTTCTAGCTATTGGTACTCGTTTATCGGTATTTGGAACACTGCCATGCTATGATATTGATTACTTTCCAAAGAATGCGAAAATTATTCAAATTGATATCAATCCGCGTAATATTGCACGTACACATCCAGTGGAAGTGGGAATTATCGGGGATGCAAAGGCTGCTTGCGTTGAAATAGGTAAACGCTTGAAAGAAAAGACTCCTAATTTAGCAGTAAATCAAGAGAAAATCCGCCAATTAGCTCAAGTAAAAGCAGAATGGGAAAAAGAATTAGTTGACCTTGCAATGGTGGAGGGTAATCCAATTAATCCACGTCGTGCACTATTAGAATTAACAAAAGTTTTACCTGAAAATACTATTGTTACAACAGACATCGGTAATGTTTCATCTACTGCAAATGCTTACTTGAAATTTAATCATGGCCGTCAGCATATCGCTGCTTTAACTTTTGGGAACACAGGATTTGCTTATCCATCTGCATTAGGTGCTAAGCTTGCAAACCCAAATAGCCCAGTAGTTGCTATTGTTGGTGATGGTGCATGGGGAATGAGTTTGCACGAGGTAAGCACTGCTGTTTCTGAAAATATTCCTGTTGTCGCATGCGTATTTAATAATGGTGCATGGTGCGCAGAAAAGAAAAACCAAGTAGATTTCTATAACAATCATTTTATTGGTGCAGATATTCAAAACCCTGATTTTGCAGAAGTAGCAAGATCAATGGGAGCAGTAGGAATCCGTGTTGAGAAACCAGAAGAAGTAGGTCCTGCAATTCAAAAGGCGATTGAGTCCAATAAACCAACTGTTATTGATATTCAGGTAGATGGTACTCAATTAGCACCTCCATTCAGAAAAGATGCCTTAAAATTGCCTACTCGTTTATTACCAAAGTATGCTCACTTGGATCACCGTAACTGGTAAGATAACGCTAGAAAAGGGGCTCGACACCAGTCAAGCCCCTTTTCTATTAGATAGAAACAAGACATTTAAAGAATGGAACTATGGGTTAATAACGAACAAATAGAATAAAAGATAAAAAAATAAAATTCCACTTTGTTAAAGGATTTTATTTTTTTAATAGTTAACATAAAAATATTAAATATTCTATCAAGTTAGAAAATATTGAATAATTCAATAAGGTATGTTTAAATAATATTATGTATTTTTACTGGTAGGGATGACATGACATCCGGATTTTACATTCAATTGAGGGGGTATTAATGTTGAAGGAAATGGAGATGGATTTATATCCTTATGTTTATGAGGAGTAGTGGCCTTTAGAATGTACATCCAGCCTTTAAATATCTCAATTATTGTTAACAAGCAGGAATGAAAGCGCATCCAGAAGATGATTTAAAAGCATACTTCCTCATGGACCTTTGATGAAAATAAAATTGTAAAAATTTATCCCGCTTTAACGGGCAGTAAAACCCCAACTTCAAGGCTTAGCTCCAGCAGGAAGTATAAGTGGGGAACTGCCCATAAAAAGTCCGATTGGTTCAACTAACAATTAGTGGGGGATGGAAAAAAACACTGATTGAAGTTTCACTTTATCCTTAGTAAGGCAGGAGGAAAAATATATGAAAGATAAATCAAGTAAACATTCAAAGTTGGATCGCAGTTTAAAGGATCGTCATATTCAGTTCTTAGCTTTAGGCGGGGTAATCGGAGTTGGCTTATTTTACGGTGCTTCCGAAGCAGTTAGACTTGCTGGTCCTGGAGTTCTTGTGGCATATGTCATCGCAGGAATTATTGTAGCCATTGTAATGAGATCTTTAGGTGAGATGACGGTGGAAAGACCAATTGCTGGTTCTTTTAGCAGCTATGCCCATCAATTAATGGGGCCTCGGATGGGATTCATAACAGGGGGAATGTGGTGGTTTTTCTGGGTTGCAACAGTAATGTCGGAATTAGCGGCTATTGGGAAACTAATTCAATTTTGGTATCCTAATTTTCCAGCTTGGATCCCTGGACTTGCAGCACTTGTATTATTTACATTATCCAATTTGCTTGTTGTTAAGGTTTTTGGAGAAATCGAATTTATATTTGCTATTTTAAAAGTTATGACGATCATTGGCTTTATGATTTTTGGTGCATTGATGATATTAACTGGTGTTTTTAATGATGGTAAGGTCGTGGGATTAACTAATTTATGGGCCCATGATGGATTTTTACCTTTTGGCTGGGTCGGTGTGATTTCAGTAATATCACTTGTTATTCAAGGATATAGCGGGATTGAAACACTTGCAGTGGAAGCTGGAGAATCCCAGGATCCTGCAAAATCATTACCTAAAGCCTTTAAAACAGTGACATTCCGAATTTCATTTTTCTACATTGGCTCCATTTTAATCATGTTGGCTGCTTACCCCTGGGATGAATTATTGAAGGCAGGAGAAAGCCCATATATATTAATATTCATGAAAGCAGGCATTCCTTTAGTTGCTACAGCTATGAATCTTTTAATTATCTTCTCTGCACTCTCTTCTTGTAATACTGGTGTGTATGGGGCTAGTCGAATTCTTTATAGTATGGCGGAAGACAAAAATATGCCAGCTGCATTAACAAAAATAAATAAAAATAAAATTCCATACATGGCCACCTATGCTACAGCTGGTGCCATGTCCATTGGAACACTCATCACATACTTGTCTCCTGACTATGTTTATATTTGGATTACTAGTGCCTCAGCCTTTGCCTCGTTATTTACATGGATTGTAATTTTAGTGTTGGAAATTATGTTTAGGAGCAGAATGGAAAAAAGTGGTGTGAAGTTACAATATGCGATGCCTTTTTGGCCTTTGCTCCCAATATTAGGAATCGTTATGCTATTAGGTGCTTTTGCCGCAATAATTTACTCGCCATTAACTAGGGTTTCCGTTTTTTCAGGAATCGGCTGGCTTGTCATCCTAATAATTTACTATCAAATCAAAATTGCCCCAAGAAATAAGAATAAGGAAAAGAAAAAAGTGGTAAATGAAGTACATCAGGGAATCTAAAATAGCTTAAATTAAATATTTTATAAATCCAATAAGTAAAAGGCTTTTATTGAATAAAGGCCTTTTTACTTTTCCGGATAATTAATTTCGTCGCCTTTGCATCCATTTGATTTGGCAGAAAGGAGCTTAAATAATAATAATGGATTATTTGAAAATCATTTTTGGGAATATTTTAATATCCCTATCTTATGCCTGCTTAGTGGTTCCAAATGAAATAATCAATGGGGGTGTAACCAGTCAAGCGTTAATACTAAACAAATTTTCTGGAACAGGGATTGCTAACCTTGCTAATATTATTACGTTGCTTCTATTATTATATTATTATGTTTAATTTTTCTTGGAAGGGAATATTTCTTTAAATCCATTTTAAGCGGCAGCTACTTATTCTTCTTTAATATTTTTTATTCATTGCAGTTAGACCTTCATGTAAATATCTTTACTTCTGTTTTACTTGCATCTGTATTAATTGCCTTGGGTTATTATTTTTGTATTTCTGTCAGCTCAATTACTTTAGCCTTATGAAAGGTGCCATTTTTACCTTGATCTATACCTTTTTATTAAAACAATTTTTAAATAGGAAGCAAGCAGTTGTTTTTCATCAGGAAGAGAGAGTAAAGATTAAATTAAAAAACCGCTTGAAATCAAGCGGTTTTAGATATTAATGTTGTAAGGATATCAAGCTGATAATTTCTTCGCGCTTTTTAACAAAGTCAGGATCTCCCCTGTACATTCGGCTTTTTCCTTCTTGAATTTTATATGGCAGATCACTATGAATTTCTTTAATGATTCGCCCTGGCCGAGAGGATAAAACAATAATATGTGTGCCTAACAGCAGTGCTTCTTCCACGTCATGGGTAATGAAGAAAATGGTTTTATGAGTTTCTCTCCATATTTGCCGGATATTGTCCTGCATTTGTTCTTTTGTCATGGCATCCAGAGCACCAAATGGTTCATCCATTAATACAATACGGGGATCATTGGCTAAGACACGGGCAATCGAAGCCCTTTGTTTCATTCCTCCTGAGAGTTCATAGGATTTTGCTTTTTTAAACTGAGAAAGCCCAACCATTTCTAAATAATGGTCAATAATTTCGCGCCTTTCTTTCATTGGTACTTTTCTCATCTTTAATCCAAAGCCGACATTGTCTTCAATATTCAACCATGGATAAAGCATTTGCTGCTGGAAAACGACACCCCTATGCCTGTCGGGTTTAGGAGAAATAGGCTTGTTGTCGAGCAGGACCTCACCAGACGTAGCTTGGTGAAAACCCGCTAGGATTCTTAATAATGTGGTTTTACCACAGCCGGAAGGGCCTAATACACAAACAAAACTACCTTCTTTTATTTGCAAATTAATATTTTTAAGTGCTGTTACTACCTGTTTATCTGTTTGATAAGTTAAATCTACATTCTTAATTTGAAGGACCATTTTTTCAGCGATAGTGTCTGTAAGAGAATTGCTGTTATTAATCGGACTCACCTCCTAATCCTGTTGAAGAAATTGTGGTGCAATAGCGTCTTCATATGCTTTCAAATCTGGTACCGATTGAATGGCCTTTTGTGTTTTTAAAAACTCCGCTGTGTCTTTTAAAGCCTTTGCAAATGCACCTTTTTTATCAGGTGTTCCTAAATAATCTTCAGAAGCTTGTTCTTTTGCATCTAACCAGATCAATTGATCCATGAAAAATGCTGCATCTTCTTTTGATACATTTAACTCATTTTTCATCGAGTCAGCCGCTTCATCTTTAGAAGAACGGTATAATTGGACTGCTTCATCCAATATTTTTATATATTGTTTTAATACATCAGGATGCTTTTCAACAAAATCACTCGAGGCTATTCCAACATCTGCAGTTAGAATTCCATCTTTGGCCAGGTCACGGCTGGTTAAAATAATATTACCGTCATCAACCATTTCTCCTAAAGTTGGATACCAAACGTAGCCAGCATCAATTTGTCCCTGCTTCCAAGCAGCCAGCATGTCCGCAGGCTTCATGTCTAATATTGTTACTTTGTTCTGATCAATCCCTTTTAATTTTAGGGCAGATAACAAGCTGTAATGTGTGGTGGAGCCAAAAGAAACCGCTACTTTTTTTCCGACTACATCTTCAAGAGATTTAATACCGCTGTCTTTCTTTGCAATTAAGGCCTCATTATCACCAATGACGTCGTGAAGCCAAATAACTTTATACGGCAGGTTTTGTGCAACACCGGATGCAACAGAACTGGAACCAATCAATCCAGCATCAATTTCCCCAGCAGCCATGGCAGTATTTACATCAACCGCTGCTTCAAACTGGTGCAGCTCAACCTTCACACCTTTGAACTTCTCCTCAAACATTTTTGTTGCTTTTGCCAGCAGCTCTGCATTTGGTATGACTTGATAACCAATTCGAAACGTTACAGTACCATCTTCAGATGTTGAGGTAGTTTTGTTCCCGCAAGCACTGACAATGAACAAAGTGAATATAATCATTAAACCCGTAAACCATTTCATTTTCTTCATTTCGTTACCCCCATTTTTTAATCTTTTCCTTTCCAAGGAATCACTTTATCTTCAATAATACGGAGGAGTCGATCAAGCAAAATCCCCGTTATTCCCATTAAAATAATCCCGACATACATGATATCGCTTCGTAAATATTTACTTGCATCAAGCACCAGCCATCCAATACCTGAAACAGCAGCAACCATTTCAGAGGCAACCAGAGTGGTATAGGCAAATCCAATCGCTGTGCGCATTCCGGTGAATATCTCGGGTAAACAGGATGGAAAAATAACATAGCGGAATGTTTGCCAGCTATTTGCACCTAAAGATGTTGCTGAGTGGATACGGTCTTCCAAGACACCTTTTACACCTGAGACGGCAGCGATATACATGGGTGCAAAGGCAGCAAGGTATAATAATGCAACTTTTGATAAATCTCCAATTCCAAACCATAAAATAAGTAGTGTGTAGTATGATAGTGGTGGCAGCGGTCGATAGAATTCTAGAATGGGGTCTAATGCAGCTCTGACTTTTGATGAATAACCACTAATTAATCCTAAAGGAACTGCTGTGATTAATGCTAAGAAGAAAGCTACGGATAAGCGATATAAACTATCAAACAAATGAAATAAGAGGCTGTTTCCTTTATAACCATTTACAAGCAGATCGGTAAAGGCTTCCCACGTCTTTGCTGGAGAAGGGATAAATACTTCAGAGAAAATATGGAGTTTGGTGATGATATACCATAGTAGAAAGACGACAACAACCGAGCTCCACATGATGCCTGTTTCCTGAGAAAATTTCGATTTCCACTTTCTTTTTTTTCTTATTTCCTTTGTTTCATTCATTGGTGAAACTGGGTCATATAATGGAAGGGTATCCTGATCCAATTTTTTATTCGTGTCCGAATTCATAAATATACTTCACTCTCCCTTGATATTTAGCCAAATGGTTATGGGACATATTGGCTGCTTTATGTAAAAACTTTTTAACAATTTTAAAAATCATAGATGTAAGGAAAAGCACTTAGATAAATCGTATTATAGAAGATAGTATAGAAGTCGTCAATATTATTTGAATATTAATATTATTCAAATAATAGATATAGGATATAAGTAAATTTCATAAATAGTTTAATAAATAATTAAATTCTTTAATAAAAGAAACAGTAATTTCCGCCAATTTGTCAATTACTTGTTTTTTTCTTTGTAGAAACGCTAAAATAATACATAGATAAAAGATAAATATATGAAGAAGCAGGGATTATAATGATTGTAAAAACCGAAGAAGATATTAACGGCTTGAAAGAAATTGGCAGAATCTGTGCTGCTATTCGTGATGAATTAGTAAGTAAAACGGTGCCGGGAATCACCACTAAGGAACTGGATGAAATTGCTGGTGTCATGTTTGAAAAGGAAGGGGCTGTTTCTGCTCCTAAAGGAGAATACGATTTTCCTGGATATACATGCATTAGTGTCAACGAGGAAGTCGCTCATGGAATTCCTGGGGATCGTGTTATCCAAGAAGGCGATCTTGTCAATATAGACGTTTCTGGTTCAAAGAACGGCTATTTTGCAGATACAGGTATCTCCATCGTTGTAGGCGATGGTAATGAAGTGTTAAAGAATTTATGTAATACAGCAAAATTAGCCTTTGAAGCAGGTATAAAAAAAGCAAAACCTGGTTCGAGAATTACAGGGCTTGGCAAGGTTGTATACCAGACAGCGAGACAGCGTGGCTTTAACGTTATAATGAACTTAACTGGTCACGGAATTGGCCGAACCATTCATGAAGAGCCTGAGTATATTTATAATTACTATGAACCATCAGACAGCGGTTTATTAAAAGATGGAATGGTTATTGCCTTCGAACCGTTCATCTCCACTGATGAAGAAGAGGTATTTGAAAAAGGAGATGGTTGGACCTATATCACTGAACAAAGCTTTGTTGCACAGTATGAGCATACCATGATTTTAACAAAAAATGGTCCAATCATTACGACTCTTTAAATAAGAGAAAAGCAGGAACTTATAAAATCCTGCTTTTTTTGTTGCGCCAAAAAATAATAATCTGTATAGTTGTCCTATACACAAAATTCAAACGATTCATTAGTAATGTTGGGAGAGAGGCAAAAATGATTAAGGCAATATTCTTTGATTTGGATGATACCCTGCTGTGGGACCAAAAAAGTGTGAAGGAAGCATTTCGTGCTACTTGCAAAGCAGCAGAAGAACGTTGCGGAGTGGAACCTGATAAACTTGAAGAAGCTGTTCGGGAGTCAGCAAGAAATCTATATTCTAGTTATGAATTTTACCCTTTTACGCAAATGATTGGTATTAATCCTTTTGAAGGATTATGGGGGGATTTCCCAGATGAAGATCTTGATGAATTTAAACAAATGAAAGAAATTGTTCCAAATTATCGAAGGGATGCTTGGACCGCAGGGCTGGAAGCATTAGGTGTAAATGATCCTGATTTTGGTCAAGAATTAGCTGAACGGTTTCCTGCTGAACGAAGGAAGTCGCCGTTTGTCTATCAAGATTCCTTTCAAACACTTGATGCTTTAAAGGGGAAGTATCAGCTTCTTTTATTAACAAATGGCTCACCAGACCTGCAAAATACGAAATTAACCATTACACCGGAAATTAGTCCTTATTTTGATCATATCGTCATTTCGGGGGCTTTTGGAAAAGGAAAACCAGATCCATCCATTTTTGAACATGCATTATCATTACTTACTTTGGATAAAGAGGAAGTCATCATGGTTGGTGATAACTTAATGACAGATATCCTCGGAGCAAATCGTGCGGGAATAAAATCGGTTTGGATTAACCGTCATGGAAAAGAAAGAAATGAAGTTGTCCCTGCCTATGAAATTAAAGAATTAAGTGAGCTATTTCCTATCTTAGAAAGTTTAAAATGATGCCAAATTAGGCTGTTAATAGTGTAACTATTCCCTTAGTAACGCGACTAATTAAATGAACAGTTTAATACAATTAAAGGGGATAGTGTGTATGTTAAATAATAGATTTTTTTACTTGATATTTTCAGTGGTTATTATAGGGATGTTGTCAGGCTGCGGAAGCAGTGATGATGATCATCTTAATTCGGATTCTGTTACACCGAAAAACTCTGCTGGGAATAGTATTGCTGCAAAATTCCATCCGACCCTCGATATAAAAGAGGAGGAGAAGGATGTTATTGTAAAATATAATGTAAAGAATTTATCTGGTGCCTCCAAAAAATTGAGCTTTTCGAACGGATTGGAAGCAGATTTTGTTTTATATGACCAAAACGGTCATATTTTGAAAAGACATTCTCAAAATGTCTTATCATCCCAGGCATTAAAAGAAATGACGCTAAAAAATAATCAAGTGATTGAAAAAGTTTTTAAAATTCCCGGCCTTGTTAATGGCGACTATAAAATAGAAGTATTTTTACTAGCAAATGAGGAGCAGGCTAAAGTGGTGACTGAATTTAAGGTAGAACATTCTATTTATACAAAAGGGCATGGGAAACTAACTGGACTTATGGACCCTCATACAATAGAGGTAAATCAAGATGGAGAAGCTGTTGCTTACCAATTATCAACCCAGGCTAGGGAAGAAGTAACTTCTTTAAAAGACGGTATTATAGTTTCTTTCATTTATAGCGAAAATGGTAACGGACAAAAAGTCATTCAATGGTTTGAAAACAAATAGGATACCTATGTGAAAAGAGATATTAAAGTTGTCTCTTTTTATGTTTATAAAATAATTTAAATGACTAATATAAAACCAAATTATTTTGAAAATATTGAAAATTATAAAACATAGTGTTTTAATTAAAAGTAGCCACTTTTATGGACTGGTCGGAAAATGTACTTGTTGTATCCACAGTGAACCAATTTCCTGCAGCAGTGAAACTGGAAAAAGGATGGGGGTATGAATCGAATGAAGGTTGATCTATTACTGAAAAACGCTAATGTTTTAACATTGGACCAAGAAAATCGCTGCGCTGGTTGTGTAGCCGTTGCAAAAGGAAAAATCGTTGGGATTTGGGTCACTGAAGAACCTCCAAAGGGAGCTATTGAGATTTCTAGTCAAACAAATGTGGTTGACTTACATGGTGCTTCATTATTACCAGGATTTATTGATACACATAATCATATTTTAATGTACGGACAAACCATGAGCATGGTAAATTGCTGTAGTCCATCTCCTAATCAAACGATTAAGGGTGTACTTGAAGGGATTGCGGCGAAAGTACAAGAAACTAAAAATGGGGAGTGGGTTCAAGGGTATGGATATGATGATACCCTAATCAATGAAAAACGCCATATTACCCGGGAAGATCTCGATCAGGTTTCCAGCAATACTCCCGTTTTCATTACCCATGTATCCGGTCACGTAGCCTATGTTAATTCCCTAGCTTTAAAAATGGCAGGGTTAACAGATGGAATCTCTAATCCAAATGGCGGTCAATATGGAAAAGATGAAAAAGGACGGTTAAACGGGGTACTTTATGAAGAATCAGCAATGGCTCCAGTAAGACGGAAAATTCCACAAATGACTGTTGAAGATAAAATACACGCCATTAGTACGGCATCAAAAGAATATGTTGCACAAGGAATTACAACAATTACGGATGCAGCTGTCTTCGGACTTGATGACCTTGAAGCCCACCTTCAAGCATCGAAATTTGGAGTCAATCCAATGCGCACCAGGTTAATGATTATGCACCATCTTCTCCGTAAAGGGGCTCCTTATGGGGACTATTCGCAGGAACAATTGAATAAAGAAATTATGATGCGCTCCGGCGGCCGGGCTAAATTGGACAGTGCCAAAATTTTCCAATACGGCTTAATTCAAGGTTTACCAGAGGCATTAAGTAAGTCTTATTATAATAATCCCGTTACGATAAACCATTCACAGGATTCTTTTAATGAAGAAGTGCTGGATTTACACCGGAGAGGATTTCGTATGGCAGCACATGGGAATGGAGATAGGGCGGTCGGATCTATTTTGGAAGCCTATGAAAATGCTTTATTACCTTATCCTCGAGCAAAACACCTTCATCGTATTGACCATGTTCAAACTGCTTCAACTGCTGTCATCAAGAAGATGGCAGAGCTTGGTGTTGCGGGCTCCTTCTCTATTAATCATGTTTATTTATGCGGAGAACGTCATAAACAAATCTTCTTAATACCTGAGCGGGGTAATAGAATTAGTCCATTGGCCGAGGCCGTTAAGCATAACTTGTTATTTACACTGCATTCTGATTGCCCAATCACTTCAATTTCACCCATTTTTTCGGTGTGGTTGGCTGTCAATCGAATGACAAGAGATGGCGATATTCTTGGTCCTGAACAACGAATAGATTTGGTGACCGCATTAAAATCAATGACCATTTACGGGGCAGAATTAAATTTTGACGAAAAAATTACTGGAAGTATAGAAATTGGAAGGCAGGCGGATTTTGTTGTGCTGGAAGCAGATCCGACCGCCGTCAATCCGATGGACATTAAAGATATTAAAATACAGGCAACGTTTATAGAAGGCAAGCCTGTTTATGTGAAAGATACAGTAAGAACCATATGATTAATAGCTTTAAGCCATTAAACGTAACCAATTTAACTTTTAATAAAAAAGTTAGCAATTGAGAATTGATACAAAAGTATAAATACCTGAAACGAAATAGGAGAGGAGATTGAGTTCTTCTCTTTTTATTTTTAGCATCAGATATTTAGATAATTAGAGACATATTTCTATCGATTTTTTAGATACATATTCATCTATTTGTATGATATAATTTTTCTCGTTCTAATTTTAGGAGGTTTCTTTTATTATGGCTGAAGTTAATCATTCAATTTCATCACCGCAGGCTCATCAAAAGAGGACTGTTGTTTATGTTTTCATGTTTTTACTAATTACCATTATCGGATTGACATACGTAAAATGGTATCCTTACTACAATAAAACCATTTTGGCGTCTGCCACACATTCTATTGGGGCGTCTATTTTGGGTGATAACGCTGATATGCCGTCAGTTTCATGGAGCAGTGCCTTGTCTTATGCGCTTGCCTATTTTAATTCTGTTTGGGAAGCGGCCGTTTTGGGGATTCTGCTTGGATCCTTAATTCAGGTATTACTTCCAGCTAATTGGCTGTTAAAAGTGCTGGGTAAAACATCCTTTGGCAGTACTGCTGTTGCAGGACTTGCATCACTTCCAGGAATGATGTGCACCTGTTGTGCTGCGCCGATTGCTGTCGGGATGCGTAAGAAAAATGTTTCAGTTGGTGCCAGCCTTGCCTTCTGGATCGGCAACCCGACGCTTAATCCAGCTACATTAATTTTTATGACTTTTGTTCTGTCGTGGAAGTTTACTGTTTTGCGTCTTATATTTGGGATTATTTTAACATTTGGAGTAAGCTATCTGGCGAACAGGTATGCACCCCAGGGAAATTCAGCAGATTTTAATAAAATGATTGAAAAGGCTGAAACTGAAGAAAAAAGTTCTTTTGCAAAAAGATGGATGAAAAGCATCGGAAATATGATTTTATATATTGTTCCGATGTATGTTCTTTCTGTACTTATTATCGGTGCTGTTCGGGTATGGCTGTTCCCTCATATTGGTGAAGCAGCAGGTAATAGTTTGCTTGCCATAATAGGTTTTGCTATCGCCGGAATGCTATTCGTCATTCCAACGGCTGCAGAAATTCCCATTATCCAAACGTTCATGTCATTTGGTCTTGGGGGAGGGGCAGCAGGTGCCTTATTGTTGGCCTTGCCATCTGTTAGTCTGCCATCATTATTGCTTGTGGGAAGATCATTTCCTAAAAAAGTATTATTCTTTGTTGCAGGAGCAGTTGTCATTTTAAGTATTATAAGTGGAATTGCCGGATTGTTTATACTTTAGTTTTTAAAAAGGGGTCAGCCGTTTTTGGCAAGGCCCCTTTTCTAATGTTCATAAGTTGTTAAAAAGTTTAAACCCAACCAATGATTTTTATCACAATCCTCGATTCATATCAATGTTATTTTATAAACAAGACAAAAATCCCCGACATGGCGAAGGAGAATTGTGATGAGTGAACTTATTAATAATCGTGAAAAAAATACCATCCAAAATACAGAACGGCATGGAATGCTGAAACAAATTTTTATAGATCTTCATAATGGGAGAAACATCGCAGAGGTAAAAGCTCATTTTGATGCATATATCGGTAAAATAACGATTGGGGAAATTTCCCAGCTTTCCCATGAGTTTGATGATATTCCAGCAGATGAATTAAAACGAATTTACACACAGCACACTGAAATTTTTATGGGGTCCATCGCAGAGGATTCACGTGATCAAAGTCCTGAAGAACAACCAGGGCACCCAGTTCATACATTCAAATTGGAAAACGCAGAACTTGATAAACTGGTGAAAACAAAGCTTCAAGTACATTTGTGGCAATTCGAAAAAGAAGACTTACCAGAGGTTGTATACAATTTACTTGAGGACATTAATCTCCTGCTGGATATTGATAAGCATTTTAATCGCAAAGAACACCTTGTTTTTCCTTTCCTTGAAAAGTACGGAATATACGGCCCCACGAACAATATGTGGAGAATTGACGACTTTATTAGAGATGCCATAAAGGATGTAAAGCAAAAATTAACGAATTATGAGGGGGACAAAAGGACAGTTATCAAGGTAATTGACTATATAATAGAAGAAATAACTGCTATGATATATCGAGAGGAGAATATCTTGTTCCCTATGGCATTAAATAATTTCACGGAGGATGAATGGGTAAAAATAGCTCATGAAAGTGATGAAATCGGATTTTGTTTGACAGAACCGGCGGCTATATGGAAACCTGAGCGAAAGCAGTTGGATGCAAATGCGATTTCTGAAGGCTACATTAAATTCGAAACAGGAATTTTATCGTTAAAACAATTAGAGCTAATTTTAAATCACCTGCCTATAGATATTACGTTTATTGATCATGAGGATGTTGTTCGTTATTTTTCACATGGAAAAGAACGTATTTTTGCAAGAACCAAGGCAGTTATAGGCCGTACAGTGCAAAATTGCCATCCACCTAAGAGCGTTCATGCAGTAGAAGAACTTTTGGCTGATTTTAAGGCTGGAAGAAAGGATTGTGAGGATTTCTGGATAAAATTCCGAGATAAATATGTCTACATTCGGTATTTTGCAGTTAGAGATGAAGGCGGTAAATACATCGGCACACTTGAATTTACGCAAAATATTGCATCTCTTCGGGCCGTTGATGGGGAGAAGAGGATACTATCATAAAAATACCGGCATCATTGTCGGTGTTTTTATTTATCAATTTTTGAGCATAAAGGTTGATTTAATGAAAATGTAGATATATTATGAAAAACTGTGTGATATATTTGAAAAATCTCAGAAAAAACATCATATGTTTCTAAAAAAGATGATTTAGTTAATAAACAATAATAACATTATGTTAACTAATCTTATGTTCTGATAGATAACACCATTCATGTATTGTAAAAATTATAATATTATTGAATTATGATTACATTTGATATGTTATCCTAAGTCACTATTGGGGGAAACTCAACATGTGATAAATAGAATCGATTCATTTTTCTAAACCTTAATTCAATTCATTTCAGGCTGAATAGTCTAAATTTTTACTTTATGTATAGGCTTCCAAATGCGTCCCGTTAGGAAATCTATGAAATATAAAACACATTTCGACAAAAAGATACAAATATCTCCAATATCAAAATTGTCGAAATAATTATAAAAATGTGTTGCAATTTATAAAATAGAATAGTAATATTACTTTATCGCAATAATAGTTTTCGGTTATACATTTAGGAGGAATTGTTTTATGGAAAAGAAACTGCCATTTTCAAGGTATTTTGTAATAGGGGTCATGTTGTTTGCCTTATTTTTTGGGGCAGGAAACTTAATATTTCCAGCATCATTGGGTCAGCAGGCAGGTACAAATATTTGGACGGCTGTAGCAGGCTTTTTGGTTACGGGAATAGGTCTTCCATTCCTAGGTATTTTGGCGATGGGCTACTCTGGAAGCCGGAACTTACAGGATCTTGCCAGCAGAATTCATCCAATATACGGCGTAATCTTTACAGCTTTATTATATTTAACAATTGGACCATTTTTTGCAGCACCTCGGACCGGAGCTGTTGCTTATGATATTGGGATTGCACCATTTGTCGGTGAAGCACATGCTCAGCTTGGTTTATTCATTTTTACATTGCTCTTTTTTATCGTAACACTTTGGTTTTCATTAAACCCTGCCAAGATTGTTGATAATGTTGGAAAAATATTATCTCCTGCAATTATCGTCTTGCTTATTATCCTGTTAGTTACTGCTTTTATAAAACCAATTGGAGCTTTTACAGCGCCGCAAGAGGCTTACTCTAATGGTGCATTTATGAAAGGCTTTATGGAAGGCTATAATACAATGGACGCCCTTGCGTCACTGGTATTTGGGATTATTGTTATTAATGCCATACGTTCGATGGGAGTAACATCTGCCAAAGGAATTCTTTTTACATCTGCTAAATCAGGATTTGTAGCAGCATTATTCCTTGGATTAATTTATGTAGGTATTGCTTATTTAGGAGCAACATCTACCGGAACTTTCGGTCTGTTTGATAACGGCGGTCCTGTACTTGGGAAATCAGCTTCTTACTATTTTGGAACATTGGGTACCGTTATGTTATCGGTCGTCATTCTTCTTGCTTGTTTGACAACAAGTATTGGCTTAATCACTGCATGTGGTGAGTATTTTCATACTTTATTTCCAAAAATAAGCTATAAAAGGTTTGTCTTACTTTTTTCGGCCTTCTGTTTTGTTATTGCAAATTTTGGTTTATCAAATATTATTAATTATTCAATTCCAGTTTTAATGTTTTTATATCCATTAGCTGTCGCATTAATGTTGTTGACATTCTTGTCGAAGTTGTTCAATCATTCACGAATTGTTTATATAGCTGCAATCATTGTAACATTCTTCATCAGTATCATTGATGGCTTGAAGACTTTCTGTCAGCTGTTTAAAATTGATTACTTCGGCTGGCTTTCATCAGTAATATCGTTTTATGAACAGGTACTTCCATTTTATAATCAAGGGCTTGGCTGGCTGGTACCAGTAATAGTAACGATATTAATTACAGGATTAATCGTACGAATTGGAAATTTTTCCGGAGCTGGGGTTAATGAGAATTCGGAAGGTACTATATAAATTGTGGACATCTTCACCACTGGTGGAGATGTTTTTTTATTAAATTAGGAAAAAAGATAGAAGAAGTTAAAGTAAAGAGCACATTAATTGAAATTATATTTGCCTTTTTTATATAATCAGAATTATCGCAATCTAAATTAGAAAAGGTGTGTGTAAAAGAAAAATGAAATTAGTTGCAATCGTTGGCAGTTTAAGAAAGGATTCATATAACAAACAATTAGCCTCCATAATTAAGGAAAGAAACAGCAATAAATTTGATTTGGAAATTCTTGATTTGAGTGTACTTCCATTTTATAACCAAGATAAGGAAAATAACCCTCCCGAAACAGTTATTGATTTTAAACGTCGAGTAAAAGAAGCGGATGGAGTCATCATTGTAACTCCTGAATATAACTGGTCAATTCCAGGCGTTTTGAAAAATGCACTTGATTGGCTTTCTCGTGTTGATAAGGTCTTAACCGGTAAGCCAGTTATGACTGCAGGTGCTGCTACTGGAATTATGGGTACAATCCGAGCCCAGCTGCATATCCGCCAAATATTAACAGCAATGCAAGTCAATTTGCTGCCTCCTGCAGGGAATGAAATTCTAATTAATCAAGCAATGTCTAAATTTGATCAGGAAACAGGAAAGCTGAAAGATGAGGCAACAGTCCAATTTATTGATGATGTAGTTAATCGTTTTGTACAATTCATCGATGGGAAATAAAATAAACAAAAAGTCCCAAATAAACGGTGGGTCCACTGTTCATTTGGGATTTTTTATTTTTCCTTTTAGCAGACTTTAAACAGAAGCTCAAGGTTCTATTTACATCATAATAACACCATTACCATTCACATTGGAAAAGCTAATAGTTCTTGTTTAGCCATCATTTTCTTCTATACAATGTAAGCATTTTGATATTTCATAGCAATAATTTCCTTTTAATTCTAGGTAAAAAAGAATCCAATCAAAAGGAGGAATGAATATTTTAAAGTTTCTAAAATAATAAAGGAAAATTCATAATCTTTGGTGAATATATAAATGGAATTAAAAACTTTTAAAACAGGAGCTGATAATCATGTTTTCTCCGTTAACACCATTGGACTGGAAACGCAGAGCAATCAAGTATTATCCGCAAAAAACAGCAGTCATCGATGCAGAAAAGGAATTTACATATCTGGAATTTGGCCAGCGTGTTGACAAGCTTTCCGCTGCTTTATATGAAGCTGGTATCAATCCAAAAGACCATGTAGCAGTTATGCTGCCAAATACCCATTATATGCTTGAATGTTTTTATGGAATCGGTCAGCTTGGGGCTGTTATGGTGCCATTAAATTATCGTTTATCAGCTGGCGACTTGGAGTATATCATTCGTCATAGTGATGCGAAAATGTTAATTGTTGATGAAGAATTCTGCAAGCCCATTGAAGAAATAGCAGATAATCTATCGTTAGAGAAAATTGTTATTGTGCAAGTTTCAGGACATAAAACTTCATTGAAAGGAGTCTTTTACGAGGATTTTCTCGAACATGCCGGTAATGATTTTCCAGAGGTTGAAATTGATGAAAATCAGCTCCTTACATTAAACTATACAAGCGGAACGACATCAAAGCCGAAGGGTGTGATGTTAACACACCGAAGTAATTATTTAAATGCAGCCAATGTTTTATATCATTTAAACGTTATTCATGATGATGTATATCTGCATACATTACCGATGTTCCATGCAAATGGATGGGGGACTGTATGGGCCATAACGGCTGCAGGCGGTACCCATGTATGTTTACGAAAAGTGGATCCGCCTTTAATTCTCGAATTATTTGAAACTAAAAACATCTCATTGTTATGTGGTGCACCAACAGTTGTAAATATGCTGGTTAATGATCCAAAAGCAAAGGATGTTAAGATCAGCACTAGTCCAAGGATGGCTACAGCCGGAGCACCGCCGGCCGCTGCTTTAATTCAAAAAGCACAGGAAATATTAGGCTTAAATATGATACATGTTTATGGTTTAACAGAAACATCGCCTTTTATTTTATATTGTGAGTGGAATAATGGATTTAATTTAAAAACACTTGATGAACAAGCGACTATTAAGGCTAGACAAGGAATTGAACTGGCTTTCAATGGTGAAACAAAAGTTGTTGGTCAGGATGGGCAGGAAGTAGCTTGGAATGGAAAAGAACTGGGCGAGATTGTCACCCGGGGGAATGTAGTCATGGCAGGATATTATAAAGATCCTGAAACAACTTCTGCTGCCATAAAAGATGGATGGTTTCACACAGGTGATTTAGCTGTAACCCACCCAGATGGATATATTGAAATTCAAGACCGAGCAAAGGATTTGATTATTTCTGGTGGTGAAAATATTTCTTCTACGGAAGTAGAGGGTGTGTTATATAAACATCCTGATGTTAGAGAGGCCGCTGTTATCGCTATTCCGGATGAAAAATGGGGAGAGGTACCCAAAGCCATTATCGTTAAGCAGCCAGGTGCAATGGTGAAGGAGGGTGAAATTATTGAATTTTGCCGTTCCAATATGGCTCACTTCAAAGCACCGAAAGCTGTGGAGTTTGTGGAAGCCCTGCCAAAAACAGCGACTGGTAAATTACAAAAATATCGATTAAGAGAAATGTATTGGAGAGGAACTAAAAAGGTTAATTAGGGGATAAGGACGGTGATTATATCATCGTCCTTTCTTTATCCTTTTAAGTCTGGTTCAAAAATAGTATGATAAATTTAGTTTGAAGTCTACTAAGTAAATATTAGGGAGATAGAAATATGAGTACAAATTCGGAAGAACTTAAAGTTGAATTAGCCTATTTAAAAGGATTGAATCAGGAACTATTTGAAAAGAATGTATTGCCTGCAATCCACGCAAAGATCGAGGAATTTATGGATGCTTTTGAGGATTTTTTTAGAGAAAGAGGATTTGTTGTTCGGAGAAAAAATGATTCTGTAAGAGTATCTTTTGATATATTACATTTCAAAGCCTTTTCTAATGAAAATCAAACCATCTTAATTACAAAAGGGAAAGAACAAATTGCATTAATTCCAGTGAAATATAAGGGGAATGACGGTATTAAAAATTCAAGAGAGGCAGCTTCTATATCCCAGCTGGAAAAAGAAATAGAAAGAGAAAAGCAGTTATCCCTTGAATTGAAAGAACCTGAGGTTTATTACACGGGCGGTGAATTAGGTCCAAGATTTGACGATCCGTTTCCAATCTTAAATAGTATTTTCAATGTATAAGTCAGGCATAAATATAATTTTACTGGAAAAAATTGTGCGTTGCATCAAATTATCCAGCGTGGTAATATAAGATCCGTTATTGCGAAAAGGAACATCCATAATCAAATTGTTTCTTTGCGATATTAATAACAATTTAATGCTCCAATTCAAAAACATATTCAATAAAACTTGATTTTGGTAAAAATATTTGTTGATATGATTATAAGAATGTGGTATTATATTGATTGTCGCTTCAATAATTGTTCTTTGAAAACTAAACAAACAAAAAACGTCAACAAACAATAAATTATCGAGTTTCTTCTATTATATATAGTAGAATTCGAGCCAACGTAAATATGAGCTAATCAACTCAACTCTTTTTTTGGAGAGTTTGATCCTGGCTCAGGACGAACGCTGGCGGCGTGCCTAATACATGCAAGTCGAGCGAATTTTTGGGAGCTTGCTCTCAAAAGTTAGCGGCGGACGGGTGAGTAACACGTGGGCAACCTGCCTGTAAGATCGGGATAACTTCGGGAAACCGGAGCTAATACCGGATAACTCATATCTGCACATGCAGATAAGTTAAAAGTCGGTTTCGGCTGACACTTACAGATGGGCCCGCGGCGCATTAGCTAGTTGGTGAGGTAACGGCTCACCAAGGCAACGATGCGTAGCCGACCTGAGAGGGT
>NZ_JAMBNQ010000032.1 GCF_023715155.1 Neobacillus mesonae
ATATTTAGGTTAAACTGTACTTGAGTCATTTTATTCCTCTTTTCATTGTTTATCGTGGTTGAAAACAGTGTTGCCAGGAATGAATAAAATGACTCATTTTTTTTTACACAATTATACGGACTTTATCCTATGAAAGACAAATCCCTTCAGAAAATCTGAATTTTGTCCTTCATCCGGGTGATGAAAGACAAATCCCTTCGGTAAATCTGAATTCTGTCCTTCATCCGGGTTATGAAAGACTACTTCCTTCAGAAAATCTGACTTCTGTCCTTCATCGAGGCTATGAAAGACAAATTCCTTCAGAAAGTCTGGATTCTGTCCTTCATCGGGGTGATGAAAGACAAATCCCTTCGGTAAATTTGAATTCTGTCCTTCATCGGGGTGATGAAAGACAAATTCCTTCGGTAAATCTGAATTCTGTCCTTCATCGAGACTATGAAAGACTACTTCCTTCAGAAAGTCTGGATTCTGTCCTTCATCGGGGTGATGAAAGACAAATCCCTTCAGAAAATCTGAATTTTGTCCTTCATCGGGGTGATGAAAGACTACTTCCTTCAGAAAATCTGACTTCTGTCCTTCATCGAGGCTATGAAAGACAAATCCCTTCGGTCAATCTGAATTCTGTCTTTCATCGGGGTGATGAAAGACTACTTCCTTCGGTAAATCTGAATTCTGTCCTTCATCCGGGTGATGAAAGACTACTTCCTTCAGAAAATCTGACTTCTGTCCTTCATCCGGGTTATGAAAGACAAATTCCTTCAAAAAATCCGAATTCTGTCCTTCATCCGGGTTATGAAAGACTACTTCCTCCAGAAAATCTGAATTCTGTCTTTCATTGATTCACCCGGGTTCAGTCGCCGCCAATACCAAATGTGATGTAACCTTAGAATTATAACTTGCGAGTTAACCAGCGATTTTAACGGTGATTTATTGGTTTCCCCCAATAAGTGTTCAGACTCCTCCGTTGTCTATTGTTAAATGAGCAAAAAAAATAACCTCCCCCTCAGGTAAGGTTATTTAGTCATATTTCAGCACAGGCCACGACCTTGATAGGACTTGGCGCTCCGTTTTTTATCTTAAAATCTTTGATATCGGTTTCAATTTCCATTAATCTGAATCCCTTTGATGCTGCCAATCTTCAGGACCTAACCTATTTTTCAGCCTTCATTTTCTTCAAGGCATTTTTCGTTTCACTTACGTAATTTTTCAACCGGTATGGTTTGGATAGGACCCGCTTTGGCAGCTGGCCTAGAAAGTGGGTGGAACCTTCTTTATATTCTTTGGTTAATCTTGTTGGCTTAGAGGTGACTCTTTTATAAACCTCTTTATACAACTCTCTCATTGGATTCATTTCTGAGACAATTTTATGGTGACAGTTCGTACATTCAATACTATAGATTTTGTTATTTAAATATTCTACTTGATGCAGCGTTTTGTCATGGCAACGGGAGCAATAAAGAGCTGCGTCTAACTCTGAAAATTTCATATTGCACCTCTCCTTTTTAAGTTATCCATCTTACAGATTGAAATATCACCATGTTTTTATTATACGTCAATTTGTCACAAATTTTAAGTTAATGGTGTGCTAATTAAAAGGTTCTGTAAAAATGTGTATCATCATTCATTTAGAAAATGTGCCCCCCCAAAAAACAGGTTAGATCGGCTTTTAAAGCTGTACTTGCCGGCTTATAAAAAAGGAGCAGCATATTAGAAGAAAAATACATTCTTCCAGCATACTGCTCATAAACTTATTCGCTAATTAAATGGTTTTCTTTCATGGTTTGAGTCAGTTGCGCGATGACCGCATCTTCATCAGAACCAGTGGCTTTTACTGTCACTTCAGCGCCTTTTGCAACCCCTAATGACATAACACCCATAATGGATTTTAAGTTAACAGTTTTCCCTTTGTATTCAAGACTTACATCTGAAGAAAACTTTGTTGCTGTATTTACTAGAATGGTTGCCGGGCGTGCGTGAATTCCCGCCTCATCAATGATTGTATATACTTTTTCTGCCATGTTTGAATTGCTCCTTTAAGCATTTATTAATAATAAGTTACATTGTTATTTTACAAAAAGTTAAATGAAAAACAAATTACTTTATGTTTTCTGCTGACTGTTTAAATGTACGAACTACATTTTCTACAGTATATCCATATTCTTGCAGTAATTTATTAGCAGGTGCTGATGCGCCAAAATGATCAATGGTGATCTTTTCTCCATATTCGCCAATGTACTCTCTCCAGCCAAATGAAGATCCCAGCTCAATGGCAACGCGTGCCCGGACATTTCTTGGAATGACACTTTCCTTGTATTCCGCTGATTGTTGTTCAAAAAGATCCCAGCTTGGCATGCTGACAACCGAAACATGGAGGCCTTCTTTTTCAAGTTCAGCCTGAGCTTCAATCGCTAATGAAACCTCAGAACCTGTTGCTATTAATAGTCCCTCTGCTTCACCATTTGCAGGTGAAACCACATAGGCACCCTTCTTCACGCCTTCAAATACTTGGTCTTGGTCAACATCAAGAGTTGGTAAATCCTGTCTGGTTAAAACTAATGCTGTTGGGTGGTCTTGGCTTTCAAGTGCCAAACGCCATGCTGCTGCTGTTTCTTTTGCATCTGCAGGTCTAATCACAGAAATTCCCGGCATTGCACGTAAAGCTGCCAGCTGCTCAATTGGCTGATGGGTCGGACCATCTTCTCCTACAGCAATACTGTCATGTGTAAAGACATAAGTAACAGGTAATTTCATTAATGCTGCAAGACGAATCGCAGGGCGGACATAATCAGAGAATACAAAGAATGTTGCTCCAAATACTTTTACACCGCCATGAAGAGCCATACCATTCAATGCTGCTCCCATCGCAAATTCACGTACACCAAACCAAATATTCCGTGCTGCATAACCATCAAGGGCAAAATTCTTTTCTGAAGAAATCAATGTTTTATTAGAACCAGCAAGGTCTGCAGATCCGCCGACTAATTGTGGAAGAACTTTTGCTGCTGCATTGATCACTTTTCCGGATGAAGCCCTTGTAGCCATTTTTCCGCCAGATTCAAATGCTGGAAGATTCTCTTGCCAATTCTCAGGAAGTTTGCCGCTTATCGCACATTCCAGCTGGGCAGCTAGTTCTGGATAGGCTGCTTTGTAAGCATTGAACAGTTCATTCCAGGCCTGTTCTTTCTCTTGTCCGGCAGCTGCAAAATGGTTAAAATGAGCTTTTACCTCTTCAGGTACGAAGAATGGTTCTTCTGTTTCCCATTCATAAGAAGCTTTTACTAATTTCACTTCCTCCGCTCCAAGCGGTGCGCCGTGACAAGCTGAAGAACCGGATTTGTTCGGTGAACCGAAACCGATGGTTGTCTTCACCTCAATAAGTGTTGGTCTTTCCGTTTCTGCTTTTGCCTCTGCAATTGCTTTTTGAACGGCTTCAATATCATTTCCATCTTCTACGCGGATGACTTGCCAGCCATATGCTTTAAATCTATTTTCTACACTTTCAGAGAAAGATAGATGTAAATCACCATCTAATGAGATGTCATTAGAATCATATAATACAACAAGGCGGCCAAGCTTTAGATGGCCTGCAAGGGAAGCTGCTTCAGCAGATACACCTTCCATTAAGTCTCCATCACCGCAAAGACTGAATGTATAGTGATCAATGACATTAAAATCATCTTTATTGTATGTTTCTGCAAGATGGCGTTCAGCCATTGCCATACCTACGGCCATGGCGATTCCCTGGCCTAATGGACCTGTTGTTGCATCTACTCCAGCCGTATGGCCAAATTCAGGATGACCTGGTGTTTTACTTCCCCACTGGCGGAAATTCTTTAAATCCTCAATCGATACATCATATCCGAATAAATGTAAAAGGCTGTATAAAAGTGCTGAACCATGACCAGCAGATAATACAAAACGATCACGATTAACCCATTTTGGATTTACAGGATTATGATTCATTTCTTTTGCCCATAAGGCATAGGCCATAGGAGCTGCCCCCATCGTGATACCTGGGTGTCCTGAGTTTGCCTTTTCAATCGAATCAATGGATAAAGTTCTAATGGTGTTAATAGCTAACTGTTCAATATCTTGTTTTGTTTGTACTAACATGTTAAACACTTCCTTACTTTCATTTTAAAAAAACAGCAAATCTATATTCAGCAAAACTCTTCGCTTTTAAATAGCTCTCTTAACTGCTGAACCTTCTCAGTATAAGTTCCTTCATTTTTATTAAAGAGGGCGGATGTCCCTAATACATAAACATTTGCTCCTCTTTCAAGCAATAAAGGAATGGTATGTTGATTAATATTGCCATCTACCTCTATTAAAGGGCGATGTTCCATTGTTTCCATCAATGCATTTAGTTCATCTAATTTATCCAATACCTTGTAATTAAACTTTTGTCCCGCAAAACCAGGATTCACGGTCATCATTAAGATCATTGGCACCATAGATATGTATGGCTTAATCATTTCAATCGGACTTTGGGGACTTAAAGCTAAGACAGGTTCAATCCCATATTCCTTAATCTTATTGATATCTCTTACCACATCGTTGCTTGCTTCGACATGAAAGGAGATATACTTTGGGTGAATGGGTGCAAAGAGATCAATATAGTTAGATGGATTTTCTGTTGCTAAATGAATATCTAATGGAATATTGGCAGACTCTTTAATTTGCTCCAGCACATAGGGCCCCATTGCTAAATTATTCACAAATACTCCATCCATCACATCACAATGAAGCAATTCAACATTTGCTTTTTCTAAATCCCTAAGTTCCTTTTCTAATTTCAACTGATCAGCACACATAATAGAAGCTGCAATGGTTTGCACTGTATCACACCTTCTTGAGTTAGTTACGCTATTGACTTTTTAGCAAAAAATTTTAACTTTATTTAATTTCGCAGGAGAATCAACTTTTTTAATTAGGTCGTTGATTTGCGCTCCAGGCACAGGCGGTTCGCGTGCGGTACGGGGAGCCTCCTCGGCGCTTTGGCGCCTGTGGGGTCTCCCCTGTTCCGTACTCCTGCAGGACACTGAAAAACATCCCTGAATCTACCCACGCACGAAGAAAATGCGTTAGCATTTACGAGAAGTCTTCGTGCCTGCCGCTCCAATCAACTTGGTTAAAAAATAAACTATTTACCTTTAACACAGACTTAACTTCCAACCTTCACAAATATAATACTACCACCACTATTACATCATTTGGCTACGTTTCCATCCCATATCATGTATGCCTGATTGTCCTGTACTGTGATGTGGTCTAAACAACAGCAAAAACCCGCTGTGATATGTACAGCGGGCCTCTGCTTATTCATGATAAGTATTAGATTTCGTTAGATTGAACCATCACTTTGATTTCATTTCCAGCCATAACAGCTTCGAATCCAGATCTCCATTCATCTAATGGTACAATTTTAGTTACCATTTTTTCGACATCAATTTTTTGGTTCTTTAACAGATCTAAAGCGATTACCCAAGAACTTGGTTTTTGAGAACGGCTTCCAACATAGCTAATTTCACGTTGAATAATAGCTTCTTGGTTTTGTGGGTTTAATTTTTCTGCGAAAAGACCTACTTGAACGAAAGTTCCTTTTTTCCTTACAAGCGGCAGACCTTGGTTTAGTGCAGGTACAGCCCCGGAACAATCAAATACTTTATTTGCTCCATAACCATTTGTATGTTTTAAGACAATTTCTTCAAGGTTTTCTTGAAGGCTGTCCACAATGACATCAACACCTAGTGATTTTGCTAATTGCAGGCGCGGCATATCTTTCGTAATCCCTGAAAGAATAACAAATGCTCCTTGAGCTTTCACTACTTGTGCTAACAATAAGCCAATTGGTCCAGGTCCAAAGATTAAGACTTTATCATCTTTACTAATGGTCGTTTTTTCTAATGCTGCATGGACACAACATGCAAGCGGTTCTGTCAGTGCAGCGCCTTTTAGGGTGATTTCCTCAGGTAATACATGGACACTTTCTTCTCTAGAAATCACATATTCTGCGAAACTGCCATTTGCTTGTGTACCTAAGCCTTTACGGTTTGAACATAGATTATAATCTTTTTCTTTACAATAATCACATTCGCCGCATGTTGTAAAAGTGGTTTGACTTGTTACACGGTCTCCGACTTTTACATTCTTGACATCTTTACCAACCTCTACAACAACACCTGAAAATTCATGTCCTAGAACAACCGGCAATGTAGGATTACCGTATTCTCCTTTAAAAGTATGGATATCAGAACCACAAATTCCAGTATAAGCAACCTTGATTTTCACTTTGTCATCATATGCCTCTGGTTCAGGAATATCAACAAGTGACATATTATCATAACCAACTTCATGTTTCATAACTGCTTTCATTTTCAGTTTCCTCCTCTATTATTCTTCTATTACTCTGTTATTACGCTTCTATTATTCTTTGTTTGGCAGGATCATCACTTTACCGTAAGGCTCTTCACGATTAATCATCAGGTTAAATGCCTTTTGTGTATCACAAAGATCAAAACGATGTGAAATTAAATCTTTCACGTTGATTTTCCCTTGATTTAGGAAGTCAATGCTATTTGTCCATTCTTTACCAGGGAATGGGGCAGAATAAGAATTCCAGAAACCTTTTAATGTAAGTTCTCTTCTAAAAATATTTTCAAATGCTTTTTCAGATAAATGGACATCTTTATAGGCAATACCTAAATAGCCCACTTTTCCTTTTTTAGCGGTAACAAGCAGGCATTGTTCTTGCGTAATATTTGAGCCTGCACATTCGATGGCAATATCGACTCCTCGTCCATTGGTATACTCATTAATCTTTTCAAATAAATCTTCTTTAAGTGAATTAATGGTCTTGTCACAGCCTCTTTCCATCGCTTCTTGTAACTTTTCATCAGAGATATCAATGGCAATAATTTCTTTGACACCGGCAACTTTCAACCATTCAACGACTAACATACCGATGGTGCCCATTCCAAAAACAGCTACGACATCGCCAATATTTGGCTCAATACCCATCACACCATGAGCAGCAACTGCAAGCGGTTCAACCATGGCAGCCTGTTCAAAATCCATATCACCGATTGGCAGAACATTTCTTTCTTTTACATTGACAAATTCAGCAAATGCACCAAAAGATTTGGATCCAATCATTCCATGATTTTCACATAAGGAAAACTCGCCTTTTAGGCAATATTCACATTCATAACATGGCTCGAACGGAATACCAAGAACTCTGTCACCAATTTCAAATTTTGTTACATCTTTCCCTTTCTCAACCACTACTCCTGAGAACTCATGACCCATGATGGCTGGCAGATCATATTTCCACTTTGAAACCATCTTATGAGTATCAGAACCGCAAATCCCGGCTGCCATGACTTTAATTCTTACTTCATCTTCTTTTAACGGCTTTATTTCAATATCTTCATATATAATATTGTTAATTGAATGTAATACAGCAGCTTTCATTTTCAATTTATTCTCCTCCTTCAAAAACATAAGACAAAAGGCAATGTGCCAATTGTCTTATGGGGTAAAACTCGTATTAAAATATGGCATGCATTGCTTGAGAGAACTTCAAGATTAACCAGTTCAATAAGTTACCGCCAAGGTCTAAGCTTGATAATTGTGTTGCACCATCAGGAGCTGTGAATTGAGCACCTTGCATCATGAGTGTATGAACAGGAGCAAAGTTTGTTGCCATATAAAGTGATAAGGCTACCATTACTGTTCCTGCAAGGACAGAGTGAATAATATTTCCTCTTAAGAATGCAACCACGAATGCAATATAGAATGGAATGGTTGCCAAGTCACCAAATGGTAATACTTTGTTTCCTGGTAAAATAACGGCTAAGAATAATGTAATTGGTACTAAAATAAGTGCTGTTGCCATTACAGATGGATGACCAACAGATAATGCTGCATCCAAACCAATATAGATGTCACGGTCACCATAACGTTTTTGTAAGAAAGTACGTGCTGCTTCAGAAATTGGAATTAAACCTTCCATTAAAATTTTAACCATACGAGGCATTAGAAGCATAACGGCTGCCATTGAAATACCGATTTTCGCTACTCCGCCAGCATCATATCCTGCCAGCAATCCAATGACTACACCTAGAATTAAGCCCATCATCATTGGTTCACCGAAGATACCAAAACGTTTTTGAATAGATTCTGGGTCAGCGTGTAATTTATTGATACCAGGGATTTTTGTAATGAGCCAGCCAACTAAAATCCCGATTGGACCGAATGCTGCAGTTGAACCAGTTGGAAGTGAAATCCCTTCAAGTCCAAAGTATTTTTGAATCAATGGAGCGGTCCAGTCTGCAATTTTTAATACAATGATTTCATAAATAACGGCACATAGAATAGCAATCCACCAGCTGCCAGTTACAACATATCCAGTAGCACCTGCAGCAATGAAGTGCCAGTAGTTCCAAATATCAATATCTAATGTTTTTGTTCCTTTAAGCAATAACAGAATAACGTTCACAACTAAACAGATAGGAATTAAGATTGCGGCAACCGGCGATGCCCAAGATGCTGCAGCTGCTGCAGGCCATCCTGCATCCATAACGGTTAGATGTAATCCAAACCGTTCAACCATTTGCTGTGCTGCCGGTCCTAAGTTATCAACTAAAACTCCAATGACTAAGTTAACACCAACGAAACCAATACCGATTGTAATACCTGATTTAAATGAATTTTTAAACCCTGTACCAAAAAGTAAACCGATAACCAAAATAGCAATTGGCAAAATAACTGTTGGGCCTAAATTTAATACGTATTGAATGCCAGATAATAAACTGTCCATATTGGGACCTCCGTACATAATGAATTATCTTGAAAAAAGATGTAGTCATGATCTGCACCCATTGATACAGACCATGATTTTTTTGATTTTTTAATGATTACTTAAGAGCATCAAGAATTTTCTTATCTAATGACTCCATTGCAATACCAGTAATATAAGAAGTTGCAATAATTGCTGGAATCTCATAAGTTGTTGGCAGAATAGTGGTAGAAATGATTAAATCTGCACCTTTTTGTTTTGCTTTTACTTCTGCAATTTTACATTGGATGACTTCAGCATCTACATTATTGTCTTTTACTAATTTTTCCACACGGTTACATACTACTGTTGAAGTTGCGATACCTGCTCCACATGCTACTAAAATTCTTTTTTTCATTTTTTTCTCCTCCAAATATCATCATAGTTTTTTTGTTTACTATTTTATTAAGCATAAATTTTCCCAAAAAGCGGAATAAGATTATTGATTATTAATTACCAGTGTTTCCTTCTATCACCCCCTTAAAATTAAACCGAAGCCTCAATTTGTTTAAAGATGGAATGAACCTCTTCACTATTGGTTGCGGCTAGTAGTTTTTCAATATTACTAGTGTCTTGCATGATCGCCATTAACTGCTGTAATGTTTCAATTTGTTGATGCGGCTGATTTAAGCCCAGCATGAAGATTACGCTTACATCTGTTTCCTGACTAGCATCATCCATTAAATGGAACTTTACAGGATTCTCTAATGTCACTACAGCAATGAACTGTTCCTTAACATATTGCGGATCTGTATGGGGAATCGCAACACTAAATTTATTGAGATTTAATCCAGTTGGAAATACAGACTCTCTTTCTTTAATCTTGGTTAAAAATAATTCGTCAACCATTCCTTTGCTAAAAGCTTCTTTATACATCACTTCAAAAAGATCATTTTGATCTTTACATGATAAATTCAGTTTAATTAAATCATCATTTAGAAATTGTTCTATCGACATTAAAAACACCCCTATTCAATTGTTACCGTGAAAATTTATTGATTGTCTCAAAAATATCTTCTTGACTATCTGTTGAAATCATTTTTTTAATGGTCTCGTCAGTACTTGCTAATTTCATAAGTTGTAATAATGCATTTAAATGTTGATTTTTATCAACCGCAGCAATGACAACAATCAGATGAAGTTTTCTACCATCCTCAAGAGTGAGTCCTTCATTCATCTTTAACAGACTCATTCCAACTGCATTCACTCCATCTTCTGGACCAGCATGCGGGATTGCGATATTTCGTCCAAGAACAATATGTGGAGAAACGGAAGGATATAAGTCTTTCACCACTTCAATATACTGTTCTGTAATAATTCCTTTTGTTAAAAGAGGCTGAGCTGCCAGCTCAATAGCATGGTGCCAGCTGTCTACATGATTTTCTATCGTAATCGTTTGCAAATTTATCAAGTCTGAAAGGTTATATCCAGTTGTTCTTTTTTCCTCATTACTGGATATTTGGAATGTAAAATATTCTTGTAAATCTTTTTCTAATGCCTGCATTTCTTGAATTTTGGCATGTTTTTCAATAATCATAATTAGTTGATCGATATTTATGACATTTGAATTCAAGCCAAATATTTCCTTCATTACACGCTGACGCAGCTGCAGCTTTTCAAAATCGGTCATTAATCCCTTTACGATAAATAACTTTTTATCCGTATGAATCGGAACGGGTGAAAAGATGATATCAGCGTCAATGTCTAATGCTTGGAATTCACGGATTGAAAAGGCATCATAAAAGTAAAATTCAGGAAATAAGTCTCTTAATGTATTTTCCATTAAGTTTGAAATGGATACACCATTAAGACAAACCACTGCAGCCCTCTTTTTCATATGAATCGTTTTACCGCTATTAATGAGATACCCGCTGATAAGAATCGTGATAAACGAAATCTCTTCTTCCGGTATAGGGCAATTAATATAATCTTCAAGTGGTTTGATAGAGTCTTTGACAATATAGTGAATCGCATCAAATTCGTCGCTGACTTTTTCTATCATTTTATAGTTCGTTGTTAAATGATATTTGATTCGATAGTAGGCAGGCTTCATGTGCAGCATCAGTTTATCAAGGAATTCCTCTTTATCCTTTAACTCCACAATTGCCTTTCTTTCGAACACATTTAGACATTCGCTAAGGGCCTGTCTTAGCTGCGGCAGTTCTTGATCTGTTAATAATTGTGAAGTTAAAACGTTTGCAGTTAAGAGCTGTAAAGTAATAAACAAACGTTCTGCTTTTGGCACACTTCCTAAATCATTAATCAGTATTTCTGCAGCTTCGAACTCTTTAGTGTCTGATAACTCTTCATAATTAATATGATAGAAGTCATCAATCACTTCGCCTTTTCTGATTCTTCTGTAAAGAATAGCAATTGTATATTGCAGCAACCGCATTCTTTCATCACTAAACTTTAATTGTAGTTTTGCTTCAACCTTCTCCATTAATTGTTGAAGGTGTTCAATTTCAGTGGTGGATATATCAAGTGATTTTTGCAAATACCATTCACTGTCATAGATTTTAAAAGATTCCAGCAGCAATTCAATTAAAAGCTTTCTTTTATTCCACTCGCTTCCGGATAATTCGTATCCGTGAATTCTAGAGTAGACAATCTCGAGCTTGTAATCCTCGATGATCATCTGAGCATATTTAATATCTCGAAGTACTGTATTTTTGCTTACGTCCAACGCAAAGGCAAAATGATTAAGTGATAGTTCTTCTGAGCTGCTTAGCAGCATTAAGATAATATATTTTGCTCTTTCCTTTTCTGATGGAATGTAGCTGCTTTTTTTGGTTTGCTGTGTTGCACTATCAGTAAATAAATCAATAATGATTGGACTGACAATAAATTTTCCAGTGCTTGTTCGTTTGATCTTTGGATAATTATTTGATTCCAGCCAATCATTTATTTTTTTAATGCTGTAACTTACCTGTCTTCGTGAAAGTTGGAACTTTTCTTCTAATGTAAAATTAGAAATTTCGGGGTTACCAAGAATCTCTTTTAATAATTTATTGCTTCTTTCATCTAGGTACATAAGTTGATTCCCCCTTACAAGAATTATTTTATCAGATAATGTCGAAAGTTGAATTCGTTTTCATTGCCAAGTATTGTTTGTGAATTGTCTCACATGATGATTATATCCTTTAAACCCTTATTACTATTGACTTTTTCATGTAAAGTTCATAACACCACGCACCTAAAAAATGCAGGAATATGAAATAATCCCGCAAAATTCATCTAGTATGAAGGAAGCTGTATTGGATAAAGTGATGGACGTTGACGTAAAACAGTGCATTTTTTATTATATGGCCGTAAACGGAGGCCGTACAATCTTAAGCACTGCGGGGTTTATTCTAAACCAATACACCCATACATTACTGCAAAACACGCCGTTACTTTTACTGGTTCAATCAAAACAACTGCATGTACCACGTACAAGATTGCATCGTTACATGCAGCGGCATCAGGTTTAACAAAACATAAATATCGAAGATGGCGCAGGAAATTCCTTTTCTAACATTCCAATTAAGCGTACTGTTAATCCTGGAAAATCACTGAACTGTTCGTATTCCTTTCTTCTCATGCTTCACAGCTTATGGTTGGCTGACAAGTTTCTCATTAAATTAGAGTTACAAAAGAGCGCATCCCTTTTTGCGGAAATGCGCTCGAATAAAGTATAAGTGTGTAAAAACTATCTACCCATTAGTGTTTTAGCGAGAATTCTTGCGGCGGTTCACCATTTAGATTTAAGATACGGACGGTTTCAGGCTGTATTTCAAGAAATACGTAGTTTGGATCGTTAGGCCCATCAAACCAATTACTAAACGATTCTTCCCAGAATTTATCTTTCAACGATTGTGTATCATTCATAGAGGAAGTGCCTAAAATTTCAACGAAAGCATCATTTTGTCCCTTTTCCTCATATCCAAGCAATACCGATACATATGGATTGTTTTCAATTTCATCCACCTTTTCTGTGTCCCTTTTAGTCGGTGTATATAATGTCATACCCTCATTGAAAAATGTCATATAACGTGAATGGGGCTTATTGTTTTCAACCGATGCCAGGGTGCCTGTCTTGTGATTAGAGATAATAGTAACAACCTTTTCTTCTAACTCTTGATTCATCATTGATTTTCCCCCTCGTATAGATTAGTTCTTTTTATTTTTCACTAACATAAGACAAATAAACCGTAAAAATTCACCTTTCATATTTCAATCATTTCATTGAGGATGAACACATATCTTTCGAATGAAACCGGCTTCTAATACAAAAGATAAGAGTGAATCTTAGCAGGTTACGGAGGGGTGTTTTTATGGTTAATGTACGCGAAGGATTAATCCCTGCAGTACTTGGATCAGCTGTCACGACCACTGGAGTGGCATTACGGAACAATAGAAACATGAAACCGTTGATCACGGGTTCGATTATTGGTTTCGGATTGGCTCATATTGTATTAGGGGCCATCGATTTAGTCGAGCACCGGCGCTAATGGTTCACGGGGAAGGGTTTTGTCCTTCCCTTTTAGCACTTTATTATTTAGAATCCACATAAAAAGATAAAGGAGGTGTTTTATTGATGGGGATCCTACAACGAATCGCCTTAGTTTTAACGATAATTGGGGCTATTAACTGGGGACTGATTGGTTTCTTTCAATTCGATTTAGTTGCAGCCATTTTTGGCGGACAAAATGCCTTTTTATCAAGGGTCGTTTATGGACTCGTTGGTATTAGCGGACTAGCTTGTATACCGCTTTTGTTTGCACAAATAAATGATACTGTCCAGGACGGGAATCGGCAAAATCCAAGAAACCTTCGTTACTCCACAGAATTTGGTGAGGAAACGGATTTATCAAAATTAAAGGATGATTAGCATTTAATCATTCAAACTAAATCCCTTAAAAAAGGGTACGAGCCATGCACATGCATGGCTTTAATGTTTCTTTGACAAATCTAGTATAAAAATGACTAATAAGTGTGAGAAAAACCCCCGCTGATTGATTTCCTGTTGTTTAAAATCGTATGAATAAAATGAGCTACACCATCTTCTTCATTCGATAGCGTGACCATATCACTTTTTTCCTTTATGGTATCATCCGCATTTCCCATCGCTGCACCGAATCCTGCCGCCTCGATCATGGAAAGATCATTATAATTATCTCCCACAGCAGCCGTATCAGCTAAATCAATTTGAAGATGATCAGCTAATATTTTTAATGCATTTCCTTTTGATGCTTTACTGTGCTGTAAATGGAAGTTATGTGTTCCGGATTTTACAATTGTGATATCAGGGACTTCTGTAAATTGCCCCCAGCCCTTCAGCAGTTTATCTTCTAAAAAGGACATGGCTAAAATATTATAAATTTCAATCTCATCATCTAGTAAATCCTTATAGGAAGGGATGGTTTTGTATCCCATTTGTTCTTGTTGTATTTTCATTCCCAGCCGCATTCGTTCTGTATCTTTCTGCTGTCTTGCAGCTTCCTCGATTTCCAGCAGCATCGTCTTCCTGCCAAACGCTGGAGTTAAAATATGATTTTGTACAAATGCTTCATAATAAATAGATTCTTCCTCAAGGGTACGTAACATATCGATTGCCAATTCCTTTTTTAAAGGAACGGAGTGGAAAAACCCGCCATTTGGTTTATGAATCGTGGCCCCATTTGTCCCGATAATCCATGGATGAATATCTAATTCCTCGAAAAACGATTGTGCATCAAAATTAGCACGTCCTGTCGCAACCACTATTTCAATCCCTGAATCCTTTGCAGCATTGATTGCATCTATATTTTTTTGGCTGATATATTCTCCATTTCTTAATAAAGTGCCATCTAAATCCAATGCAATTAATTTTACCATTATTCATCCTCCTCCTCGTCCTGCTCAATCGTGAGTAATTCTACATGATATGAGTTCAATATATCTCGAAATGATTTCGGCGGAATTTGATCCGTAATAAAGATATCCACATTAGACAGGTCCGCAAACTGATAAAAACCTGTTTTTCCAAGCTTGGTATGGTCAGCAAGTACAATGACCTGTTTCGCTTGTTCAATCATTTTCTTTTTCACAATTCCTTCTTCTTCATAACCGTCTGTAATGCCCTGTTCAGAGATACCGGTTATTCCAATAAAGGCTTTGTTTACATAGTAATTAGAAAGCTTATCAAGGACATCTATTCCATATAAGAATTGGTGCTCTTTATGCAGTTTTCCCCCGAGTAACTGAATATCGATCTTTGGTTTAGAAGATAAAATGTTTGCAATATTAATGGAGTTGGTAATGACCGTACAATCGATTGGATCCATCTGCTCGGCACATGCTTGAACCGTTGTAGTAGCGTCAAATATTACTTTGTCCCCGGGATAAATAAGTGAAGCTGCTTTTTTACCAATCGCTTTCTTCTCTTCGGAAACTTGCTTCAATCTATTGGTATAGTTTAATATTTCTTGATTGACGGCCGGTAAAATGGCACCGCCGCGTGTTCGAACAATTAATCTTTGTTCTTCCAGCTTTACAAGGTCCCTTCTGGCAGTATCCCTTGAGACATTGAAAAGAGAACAAATCTGTTCGATGGAAATACGCTCATGTCTTTTTAAATATCCAACAATTTCAACTAGTCGTTCCTCTTGGTACAAATGTCCCCCGCCTCTCCTCAAGATTACTTAAGTACTTATAAGTCATTATATATCATTTTTAAGTAAATGCAATTATATTACATACATTTACTTATTTAATTCATTTTCTTTACAGAAGAAATGCACATTCGCCTTCGGAACAAGCACAGCCTGTTCCTGCGGTGTAGATTCGCTTAGAAGCTTTCTTTAGTGTCTGTCCCGACAAGCTTATGACTTCACCCTCAAGATTGCCTGCCCTCCGGAAAGGAACGTCTTAAGACCTCGAGGGACTAAGTGCTGGAGCTGAATTCAGATATCTAGTTCGTGATTTCTACCGAAAAATTCCCTTTAATTTTTCCTGGATAATATGAAAAACCGGGCAAAAACAGCCCGGTCCCTTTTGGTTTGGAGAATATCCGCTCATTTGTCCTTTATTTCCCTATACTCCTTTTGAATTTACCATCCAAAAATATGTGGATCACATTCTCTTGCTATATGTTTTAACAGCATCTTTCCTTCAGCACTATTGCCGCATTCATCGATTACCGGACTATAAATCCCAATCCCGAACCCATTTGGAAATGGGGATTTGTCACTGCTGGCATGCGCTGGAACAGCTGCTTATTTTTTATCCCTCTCCCGAAAACTATGAGTTTAGCTATGCCGTTTGTTAAGAGGAACATGCATTATTATCTGAGTCCCCATTCCCATTTCACTCGTTGCGCGGATTTTTCCTCCATGTAATTCAATAATCCACTTGGCAATGGAAAGACCAAGACCTGTACCTTCATATTTTCTAGTCCTGGCTTTATCTCCTCGATAAAAACGATCAAAAATCAAAGGTAAGTCTTCTTTAGAAATACCTTCCCCTGAATCAGAAATGACAATGTGAGCATTCGACCCTTTTACATTGCACTGAACCGTAATTTGTCCATTTTTGGTGGTATATTTCAATGCGTTATCTAAAATAATCATAAATAATTGATAAAGTCTTTCCTTATCTCCTTGAATTTCCACTGGACTCTGGATATTCGCAATTAGGTTTATACCTTTTACCTTGGCCAATTCCGAAAGGTCTTGAACCGCCTTATTTAATAAGGTATCTAATTGAACTTTACTAAAGATCATCTCCAGCTGATTGGAATCAGAGCGTGCCAACGTAAGGAGCTCGGAAATCATTTTCGTCATATACTTAATTTCACTAATAGATTGTGAGATATTTTCGCTTTCTTCTTCAATACTGCTTTTAGGGTGCCGAAACAAACGTTCCAAATTCAGCTTCATTACGGCAAGAGGCGTACGTAATTCATGTGAGGCGTCTGCAACAAACTGAGATTGTTTGTTCCATGCCAATTTTATTGGCACTAATGCTCTATTGGCTAAAAAGAATCCTGCTAGAATGGCTACAATAACGCTTATTACACTTCCAAATTCAATAAACACTAAAAGATGCTCCAGCATTTCCCTTTCACGTTTCAAATTATAAATTAATTGTATTCTTTCTACATATTTTATATTGCCATTTGTACTGACCGAATGATGAATGGGAATGTTGATCGTTCGATAATGGAAACTTCCCATATGAACTGTACTCGGCGACTTTGAATTTTTCTCTTCTAATAGTTTATCTTCAACCTTTTTAGAAATAATATGTTTAGGGATTTCAGCCTGAAGGATATTGTTTTTTCCCCAAAAAAGGAAAATCGTCCGATGATCATCTTCATTTTCTTCTGGCTTTATAAATTCAGACATATCCCCTTTGTACTCTCGGATAATATGCGATTTCGCATGTTGCAATGTTTCATCTACCTGACTATTTAAACGATATTCCATATAAAAATAAAGGAATGTTCCAAAACTGCCTAATATGATTAAGAGGACAATGGAATTTAATAATACTAATCGCTGCCTTGTCTTTTCAAACATTTTATTCCTCCGTAAGCATATAGCCTACACCTCGAATGGTACGAATACTATCACCATATCCAAAGGGTGCTAATTTTTTTCGTAAATAGTGGATATACACATCAACAATCGACTCTCCCGCATCAGATTCAATCCCCCAAATGCGATCATAAATTTGGTCACGCATAAGGATTTTTTCCTGATTTTGTATTAAATAATAAAGTAATTCATATTCCTTTTTGGTTAACTTTAACGAATTCTTCCCAATCGAACATTGCATTGAATTGGTATCCAAAACAATTTCACCATAGAATATTTTTCCCTCAAGGCCTATTTTCCCCGCACGTCTAAGGACGGATCTTACTCTTGCTAAAAATTCCTCAGTAGCAAAAGGCTTTACTAAATAATCATCTGCTCCTACATCTAAACCCTTTACTTTATCGGCCACACTATCTTTTGCCGTTAAAATGAGGGTTGGAACATTCATCCCCTTCACATGCAGCTCTTTAATAAGTGAAATTCCATCCAATCCTGGCAGCATGAGGTCAATAATAAGTAAATCGTACATCCCAGATTGGGACATGAATAAGCCTTCCTTTCCATCTATAGATTGATCCACTTCGTACCCTTCTTCTTCTAATATCGTTGATACGATTTTTCGAAGAGCAGAATCATCTTCTATGACTAAAACACGCATCATTTCACCTTGTTCCTTATTCTAAAATTTGTAAAAACTAATTTTAACTATATATTTTATCAAAGAAATATTTAATTTTTCTTAAAAACTTGCTTGTTTTTATACCTTTCCACAAAGAAATCAGCAATTTTATTGAAAAATATCTCTATCTTTCTAAGAGAATTTTAAGATTGCCTCATTATACTAATGTTAATCATTAAAAACCATAAAGAAAATATGGGAGGGCTTTTTATGGCTAAATTGGATAGAAAGTGGGTTGTTTTGTGTTCAGCGGCGGTTACAGCCGTTTATGCCGCCGGTTATTTTTCTACGGAAGATGAAGCAGCGAAAACAACTTTGAGACAACAACCCCCTATCAATATTCAAACACAAGCAGACCAAACAAGTTTGTCTGAATCAAAAAATCAGTCCAAAAAATCATTATATAAAAATGGTACCTTTACGGGCATGGGAGAAAACAGACGCGGCTCGATTGAAGTCGCAGTAACCATACAAAATGATAAAATTACGGATGTTGAAATTAGTGATTTTGCTATGCATTATTCTGAAAGTGATGTCGTTGGGCTGCCTGATGAGGTTTTACAAAATCAAAATGCCCAAGTCACGAATGTTTCAGGGGCAACATACAGTACCGAAGCATTTCAAGATGCAGTTCAAGCTGCACTCGACCAAGCACTAAATATTTAGGAGAAAATATGAAAAAAGCGAAATTATTTATGGATACAGTTGTTGAAATACAGGTAGTGATAAATGGAACAGCATCCAAAGAGGCGGCTGAAACAAAAGTGGACCGTGCTTTTGAAGCATTCCGGAAAGTAGAACATGCCTGCAGCCGATTTAGTCCTGACAGTGAATTAATGACTGCCTGCCGAAACATGGAAAAGCCGGTACCAATCAGCCCTTTTTTATTTGAACCTCTGAAGTTCGCATTGGAAATGGCCAAATGGACAGAGGGTGAATTTGATCCAGCCATTGGAAAGGTCATGGAGGAGCAGGGGTATAATCGACATTATTTAACCGGTACGTCCATAGAAACGCCTTCTGCCGATTCCACCGCTGCATATAGGGATATTATTTTAGATGAACAAGACCATACATTATATTTAAACAAGCCTCTTGTGATTGATTTAGGTGCGGTTGCTAAAGGGTTTGCCATTGATTTAGCTGCTAAGGAACTAAGAGAATTTGAAAGTTTTATCATTAATGCAGGAGGCGATCTGTTTGCCGCCGGAATGGATAGGAATGGACGCCCCTGGAAAGTAGGCATTCAACACCCCATAAAAAAAGATCAAATTATTGATTGTATAGAAATTTCAAATGAAGCAGTTTGTACCTCTGGGAGTTATGAACGTAGAAATGCCAAAATGCCCGGGATGCATCATATCATCAGTCCAAAAACGGGATATTCACCTAATGATTGTGTCAGTTCCACCATTATTGCGCCTTTTGCCATGCTGGCGGATGCCTTTTCGACAACTGCCTTTTTGTTTGGCCATGAAAAAGGAAAGAAATTAATCGAAAGCGTTGGCCTAAGTGGACTTTTCATTACATCTGATTTACAAATCGTTAAAGTTGGAGGAATACAAAATGACAGCAAAGAAATGGCTTAAAACACCAAAAGGGTATGTGACCATTGCGATGATTTTTTACCTGTTAATTGCCTCATTCGTGTCTAAAGATATAGCAGGTATTCAAAATGCTTTTGTGGCTGTTTTCGTTTCAGTCATTGTGGACATTCTTTGTCGTATAGTAAAAAAAAGAAAATGGAGCATGCCAGACAGTGCCATTATTACAGGGTTCATTATCTCCTTAATCTTAAGTACAACATCATCTGTAGGAGTCGTTGCAGGAACAGCAGTTATGGCCATTTTATCCAAGTATCTTCTGGTTTATAAGAAAAAGCCAATCTTTAATCCAGCAGCCATTGGTTTGCTTTTATCTATCCTTTTCTTCCATTCCGCCCAAAGCTGGTGGGGGGCATTTGGAGATCTTCCCGCCTGGACCATAGCGTTTCTTTTAATTGGAGGATACACCATCACCAACCGGGTAAATAAGTTCCCTCAGCTTTTTGCATTTTTAGGTGTCTCTTTTTTACTATTGCTCCTTATCGGTTATTTCAATATTGGGGATGAAGTGGATGCCCTCCGTCCACCTTTTATCAATGCTACTCTTTTCTTTGGCTTTTTTATGCTTACAGATCCGCCTACATCGCCGGGAAAAGATAAAGATCAAGTTATATTCGGTATCCTAACGGCGGTGGCGGGAACGATCATTTATGGACTTTTTGGAGGATTGACTTATTTGTATCTCGGGTTAGTTTTCGGGAATGTTTATTCTTTTCTCAAAAAACGCTCAGCTTCAAAGGCATCCATGAACCGTTCAGATGTAAAAAAGAATAGAAGCTTGCTAACTGATAGATAAAATGCAACGGAATCAGCGGAAATTCTAGAAAACATATAAACAAAAACGGTGAATCTGCCAACAAGTCCCCAGACCCGGCCTTCCGGTTATCAATAAAAAAAGGCATACTATACCATTAGTGTATACTATGCCTTTTAAACTCAAGCTGCATTTATTTTACATAATTGCTTAGTCTGCCAATCTTCTCTACTTCTACTTCCACCCTATCTCCTGATTTCATCGGGCAGCTTCCTGACGGGGAACCAGTGGCCAGGACATCTCCCGGCTCCAGTGTCATGACCTGTGAAATCCAGCTGATCAGGTATGGAATGGAAAGGGACATCTGATTCGTGTTGCCCTCTTGCACTACTTCTCCATTTAATCTGGTCACAATCTGCAAATTGGTTGGGTCAATACCGGTCACGATACACGGCCCCAGCGGACCAAAGGTGTCAAACCCTTTTCCTCTGGTGAACTGGGGATCCTTTTTTGTCAGGTCCCTGGCTGTTACATCATTAAATATCGTACAGCCAAAAACATAATCCAATGCCTCTTCTTCCCTTACATTTTTGGCCTGTTTTCCAATAATGAGTGCGACTTCCCCCTCCATCTCGACCTGATCGGTTAAATCACTTGGGGGAAGGATAATATTCCCCTGATCTGGAATGATGGATGATGTGGGTTTTAAAAATAGAAATGGTTCTTTGAGATGGGCCTTTCCCCCGGTCTCAATTGCGTGTCCGGCATAGGTCCAGCCAAAGTTAATAAGTTTGGAAGGTACGACCGGCTCCAAAATCTTCACATCGCTGTATTTTATTCTGACACCATCAAAGTTCAATTCATGATTGACAATTTCAGAAAAATCGCTGGACAATTGTAAAATGTCATCATCCTCGACCATTCCATAAGAGACCTTACCATTTTGTGTTTGATAGCGAACTATAGTTTGTGTTTTTTGAAGCACCTGCATAACCACCTAAACTCCTTCATTTACTTAATGAATCTTACCTGGTTGCTGATTTGTTCGTATTGTTCTTCTTTTTTTCCAAACGATCTGTCAATTTCTTTCATTATATAGAATAGCATGAGAAATTTTTCCGAAATGTAATGGCTTATAAAATCTAGGATTGCTAGACTGCCTATATAGGAAATCTTTTTGTACATAAAAACTTGTGCCCATAATAGCAGGACGAAGACTAGTGTACAGGATGTATGAATAATTTACAATAATATGGGCATGGAAATAATAAAAATGCTGACTTCCACGTGGGAAATCAGCATTTTTATTATTTCCTATGATTGAATAGTTGCAATATCCGATTCTGCATTATTTATATTTTTTAAGCTCTTTTTACGTTTGTAAATCCAAAGTGCGGACAATGCACTGACAATACCGGAGAATACAACATATAAAGTAAGTAAAGTCGGGGATCCATTATTATATTTTAGCAGTGCTGTAGCAATAATTGGGGTCATCCCGCTTGCAAATATTCCAGAGAATTGATAAACAAATGACATTCCTGTATATCTTACCCTTGTTTCAAATAATTCAGCGAATAAGGCGGCCTCCGGACCATAGACCGCAGCATAGAATATGCCAAAAGGAATAATGATTGATAACCAAATAACTGCATCATTACCGCCGCTGATGGACATCAGCCAAAAAGCCGGTACCGCTGAGATGCCGGTAATAATACTGCCGATTCCGTAGGTTTTTGTTCTGCCGACACGATCGGAAATATGTCCAAATAAAGGAATGAAGAAACACATCACAAAAGCGGCTGCGGATACCCCTAATAATGCAGTAGTACGAGAAATTTCAAGACTGGTAGTCAAGTAAGTAATGGAGAAGACTCCCATGATGTTAAAGAAAACGCCGTCGATATACCTTGCGCCCATTCCAGCGATAATGTTGCCGGTATGCCCGCGCCACATTTCTTTGAAAGGTACTTTTGATTCCGTATTTTGAGTTTTTACCTTTTGGAATTCTGGTGATTCAGATACTTTTAACCGGATCCATAAACCAACAAATATCATAATAGCACTGAGACCAAAGGCAACCCGCCATCCCCAGTTCATAAATTGGCTGTCAGTCAATGTAGAAGATAGAAGACCGACAACACCTGAAGATAATAAAAGACCGATAGATAATCCAATTTGCGGGAAGCTCGCATACAATCCGCGTTTTGTTTTTGGGGCATGTTCAAATGTCATAAGCACCGCACCGCCCCACTCGCCGCCTAAACCAATTCCTTGAATAATCCGCATCAGAAGTAAAGTGAGCGGCGCCCATATTCCAATTTGCTCATAGGTTGGAATAACGGCAATTAAAGTGGTGCTGGCCCCCATAATGGTCAGCGTGATAATCAGCATGCTCTTTCGGCCGATTTTATCTCCAAAGTGGCCGAAAATAATTCCTCCTAAAGGACGCGAGACAAATCCAACTGCAAAGGTAACATAGGCAAGTAATGTGGAGACAAGAGGGTCATGTGCAGGAAAATATAATTTGTTAAGGACAATCCCTGCAACCACCCCATATAGAAAGAAATCATACCATTCAATCGTTGAACCAATTAAACTTGAACCCACTACCCGCCTCAACATACCTTTATCTGTGTTAGCCATAAATTACCTCCTAATTTTTTTTACTAAAAATGTTTTGGTACCTGGGTTTTTTACTAGATGGAGATTTATGATGTTATTACTCTTGATAGATAGAAAAATGAAAGTGCCAATTTAGATTGGGAGAGTGCAAAATTCTGCAGCAGTATTGAAAAAAATAGTAACATCATTTCGGGGAATCAGGCAATACCAGGGTAATCGCCTAATTCCTTCAAAATGAACTCTTTTAATAGTCTTATTGCAAACTATGGTTTAATGACGAAACAGACAGTCTTTCAGCTAACAGGTTAAAAATTACGGCAATATCATGATCTTTTGGAACTTTTCTGTTTGTTAGTATTCCGTTACCAGATAATGCATCCGTAACAAGTGTCGGAATCGCCTCCATCAGCTGTTCTGGATTTATAAACTTCTTCCCATCTTCCCAAATTCTGAACTGATTATTAAATTCTTCAATAATTTCAATACTCCTTTTTGCCAATTCATCCTTGTTCAATGACGGATCTTCTCCTAACGCAATACTTACATCGGCATAGCGTTCTTTTGCGGATTCAAGCCCAAACTTCATAACAAAAGGCAGTAAAAGGGCAATACTTAGACCATGCGGTATATGAAAACGAGCTCCCAATGGACGGCCGGCAGCATGAACAAGATTAGTAGACGCATTTGTAAAGGCAATTCCCGCATAACAGCTTCCTAGGATCATATCCTTCCGTGATTCAACATCTGATCCGTTTTGATATACTTTTGGCAATGCTCTTCCCACAATCCGAATGGCCTCAAGAGCAAAGAAATCTGTCATAGGTGTCGCACGGTTGGAAACATATGCTTCCATCGCATGAGTTAAGGCATCCATTCCAGTGTATGCTGTAAAATGGCTTGGAAGACTGACCGTTAATTCAGGGTCCAGAATGGCTGCATCCGGAATTAAATCGGGATGGCTTGGATTCATTTTAAAACTAGTCTCAGTCTCTGTAATCACCATAATGCTTGTGGCTTCCGATCCTGTACCCGCCGTGGTTGGAACAGCCAAAAGAGGAAATCTATTCAAACACGGTCTGCTGCGTATTTCATCCCACTTAATCTCGGGATCTTTCCCAAATAAGGAAACAGCCTTAGCGATATCAATGGCACTTCCGCCGCCGATGGCTATCACACAATCACCATTGAAGCTGTTTAATCTTTCTACGGCAGCTTTCACATGATCTGTTGTCGGCTCTCCAGCATAATCACTGAAAAAGGAAATATTTAAGTTTTCTTTCGCTAAAATACCTTCTACCCTTTTATCGAGATCAATCGGAGAGCTTGCCAAAAAGGAGTCCATGATAATAAAAACCCTATTTCCTTTATGTGCCTTTACAAATTCCCCTAACTTATTAATGATACCGCTTTCAATATAAATATGACGTGGCAGATTCAATACAGACATGTAATCACTCCTATTAAAATTTATGTAGTCCTCACTAGTAAACTATTGCAACTTTCGTGCCAAATGATATAGTTGATTAAATCCAAATATTCTGATAAAAATAAATGAAGACGGTGTATAATTATCACCACTTATGGTGTTTAAATGACAACTTAATGGGGGTGTCAAATCAATGAATCTTATAGAAAAGGATTTATTACAGGAAATTCTTCATCTACAGGAATCCAACGAACAACTTCGAACCATCATTAACTTTTCCTCCGACGGTCTTTATGTTGTCGATTCAAAAGGAATCACATTAGAAGTGAACAGAGCATATGAAAATATGACGGGGATTGCCCGTGAAGAAGTGATAGGAAAAGACATCCGTGATCTTGTATTTTCAGGGTATTTTGATAGATCTGCCTCCTATATGGCATTACAATCAAAACAAACGGTAACGATCATGCAAGAAATTAAAAAGAAAAAGTTCTTTGTGGTTACAGCTACACCAGTATTTCATACTGAAAAAAATCACGAAAAGAAAATTAAAATGGTTGTTACCAGTGTAAGAGATGTAACCTATTTAAATCATTTGCAAAAACAGCTCCAAAAAGCAGAACATGCCAACCTTCCTCTGGATCAGGAGCAAAAGCTTATATTTCCTAAGGATCCCACCATTGTTTTTCAAAGCACCAAAATGCGAAATTTATATGATAAGATCAAACAAATTTCTCCCTACCCTGCACCCGTTCTCATTACTGGACCATCGGGAACCGGAAAAGAAGTATTAGCCAATCTGATTCACCAAATGAGCGAAAGAAAAGGGAAATTTGTCAAAGTAAATTGCGCTGCCATCCCAGCCGAACTATTTGAATCTGAATTATTTGGCTATGCAAGCGGTTCTTTTACCGGCGCCAGAAGGGAAGGAAAGCCAGGATTATTCGAACAAGCCGACAATGGGACCATATTGTTAGATGAAATTGGAGAAATTCCTTTACCATTACAGACGAAACTGCTACGAGTTATACAGGATCAAATCGTTACCCGCGTGGGCGATGTTACATCCAAGAAACTATCCTTCCGATTAATTTGCTCTACGAATCAAGATTTAAAGCAGCTTGTTCATATGAAGAAATTCCGTGAAGACCTCTGGTATAGAATCAATGTTGTTCATTTACAAATTCCACCGCTATGTGAAAGAAAAGATGATATCGGGAGGCTTATTGAAACCTATACTCAAGCCTTTTGCCATCAATATCAAATAGAAAAAAGGATCTTACCGGAAACATTATCGATACTGGAAAACTATTCATGGCCTGGTAATGTTCGTGAACTTAAAAACGTCATAGAATTCCTTGTCATTTCTACACCACTACCGGAAATATCCCCCTATGACTTACCGGAACATATTAATAATTCTTGGGCTCTTGAATTACCAGAAGAAGATCATCCAGACGAAAACACTAAACTGATTCATGAAACGCCATCAACCGGGAATCTTAGCTTAAAGGAATCTATGAAACAATTTGAGACCAAGCTAATCGTAACCGCATTACAAAACTCCAAAAGCATACGCTTAGCCGCAGCACAGCTTGGCCTGGATCATGCTAATCTTATAAGAAAAATGAAACGGCTTGGCATTACCTATCATTCTAGAAGATAGAAGCTGGATTTTGAAAGATGAAACAGCTTAGCATTACCTATCATTCGAGTAGATAGAAGCTGGATTTGATAAGATAGGGGAATCTAAAGCACATGGAAAAACACGGCTCAATATAAACCGTGTTTTTCAAAAATGCGTTTAAAGGCTTTCTATTTGGTCTATCACTTGGTCAAGATCAGAAATACGGTCAATCACAAAGTCGGCGCCTGCCCCTATTAGGCGCTGGCGTACTGCTTCCATTTTTAGTTTTAAAGAGGGGCCATCCATCTGTTTTACTTCTTCTTCGGACAGGGCCAGTTCACTGCTGCCTAAAATGACACCTACTGCCCACATGCCTGCATTTTTTCCTTCTATCATGTCCATTGGTGTATCCCCCGCTTTTATCATCCGGTTCATTGGATACACGTCAAGCTCCATCGCATTACGGTAACACATCCACGGATATGGCCGGCCTGCTTTCACATCATCAGCAGTAACATAACAATCCGGAGAATACCCTTTGTCTCTCGCATTCGGAACGACAATGTCCATCATCTCTTTCGTATAGCCGGTAGTAGAACCAATCTTGATTCCTCTTTCTCTTAACCGCTCTACAAGCTGAAGGACACCTGGAATCGGTGTTGAAAAATCAGGCAATAGATTGAACAGAATGTTCTCAAAGTCATTGAACATTTTCACTACATCCTCTTCCCCAGGTTCTTTTCCATATGTGTTCACCCATTCCTGCCGAATACGAGGCATTTGACAAAGTGTCCGAATATGTTCGATTTTTGACATTCCCATCGGTTCTCTTGCTTCCGCCACCGTTACGTCCACACCGCGTTTGCGGAAGATTTCCAAGAACACCTCAAGTGGGGCAAAACAGCCGTAATCAATCATCGTGCCTGCCCAATCAAACACAACCGCTTCAATTTTTCCCATTATCCCACATCCCTCTCTTTATTTAATTTTAGGTAGATGATTTAGCTTTTATCATATTATGAATCAACAAATCTCTTTAGTAATCCAATTTCACTTTTAAAAAAATGATTGACCCGCTAGAATGCTGCCCCACTTAAATAAAGGCTCTTTTCTAAAAGATTGTTGCTTTTTGCACCCTTTTTAAGATTTCGTTCAAAAAATAGAGGTAGAAATTCCCGTTATTTAGGAAATCGGATGTTAATTAGCCGAAATAGACGGAGGAATTTCCCTTATTTGATTTTAAACTGCTAAAATCGGGTGCTTTTCATTGAATAACGGAAAAAACTCCGCTTATTTTTTACTATTTAAGCTTCATTTTGCAAATAACGGGAAAACTTCCGCTTATTTTTTACTTCCAAGGGGGCTATCCTGTAATCCAGCTTTCTCGCAGAGTCCGCTAATAGAACAAACCACCGCTTTTCTTGGCATAACAACATAGTTTACGAAAACAGCCTAAATAAAAGATATCACGCTCTAGATGATAATGGGAAAACCTGCATTTAAAGCCGTGCAGCCAGCTGATAGCTGATATTTGCCGCTGAGCGGTTATAAAGACAAAAGCGGCAACGGAATTCGTGATTCTGCCCTTAAGATCGGGCCTTAGAACATGTTTGAAATTTAGTGCAGCTGGCTTTTACATGGGGCCTTAAAGACGGAATTTGCTTCGAATCTAGGGAAAATGGCTTTTATATGGATTGTTAAGGACAGAAATGGTCTCGAATCTGGTAAAACTTTCTTTAAGAACGACTTTTAAAGACCAAAACCTTTCCAATTCTGGTAAGACTGTCCTCAAGACAGCTTCTTAAAGACTGAAACCTCCCCCGAATCTAGTGAAACTGTCCTCAAGACAGCCTCTTAAAGACAGCAGTCGCCTCAAATCTGGTAAAACTGTCTTTTATAACACCCCAGATTTCTTCTGCCGGCTATTTTATATCAAGTCCCTATCTTACCTGCAAAATTTGATTCCTGCGGGTACCTCCATTAGAAAATTCATTGCGGCTCAAGTGATTCACCGATTTGACACTGCTCACCTTAACATCCATTTTTAGATAAACACGTGTCTCCTTTCTGTTAGCTTATCGAAACATGGTTCGTAATTGATCTTCAGAATCCCTTACATAGAAGGGCTTGACTTCCTGAACAGTAGAACATGTCAAAGGAAGTTCCTTATGCAGGATGGCAAATTCAAATTTCAGTTTCTCTGGAACGTTTTTTTCGACTGCTTCAACTATGGATAAAAGCTGTGTATTCCCCTCGTCATCTGCTTCTAACCCAATTAACGGCCGCGGTACACCGCCTTTCACCGGATCAAAAAAGCTGGTAAGATAAGCCTTTTTAATCGAAGGAAAGCCTCGCAGACATTCTGATATGCTTGCAAGCGTCGTTTCAGCCACTTCCACCATGCGTTCTGTCAAAAATTCCCGTTTTGCTTCCGGACTCATCTCATCAAAAAAGTATTGCAGAATGCTTCCGTCCTTTAAAGTCTCGATTTCTTCAGGGATGATTTGTTTTGCCAGGTCAAAGCCAGGATTCAGCACAAGGGAAGCTTTCGGTTCAATTAATGGCAGCAGCTCCCGGGCATCAATTTTTACATAAGAATACTTGCCTTGAAAAATTGTTTGAAATTTAGCCTGACTGGAAAAAACGGGAAGAATTAATTCCTGTTCCACTTCGATGTATTTTAAAGAAAGTTCTATTTCATCAGGATCCTCGCCGCTGGCTGCCGCTGTCCCAGGCACTACCAGTTCCCAGTCCAATAATGCTAGGTAAAATGGATACCGTTTATCCGGATTTTCCGATGCCGCCAATAGCAGCGAATCCATTGGATCCAACTCTTGATAACCTGCCTTGTTCATATCTTAACTCCTTCGCCTTTAGAACTAGAAATATAGATTTATTATACAATAATCCTATATAGGTAAATAAAGGAAAATGGTAATAAAAATATTCCGGCTGTCGTTTGAAGCAAATTTCCACATATTTTGCTAAATTTTCTAAAAGCTATATTGTTTTTCACCTCTATTAATGCTAGAATCTGAATATTATTAATCTTTAAATAGAACATCTAAGACTATTTTTCAAAAAAGAAGGAATGTAGTCGAAGAGCTTAGGGGAGGAAGAAAATGAAAAAAAGATTAGCCATTATGTTGTGTGGATTGTTATTATTGCTGTCCGCATGCGGATCAGGAAGCAAGGAAACATCTGGAACATCTGGAGAAAAGAAAGAGAAGGTAGTAAAAATCGGCATTACCCAGCTGATTGAGCACCCCTCTCTTAATGCTGCACGAGAGGGTTTTATACAGGCACTAAAAGATGCCGGCTATGAAGAGGGTAAAAACTTAAAGATAGATTACCAAAATGCCCAAGGGGACATGAATACCAATATGCCTATTGCACAAAAATTGGTGTCAGACAAGAATGATCTTATTCTAGCGATTGCTACTCCGAGTGCCCAGGCAGTAGTCCAGTCGACGAAGACCATTCCAGTCTTGTTTACGGCCATTACCGATCCAGTCGGGGCCCAGCTCGTTAAAAGCATCGAAAAGCCAGGCGGAAATGTAACCGGTACGTCTGATACCCATCCGGAAGCGATAAAGAATACAATTGCTGCCATTAAAAAGTTTATTCCGAACGCCAAGAAAGTAGGCATCATCTATAATAGCGGCGAACCAAACGCTGTCGTCAATGTTAAAAATGCGGAGGAAGCGCTAAAGGCAGCCGGTCTAGAAGCTGTTAAGACAACGATTAGCACCAGTTCCGAAGTGAAGCAGGCAGCTGATTCTTTGGTTGGACGTGCAGACGTATTCTATATTCCTAAGGATAACACGGTCGTATCTGCTCTTGAATCTGTTATTACAGTAGCAGATGCGCATAAAATTCCAACTTTTGTCGGTGAAGGGGACTCTGTCAAACGCGGAACCTTTGCGTCATATGGTTTTGATTACCACGACCTAGGATACACTACCGGTAAAATGGCTGTTGAAATTTTAAAAGGAAAGAAACCAAGTGAAATTCCAGTCGGCTATCCGGAAAACCTTCAGCTGATGATCAATAAAAAAGCGGCTGAAAAAGAAGGAATTACTTTAACTGATGATATGTTAAAGGGTGCTAAGATCGTAGGAGAATAGATTTAAGATGAAAAAGCAGGGGAATTGAACTCCCCTGCTTTTCATCTATTATTTCAAAGTAGAAATATATTTTTTAACGACTTTATAGACATATTCTTGGTTGGCTGCTGCTGTGTTTGGATTGTATGTGCCGCCGTTTGTTTTGTTGTTGGATAGAATACGGATGCCAAGAAATGCGGTGTCATAGGCATCAGCAATTTGAGCTGCCGCCGCCCCTTCCATTTCTTCGACAGAGGTGCCGTACTTTTCATGGAACCATTTAATGCGGTCCACTTCATTGTTCCAGACATCCGCTGAACCAATGGTGCCTTCTACCACTTTTCCCTTCGTATATTGATCTTTTACGGCATTAGCCGCTTCAAGTAATTTTTTATCTCCCTCATAGTAGCGGATTTTCTCAGCATCAGGGTCTTCTCCAGCACTTCCTTCAGAAGCCATTAAATCCATTGGAACCCATTTAGATGGGTCCATTCCTTCGTTTTCCCCGGCAGTCTCGGTTTTTAACGAGCCAATGTTGACCACTCTTTTTCCTAAAACAATATCAAATACACTTAAATTTGGATCATGTCCGCCAGATGTTCCCTGATTGATGATGGCGATAGGATGGTATTTTTCAATTGCCAATGCGGTTGCAGCAGCTGTATTCTCCATTCCTTTACTTGTTTTCGCTACGATGACAGGATACTTGTCCACTTTCCCTTTATAAAAAATAAAATTCCCCGATTTTTCAACTTTTACTTTATCTAATTTTTTGGCGAAGTTTTCGGCTTCAATAGGCATTGGACCTTGAATCAAAATGGGTCTTTGGGTTGCTTCTGCTTTCGTTTCAGTTTTGGAAGCAGCATTGTATCCTGCAAACATGAATAAAAGCAGTACTGCAGCGGCCGCAAATGCCATGGATTTCTTTCTTATGTTGTTCATGAAAAAAAACTCTCCTTTTCCCCTTGTTATTTGTTCGTTTGTCATACAGCCCAATAAAAAAAGTCTAAATGATAGAATGAATCTACCCTTTAGACCTGAAAGAGTCAAAGTTAGTCAATACCCCAAAACACAAAGATTGCGGTATAATACCAAATACTTCAACTCGTAGTCCAGCTCTTTATTGGGAGCCAGGTAGAGACACTCAGACCATATTACTGAGCATATACGAGTATTACTTTATACAATTATTACTATTTAAGTATAACAAATACGTTTCTTTTTCATCAATAAAAATACGGATATTTAGGGCTAATTTACTATTAATTGTTCGTATTTTATGGGGGTCAGTCCCCTTATAAAGACAAAAAAAGAGGGGTGATCCTCCCTCTCATTTCCGTTCTTTTGTTTAAGCCCGTTTTTTAAATGGGTCTTCATGATAATCTGCTTTTCGTTTATAGATGACTTTTCCGGATTCTTCTTTTCCATGTTTGGCGGGAATGACGGCTCTTATACCGGCAACCGCTTCACCCAGTTTGTAGGCATTTTTGTTTAATTTAACAACCACCGACTTGCTCATAAAGACGCACCTCCAAAAATCGTATTGATTGTGCTTAAAAGGTTATAATTATCGAGGAAGATCTCGTCAATCTCTTCTTGACTTAAGGTCCTTTTTCCCGTTATTGCAACCGTTAGAACTAATTGGTTCCCTATAGGGTAACACAATACATAGGTATTATCAAAGGCTGTACTATTTTTTTGAAAAACTAACTCCGTACTTTGCAAAAAGCAATCAATGACGACGATTCTTTCCGTATCTTCCCGGGTTTCATTTATATGGAATGGATAAAATTCCCCTTGGCCATCATTTCCAGCGATTTGTCTTAAGCCCTCCTGCCCCTCTGCCAGCCAAACGCCAATAGCTTCCACATAATAATAATCTGGTGCTTGGTAAGCATTTCGAACCGCTTCCTGCAGGTATTCGAATTTTTTGGAAGGATCACTTAAGAGCCGTTTAGACAGCGTTCGAAGTATGCGGATTAACGCATAATCTTTATCCATATTTGCCTGCGCTTCTGCTAAAAGCTTTGCTGGGTCCTTGAAGAAACTTAACTCAGCTATTTTCCGTTTGATGGCTCTGCATGCGACATTAACAGCTGCTGTGTAATTATTGTCACTGCGGATTTCATATCGTAAGACCGTAAGACCATCTAAATCAGAAGGCAGCCGGAATCCTTTAGCTTCTTCATTCTCAGGTATGGTACCGGGAATCATGTAAAACACTCTTCCTCTTCTTAACCTTCCCCAAAATAACCCCATTTCAAACAGTGTATTGTCTCTTGTCGTAAATGTGATGGTGCCGCGAATATTTACGACATCATCCGGTGAAAATACAAATACAGCAAAATCATTTTCATCTAATTGGCGTTCCAAGGTTTCCATATTATATTCTAAGGGGAGAAATGCTCCTGCTGACCAAGGAGTAACCTCTGCTGCATGAGAAAGTGATTCATGAATAGCATCAACATATTCAATCGATTCTTTAGCGGATCCGATAAATAATTTTGGTTTGATTTTGGTCATGATTCCTCCGAAAAGTATTTTCTACCCTAATTATATCAAAAATTCCCTCTTTTTGGAATGGCATAGTATGCGCTATGCCTTTAATGTATATAAATTTATTTTATCCTTTTTTGATTCATGTATGACAATCGACATCTTTGAAGGATAAGAAAATTTAATTCTGCTGATTTTAAATGACCATAGTAATAACTCCAGCAGCTCTTGATCTGTGATCATATTGTATTCCTTAAATCGGGTGATTCCTGAACCAAGTAATGGAATAGACACCGACCTGCCGCTGTACACAACATCAATTTCATTCCAAAAATGAAGTAAAAAGTTTACATAGTCCTCCATGTATAAAAAAGCCCGATTGTCAGTATCAAACCTGGAAAAGGCAGTTAATAAATAATCATGATGCTGGAAAATGCTGCCTAGCTTGTATCTTTTCTTTTTCCCACGGCTCCTCCCGCTGTTTATTTCCAGCAGGTTTTCGTTCAAACGCTCATCACCGTCCATTAAGAGATCCAGCTCACTAACGTTAGGAATCATTCTATTTATATACATCCCATTAAGAGACCGCTCCGAAATCACTTTATTATCAACCTCTGTATCAAAATACTCGTTAAACGCAATCACCTTTAATTCGCTTTCTGTAAAAATGTCCCCAAATTTAATATCCACCGTAGAATGGTTGATCGTCAGTCTCACCTTGGTAAGCAGGTTCGCCCTTATCCATAAAAAGAAATAAAAAATGATGAATAAGAGGCCCAAGATTAAACCGGTTATCCATTTATACTCTTCAGGAATTTCCACCACAATCAATACAAATGAAAGCAGTAAACTTACAACCGATAACGCTGAAAGGAACTCTTTTATTAAGGCTCCATCAAAAAAATGAACTTTCATTCTAATTTTCCATTCCCCCCAAAAAGTTTTATACCTTATTTTTTCAACACCCTTTCCCTGTCTCCTTCCAGCTTAGAGAAAAAGTTTTTTCATGGAGCATGGGAGGTAAATTTGGTCTTACACTGCTTTTTAAAAAACGTGCCAATGAGATTATCATTATAAAAGGCATCAAGCATGGACAAAACAATTGAGGATGTTGGAATAAGAGAATATTTGTAGAATGGTTTGGTTTTTTATAAAAAAGATCATTTTCTGGGGAATAATGTTTATTTCTCTGGAAATAATTATCACAATTATATGACAAAATTTTTAAAGGTGTTTGAGTAAAATGTTGATTTAGCAGTGCTTTAGGCTGTTTTAAACAAACGTTCATATAGTATTTCACATTTGGGGAATAGTCGATAATTGCCGCTTTATAGGAAATAAAATCCTCTTTTATTGGTGCATTTCTTCACGTGTCACAAGTATTTAAGGATGCGGCCTTTTCCCAAACTAAAGAAAGTGTCAGCAATTTAGAGTTAAATGCTGACACTTTCAGGTGTAAAGGAAACAAAGAATTACTTATTCGTAAATGATGGCAGGCCGGAAATATACCCGATACCGCCTGTCTTGTTAATGCCGATTTCTTTATCCATTTCCTTTAATAATTCTTCTTTATTAACAGCAGTAATATCTTTTCCATCCACTTCGTCTCCAGGGTGCTGGAAGTTACTCATAATATAGGAGAATCCGTTGCGATCATCGGCAGCAAATAAGCCGGTTGATTCTGCCCCTGCAGGATTTGATAAAATCCGGGATAGCTCTTTAGTATCAACGTTATAGGCCCAGACATAGTTATTCGTATGCTTTCCGCTGTCTTCGCCGATAAATAATGTTCTCATTTCTTCAGAGTAACTTAAGTTATCAGGATTAGCTACCTTGTCCACATTGGCAGTGTTGCCATATGCATCCGCAGTTGGAAGATCCTCACCAACGATTAATCCAGACATCGAGGATGCAACATATTTACTTTGAATGCCTTTGCCGTTTTCATCCTTTTGACCGGCATTTAAATCTAATTGATAGGTAACACCAGACTTAATTTTTGGCAATTGAATATCATCTTGCAGCCCTGAGCCTGATGTATCTTTTTCCATGCCCTTGCTTTGGTCAGAAATCGCCATATATACCTTTTGATCTTTGGCGTTATACGTAACACCTTCCATTTTGTTGAATTCAGTTGTTGCCCCAAGATATGCTGCATAACGGCGTGATTCCATAAATGCTGCTGCTTTTTCCATACCAGGTTTTAGTTTCAGATATTCTGTATCACCATAGGAGTATTGCTTAATCGCTTTAAAGCCTTCCTTTGGTACGTCAGAGGTTTCAAAAATATCGCTGAATTGAATCCCTTTATCAATCAGCTTTTTAATTTCTTGATCTTTGGCATGCCCCAGCTTGATCCATTCTAAATCACCAGAACCGCCATTTTCCGTCCCTGTTTGATTGAATTTAGCAGCATATAGTGTACCGGCTGATAATTTTTTAGCTTTATCGGCCACATACATGAACAAGCCTGTATTGCTTCCATCATCACCAAAGTAAGCAGTACGGTTGTCCGGCATCATTTTCATTAACTCATGTGAGAAACGGCCAAGACTGTAATGTTTCTCGACTTTAACTTTGCCATTGTTCTTGACTTGGATTTCTGGAACGTATCCATAGAAATATGGATTTGCTTTTGATTTATCGCCAAAGTAAAGCTGGGCGAAGCTTTCAACCTGTGTTCTTGCAGATGAATTGGCATCAAGTTCAAAATTACGGGCATCCGGCTCATATTCTTCCGACCCTAAATGAGTATTCCAAGGCGAAAGGGAACCATTACAAGGAATCCAAAGTCCATTCACGCTTGAAAAATCAATTTTCTTAACCTCTTTAGCTGTAAGGTCGCCAGTCTTCTTATCTTGGTCCAACGTGGTTAGTGACATGGATGCAGGTACAACACCGTATGCAGATTCTCCTGCTGCATCTACTGTCTGGTATTCATAATGGGTGACCATGTACAGTTTTCCTTTAATCGGATTGAGCAGGCTATTGGAATCCGGTGCATCAGATACAAATGGTACAGGATTTCCTGGTACACTATGATCCATGATTGGGTTCCCATTATAATCAATCGGAGTACCTGCAGCAATCAGTTCACCTTTATTCATAGCTACTTTATCTTCTGATTTAAAAAGCTTTTTATAGGTTAACGGGAAGTTTTTCACTTTTCCATCGCTGTATTTTACATCAACAGAGGCAGTTGAATAAGTGTCTACCATTTGGTCAATGTCAGCAGGTGCTGGCATGCCATTAAATTTAACCGAATCAATCGTTACTTTACTATGTCCTGCATTATGCCCATATTTATGTCCTTCATTATGACCTGCTGCAGCTGCCGGCGTGAGGGCAGGAATGGTTAATGCAACTGTTAAAGCAAAGCCCGCGCTTTTTTTAATAAGTTTCTTCTTATTCATTTTCGTTCCTCCTCGTTATAAGCTTTTCTCTCATCTACTTAACTGTGAATGTACGTCTTTTTGATTATGATAATTTATTAGAAAAATAAAGATGTATTATAGATTTTTTTGATTTCCTTGTGCGTCACGTTCTACTTGCATTTTCGTTACAGGAAGATATCCTTGTTCTTTTAAAAGATTGTTTTGAACATCATCTGACATGAGGAAGTCAAAGAATGCTTGAGATAATTCGTCTGGTTCCCCTTTTGTATAAGAATGCTCGTAAGCCCAGACTGGGAAATCTCCAGTTTGTACGTTTTCAGCTGTAGCTTCTACACCGTCAAGTGCAAGAGGTGTTACCGCATCATCAGTGAAATAAGAGAATGCTAGATATCCGATTGCGCCATCTGTTTCGCTAATAATCTTTTTAACTGTGTTTGAAGAATCTTCCGTGATTCCTTCGGCTGGAGTTGCACCATCAAGAGCAAATTTATTAAATACTGCACGAGTACCAGATGAATCAGGACGGTTGACTAGAACGATTTTTTGATCTGCTCCGCCAAGTTCTTTCCAGTTTGTGATTTTGCCAGTGAATACTTTAATTAAATCTTCTTTCTTAATATCTTTGATTCCGACTTTAGGGTTAACGGCTGCTGTCATACCAACTACTGCTACTTTATGGTCTTTCAGCTGATCTGCTGGAATCCCTTCTTTTTCTTCCGCAAATACGTCTGAGTTACCGATTTGTACAGAGCCTTCTGCTACCTGTGAAAGGCCTGTCCCAGATCCTCCGGCATTGACTTGAATATCTACTTTAGGATTTTTAGCCATGAATTCTTCGGCTGCTGCTGCTACTAACGGCTGCATAGCTGAGGAGCCTGATATAACTAATGAACCGGAAAGTTCCTTCTTTTCTTCTGTTTTTGGTGTGGTATTGTCACCTGTCTTTTCTGATTTTGCTGTGGAATTTGAACTTCCGCATGCTGCCATGATGACCATGAACGCTGATAGAATGGCGAACAGGCTAAAACTCTTCAAACTTTTCATTTTTGTCCTCCTAGATATTTTGAAGTTTTTAACATGTTTAAGATTAATCCTAAATTATTAATGGGGTATTAATGGTATGTAAAGTTTTGTGAAGATTATGTAAAGTGTTGTTGTTATTTGTAGAAAATTCTATGGGCCGCATTTATGGCTGACAAAAAAAGACTACTTAAAGGGCATCAAATAGGATAGTTATTCCAACAAACAGCCATAATAAAAAAGGAAAATATGATGAAAGCAGGGGTATGAATGGCTGAAGAAAACAAACCTTATTTCCGTAAAGAATCCATAAAACCTTCGCACGAAAATGAACCTGCGTATAATGTGTTTCTTAATGAAACATTAGTGGCTGAAGTGCGCGGGAGTGACCCTCAACATCAAACGGTTATTCCGATGAGGGCATTAAGTGATTATGAAGAGGATAAGCTTCACGAATATATTGCTGCTATGTGTACGGAGGATAACTATTGATATTTCCCTTTTATGGGGATATATGAAAGACGATTTGCTTGGGAAAATCTTGATTTTGTCTTTCATCGGGGCTATGAGAGACTAATTCCTTGGGAAAACCATGATTTTGTCTTTCATCGGGGTTATGAAAGACTAATTCCTTGGAAAAATCATGATTCTGTCTTTCATCGGGGCTTTGAAAGACAAATTCCTTGGTATAACCATGATTCTGTCTTTCAGCGGGGCCATGAAAGACAATTTCCTTGGGAAAATCTTGATTTTGTCTTTCATCGGGGCTTTGAGAGACAATTTCCTTGGGAAAATCTTGATTCTGTCTTTCATCGGGGCTATGAGAGACAATTTCCTTGGGAAAATCTTGATTCTGTCTTTCATCGGGGCTTTGAAAGACAAATTCCTTGGGAAAATCTTGATTTTGTCTTTCAGCGGGGCTATGAGAGACAATTTCCTTGGGAAAATCATGATTTTGTCTTTCATCGGGGCCATGAGAGACAAATTCCTTGAAAAAATCATGATTCTGTCTTTCATCGGGGCTTTGAAAGACAAATTCCTTGGGAAAAACTTGATTTTGTCTTTCATCGGGGCTTTGAGAGACTAATTCCTTGGGAAAACCATAATTCTGTCTTTCATCGGGGTTATGAGAGACTAATTCCTTGGAAAAACCTAAGAAATGTCTTTCATCGGGGCTTTGAGAGACATTTCTTAGGTTTTTATGCTGGTTTCTGTCCTTAAGAGCCCCTGTTAAAGACAGATTCACGACATTTAACTCGGGTTTTGTCCTCTAGAGGCCGGATTAAAGACAGATTCACTTCTTTAGAAGCGTATTCTGTCTTTAAGAGGCCCCATAAAAGACAGTTTCACCGCATTTGAGCGTATTCTGTCTTTAAGCTGCCGTTTAAAAGATAGTCTCACTACCATTTCATGCCGATTCAGTTTTATATCCGCTCATAACAAATATTCGCAAGGGCGCCGGCAATTAAAATAGTGAGAGCTGAAAAGAAGACGCTTCGAATTCCCAATGTTTGAAAGCCTAGTAAGACAACAAAGCAATCCATGAAGGCGATGATAAGCCCTATATTTAACGGGGCGGCTTTGGATATGAAATAAGCGATTAGATCCGTTCCCCCAGTGCTTGTCTTATATCGAAGCATCAAGCCAACCCCAATTCCGCAAATGGCCCCTCCTAAAACGGCGCTCACCCCAATCGGCAGGTAAAAATGATAGGGGGCCAGTAAATCAAGGAAAATAGCTGTCACAATCATCCCGTAAATACTGCCATGAAACTGAGATCTGTCCTTCACAAATGCATAGAGGATTAATGGTGCACTTAACAGAACGGAACATAGTCCTGTTTGGTAGTCAAAATAATAATGTAAAATCAGAGCAATGCCAATAATTCCTCCATCAATTAAATGATGGGGAACTAAAAAACCGTTAATGCCAATTGCTAGAAGAATACTTCCAATTACCAAGGCTGCTCCCCGGACAAACATGTTGTTCCACCACCCAACTGCTAAAAAAAGACTCAGTTTAACATATGAGGTTGTACAAAAAAACATGCTTATCCTTAAACATCTTGGTAAAAACCTAAACCCGCTAAAGGAAAAAATAAAGCCCCTGCTCTAAAAGCAGAAGCCTTACTTCGACAAAATTCTAGCGGCGCCAGGCACCATGCTAGTTCGTAAGCTCCCGGAAAAATTCAAATGCCTCCCGGTCCGTATATCCCTCATGTACCACCTTATTCACAGCTTGAACCATTTCCTCCGGATGTTCTGATTGGAAGATATTTCTTCCCATATCCACACCAGCTGCCCCGCCTTGGATGGAATTGTATGCGAGGGTAAGGGCATCTTTCTCCGGTATCTTCTTACCGCCGGCGACCACTAATGGAACCGGACAGGCAGAGGCCACTTTTTCAAAATCCTCACAGTAATAGGTTTTCACCAGCTGTGCGCCAAATTCCGCCAGCATTCTTGTGGCCAGCAAAAAGAAGGTAGTAGTCCGCTCCATCTCTTTCCCTACTGCGACGACGCCCAATGTTGGAATCGAATATCTGGAACCCACATTAATCGCCCGGTTTAACTCTTCAATCGTTTCCTTTTGTCCCTCTGCCCCAATAAAGGTTTGAATGGCGATAGCACTTGCATTCATTTTAATGGCATCTTCAATGTCCACCACCATGGATTCACGGCTCAAGTCATCCTGAAGAACACTAGAACCTGATGAAGCTCTTAAGGCAATCGCTTTATTATAGGTCGGCGGGACACTGCTCCTGATCGCCCCCCTCGTCCCCATTAAACAATCCGCGTAAGGAGCGAGCCTCGGAATTAGTAAATCCAGCCGCTCCAGCCCTGAAGTCGGCCCCATGAAATAGCCATGGTCAAATGCGAGCATCACCGTTTTCCCTGTCTTCGGGTTAAAGATTCTCGATAACCGGTCCTTCATCCCCCAATCATAGTTGTTAGCACCCTTTACATGGAAATTCCCATTATTTGCGAAAGGAACATTCTCGGAAAAATCCTTCGCATTTTTGTTTCCGATAGTATCTGCCATTACTTTCTCTCCTTTATTTCTAAGGCTATGTTAAATGACTGTTGAGCTGCTATACAGGGTTATGAAATCTATAGGTATCTTTAACACAGCCCTTTCTTATAAACCGCTGCTAGATCAAACGATTAGAAATTGTAGTCGTTTGTATTTTCTTTCGTGAAGACAATCCGCTCCGGCAGCACGATAATGCCGGAATCATCGGCCGTATAATCGTAGCCTTGGATCGAGTTCGGCTCGACTTTTACAGAACCCATATCCGGAACATCAATTGACTCTCCCACCTTCAGTTCATTGCCCTGTGCTAACCAATAGGCAATATAGACGGCTAGGGCGCCTTGATCTTTTACATCCCATAAGCCATGGTTATGAATCGTTCCATTTTCGATAAACTGTCTCATTGAATTTGGAGATGCGAATCCAGTAATAATCACATCTTCCGCTTTTAATCCTTTATTTTCCGCTGCCTGTGCCATTGCAGGAAGAGCAGTGGAGTCTGGGCAGATAATGGCATCAATGTCAGGATAAGATTCCAGGATGCTCCCTCCCACCTGTAATGATTTTTGTTCATTGGCATCGCCAAATTGAGTGGTCACGACTTCCCATTTTGGATATTTTTCTTTTATATATTTATTGGCGTAATCGACCCAGGCGTTTTGGTCTGGAACGGTTGGGCTTGAATAGAACCAGGCAATTTTCTTCGCATCATTCGGATTCTTCATTTGTTCAGCCGCCATATCAACGAGCATTTTCCCCAGGATTTCAGGTGTTCCTTGGTTGACGTAAACAGAACGATATTTAGGATCCACATCAGAATCCCAGGTGACGACTTTAACCCCGGCATCCAATGCTTTTTTCAACGCCTGATTCAAACCGTCAGATGAGACAGATGAGATGGCAATCGCATCAGCACCGCTGTTCACAGCACTATTAATGATTTGTACCTGGTTGGCAACGGTTCCTTCAGGCGCCCCGTCGTACTTCACCTTAAAACCTACCTTCTTCGCCATTTCCTGTGCACCATCATTACCAGATTCAAAGAAGGCATTCCCTGTCATTTTTGGAATAAAAACAACTTGAATATCTTTCTTATCCTTCTTTGCGCCTCCATCATCGGATTTCCCTTCATCTTTTGAACCGCATGCTGCCACAAACATCATGACAATCGTCACAAGAATCAGTAGTTTCATAGATTTTAATTTTCCCATTGCTGCCTAACCCCCATTTTGTTTATGAGTGATGATTCTTTTTACGTTCAATCTGAAATCCGGATTGATCCCCAAGAATGCAACAGACACAATGAGGAGGACCCCCGTCGCCAAACCTATATACTGGGTCGCAACTCCAGCCATTTGCAAACCAATTTGCATGAAGCCCAATAGTATACTTGCTAAAGCTGTCCCGACAACACCTCCTTTCCCTCCTGTAATTAATGTTCCTCCCAATACGACGACCGTCAGAATCGGCATCAGATATTCGGCCCCGTAATCGGACCTGGCACTTCCTAGATAGGAAGTTAAGACAACTCCTGCAACCCCGGCACTTAAACCTGACAAAACATAGGCAGTCATCATAACCCTTTTCGTATTGATGCCGGCGTACTCTGCTGTGTTTTGGTTAATTCCAGTCAGGTAGAGATATCGGCCAAACCTCGTGCGGTGCAGAAGGATATACGCGATAAGAAACAGGATAAAAAAGATAATAACAGCATTCGGCAGTCCCAGAATTTCTCCATTGGCCATCTGCCCGAAACTTTCTGGAAAACCTGTAAACCCTTCATAGGTGCTGACACCAGACAATCCCACGAGCACAATGGCGATCCCGCTATATAAAAGCATGCCGCCAAGAGTAATTACCATCGCTTGAACCCTTGCATAGGCAATCAGCACTCCATTCAGAAGGCCGCATAATCCGCCCGTTAAAACGGCACAAACAACAGCAGCCCAAATATTGAGCCCGGCTGTCTGTGACAGGAGCCCCGTGACAACAGAGCTTAACCCGATAATGGACACACCGGAAATATCGATGCCGCCCGTAATGACCACCAGCGTAAGAAAGAAACCAATAATAGCGATTGGAACAAAATCGTTAAAACTATTCAACAGGATCGAGGTATTCCAAAATCTGGGGTTCATCATTCCAAAAACAAGAATTTCGAGCACAATGATGACGAACAAAACAAGGTTCCATTTCGGGATTTTTTTTAGCATGTCAATCTTGAGCCTCCTTTTGCAGAACTCTTGCATTTAACCGCAGCTTTTTTGCTTTTTTATTGGCATTAAATGCAAGGAGGGCATCCATCACAACGATGATGATTAACAGAGAACCCGAAATTGTATCATTCCAAAAGGCCGGCACCTTCATATAAACAAGGGCAGAGTTAATCGATGTCAAAATAATCGCTCCCAGTGCTGCACCGACCACCGTGCCAATTCCGCCTGACAAAGAAACTCCGCCAAGAACGCAGGCTGCGATGACCGTCAACTCCATTCCCACCCCGGCATTGGTCGAGACAAAGCCAATCTGGCTGACAAAAATGAATCCAGCGAGTGCCGCACAAATACCGGAAATGACAAACGAATACGCGATATATCTTTTTACAGGAATCCCTAAGGAAACAGCACCGTCCACATTGTCACCAATCGCATTGTAATACCTTCCCTTGCTGCTCTTTGACAGGAACACCTGAACAAGGATTACCGCCAAAATCACAATCACGGTCAATACGTTTATCCCAAGAATCTCAAAATTGGAAAGCCTTTTTACATGGGCAGGGATATTTTCCACCCATTTTCCATTCGTATACATCACCTGGATCACCCGTGTGATAGACAGGAGCGCAAGCGTCATAATAAAAGAAGAAATCTTTAATTTAATTACCCCAAATCCGTTAATCAAACCAATGCCGGCCCCTATTAAAATAGCAGCAATGACAGCGGTAAAAATACTTCCCCCATCCCGCAGGATTGTGCCGCAAACGGCAGCCGTAAGCCCCAGCGTACCGCCGACGGAAATATCCAAATTCCCGGTTAAGAGGACAAAGGTCATTCCAACTGCAAGGACCATATACATGAGGCTGCTTTTTAACGACTTATCAATATTTTGCAAAGATAGATAGTCAGGGTTCATGAAACCTACAATGATAAAGAGGAGGATTAAAAAGAGAAATGTTCGAAATTCCCGCAGTTTGATGATATTGGCCATACTAGCCATAGGCTCCATCACTTCCTTTATAGGTCCCAAACGCTGCTTTCATCACATTGGCCGCATTGATTTCATCCAAGCTCAAGCAAACGCTGCAGGTTCCTTGATAGACAGCATAGATACGGTCGCTGATGCGCTCAATTTCTTCCAAATCAGACGAAATGAGCAGAATGGAGAATCCATGGCTTTTTAGTTCACTAATGATGGAATAGATGTCACCCCTTGCTGCAGCATCAATTCCCCTTGTCGGCTCATCCATGATAATCAATTTCGGATTCATCGACAGCGCCCGGGCAATGACCGTCTTCTGCTGGTTCCCGCCCGAAAGCGACTTTATCTCATCATCCTGGGAGTTCACCTTGATCTTTAATCTATCAATATACTGAATTGCAGCCTGTTCCTCTGCCTTCTTTTTAGTAAAAAAGCCATGCCGTTTAATCAGTTGTGCGGTAATATTATGTCTCACAGATCCGATTGAAAAAATTCCATGCAAAAACCGGTCCTCCGGGATATATGCTAAACCGCTGTTTACCGTTTCATTGATAGAAAAATGGGTAATGTCTTGGCCATCAAGATATACCTTCCCGCTCTGGATCCGATTAATCCCGTAGATTGCTTCCGCAATTTCTGTTCTTCCGGCCCCCACCAGCCCGGCAAGGCCGACTACTTCTCCCTTATAAACTTCAAAACTAATATTCATAAATCCGTCACCAACGATATTTTCAACTTTAAGGATCGGCTCCTCTCCCGTTCTCTCAGCCGCCCGCCGTTCAAACTGATTCTTGTATTCCGTCTCACTGCCGGCTGGAAGAAGCCCTTGAATCAACATATCTTTGGTAAACTCCTCGATTTTCCCTTTCAGTGTCACCTGACCGTCCCGCAGAATCACCGCATGGGTGGATATTTGAAAAACTTCATCCAGGCGGTGAGTAATATAGAAGATTCCCACTCCCGAATTCTTTAACTGCTCGATGACGCGAAATAAAGCCTCTGTCTCTGAAAACGTTAAGGTAGAGGTAGGTTCATCCAGAATCAAAACCTTCGACTTTCTTAAAAGTCCTTTGATAATTTCAAGCTGCTGCTGTTCCGCAATGCTTAAAGTAGCTGCCATCCGGTTCAAATCAAGGTTCCAGCCTAACTCTTTAATGAGCTTAAGCGATTCCTCTTTTACCCCGTGTTTATTTTTTCGAAAGCCGATCGTCAGGTTCTGCTCCACCGTCATATTGGGAAATAGCAGCGGCTCCTGGGGGACTAAATAAATGCCCCGTTCATGGGCAGCATTAGGGTCTAAATGATTGGCCCGTTCACCATTAATCTCAATGGTTCCAGCATCCGGCTGATAAATGCCTGTCAGGATTTTCATCAAAGTGCTTTTTCCCGCTCCATTACCGCCGATAATGGAAATCACTTCCGACTCATTCAGTTCTAATGTAATTCCCTGTAGAACGGTATTCCGGTTAAATGACTTTCGGATGTCCTCCAATCTCACCAAGTTCTTTGGCCCTGTCATAAATACCTCCCGCCTTTAGCACTAGATGATGTAACCGCTTTCTAAAGTGTGAAAGTCCCCTTTCGTTCCATACATTCTATTCATGGATAATCATTTTATTCATGACCAAACTTTTTATTCTGTTCCGGATTTTTGTGAATATGATTATGTACTGGGAGCAGATTCACCGATTTCTCTATTTCAGCTTGTAATGGCGGAAGGGCACCGCCTAAACTGTCCAAGGATATTTGTTTCATCATTCAACAATCGTTCAATAATTGTTTCCACATCAAATTTTTGTCTTAAAAATAAACGGTAGAGAGTGAAGAAAATGACATACGAAAATAGTCTGATCATAAATATTGCATGGAAATACTACAATGAGGGAATGACGCAAAATGAAATAGCAGAGTCATTAAATTTATCGAGAATGAAAGTGATTAAATACCTTGAAATCGCGAAGGCAAGCAACATTATCCAATTTAAAATTAACCTTGATCAGTTTGCCGACATGGATCTGCAGACGAAAATTAAGCAGCAATACCATTTAGAAGATCTATACATTGTCCCGTCTTCCAGCAAAAATCTATTAGACAGCCTCTCCAAGGCCGCCGCCCAATATATAGAAGATAGAATAACAAGCGACACGATGATTAACGTGGGATATGGGCAGGCTGTTTCCAGAACGCTGGGGCATCTGAATATATCCACGAAGTATAAGGTAACGTTTGTCTCCTTATCAGGCGGCGTCAGATTTTACATTCCAACGGCCATCGATTCTTCATCTGATTATTATTCCAATCCCAATTACAGCCATTACATTATGCCCGCTCCATTAGTCGTATCGACAGAATCTCTTGCCAAACAGCTGATCAATGAAAAACCAATCAAGAAAATCATGGAAATGATCCCCTACTCTACCATCACTATTGTCGGCATTGGAGCGGTAAATGAACGGGCTACCATTGTAAAAGAAGAATATTTAAGCACGAGTGATATGGAGATTATTAAATCGATGGGGGCTGCCGGTGATATATTAAGCCAATTTTACGATATAAATGGCCAAATCATAGATTATCAATTGCATAAACAATTAGTCAGCACAGATATCCATCTTTTAAAATCACTGAATCATGTTGTCGCTGTTGCCGGGGGTTTGGAAAAAAAAGAGGCCATCATCGGAGCTTTAAGAGGGGGGTATATTGATGTATTGATTACCGATGAGGCTGTGGCCAGAAGTTTGATTGAATGAATCCTGACAAATAAATGGAAGGGAAGAAGGCGGCATGGAAAAGTACTTAATGGCAATTGACGCCGGAACTGGCAGCGTCCGGGTCATTTTATTTGATACATTAGGCAATGAACGCTTTGTGGCACAGTCAGAATGGACTCATCATGAAGATCAGCGATATCCGGGATCGATGGACTTTGACATCGATCAAAATATCGGAATCATTATGGAACTGATTAAAGAGATTTTTGCAAAAAGCGGCGTGCAGCCAGAAACCATTGCAGCCATTTCCACCACCAGCATGCGGGAGGCAATTGTCCTATACGATGAGGACGGGAAGGAACTTTGGGCCTGCGCCAACGTCGATTCAAGAGCCAATGATGAAGTGGCAAAACTTTATAAAATCAGCGATACGATTGAAACAGAAATTCATCACCTATCCGGACAGACATTTTCACTAGGCGCGATCCCGCGAATCCTTTGGGTGAAAAAAAATATTCCTGAAACCTATGACAAAATCAAATATGTGACCATGCTGAACGATTGGATTACCTACCGCCTGACCGGTGTCATTTCGGTTGAACCTTCCAATGGCTGCACAACCGGCCTCTTTGATTTGAAGAAACGGGCATGGGATCCGGGCATCTCAGAAAAAGTCGGCTTACGCAGTGATATTTTTCCAGTTGTAAATGAAAGCGGCTCGATTATCGGCCATGTAACCGAGGAGTTTGCAGCACTGACTGGATTAAGCACCAAAACACTTGTAGTTGCCGGGGGCGGCGATGCCCAACTAGGTTGTATCGGCATGGGTGTCATTGGCGAAGGAGAGGCAGCTGTGTTGGGCGGCAGCTTTTGGCAGTACGAATATACAACAAGCCAGGTCGAAATCAATGATGCCTGCAAAGTCAGGGTCAATTGCCATTCCATTCCTAATACCTGGCAGTATGAAGCCATCGCCTTCTTCCCCGGCTTGATCATGAGATGGTTCCGGGATACGTTCTGCGAACTGGAAGCCCATCTTCAACAGGAAACCGGGGAAAGCATTTATGCCCAAATGGAGAAAAGAGCGAAACAAGTGCCGGCGGGCTGCCATGGGATGATCTGCACCTTTTCAGATAAGATGAATTATTTTTCCTGGAAACACGCGGCCCCAAGTTTTATAGATTTTAAGTTTAATCATTCGTTTACGAAAGCCACTTTTTATCGGGCCATCATGGAGAATGCAGCATTTGTGACGAAAGGCAATATGGATGAAGTTTTTAAAACGACCAATAAGCTTCCTGATTCTATTGTGTTTGGCGGCGGGGCATCCAAAAGCGACCTATGGTGCCAAATTGTAGCCGACGTTCTAAATATGAAGGTAAAAGTTCCGGTCGTCAAAGAATCCACTGCACTTGGAGCGGCGATTTGTGCAGGTGTGGGAGCTGGCGTTTATGAAAGTTTTCATGATGCCATTGAAAGGGTCGTAAAGTTTGAAAAAACCTTTGAACCGAACGAGTCCAATCACTCGATTTATGAAGAATTATATAAAAAGTGGGAAGCCGTGTACAAAGTACATTTAGCGCTTGCGGACGAGGGAATGACCGACCATATGTGGATTGCCCCTGGGTTATAAAGAGATGCTTCACTAAGTGAGGCCTTATTGACCAGTATAGCGGGATTATTTTGCAAAGGAGAGGAACAGCATGACGATTATAAACGAAAATGAAAGAGAATATCGTTTTGGTGACAGCGGCCCGAAATATCTTCAAAAAGGACCCAGGATGAACTTTGGCGTGGTGGTGCTGCAGCCGGGACAGGACTTTCCCGCCCACTATCACAGCATCATGGAGGAAAACTTCTTTGTTTTAGAAGGCGAACTGGAGATTCATATTGACCGTGAAATTTTCCATTGCCAGCCAGGGGATTTTGTACATGTGGAACCCAAACAAGTTCACTATTTAATCAATAAGGGGAATAACATTTTTAAGGCCGCCTTTATGCTTGCGCCATATCAGGAAAAGGATAAGGTGGATGTGGATTATAGACCGTATGGTTGATGGTGCCTGGTTGATGGTGCCTGGTTGACGGTACCACTGGCACGCCCCGAATTTTGTCGAAGCATGGAATAACATACCGGCCTTAATTGATGCGTGGATGGTTGGATGGTTGGTTTGAACAGTTCATAGTTCGCTGGGACGAGAAATTTTGGCTTGGCACGCTCTTTGGGTCGTTCATAGTACGCGCGGTCCGTGATATTTCGCCGTCGCGCGCTCTTTGAACCTTTCTTAGGACGCGCGGTCCGTGATTTTTGGCCGTCGCGCGCTCTTTCAACCTTTCTTAGTACGCGCGAACCGTGATTTTTGGCCGTCGCGCGCTCTTTGAACCTTTCTTAGTACGCGCGAATCAGAATATTTCAGCCTGGCGCTCTCTTTGAACCTTTCTTAGTACGCGCGAATCAGAATATTTCAGCCTGGCGCGCTCTTTGAACCTTTCTTAGTACGCGCGGACCATGATATTTGGCCGTGGCGCGCTCTTTGAACCTTTCTTAGTACGCGCGGTCCGTGATTTTTCGCTGGGGCGCGCTCTTTGAGCCTTTCTTAGTACGCGCGGTCCGTGATATTTCGCCGTGGCGCGCTCTTTGAACCTTTCTTAGTACGCGCGAACCGTGATATTTGGCCGTCGCGCGCTCTTTGAACCTTTCTTAGTACGCGCGGTCCGTGATTTTTGGCCGTCGCGCGCTCTTTGAACCTTTCTTAGTACGCGCGGGACCGAATTTTGGACCGTGGCGCGCTCTTTGAACCTTTCTTAGTACGCGCGAACCGTGATTTTTGGCCGGGGCGCGCTCTTTGAACCTTTCTTAGTACGCGCGGTCCGTGATTTTTTGCCGTGGCGCGCTCTTTGAGCCTTTCTTAGTACGCGCGGGCCGTGATTTTTGGCCGTGGCGCGCTCTTTGAACCTTTCTTAGTACGCGCGAACCGTGATTTTTCGCCGTGACGCTCTCTTTGAACCTTTCTTAGTACGCGCGGTCCGTGATATTTCGCCGGGGCGCGCTCTTTGAACTATTCATAGTACGCGCGGGCCGTGATTTTTGGCCGTCGCGCGCTCTTTGAACCTTTCTTAGTACGCGCGGGCCGTGATTTTTGGCCGGGGCGCGCTCTTTGAACCTTTCTTAGTACGCGCGCACCGTGATATTTCGCCGGGGCGCGCTCTTTGAACTATTCATAGTACGCACGCGACGTGGAATTTCGCCGTCGCGCGCTCTTTGAACCTTTCTTAGTACGCGCGGGACCGAATTTTGGACCGTGGCGCGCTCTTTAAGGTAATCGCGAAGAACTATTGCTATGATGGACACTTATATCAACACAAACGATTCCCCGCCAGTTTACCAAAGAACCTTTCCGCCCAAAAAGGCCGCCCTATTTTAAACAAAAGGCGGCCTTTATCAATATTAGGAAGCAAACGAAATTACTCGGTTTCTACCATTTTCCTTTGCTCGATATAATGCTTGATCTGCTTTTTCAATAAATTCCTCTAATTTCTCTCCACGATAAAGAGTCATTCCCATACTGATCGTGATGTGAATGGGTCTTCTGTTATAAACAAAGTCGGATTGTTCTACGGATTCTCGTAATCTTTCAGCGATTTGCACGGCTTCGTTTAAATCAGTATTTGGCAATATAAGAGCAAATTCCTCACCGCCAAAACGAACATAGGCATCAGAATTTCGGACATTGTTTTTGATGACTTCAGCCACATGTTTTAGAGCCTCATCCCCGCACTGGTGGCCATAATTGTCGTTAACTAATTTAAAATGATCGATATCCACCATTATTAAAGTTAACGGACTCTGCTGTCTTTGGCTAAGAGGGATAATTTTTTCCATATAAAAATCAAAATATCTGCGATTATAGAGACCAGTCAATGAATCCATAGTGGTCATTTTCCGCAATTCCCCCAAAACTTTATTGTATCTTATCCGAAAATAACCTACAGTAAAGAGAATCGCTCCATTCACAACTGATTCAGAAATAAGCATCATACTTTCTATACTAGTGGCTGGTGTTCCTTGGCTGAACTCGACAACATACTTGAAAAAGCTGAAAATCGCGGCTGATCCGATAATATACTTCCATTTTGGATAGAGAACAAGGAATAAAATATTGGGCACCAAAAAGAAGGACCAAATAAATGTCGAAAATCGATCATAGTTTTCCGGCAAACTCAAATCAATTAAAATGGGGAACAAGGTAGATACTATTATAAAAAACCAAAGAAAATATTTTCGTTTTACTGTCATGGGCCCTCCTCTTTAATCCCCAATAAAAAAACACCTGTATAAAAGGTAAAAAAATACATTTATAACAACTAACCCTTAATACATACATTTTATCTCATTCGACAATAAACGACAATCACAAAAATGAAAATGTCATATTTTTTTACCCAAAAGAAAAAGCCCCCGGAATCCGTGAGCCTGCATTAGATTTGTATAGGGAGAAAACGTTGTATCTCTTGATCACAGCAATACATCTTAAAATTATTCCTGCCGCTCTCCTTCGCATCGTACAATGCCTTATCTGCATGTTTCATCAATTGGTGTCTGGTAGTACCATCTTCTGGATAAAAGGCAATTCCGATACTGGAAGTAGTTCGGAACGTTTCACCGCTAATATGCCATGGATCTTGAAGACAAGTATGAATGTGCTCGGCAATTTTTATGACATCTTTGTCTTCTTGAATTTCAGTAACCAGGATGGCAAACTCATCTCCGCCTTGGCGTGAAATCATATCACATTCACGAAGGCAGCCTTTCACCTTTTTTGAAAACTGCCGTAGCAGTTCATCACCGGCATCATGGCCAAGCGTATCATTAATTTGTTTAAAATGGTCGATATCCATATACAAGACAGCAAACCTCTTTCCGTACTGATTCGCGTCTTTGATGCATTGTTCTAATTTTTCTTTAAAAAGCCGCCGGTTCGGAATTTCCGTTAAAGCATCATAATAACTTAGATATTCAAGATACCTTTCATATTCCTTTCGTTCGGTAATATCCCGCCCCACCATCATCATTTGTTCAAACTCACCCTGTTCATTACACATGGGGGTTCCTATTAGTTCTACACATACAGTATGCCCGTCTTTGTGTGTCCTCATGATTTCGCAAGCAAGCGGCTTTTGATGAACGACACTATCTTTGAAGTTTTTTGTAAAAACTTCATCCACCTCCCCATCAGGCTGGTGAAAAACGAATTTACCTATATATTCTTCCGGCCCATACCCTAGAACTGTTTTATGGGACGGGGAAGCATATTTCACAATTCCATCAAGATTCACAAGCTGAATAAGATCAAGGGAGTGATCTGCCAATAAGCGATATCGCTCCTCGCTTTCTTTTAAGGATGACTTCGTTCTCCATAGATCCGTTTTATCCTTGATGACACAATAAACAGCTGCAACTTCGCCCTTTATCATTAAAGGGATGCTCTTGATCCGCAGATGGAGAATATCCCCATTGCTGTCAAAGGCATTTATATCAATCTCTGAAGAATTCCCCCGCAATACTTTTGCAATATGCCCATTTACCATTTCCCTGTGCTTTGGGTCAATGAACTCTTTAAAGTACATGTTTTTAATCGTCTCTTCCGGATACCCAAACAATTCCGTTGTCACAGGGTTAACCTCTAATATTTCCCCATTTATCGCAAAAACAAATATGGCGTCAGGGTTATGGTTTATAATCGATTGGTAAATCTCATGGTAGGAATCTTTTAAAATTTCGTTCCCCATATATCCTCCTGGGTTGAATATTCTTAAACCATCTCTTGGTTTATTGGCAAAAAGATATCGACCGTTGTTCCATTATTTACAACACTATGAATATCAATCCAACCGCCGTGCTCTTTAATCACTTTGTGACTTATCATTAAACCTAAGCCCGTTCCTTTTTCCTTTGTACTGTAAAATGGCTCTCCAATCTTTCTGATTCGTTCTTCAGTAATGCCCATTCCTTGGTCGATAAAACTAATCTTAAGATGATTAATTCCTTTGCGAGCTATTTTCACCTGTATCCTCCCGCCATTTGGCATCGCCTCTATAGCATTTTGAAGGATTTGAAGAAACACTCGTTTAATTTGACCTTCATCACAATACAGCTGCGGTAAATTAAATTCAAATTCCTGCTCCATTTTAATATTATACATGGTAAGCCGCGGCTGGATAATCATCAAAACTTGTTGAAAAAGATCGCTTAGGTCACTTTTTTTCATTTGGTTTATTGGCTGATGATTAAAGCTTAAAAATTCACTGATAAATTCTTCAATCCTATCAATCTCGTTTAACATCGTATTTATATAAAACGGCTTTTCCACTTCATTTTGCAGTAATTGCACAAAACCTTTAATGGTCGTAAGCGGATTTCGTATTTCGTGTGCGATACTAGTCGCAAGCGGTCCGATAACAGACAGTTTATCCGCTTTACGGATAAATTCCTCCGCTTTTTTTCGTTCAGATATATCACGTGCGACAATGACTAGATGTTTGAGCCTGTTATCCGCATCCAAGACAGGATTTGCTCTGTCTTCAAACTCAACCCATCCTCCATCCGTATGTTTTAAACGGAACTCTGTTTGGACCGGTGTTTTAGTTAATGCAGCTACAGTATATAGTTTTTTTATCCGATCACAATCATCAGGATGCATCATGTCAAAAATCAACTGTCCCTCATAGGCCTCTGGGGGAGCTCCTAATACAAATTCATGTGAGGGAGAGGCATATTCCAGCTTAAAATTTTGGTCAATGACCCGAATTAGATCCTGCGTATTTTCAGTAATGATACGATATTGCGATTCTTTTAACCTTAAAGCCTCTTCTATTCTCTTTTGTTCTGAAATATCGATACAGGAACCAATCACCTCTGTCACTTCCCCTCCCCTCCTAATGGGGCTTAAAGAAGCAAGATAGTGTATGCCAAATAGCTCACCCTCGAAAGTGACGTTTTCTTCCCCATTCCATGCTCTATGGTAATAGCTGATTTTATTTTCCACATCTTCTGGCGATAAAAAATCAGATAACTCTTTTCCTACCACATGTTCAGGAGTCAATTTCACCTGTGATAGTAATTTACCATCACATAAAGTGTGTATAAATTTACCCGCGATTTTCTTAAACTTAAAAATCATACCTTGCTGTAATCTTATGGTGTCAATTAAATCCTGATGGGCATTTCCTAACATTTCAATATTTAATTTTTGTCGTGTAACTTCGTGGGGAATCCCTTTATGATTGACCACTTTTTCAATACTGCGAAAATCATGCATAAGTTCGTCTGGGTGCAGGGGTTTACTAAATAAATATCCTTGTCCAATATTACAAAGATTTTGCTGTAAAAAGATTAATTGTCCTTCCGTTTCAATCCCTTCGGCCACAACATCCATTTTTAACTGGTGGGCCATTTCAATAATAGACTTTACAATTGTTCCATTATTTAAGTCTGTATCGCAATTTCGTACAAAGGATTGGTCAATTTTTATATTATCAAACGGGAGCTCCTGTAAATACTGCATCGAATTAAAGCCTGTCCCAAAGTCATCCAAACTTATTCGGACTCCAAGATTTTTTAACTCCCTGATCACTTTAGGAGCATGAAAAGTATCCAGCATAATTCCCTCTGTAATTTCAAGCACAAGATATTCAGGAGCTAGATTGGTTTCTATTAAAATATGTTTTACTTGGTTAACGAAATCAGGCTGATAGATCTGCCTGGCTGAGAGATTCACCGACATATATTGAGGTTTATTCTCTATATTCAGCCAATCCTTCATTTGAAAACAGGCTGTACGTAAAATCCATTCCCCTAATGGGATAATAAATCCTGATTCCTCTGCTGCAGGGATAAACTTAATTGGCGGAATAATCCCCTTCTCGGGACGAATCCAGCGGACCAGTGCTTCAACCCCCATCATTTTTCCTGACACTAAATCTACTTTCGGCTGATAAAAAAGACAGAATTCCTTTCGCTCCATGGCCTTTATCATCTCTTTTTCAAGCTGCATGGCCTCATCTATACCTTCCATTCCAAAAATCACACCACCATAACCTTTTATTACAGATCACCTTAACGGATTTGGTTGCAATAAAAGAGACCAATCTATTTTTCCCGATTGGTCTCTCAAATCGGTAACTGGCTGGCATAATCAATTTGACCTTAGCCCCTGTAGCTTTGCGTCTTCACTTTTCAATGAATTTGCCTTTTTCGTTCTATTCAATTCTTTTCTATTATACTTGTATTAGAAACTCCTATCTATTACTCAGTGTAAAATTCACCTTTTTGACATATTTCCCACAAATCGGTTAAGGACCCAATATACTATTATAGCAAAAATAATGACAAATTCTAACACATTTAGACAATTTTCGCTATCTTCACATAAATTTATTCATTCTTAACAAAACGGCAGTCTTCTAAAATAGAGTTTCTCCTTAACCTGATTTGAAGTTGGTTTAGAACTCTTATTAATTCCTCCTGCTCTTTCTGATCTAGAATAAATTTCACACCATATCGGTATACATTATTTTGCAATTCCTTTTTCCAAACGATATTCCCCTTTAAGTTCGACTCTTTTGTAAAAATTTCAGTAGAAAAACAGAAAACAACTCCATTGCTGACAGGAAGTTTTAAGGACGAGGAGAAACGCAGTCCACCTGGCCCAATATCTTCTACTTTAATTTCTGTACTGCCAAGATTAACTTTCTTGCTTTCTACCTGTTCAATGGTCATATCGGCCAGCAGTGGATATTTTAACAGGACCCTGAAATAACGTCGTTTATTTTCACCAGGCTGGTAAGAAACAGACTCTTCTTGCTTAAAGCCAAATCCTTGTGTTAAATACCGTTTGTATTCATTTTCTTCCACCGGTTTACTATAAAAGTAGCCTTGAATTTCATCACAATGTAATCTTTTCAGCAAGGTCAGCTGCTCTTCCGTTTCCACCCCTTCTGCCACTACGGTTTTGTGCAGCTTGTGGCAGAGTGCAATGGTAGATGCAATAATTTCATAGTTATCTTTATCTCGATGAACATCATCTATTAAACTTTTATCAATCTTGACGATGTCGCATGGGAACTTCTTCAAATAGTTTAACGAGGAATACCCTGTTCCGAAATCATCCAACGCAATGGTAATCCCCATCTTCTTTAATGCTGTCAAAGCCTTTGACACTTCTTCTTCATTCTCGATAAACATCGTTTCGGTAATTTCAAATTCCAACCAATTCGGATTAATATTTAATTCATTTATAATAGAAGAAACTATATCCACAAAGTCCAGTTGAAGCAGCTGGATTGGTGATAGATTGATGGATACTTTTTTTATCGGGAGGCCTTCTTTTTCCCATTGTTTCATTTTCAAACAGATTTGCCGGACGACCCATTCTCCAATCGGGATAATCAAGCCTGAGCCCTCCGCCATGGAAATAAATTCGTCAGGCAGGATTAACCCCCATTCCGGATGAATCCATCGAATGAGCGCTTCGGCAGATACCATTTCATTCGTCTTTGGATTAATCCGCGGCTGATAGTAGATATTAAATTCATTTTTTAATAAAGCTTTTTTGGAATCATTTCGTAACACAAACTGTTTATAGCTGTTAACACTCATCGTAGAAGAAAAGATTTGGTATTGATTTTTCCCGCTTTGTTTTGCATGATACATGGCAATCTCGGCGTTTTTTATCAGTATATCTGCCCTTTCACCGGAATAAGGGAAAACACTTGCCCCCATACTAACGGTTACATGGACTTCCTTTCTATCGACGATAAAGGAATCCTGATGAATAACTTCCAACAAATGATCCAGTGTTTTGTGTATTTCCTCATATTCAACAATATCTTTGATAATAATCGTAAAGTGGTCTCCGCTCATTTTGTGAATATAGACATTTTCATTTAACACCTTTTTCATTCTTCTTGAAAATTCCTTTAAAAGCATATTTCCAGTGGAATGCCCTAAGGTATTATTTATGTAGCGAAAATCATCGATTCCAATCCGTACAATCGCTAAATTGGTGTTACGCTCTTCCGCAAATTCGATTTCTTTCTTTAGATGTTCCTCCAAATATCGTTGGTTCGGCAGCCCTGTTAAGGAATCAAAGTTCGCTAAATTCTCCATCTCTTCGATTAACACTTTTTGTTCATCTTCAAGATTCTTCAAATCTGTAATATCCCTGCGGATGGTTAAAAATTGATGTGGACGTCCATTCTCATCCAGCAAAGGATAAATAGAATTATCATACCATTTAATGGATCCGTCTTTGGTTTTAGCTGATAGCTCCCCTTTCCAGACATCCCCATGTGAGAGGATTTTCCATATATCACGATAAAATGTTGCAGCATGCTTGTCAGATTCCAAGGTTTTCCATGATATGCCGACCAATTCTTCTGAACGGTATCCCAGGGAAGAGCTGCATTTTTCATTTATGTAAATAATAATCCCCTTGTTATTGGTAACAAAAATTAACTCTTCCTGGTCGAGGAGAATGGAATGAATCTTACTGAAGTTTAATATGGAGTCCTCCGTAATATGATTGAACTCATTCGAAGGCATGTCCTCGTTGTAGACAGTATAAAAGGATTCATCTATTGAATCCTTTTCTTGCTCTTGTTCAGTTTTTTCTGCTTGATGTAAAAAGTAGCTTTTTAAAGGATTTGAAAGAAGCCTCATCAAAGTCCCCCCAATTTGATAAAGTTTTTCAAAAAAACACAATTGTAAAAGCATTCAGTGGAAGGGAGAAGGCGTAAAAGGGGGTTCATGGATTACACAAGATTTTAAGTATACTAAAAAAAGACTAAAATAGACCGATTAGTCTATTTAACATCGGTAACTGGCTGGCATAATCTTCAGATTGTAGCCCCTATAGCTTTGCGTCTTCATCTTTCAATGAATTTGCCTTTGTCATGTTATTTAATTTTAAATAGGTCTTTATACTTATTAACAAACAATAATAGAGTCTTTTGCTCCTATATTTCTATTTATTAATATGTATTTTAGCCCAATTATACACCATACCCACTCAAAACTGGACATATTTCGACGTATTTCAAGTAATTACCAGTTCCGTTACAAAATAATGCATTCTTCCTTTTTTAAGGAGAAGGAGGGGGTAATTAAAATCATCATCTGGTTTGGTTAGAGTCAATTAGCAGCTGTAATCGCTGGACCAGAAATAACTGGAAGAAAAGTAACTGCACTATAGAGTTAAGCACATTTTGTCCGCCAATCCATTAATATTTTATGCTGCTTTCTAATTGACCTTTGATTTGTTTTTTGTGGTGGAGGTTGATAGTGAATATTTATGTGCAGCCGCTTTTATTGGTTTTTCACCTGTTAGACGGCTGATTGAGGTTGTTTATGTTCCCTCTGTACTGACTTTCCGGGTAGAGTGTTGATAGGGGTTGTTTATGTGTCCTCTGTTTTCCCTTTTCACCCGTTAAAGGGTTGATAGGGGTTGTTTATGTGTCCTCTGTTTTCCCTTTTCATCAGTTAGAGGGCTGATAGGCTGATAGACTGTACTCAATGAGTCTTCAAATATACCTTTTGTATAACAGGGGGTATTTTTCAACGTTATGAGCACTTTTTTTAAAAGGCAACAAAAAAAGACAACCTTTTATAGATTGTCTTTTTATTTGCCCGGCAGCGTCCTACTCTCACAGGGGCAAGGCCCCAACTACCATCGGCGCTGAGAAGCTTAACTTCCGTGTTCGGTATGGGAACGGGTGTGACCTTCTCGCCATCACCGCCGGACTATTTATTTG
>NZ_JAMBNQ010000033.1 GCF_023715155.1 Neobacillus mesonae
TTGAAAACCATTTGACATCCCTTTCCGGATATGAAGTTTAAAATCCATGGAAGTTTCGCAAAAAAAATGAAAGGGTATAGGATGAAAGCACTTGCCAGTGATTTTACACAAAAACTAGGACTTGACTTGATGAAAGACAAAATGACCGGCAAACTAGGAAATCTGTCTTTCATAGGTGCGATGAAGGACAAAATGACCGGCAAACCAAGGAAACCAGTCTTTCATAGGTGTGATGAAAGACAAAATGACCGTCAAACTAAGAAACCTGTCCATCATAAGCAAGATGAAAGACAAAATCACAGGGCAACCAAGGAAATCGGTCTTTCATAGGGCAAATGACTAGTAAAATTTCAGGAAATCCAAAAAACTAATCATATTAAAAAAGGGGGCACATCACATTCATGATGGCCCCCTTAATTTCTACATCTTAAATCCGCCTCCCTTTGGAGGGATTCGATCGTTTTTTAAATTTTTATCATTGATTTTCGGTTCGATTCCGAGGATAAAGTTACGGATGTTTGAGCGGTGAAGGAAAATTAAAAGAACAGAAAATAATAAAAAAATTAGTTCAAAATCAAGCTTTGCTGAAAGGATATCGTAGGCAAGCATACTGAATCCAACAGAAATGGAACCTAGGAATACATATTTTGTGAGAAAAATAACGATAAAGAACGCAACATAAGCAATGATGAGGAGTGAAAGGTTGGCAACTAATAATGCCCCTGCAGTAGTAGCGATAGCTTTTCCGCCTCTAAAGCCAGCGAATACGGGAAAGCAATGACCAGCAACAGCGGCTAAACCAAAGTACAGTGGTTCTGCTTCAAGCTGAAAATAGAGCGGCAATGATCCAGCTAAGGAACCTTTACCTAGATCAACCAGCAGAACAAAGATAGCTGACTTTTTTCCGAGAACCCGGAGAGTGTTGGTCGCCCCAGGGTTTTTACTGCCATGTTCACGAATATCAACCCCAAATAGCCATTTGCCAACAATTAGGGCGGTAGGAATGCTTCCTATTAAATAGGCAACAAAAAGCAGAAGCCAGGACATACCCAATCATTCCCTTATTTAGTAAATTTATAGTGTGATTGTATCATGTACAATTGGCAGGATTTTGTTGGAATTTCACGAATTACAAAATAAAAAGAGGCACTAAGCATTACTCATGAAAAATTATGTTTGTGCCCAGCATGTAAAATGAAAAGGAAAGAACAAATTAAACTGGCACCCATGTCAAGGACAAATGAAAAAAGAGGACAAATGATTGTCCTCTCCATTCTATTACCCTTTCAAGAAACGGCTCAAGAAGGTCCGCAATCTTTCACTCTTCGGATTCTCAAAAATTTCCTTTGGTGTTCCTTCTTCTTCAATTTTTCCATCATGTAAAAAGATCACCCTGTCGGCGACGTCACGCGCAAAATCCATTTCATGGGTAACTAAAATCATAGCCATATCTGTTTCTTTTGCAAGGTCTTTGATTACCTGGAGGACTTCGCCTACCAGCTCTGGGTCAAGGGCGGAGGTGACCTCATCAAACAGCATAACCTTTGGCTGCATCACGACGGCTCTTGCAATAGCAACCCGCTGCTTTTGTCCGCCGGAAAGCTGGGAAGGATATGCATCCAGTTTGTCGCCAAGGCCGACTTTTTCAAGCATATCAACAGCACGCCTATGGGCTTCCTCTTTTGATAAGCCCAGGACATGAACTGGAGCCTCTGTTACATTTCGTAAGATGGTCATATGTGGGAAGAGATTGAAATGTTGGAACACCATGCCAATATTTTTTCGCATTTCACGTAAATGCTTTTCGTCAGCCGGCGCCAATTTACCGTTTACTTCTTTATACCATAAAGGCTTTCCTTCTACTTTAATCATACCGGAATCAGGTTGTTCCAATGTCATCAGCATGCGGATAATGGTGGTCTTTCCGGAACCGCTTGGACCGATTAGAGCAACTTTTTCACCAGGGGCAATATTTAAATCTACCCCTTTTAACACTTCTGCGTCTCCATATGTCTTTTTAATATTTTCATAGGATGCAATCGGCTTTTTGCTTTTCATTGGATATATATTGGAAGTAGTTAGTTTTCTTTCTGGTATACTCATCTTCTCATCCTTTCGTTTTATTGAATCTCTGATCTTACTCGAAGCTTCTTGTTTACCCGCTGTTTTTTCTTTGGAGTAAATGCCAGCTTTGCCCGCTTCTCCAGTTTATTAATAAGGAGTGCGGAAGGATAGCTTAGCAGTAAGAATAATAATCCGACAATGGTAATTGGTTCTAAATATTTAAAGCTTTCAGACCCAATGAGCTGGGCTTTTTGCAGGAATTCCCCGACACCAATGGCCATTAAAATAGGTGTTTCTTTAAATAATACGAGTAAATAGTTTCCCAGCATTGGAATCACAGGTGGAATGGCCTGTGGTAAAATAACTCGGAACCAAGTCTGCCTTTTTGAAAAGTTCATTGCTTTTGCGGCTTCCCATTGGCCTTTTGGAATGGCCTCAATTCCTGAACGATATACTTCGGAAATATAGGTGCTGTAGTGGATTCCTAATGTTAGGATTCCGGCTGCATACTTATTAATGGAAATCCCAATGGCAGGGAGTGCAAAATAGACAAAGAATAATTGAACGAGCGGGGGAGTACTCCGCACAAATTCAATAAAGGCAGTTATTAGCCATGATAACGGTTTAAAGCTCGACCTTCTTGCAAACATTAAAACCAAACCCAAAATTAACGCGACAAAAAAGGCTCCGAATGTAATGGCAATAACAAGCCAAATGGCTCCAAAAATGTCAGGAAAAATATCAATGGCAAATTTCCAATCCCAAGTCATACGTTTGCCACCCCTTTCGCATAACGTTTTTCTAATTTCTTAGCAGTAAAAATCAAAGGCAGAGCAATAATGAAATAAACGATTAAAAGGGTCGTAAAAACAGGCATCGTATAACTGATGTTTGCATTTTGCAGGATTAATCCCTTGTAAGTTAAATCGGTCAAAGTAATCAAGGAAACTAGTGATGTTCCTTTTAACAACTCGATGGAAATATTTCCGAAGCCAGGAAGCATCATTCGAAAGGCTTGTGGGAGAATGACTAGTCTCATGCGTTGAAAATTAGTCATATTTAAGGCAATGGATGCCTCGGTCTGACCCTTTGGTATCGCTAAGATGGCACTGCGGACTACTTCAGATCCATAGGCGCCATAATTAAGTCCAAGGGCAACAACACTGGCAAGAAAAGCAGTAAATTGAATGCCAAAGGCTGGCAGGGCAAAGAAAACCCAAAACAGCTGCACCAGCAGGGAGGTACCTCTAAATAGTTCTACATAAACGGCTGACACTTTACGGATAAAAGTGAATTTCGAAACGCGGCCAAGCCCGGCAATTATCGCAATCACAAAGGCTAACGCTGCGGAGACAGCTAAAATCTCAATGGTGACGAGTGCCCCTGGCAGAAGTTTTGAAAAGATATCTAAATAAGCAGTGATGGTTTATCCCTCCATAATGATAGATGTTAAGATTACAAGAAAAGACACTCTAATTCGGAGTGCCTTTCATTTTCCAAGTGATTACTGGCAAAGTTCTTTGGCCGTAACATCACCAGGTATTTCTGATTCTGTAAAACCAAATTTACTGATAATGTCCAAAAGTTCTCCGGACTCTTTTAATTTTTTCAGTTCCTTATTATAAGCCTGCACGATTTCATCATCACCTAGTTTAAAAGCAGCCGCTCCATATCCGCGAATACTTTCACCATCGACAACAGGCTGGGTGAAGTCTTCAACAACCTCAATATTTTTTGCATTAGCTGTTTCAAGAGCAGAATTTAATGTCGGTCCTGTCATTGTGATTGCATCCACCCGTTTTGACTCCAGCGCGGTGATGTTAGACGGAATATCAGTAACAAATTCCATTTGGCTTTTCTTTACACCGGCAGCCTCTAAGTATTTGATTTCAATGGCTCCGTTCATGACGGATACCTTCATGTCAGGATTTTTGGCAATGTCTTTATAACTGTGGATATTTTTAGGATTCCCTTTTTGAACGGCAAGCCCTTCGCCGATTGTGTAATCAGGCTCGGCAAAATCAACTTGTTCACATCGTTCTGGTGTTATATACATTCCGGCAGTAATAACATCAAATTTCCCAGCTTTCAGCCCCGGTATAAGGGAGCTAAATTTCGTTAACTTTCCTTCCATTTCTTCAATACCCATTTTCTTAAAGATGGTACGGGCAACTTCAACAGCTTCTCCAGTCAGCTTTCCGTTTTCATCTTCGTACGCATATGGTTTTTCGCCGGCGAAGCCAACGACAATTTTCCCTTCCTTTTTAGCCTTTTCAAGGGTCGACATATCCTTATCCCCTGAAGTTGTAACTGAACATGCGGCAAGCAATATGACTGAAAGACAACATATCATAATTGTTTTTATTTTCCTCAAATCAATCCCCCTCAATATTCTGGTATAGTCTTTGATTGAAAAAATGGAAGAAAACTGGGTTAAAGGGTACATATTTTATTGTACTGGATAGGAAATATTCAGACAAATGGGAAATCAATGGATTAATTGGGGTGAGCCATTCTCTCACTATCTCTCGTATAAAGAGCGCTTACAGTCTTAAAAATCCTTCCTGATACTCCAAAATGCTCTAGAATACTCTGTATATTTCGTCAATTTTACCCAAAATTAAAGATGATTCAAAAGACTTAGAGAAGACCTTAGAAACGGCGAAAAACCAATGGTTTTTAGGGGATTATGAGAAATTTAAACGGTAATTCGATAAAAGTTTGAAAAAAATTTTATAAAAAGTGTAGGGTTCTTATAAACTCATTTCGTCTATTAAGGTGACAGATAAAGTGAAAGGGGGGAGAGAACCATAACTGACAATGTGTTAATTGAAAAAGTGCTGGAAGGTAATGACCATGCTTTCCGTCTTTTGGTCGAGAAGTATCGGAATGATGTGTTTCGGATCGCTTTTGCTGTACTTCGGGACCAAAAAGAAGCAGAAGATGCGGCACAAGAAGTGTTTATAAAAATTTATACCTCTCTCTCCCAATATGAAAACCAAGGATTTAAAACATGGATGACAAGGATTGCAGTGAATCATGCCATTGATATCCAGCGAAAAAAGACTGGAAGAAAAATAGAAATAGTCGAGGAATTAGAAGATCAAGCCCTTGGATCCCCGCCAGATAGTGTTGAAAAGAAGATTATCGAAAATGACCGGCGCAGGCTTGTCAGAAAAAGACTAGGTGAGCTGCCGGACAATTACCGCGAAGTCATTTTCGGATTTTATATAGAAGAAAAAAGTTATCAGCAATTGGCAGAAGAACAAAATGTTCATGTAAAAACAATCGAAACAAAGCTCTACCGGGCACGTAATTGGATGAAGAAGAACTGGAAGGAGGACGATTTTTCATGACGCATTACGCTTACGCTGAATGGCAGAAATATGTAAGAAACGAACTTGGCAGCACTAAACGTGAAGAACTTGAAACCCATTTATACACGTGTGACCAATGTTTGGGATATTATTTGCAAGCCATAGCAGAAAATGAATCATCGCTTCCGGCACTTTCAAATGAAAGCAGCTTCACTGACCTCGTGATGGCAGCTGTTACGAAGCAACCTGAGGTGTCTGACACGCAAAACAACGCAGGTAATTTGGAAATAGTGCCTGATACTAAAATACAGAAAAAGCCATTTTATCAGCGAGTTTCCTTCCATTATTTGCTTGCAGTGGCTGCAACGTTGTTCTTAATGTTTACTGGTGCGTTTCATACTCTTACGAAATATGCGAACGTAATGGACACACACCGTGTGCAGGAGGGGAAGCCTTCGGTGACGGAAGGTGTTATGAATAAGACATTTGCATGGATGGATGCGTTAGAGAAAAAGGAGGCAATTAAGAAATGAAAAATTCAACGAAGGCATTAACACTATCGCTGTTTCCAGGATTGGGTCATATCTATTTTGGCGGCGTAGTACGCGGTGTGCTTTACTCACTGGCCGTGGTTGGCCTGGCGTTTGTCACAGTCATCAGTATACTGACAAATAATGAGGAATTCAGTATTTTTACTTTCATGGCGGGTATTTTCATTTATTTGGTCAGTTTCATCGATATGGGTGTCCAGATCTCAAAACATAAGAAAGCACTTGCGGCTGTGGACTCAGATGACCAGCAGTCCAAGGCTGCACAGGATTCGGAACGGTTTTATACCATTGTCCTTTCCTTTATTCCAGGCCTTGGGCATTTTCAGCTTGGGCTTATGAACCGCGGTCTTACACTGCTGGCAACCTTCTTAGGACTTGGTGCTATGGTTATCTTTGTTGCAGTACTTTCCAATCGCGGTGAGTTCCTCGTATTCCTTGCTGGTCTGCCAATTATCTGGGTGTACGGCTTTTTCGATGCCGTTCAGCAGGTGAATAAGAAACAGCGCGGAGAGGAACTTGTGGATAAAACGATTTATGAAGACTTCGATACACGCCGTGAAGACGGTAAAAAAAGCAAAGCGATAGCGACATTCCTTTCTATTTTTCCAGGTGCAGGGCATTTGTATTTAGGACTGCAGCGCCGCGGTATTCAGTTGATGGCGGCATTCTTGCTATCAGTATATATCTTAGATGTGCTAAGGCTGGGTATCTTCCTTTTTCTCATCCCGATTATATGGTTTTACAGCTTCTTTGATGGATTGCAAAAGGTATCCAGATATGGTGAGGATGAGATGGAGGATATTCCGATTATTAACTATTTCTTGAACCATCAAAAGTGGGTTGGAATCGGGCTGATTTTAATGGGCCTTTACTATTTAGCAATGAATGTCCTCTTGCCTGCATTCCGTCCAATGTTAACAAGAATATTTAATGATCAAATGATGTTTTGGATTCAGGATTACATCCAAACCGGCGTTGTTTGTCTGCTGTTAATAGGCAGCGGAATTAAGCTTTTATCAGGCAGTAAACATAAAAGGGAGGAGAAGAAATCATGAGAAAGTGGAGAGGTGGCTTGCAGGTATGCTTGTGATTGCAGCTGGAGCCGCCTTTCTTTATAAGAAAAGGGAAGCGGGTATAAATGCATGAGGACATGGAGGGTTGGTACGTTTTCAGGTGGGGCCTTGCTTGTTATGCTTGGCCTTTTTCTTTTCCTATCAAGGTTTTTGGAAATGAATTTGTTTCAAGTGATGACAGCATGGTGGCCGATTATCTAGATTGTTCTTGGAATTGAAATTTTGCTTTATTTATTTCTTGGGAGGCAGGAAAAGCTGGTTCTAAGATATGACTTTTTAAGCATCTTTTTCACAGCAATGATTGGAACACTGGCAATAGCCTTTGCTGTTCTGAATTCAACTGGTTTACTGGGAAAAGTGGAGGAGGTCGCTGCACGGGAAGAGCGTTCATTTGATCTGCCTGTTTTCTCTTATGATATGGATACCCGCATTAAACGAGTGGTAGTAAGAAACGCAGGCTATGATGCAACGATTGAATCAACCAGTACTGATGAGATTTCCGTATTTGGGACCTACAGGGTTCAAACGAAAAAAAGGGAAAAGCAGCTTATGAACGTAGATGATTATCTTATGGCAAATCAAATAGGAGACACCCTTTATATTGATTTGAAGATGCTGCCGAATGATGCAGGCCCATTCCATACACAAGGAGCCGCCGCTGTGACAATTCTTATTCCAAACGATGTAGAACTTGAGGCAGCGGGAGAAAATGACTCACTCACTTTGAAGCCGCGATCACTTAAAAATAATTGGTCGGTTGAAATGGCCTCAGCTGTAACGGTTCATTCTTCAGAAAGCAAGAATTTAAAGATTGATGCGAAAGGTGTCGAGGAACTGTCAGGGAGAGAATGGCAGGTTATAAAAAAGGAGAAAGAACAGAATCAGAATCCATCTGGCGAAAAGGATGCTCTATATCAAATTGGGACAGGTCAATACCATATTAATATAGTCAGTTGCTATCAAGTTAGCCTCTTAACAGGAGAATAATAACGCTTTTTTTGCAAAAAACGTAAAAAAGGTTATGATAGTAAATGGACTTTAACTGACGAATTATTTGAAACTGCAATTGTTAATTGGTAAAATATTGAATTGACTGAAAGACGTGTTGATTTTTAAAATAGGTGGATGAACTTATGAAAAGAGCAAGACTGATATACAATCCAACTTCAGGACGTGAATTGATTAAACGCCATTTGCCAGAAATCCTGGAGAAGCTTGAGATTGCCGGTTATGAGGCATCCTGCCATGCAACGACCGGTGCAGGCGATGCTACGAAAGCGGCGAGAATTGCTGTAGAGCGCCAATATGATGTTGTCATTGCTGCGGGCGGTGATGGAACGATTAATGAAGTAGTAAACGGCCTTGCTGAGCAAGAGTACCGTCCAAGGTTAGGAATTATCCCATCTGGTACGACTAATGATTTTGCCAGAGCCCTGCATATTCCGAGGGATGTGGCTTCAGCTGTAGACATCATCACCAAAGGGGAGTTAATTCCTGTTGACATTGGCCGTATTAATGATAAATATTTTATTAATATTGCCGGCGGCGGAAGGATTACAGAACTTACATATGAAGTACCAAGCCGGTTAAAGACTATGCTTGGCCAGCTTGCATATTATTTAAAGGGAATGGAGATGCTGCCTTCCATTAAAGCATCTGATTTGCGGATTGAATATGATGGAAAGCTTTTTGACGGAGAAGCCATGATGTTTCTTGTCGGACTGACGAATTCAATCGGCGGTTTTGAACGGCTCGCACCGGATTCTTCCATTAATGATGGATTGTTTTCTTTGCTGATATTAAAAAAAGTAAATCTGGCTGAATTTGTCCGCATCGCCACTTTAGCTATCCGCGGTGAGCATGTGAATGACCCTAGTGTCATTTATACACAGGCAAACCACATTAAAGTGCAATCCAATTCAAAGGTTCAATTAAACTTGGACGGCGAATTTGGCGGATTGCTGCCGGCGGAATTTTCCAACCTTTATCGTCATTTAGAGGTGTTCGTACCACTGTCCAACATTCGGGATAATGACCGTCCAACTGATTGGGTTCCTGGAAAAAGATATAGTTAATTAAAAAGGTTCGCTCCTAAGGCGGGCTTTTTTTATAACAAGGATTTGATTGAAAATTCCTTCAAATTATATGTATAATAAATGACAAGAGTAAAGACAGTTGAAAAGGGGCATAGGAATGAGGGCGTTTATTAATGTTGATTACACATATGATTTTGTTGCAGATGCGGGCGCATTAACCTGCGGGAAGCCTGGACAGCAAATTGAAGGGAAAATCACGGCTCTGACAAAGGAGTTTATCGAAAACGGTGATTATGTGGTCTTCGCCATTGACGTTCATGATAAAGGGGATGAATTCCATCCAGAGACAAAACTATTCCCGCCGCATAATCTGCGAGGAACAGACGGAAGGCTTTTATATGGGGCGCTTCAGAATGTTTATGAGGAAAACAAACACCGCGCCAATGTCGTTTTTATGGATAAAACAAGATATTCTGCATTTGCTGGAACAGATCTTGAAATGAAACTGCGTGAACGGGGAATTACTGAGGTTCACATAGCTGGCGTTTGCACTGATATCTGTGTCCTTCATACGGCTGTTGATGCATATAACAAAGGATTTAAAATGGTTGTTTATAAAGATGCTGTCGCTTCCTTTAATCAGGCAGGACACGATTGGGCACTGGGGCATTTTGAAAAAACACTTGGAGCTGTGGTTAAATAGAATTATCCCGCTTACTGGGCAGTAATACTTCCATCTCAAGATGAGTAGTAAATCAAGCAGCTTGGCGAAAGATCAACTTTATCTGTAAAGTTCCTATCGTGGAAAAACAGCGAAACTAGCCGCTGCTTAAACAAAGGTTTAATTAAGCCAATCGGGTTTGCACTGACTCTTTATCTGTGTGATAGCACTAAGTAAACTGTACTAAACATCAGCGGGGGATGAAGAAAACCCCGCTGATGGAAGTTTCACTTTATTAATGATATGATTGTAAAAATAGTAAAAAGCCGTAATAGCAGTTGGAGGACACATTATGAAGCACATTTACCACGATGATAGTTTCGCTCTACATACAGATCTGTATCAAATTAATATGGCAGAGACGTATTGGAGGGATGGCATACATAATAAACGTGCAGTCTTTGACCTTTACTTTCGAAAACTACCGTTTGGAAATGGGTATGCTGTGTTTGCAGGTCTTGAAAAGGTTATTCAGTTTATTCAAGATTTCCGGTTTAGCGAGCAAGATTTGGAATACTTGAAAAATGAAATTGGGTATAAGGAAGACTTTTTGGATTATCTTAAAGATTTAAGGTTCACAGGCACAATCCGGGCCATGAGAGAGGGAGAACTTGTGTTTGGCAATGAACCGCTTTTGCGGGTTGACGCCCCGTTAGCAGAAGCTCAGTTAATTGAAACTGCTTTGCTTAACATTGTGAATTATCAAACATTAATTGCCACAAAAGCATCCCGCATCAAGCAGGTGGTGGGAGATGAACCAGCTGCAGAATTTGGGACAAGACGTGCACAGGAAATGGATGCAGCTATTTGGGGCACACGGGCAGCGTATCTTGGCGGATTTGATTCAACAAGTAATGTTAGAGCTGGAAAACTGTTTGGCATTCCTGTCTCCGGGACTCATGCCCATTCGATGGTTCAGGCCTATAAGGATGAATATACGGCTTTTCGTAAATATGCAGAATCCCATAAAGACTGTGTATTCTTAGTCGATACATATGATACCCTTCGTCTTGGTGTGCCGAACGCCATTAAGGTGGCGAAAGAATTAGGCGATAAAATTAACTTTATCGGCATCCGTTTGGACAGCGGCGACCTTGCCTATCTTTCAAAAGAAGCACGTAAAATGCTCGATGAAGCTGGTTTTAAGGATGCACAGATTTTTGCATCAAGCGATTTAGATGAGTATACAATCGTTAACTTAAAAGCACAGGGAGCCAAGATTAACAGCTGGGGAATTGGAACAAAACTGATCACAGCCTATGACCAGGCAGCCTTAGGTGCGGTATATAAAATTGTTGCTATTGAAAATGCAGAGGGAAAAATGGAGGATACCATCAAGATTTCCTCTAATCCAGGTAAAGTGACCACTCCGGGATTAAAAAGAATTTATCGGATTATCAATAATCAGAATAATCATGCCGAGGGTGATTATATCACGATGGAAGAGGAAAAGCTTCCTGAAAAACAGTTAAAAATGTTCCATCCGACCCATACTTATATTAACAAAGTGGTGACGGATTTCACGGCAAAGGAACTCCATCATGATATTTTTGTGAATGGGGAGATGGTTTACGAAATACCATGTTTGGAAGAATCACGAGATTATTTAAAGCAAAATCTTGCTGACCTTTGGGAAGAATACAAACGGATCCTGAACCCGGAGGATTACCCAGTCGACTTAAGTAAAACATGCTGGGATAATAAAATGAAAAATATTAAAGAAGTCAAAGAGAAAGTTGCTGCTATGAAAAAGGAAGACTATAAATAAGGTTCTTGATGAAAAGAATGTGTTTATTTGAAAGAGGTATATAGATTCTCAATAAAATCAAATTGTAGACAAAAGGCACTCGTATGAGCTAATCGGGTGCCTTTTTGTTATTTTCGGTCTTGTTTGTAAGGAAGTCAATGCTTACAGGAGGTTAGTCACAAATCCTTAATTAACTATCAGATTTTTCTGAGTAATGGTATGGTATAGTGGAAGGCGATTTGCATAGACCTCGAAACTTAATTAGCTGGGTGTACTATATATATTTGATTCTTATTCTATTGAAAGAGAGGAATTAATAATGAAACCGAAAGTAATTGTCTATAGGAAAGTGGATAAGAAGGTATTAGATTTTATTCAAGATACATGCGAGGCTATTTACTTTGAAAAATTAGATTCAGAAACCTATCCTGAATTCCTTCAAGAATTGAAGGATGCTCAAGGAATATTGGGTTCAGGGCTAAAAGTAGATAAAGATTTATTAAACCAAGCTCCTCATTTAAAGATAGTATCAAATACCTCTGTCGGCTACGATAATCTTGATATAGCAGTATTGACAGAACGGGGAATTATGGCTACGAATACACCGGAGGTATTGAATGACACGGTGGCAGACACTATTTTTGGTTTGCTCTTATCTACAGCTAGAAGAATGCCGGAATTGGATCATTGGGTTAAGAAAGGCCAGTGGGGGTCAATTCTGGGGGAAGAATGGTTTGGGGTAGATGTCCACCATAAGGTATTGGGTATTATTGGTATGGGTGGGGTTGGAACTGCCATTGCCAAAAGAGCCCATTTGGGATTTGATATGCAAATTTTGTATCACAACCGATCTAAGAATGAAAAAGCAGAACAAGATTTTGGAGCAGTTTACTGTTCGCTGGATAAACTGCTAGAGCAATCTGATTTTGTATGTTTAATGACACCGTTAACACCTTTGACTGAAAAAATGATAGGAAAAAGAGAGTTTGAGTTAATGAAAGAGACGGCCATTTTTGTAAATGGTTCAAGAGGGAAAACCGTGGATGAGGAAGCCTTAATCCATGCTCTAAAAACTGGTCAGATTCTTGCTGCGGGACTAGATGTCTTTTCTCAAGAGCCGGTCCAGCCGGATAACCCATTGCTTTCTATGAAAAATGTGGTGACTTTGCCGCATATCGGCTCTGCTACCTACGAAACTCGTTTAAAAATGGCGATGTTAGGAGCGGTTAATTTGGTTACAGGATTACAGGGGAAAACTCCACCTAACTTAATTAATAGTAAAGCAGGGGCAAAGTAGATTGGCATCACCCCAAAATTTGCGCAAAGTTTAAAGGCAAAGAAACCATTAGTAAAATTCCAGAAGATACTAGCTTTGGGCGTGTGTTTTTTAGGTTATCGTGTCCATAAAAAAAGGAAGGCACAAAAGTCATATAGATAATAATTCTATTGACCAGCCTTCCTTTTTCAAAATGATTTTATTTATTTATCCTTTCATAACATAAATAGAAACAATAATAATGGCTACCGGAGCTATATAGCGAATTAAGAAAAACCATAGATGAAATAATCCTAATGAAAAACCACCGCCGGCCGACAATTCTTCATATAAAGCCGATTTTTTAATTTTTAATGGGACGAAGATCGCAATCAATAAGGAACCAATCGGCATCAGGACATTGCTGACTAAATAATCTGCTGAATCAAAGATGCTTCTACCGAAAATGGTAACATCACTTAAGACCCCATAAGACAAGGCGGAAGGGATTCCACAAATAAAAATCGCGATACCGGTAATCCATGACCATTTTGTCCGTTTCTTAGTATCTCCTTTGGAAATAACAGACACTATAATTTCAAGCATTGAAAAAGCAGAAGTCAATGCGGCAAATAAAAAGAGCACCAAAAAAGCAACAAAGAAAATCATGCCAAAGGCCATTTTATTAAATACATTTGGCAGCACATTAAATAATAGTACCGGTCCGGCATCAGGCTTTAATCCGAATGAGAAAACGGCTGGAAAAATGGCAAGGCCGGAGAGAATAATAATAAAAATATTCATTCCAACGATCGACAGTGCCGAGCGGAACAGGTTTTCTGCTTTTGACAAATATGAGCTGTAGGTGACCATAACGGAGACCCCGACACTCAACGCAAAAAAGGACTGCCCCAATGCAAAAAGAATGGTTTCCGCAGTGACTTTGTGAAAATCGGGCTGAAATAAAAATGTGACACCTTTCATCGCTCCATCTAATGAAAGAGACCGAATTATAAGGGCAATAAACAGGATGAAGAGAATCGGCATCATAATTTGGCTTGCTTTTTCAATCCCTTTTTGAATTCCTTTTGCCACAACGATGATAGTAAGAAAAATAAAGATTAACTGAACCACAATACTAATGGCAGGATTTGCAATCGTCTCACCAAATAATTGCTGAAACTCGGCTTGATTCAATCCGCTCAATTGCCCGGTAACAGCTTTCCAGATGTAGATAATGATCCAGCCGCCAATCACGCTGTAAAATGAAAGCAGTATAAAGCAAGTGATCATTCCCAAATATCCAATCCAATGCCATTTTGAGTCTGGCGCTAATGCTTTATATGCTTGAACGGCATCCTTCTGTGTTCTTCTTCCAATCACAAATTCGGCCATCAAAAGCGGTAACCCAAGTATTAAGGTAAACAGAATAAAGATAAAAAAGAAGGCTCCGCCTCCGCTCACTCCTGCGATATAGGGAAATTTCCATATTGCACCAAGTCCGATTGCAGACCCTCCTGCAGCTAAAATAAATCCAATCTTTGATGACCACTGTTCCTGATTTTTCAATGATTTATTCCTTTCTAATAATATTTCTGAATAATAAAAGCCTCCCTGTATTGTATGGAAGGCTTATTTTAACAGCATTCAATCTCATTAGATAAAATCTGAATATAATAGTAGAATAACTTAAAATGTTCATATTGTCTAACTTTTCTATACAACAAAAAAGCAGGAACCACTTTTCGTTCCTGCTTTTGAATTCTTATTTTTGTCTAAAGTAATCCATGAAGGCGTGGAAGATTTCAATTCCTTGAAAGGTAAGCATGCTTACAGCTGATAAGGAAAAAAATCCAATTATTAAGTAACGAATCCACATATTTTCGTCCTCCCTTGTTATGTTTTACTTTTATAACTTAGGAGTATGGATTAAGTAATTCGATTGATGAAAGATTGGGATTAGAAAGGAGGTATCACGTTTAAAGTTTGTAGAAATGGCAGTTACTGTGATTCGGATTGTGGATAAGATGAAAAAGATTACAAAGAAGTTCGGCAGATTGATGGGTTTCTTTTCATCATCCCATTGCGCCTTTACCTTCCAATCATTAAAAAAGATGGAAGTCTTGCTGTCCGGATCCTGGTTTGGTGGTGCCTTAGGTATATGGTAAATACTGAAGGCAAGAAACGTCAGGAGCAAACTGATAGCTAAGGTTTTAGGTATCCTCATCATTATCCACTCCTTTCTATAGGGTTTAGTAATAATCTTATACAATTTTATTATATTTGAAAACAAAAATATTCTGACAAATTTCTCGCCTATTTTGAGCGGAATTTTGTTATTTGGCAGCCGTCTTCGCAATCTGAAGGCCTTTGTGTTACAATTTTGCTAGTCAGCGGATTGGTTTGAAAGGGTCTATTTTACAAATTTAGCGGTTATCCGACGGCGGAGGATTGCCTGCAATATGAGGTATTATTTTGAATTCTGCACGCATTAAGAGAGAAGGCGCTAATTTAGGGTGGTTTCATCCGCTAATTAGAGTAAGCTTTGCGCTAATTGAGGGTAGTTATCCGACAAAATAAAGGGCAAGCGTTAATAGAAGGGTGTTATCCGCTAATTAGAGTAAGCTATGCGTTAATTGAGGGTAGTAATCCGACAAAATAAAGGGCAAGCGCTAATAGAAGGGTGTTATCCGCTAATTAGAGTAAGCTATTCGCTAATTGAAGTAAACTATCCGCCATTTAAAAACCGCACAGCTGCGAAATCCATGCAAACATAATGTGAAAAGGAAGAAATAAATGAGCAGAACATTGCCGATTAATAAAAATGATTATATAGATGTAGTATTTGAAGATTTAACCCATGACGGGGCAGGGGTGGCAAAGGTTGACGGCTATCCTTTATTTGTTGCGAACGGCCTGCCGGGTGAAAAAGCAAAGGTCAAAGTCATTAAAACAGGAAAAAGCTATGGTGTCGGACGGTTAATTGAACTGTATGAAAAAAGCCCATACCGGGTTGATATTCCTGTAAGTGAAAAGCATAAATATGGCGGCTGCCAGCTGGAGCATATCAGTTATGAAGGTCAACTAAAGTATAAAGAAAACCAGGTGCGGCAGGTGCTAAACCGTATTGGCAAGCTGGAGAATGTGACTATACACCCAATTTTAGGAATGGAAAACCCGTTATATTACCGCAACAAGGCCCAGGTTCCTGTTGGTGAGCAAGACGGAAAGCTTATTGCCGGCTTTTTTAAACCTAGAAGTCATGAAATCGTTGATACGGATGAAAGCCTAATCCAGCTTCCAGAAGTGAATGAGGCTGTTCAAACGGTAAAAGAGATTTGCAGTAAACTTGGGATTCCCGCATATCAAGAGGAAACTCATAGCGGGGTCGTGCGCCATATTATGGCCCGGTATGGAAAGCAGACAAGTGAACTCATGGTGGTGATCATCACCAGGACAAAGGATATCCCGCAAAAGAATAAGCTGGTAGAGGAAATCACAGTTCGGCTTCCAAAGGTTAAATCAATCGTTCATAATATAAATTCCAAACGGACGAATGTGATCCTTGGTAAAAAAACAACGGTCCTATGGGGCAGTGAAGTGATCTATGACTATATTGGAAATGTGAAATTTGCGATTTCGGCCTTGTCTTTTTACCAGGTTAATCCTGTCCAAACGAAGGTACTTTATGACAAGGCACTGGAATATGCAGACTTAAAAGGCGAGGAAAGTGTAATTGATGCGTATTGCGGTATTGGAACGATAACTTTGTTTTTAGCGCAAAAAGCAAAGAATGTTTTCGGTGTGGAAGTTGTGCCGGATGCGATTGAAGATGCACGAAGGAATGCCGAGCTTAATGAAATGGAAAATGTAGAGTTTGCTGACGGGGAAGCGGAGGTCGTCATACCGAAGTGGTATCAGGAAGGAAATGCCGCCGATGTTTTGGTTGTAGACCCGCCGCGTAAAGGCTGTGACGAAGCACTGCTGAAGACAATCATTGATATGAAACCGAAAAAGGTTGTGTATGTATCCTGTAATCCGGCAACATTGGCACGCGATTTAAGAATATTGGAAGATGGCGGCTACAAAACACTAGAGGTCCAGCCGGTGGATATGTTTCCGATGACAACACATGTGGAAGCGGTAGCGAAGATTATTTTAAATTTGTAACCCAATAATAGACTCCTCGAATCAAAAAAACATTTTCGATTCCAGCTGTAAAACAATAATAAACTCTTCCGAACAATAATAAACACTTCCGATTCAGACTCGATTTTCGTGAAAATAAACATTTCCGATTTCCTGTTCTGATTCAATATCATCCCGGTTTTTCCTCATTAGGAACCCGGGCTTTTTTCTGTTATAATTCAATAGGAAATCAATAATAACTCAATAGTTTTATCCTAGCTTAATCATGCTTGAACCCTTACCAATTCAGGCTTTTTTCAATATTTCACTCAAGTATTTATTCAATAAGAGACCGAAGGTCTAATTCCTTCTTTTCTCAATGTTTTTCTTTATTCCCTTATTCTTCTCTCCGTTTATCCTTCTTCCAAAATCGGAGATTTCTATTTTAACTAATGAAAAAAGGTGAAAAAATAGTTGGAAAAAGCGGGAAAAATGGTCATTTTTGAATCGAAAAAGTTCCAAAATAGGGGTTCAGTCGGAAATTTTTATTTTAACTCGAACGGAAGAATACGGGTTTGAGGTGGGGGATTTGAGAAGGGTTTAATTTTGTTATACATAGGAGGAAAGAAGAATTTAGTTTGGTTTGTAATATTTCATCTATAATATGGAAAATAGAGAAAAGAGTGCAGTAGAGCATTACGTACTCAATCTTAACTCAGTTTTATAGATTCAAGTAATAAAAAGGAGAATGTTCTCCTTTAGGTCTTTTATTTCCTTTCGTATTCAATGTCACCGATAATCTATTTTTCTTCTGCTAAAGTTTTCAAATCCTTAAACTTTTTCAGAGTCAAAAGCTCTGTATTGTGAGACTTTAATATCTCATGTAAGGCTTCCTTTGGCGAAACAACCCTCCCATAATCTTTTTCTCCTTGCCATTGTGTACCGTAAATAAGTACATACCTGCCATCTTTTAGCTTAGTGATACCCAAATGCCTTCCTACTCCACCATTTGTCCAATTGTGACCATCCCAATAATCAAGGATTTCATTGTATTTAACCCTTGTTACTACTTTGGAATGGAATTCGTCTTCGAACACATTGATTCGATATAAAGTTGTCATATTCACAACATTCCTTTCATTTTTTATTCATTATCATCATATCGTGTTGAGATTTATATCAATACTAAAAAAAGTTCGAGCTGGTTCTAGCTCAAAGAGTTTGACTGTAAATTTGATATTATTTGCTTGGTATGGGGAGCCTGTTCCTTATCCGAAGGTTTTTCCGGTATTTTTCCCGGCAGACCTTCGGTTTTTTTGTGTAAAATTCGTTGGGGTTCCAATTGTAGTCCAATCCCATTTTCAATCAAAATTCAATCCGAATCCAATCGTTTTTTTAATTCTATATTCCTCCAATCCTTTGTTCAGCAAGGGTTTAGTCCAACTCAAGTTCTTTTTCAGTTGGTTTCCTCACGCTATTGAATCGGTATCCTTTCTAGTGTTTTTTTCACACGTTTTAAATCAAATGGCCCCTCACCATCTACTCCGTATTTATTCGAAAAGGAACGAAATTTTTTTATAAAAATCATTGCGAAATCGGTACAATTTTGGGCGAAAATCGGGAAAAAGGCGGGAACGTAATTATTCTATAACAGAAAATGGAAGGTAATGTGAAGGGGGCGTGAGCCCTTGGGAGAGAAGGGCTTGAGGGTGATGTGAGGAAGGAGGGGCGTGGGAAGGTTAATTATTCGATTGGGGACATAGTAGATGGACTTGGATTTTCATAAATGAGGTAAATGGAGATAGGGATTGTTTGTACCTGATGTTCAAAGTAATTGATAATGGGGATACTAACTAAAGAAATAAATGGACGGAGAAAAAAGAAACCCCCTCCTAAATTACTTAGGAAGATTTGTTTGATGGATCACACTGTATGTAATGCGTACTAGCACAACTATATAGTTGCTACTTTCTACTTCCCCATGCTAAATAGTTGGTATCCGAACGGCAAAGGTATCGGGAAGGAGCAGCGGGCAACCCATATGTATTCAATCCTTAAACAATTAGTTGTTTTCATCACAAATCAATCAAAATTCAGGCTAGATTCCATTAGCGGGTCCAGTTTTGTTTCTGTTGTTCAATAATTATATAATCCTTTGTCCAATAAGGATCCAATCATCTAAACTGCTTTTCTTTTCGTTTAAAATTCCTAATAAATAAAACCCAGAAGTCCTGCTCCATTAATTATGGAAGCATATTTGACAATAATAAAAGATGCAAGTAAAATAAAACGTATAATCAATATTTTGATTGTGCAATCAATATTTTATTTGGATAAGTAATATGATTTAAAGGAGATGTTTTTAAAAATGGGTGAATCTTTTATTGCGGAAGCACGAAGAGAGCAGATTATTCAATCTTGTATTGACACACTTGAAGAAGTTGGTTATACAAAAGTGAGTTTAACTAAAATTGCCAAAAAGGCAAAGGTGAGCACAGGTTTAATTTCTTATCATTTTTCCGACAAGATGGATTTAATTAATCAAACTTTACTGTACTTGTTAGAAAAAAAATTGGATTTTATTAGTGGAAAAGTGGTTCAGGAGGAAACACCTACTTCGCAATTAACTGCATATATTGAAGCGTGTTTGGCTTATCAAGTGGCTAACTTTAAATATAATATCGCATTAATTGAGATTGTCTTTAATGTTGAAAATGAAGAAGGAATTCCATTCTATAGAGCTGACAATGGGGAAGAAGACGAAGATCCAATATATACATTGCTCAAAGAGATTCTATTAGATGGGCAACAAAAGAAGGAGTTTTCTAATCAGTTTGATGTTGAAATGATCTGTGTCCTGATTCAAGGAGCAATTGAGGAAAGTATGCTTAAACATAATAAAACCTTTAGTTTTGAGAAATATAAAAATGAATTAATTAAAATGGTGTTAAAAATAGTCATATAGCACTAATTTAGGAAATAGAATCATCTATTAAAAAAAATAGAATGAAGGAGTAAAAAAATAATATGAAAGATACATCCACAATTGGTATGGGTTTCTTGGAAAAGCTCTTTGCTGTTTTATTTCCTATTGTGTTAGGAACGATTGGTTGGTTTCTTCCAAGATTATTGGATTTCATCATAAAAATTCCGCTTTTTAATGATTCAAAGGTCATTGTACTCTTGGAGTCACTTGACCCTTTTTGGACTTCTATTGTCTTGATGATTATAGGTGCGATTATAGGGGTTCTTTTGTCATTAACAGTCTATAGTGAAGCCTTGAAAGTGAGTATTAGTGATACAGAAATTTTGATTAATAAAGATGATAAAGAAAATAGAATTAACAGTTCAGACGTAAAAGAAATCTTTATGGAGGATCAAACAGTTATCATTACAGGTAATAAAGGACAAGAATTATTGAGAGAAAAGACAGACATAAAAAAAGGAATCATACGAGAAAAATTCCTGAATCATCACTATCATTGGAGTGAACAGGATTCATATGCTGATCAATACAAACGCTGGACACTTGAAGATCATACAGTAGGAGATAATGTCTATGCCATCTTATATGAACGTCGGAATGCAATTAGAGAAGGAGATAAGAAAAAAATAAAACATTTAAGAATGGACTTAAATGAACTTGGAATTGTTGTGAAAGATGAGGGAGAGGTTCAATATATACGAAATTTTCATGACTAACTTGTCTCCAATGCCTTAAAGTCGGTACCTACTGCTAAATAGTTGGAATCCGAACGGCAAAGGAAGCTGGAAGAGCAGCGGGCAGACTATTATGTATTCAATTGTTATTCAACCGGTTTTTTCAATAAAAAATTAATATCAATTCGGGGCGGGTCCAATAGGATTTTGCCCCTTTTTTTTCCAAAATCGGGAGAAAGTCCAATTAATCCCTTGTCGTAACTGAATTCAATAGGTATCCAATCCCTTTTCAATTACTATGCCCACCACATAAATCCAACGAATTTTATTCATCTTTATTCGCCTTTTTTTTCCGTCCGTTATGTCCTAAAATTGCTACATTTCCCATCTTTTCTTCTGATTCATTCCTCCATTACGGGAAGAACTTTTAACATTAGTAGAATATTCGATACAATCCAGAGCCAAAAAGTGAGGTGGAAATCGGGGGTTTTGGGGAAGAACTTAATAACAGATTGGAAAGAAGAGAAAAGAAGTTGCCCCTTAGATCAGCATGGGTTTGAGGGTGATTTGGGCAGGGAAGGACTTTTTAACAGGGGAATAATAATATCTGTAAATACATTGTGTTGACATTGTAAACACAAGAATGCTATGATTAGTCTATTATTTTAAGGAGGCAAAATTTTAATGGATACGAATTTGCACATACGTATATCAAAAGAACTAAAGGAGAATTTCCAACAGATTGCTAAAGAAAATAATAAAGATACTTCATCCCTTGTACGTGACTGGATTTCCAACTATGTAGCTGAACATCAGAAATCGGATGAAGATATAGCTGCTGAACTATATAAGGCAGGGTACCAATTACAACAATCACTAGGGGGAAGGGAGGAAGTTAGTAAGGAGTTTGTAAAACAATTGCAGGAATACGCCTTAACGAATCAAAAAGAATTCACCCAGTTAATCCTAACCACTTACTTGGACCTTGATTTAACAATTCCCTCAGTTGTCTCAAAAGCGTACAATAAGTATGCATTTTCTCAGATGTTTTTATTTGGATTAATAGGAGATAAACCAAAGGGGAAAGTCTGAATTAAAGAAAGTGTTTGTGATTGATGGACTCATTGATACACCAGAGGAAGTAAAACAAATCATGAAAGACCGAATGGATGCTGTTAAGGAGAAATTTGGGGTGGGAGAAGAGTTATGGAATAGATGGCGGTCGTGGTTGAATGATGAAGAAATATGGCCAAAAGAAACCGGACTGATTCATGGAGATTTGCACCCAGGACATATCCTCGTTGAAAGTTCAGGAAATGTAACGGGGTTAATTGATTGGACAGAAGCAAAGGTAGCTGATATTTCCACTGATTTCGTTGGCCATTACAGAGTATTTGGTGAAGAAGGTCTTGATACACTTATCAAGTCTTACAAAGAAGCTGGAGGGTATCATTGGCCTAAGATGAGGGAACATATTATTGAATTAAATGCTGCTTACCCTGTTGGAATTGCCGAATTTGCCTTAATATCTGGGATGGATGAATATATTCAGATGGCAAATAAAGAATTAGGTTTAGCTGGAATGTAATTTGAAATTACATTAAGTAGCGGGTAGTGGACGCAGGGACATGGGGACAGGACTCGGATTAGTTATTGCCAAAAGTTTAATGGTAAAAATGAATATGAAGATGAGGTGTCATTAATTATGAAACCAAGAATCACAGTAATCACATTAGGTGTAGATGATTTGGAAAAAGCATTAGAATTCTACCGTGATGGATTGGGACTACCCACAGAAGGTATTGTAGGTAAAGAATTTGAGCATGGAGCAGTAGCCTTTTTTGAACTACAATCAGGTTTGAAACTTGCTATTTGGAAACGAGAAGATATTGCATATGAGGCAAAAGTTACACAGGCTCCAGCAAGTCCTACTGAATTTACAATTGGTCACAATGTAAATAGTAAAGAAGAAGTAGATAAGGTATTAGAACAAGCCGAAAAAGCGGGTGCAACAATAACGGACCCTGCACACAACACTTTTTGGGGTGGATATTCCGGTCACTTTCAGGATCCGGATGGGCATTTGTGGGAAGTAGTCTGGAACCCAGCTTGGGAGATAGAGGAATAGACATGTGTTAAGGAAAGAGTATTATAGGGGATGTTTAAATTATGAAACAAAACAAATATGATGATGCTGTGTTTTTTTCTGAATATGAAAAAATGCCAAGATCAGTTAAAGGGCTTGAAGGTGCAGGAGAATGGCCGGTTTTAAAATCCTTATTTCCAGAGTTGAAAAATAAGAGTGTACTTGACTTGGGGTGCGGATTCGGTTGGCATTGTCGATACGCACGTGAACACTAAGCAAGTTCGGTAATTGGAGTAGATATATCCGAAAAATGCTTGAAACAGCCCGTGAAAAAACAGATGATCCTTTAATTACGTATATTAAAATGCCAATTGAAGACATCAATTTTTCGGACGCACAATTTGACGTAGTGATCAGTTCTTTAGCTTTTCACTATATTAAATCGTTTGATACTATTTGCGAAATAGTTTATCAATATTTAAAACCTGGAGGTTCTTTTATTTTTTCCGTGGAACATCCGATTTTTACTTCTCGGGACGAACAAGATTGGTATTATGATGATCAAGGAAATCGCCTTCATTGGCCAGTGGATAATTACCAATCAGAAGAGGTACGTAATACAACTTTTCTAACCGAGAATGTGATCAAATATCACCGTACAATTTCTACTTATATTAATGATTTAATTCATATAGGTTTTAAAATAAAAGCGGTTAAGGAACCTATGGCTACGGAAGAAATGGTAAGGAATGATCCAGGGATGAAAGATGAAAACAGAAGACCCATGTTTTTAATCATTTCAGTAGAAAAGTAATAGTAATAGTTTGCTAAATAAAAAGTACACAAATAGAAATCTGAGAACAGTAATTTTCTGAGATTTCTTCGTATACGGCACATAAACTACTTTTCAACAAATTGGAGGATTAATACAATGAGAAGTGAACAAGAAATGATGAATTTGCTCATTAGTTTTGCTAAGAACGATAATCGAATTCGCTTGGTAACTTTGGAAGGTTCACGTGCAAACAAAAACATTCCCCGTGATTCATTGCAGGATTATGATATTTCTTATTTTGTAACAGATATGGATTCCTTCAAAAAGAATGATGAATGGCTGAATGTTTTTGGGAAACGTTTGATAATGCAAAAACCGGAAGACATGGAGCTTTTTCCGCCGGAGTTAGGGAATTGGTTTTCCTACCTTATGCTATTTGAAGATGGCAATAGAATTGACTTAACACTTATTCCGATAAACGAAGTAGATGATTACTTTTCTAATAGTGATGGGCTAGTAGAAGTCCTACTTGATAAGGGTGGTCTTGTCAAAAATAAAGTGGTCGCAAATGATCGAAAGTATTGGATTAAAAAGCCCACAGCAAGAGAATTTGATGATTGCTGCAATGAATTTTGGTGGGTTTCTACATATGTAGTAAAGGGATTGGCTAGAAAAGAAATTCTATTTGCAATTGACCATTTGAACGAGATAGTACGGCCTAATCTGTTAAGAATGATGTCTTGGCAAATAGGATTAGAGCAAGGGTTTACCTTTAGTGTAGGGAAAAACTATAAATTTATTGAACAGTATTTACCGAAAGATGATCGGGAAACATTACTCACAACTTATTCTGAGAGTAGCTACTCAAACATGTGGAAGTCTTTATTTACTTGTTATGAGTTATTTAGAAAATACTCTAAATCTGTGGCAGAAAGTCTTGGATATAAGTATCCAGATTATGACGAGGCCATCACGAAGTATACGCAAAACATTTATCAGTCATTGAATGAGTAATAAAGGTCAAATAAAGGTGAGCTAATCAGAACTAGGTAAAGATGGGGTTTGAATATAATTAAGAAAAGGAGTCACCAAAGCAACTCCTTAACTAAATTTATTAAGCTACATCATCAATACTTATGTGAGCCAATCAAGGCAGTTATTAGAAAGTTGCTGTAGTTCCTCTATAAAAATACTCGCATGAAATCCATCACAAACCGCATGATGTACCTGTAAAGAAATAGGCAATAATATTTTATCTTCCTGATTACAGTATTTTCCGCCAGTAATTATTGGTAATAAGTAGTTATGATTATTATTTACGCTTAGGTTGAAGCCAGTAAAACTAACCCATGGAATACTAGATATAGGAAAGGTATTCTCTGGTACATTTTCTTTTGTGAAAAATCCTTTAACCTCTGAATATTGTTTCATATCGTCTTGATAGTTTTTATAGAAGACACGAAATTCATCAGAGAATTCGGTCCATATGCTTGAGAATGATTTGTTATCATTATGGAAGATTGTATAGCTAGGCAACATACTTTCCCAATAACCCAGAGTACCATCATCTTTTAAGCAAGTTCTAAATTCTTTATGAGAATTTACTATTCTAGTGACCATGTAAATAAAGGATGGATATAGCTTTATCCCTTTGTTCCTGAGCTGTTCCAATAACGTTGTAATATCTATATTTGCTGTAATACTAAATGTGCACTTCTGATTTAAGTAATGCTTGAAATACGGCAATCTATCCCATTTTTCTTTTTCAATTAGATTAAATTTCATTTGATTAGCCTCCTAAAAATGTGTTTTTGATTTTTAGGAGGCTAACTTGTCTGCTTTCACCAATACCCTCACCTCATAAATAATGCCTTAAATAAGATACTAAATCATTTGAAATTCATATTCAACCATTCTAATACGCATATGTATGGCTTTTTACAATAATTAAAGGGCAACCTCGAATTGTGTTATACTTTTTCCGTGTTGTAAGTTTTTACTGGAGGGGCTAGGATGAATCAAGTAAAAAGTATATTAAAAGACTTTTATGACATAGAGATTAATGTTGTGTCGCCTCAGCGGGGTGGATGGGCATCGCTCGCTTATAAAGTGTCAAATAAAAATCAAAGCTATTTTTTGAAGGTATATGAAAAAAGCAGAGCTTCCACACCGAAGTTGACTGCTCTGATTGATCAATATGTTCCAATCTTGGTATGGCTTATAAAGAATAGCAATTTAAAAGGGAAAATCTCCGTTCCTATGATGACAAGTGAAAGAAAATATAAATGTGAAGATGAGTATGGGATTTATTTGCTTTATGAATATATTGAGGGGGAAACGATTGGGGATCGAGATTTAACAGAGAATCAGGTTTATCAGCTTTCAAAGATCATAACAGAGCTTCATTCATATAGTGATAACATTCCAATTGGGACTGATGCTTTTATAGAAGATTTTGAGGTTCCATTTTTACCGATGTTGAGACAAACATTGCAAAAAGGGAGAAATGATTTTCCGTCTGAGGTATGGGAATTGATCCATTCCTACATTCTACAATTAAATGATCTGATTTATACACTTGAGGAGCATTCACAGAACTTGAAAAACTCAAAATTAAGAATGGCCTTATGTCATACAGATTTACACAATTGGAATTTAATGCAGTCGGGACAAGAGCTAATATTAATTGATTGGGAAGGATTGAAACTAGCCCCGCCTGAAGCTGACTTGATGTTCTTAGATGATAAACCCTACTTTAATGAATTTTTAAGTATCTATCGGAAAACTCATCAAAACTTTTCAATTAATCCTGAAGCAATGACCTTTTATAAGGGAAAGAGACGATTGGGAGATATATGGGAATTTATGGAACAACTTTTATATGATAAACAAGGGGAACAAGAAAGAGTTATAACGATGAACTATTTACAGGAAGAGTTGAATGAAATAAGTAAATGGTAAGGTAAATCTATCCCATTGTTGAATAGGAGGGGGTGAACATATGAGTATTACAGGATCACAGTTTGATAAAGTGGCTGAAGAGTATGACTTTGTAACTAATCTTCTGAATGACAATACCTTTTTTATTGCTAATATGCCAATAGAAAAAGGGAGAGCATTAGATATTGGATGTGGGACGGGAATATTAGTCTATGAATTATCTTTTAGCGAGGTAGTTGGTATTGATATATCGGAAGGGATGCTTGAGTTTGCCAACAAGAAGCGTCAGTGTTCGAATATTTCATACTTGAAGATGGATGCAGAAAATCTTAGTTTGGGGTATAAGTTTGATTATATCGTAAGCAGGACGACTTTCCATCATTTGAGGGATATATCAATTGTAATTAATCAAATGAAAGAATTGCTGTACGAAGGTGGGAAAATTGTTATTCTTGATAATGTGTCTAAGGTTGAAACCCCACCAACGTACGTTTACATATTAGGAGCAATCCAAGAATTTCTTCCTAACTGTTTCAAATTCGGTGTGAAAAATGCTGTGAGAGTATTCAAGTATAACACTTCAAAGTCGTGGCTCGAACATTTAGCATCTGACAAGTACCTTTCAGAACAGAAATACTATGAGATATATGGAAAATTATTGCCTAACTGTACCTTTCGTAGAATGAATTGGGCAATGGGGATTATTTTGGAAAAACCGATTGTTTCGATGATAACTGAGTGAATGTTATTAACCATAGGATAAAAATAGGAGTTGAAAATTGTTGAGCGTAGAAAACATTTTACATGAAATTAACAATGAATTAAAAGATGTCCCGGGCATTGTTGGAGTGGTATTAGGAGGATCAAGATCAAGAGGTACGAATCACCCAACTTCCGATATAGATATTGGAATATATTATGATACATCGGCAGGGTTTGATGTCAGAGGGGTTAGTGAAGCTGCTACTAGATTGGATGATGATCATAGAGAAAACTTGGTTACATCTTTAGGCGAGTGGGGTGCCTGGATTAATGGCGGCGGATGGCTAGTTGTCCAAGGGTACCATGTAGATTTGATTTTTCGGGATATAAAAAGGGTATCTCAAGTAATTGATGATTGTTTAGAGGGCAAGGTTTCTACTCATTATCATACGGGACATCCACATGCCTATCTAAATGTTATGTATATGGGGGAAATCTCCATTTGCAAAATATTGTTTGAACGTACTAATCAAATTTCAGATTTAAAAGCTAAGACTAGCCCTTATCCAAAACCATTAAAGGATGCCATAATCGGCTATTTTATGTTCGAAGCATCTTTCTCTTTAATGTTTGCGAAGGACAATGTGGATAAGGATGATATTTCATTTGTTATGGGGCACTGCTTCCGAACTATTTCATGTTTAAATCAAGTATTATTTGCTTTGAATGATGAATACTGTATCAATGAGAAAAAAGCTGTCCGAATGATTGAGAGCTTTAATCAGAAACCCAATAATTACAAGAAAAACATCGACCAGATTGTTACATTAATTTCTTCCGATTCAGATCATACGAGTGAAGCGGTTAAAATGTTGCATGACCTTGTGTCGGAAACGGAAATGATACTAAAATAAATATCAAGTTGAAGGTAAATAACCGTCTCTAATTGTAAAAGCACTATTTATCTTTGACTTTTTGTAAAAGAGAACCTATAATAATTACTATACATTTAAACGTTAAGGAGGATTATTAAAAAATGACACATTTTATGAGACTACGATTCCCAACTTTGAACCAGTAATTGAATACGGTCAAAGGCTCTGTTTGTGTATTCAGAGTAAACGGGATTAGTCTGTCCTTTTTTAATAATCTTCATTTCATAGTTATTCACCACATCCAGCAATTTACTTCCCCCAACCAGCTTATGGGCGGATCCTTATTGTCTGTTTATGTGTGGAAAATATGTAATGTAAGAAAGGCGACTTATTTGCCTTTCTTTATTTTTGTCTAATTTTAACCTTTCGTTGATTAGATCAAGGGTAGGTTTTATTTGCTGACGGCTTTTAATAGCCCCTAACGGAATAAGGATGGTTCTCTTTCCCTTTACTCTCAGATCACAGGCAGATGCTTGTGATTTTTTTATTGAAAGGAAGAGGGAACATGACTAATAAAGAAAAAAGTGCTGAATTAGTTAGTAAATATGTTCATATATTTAGTTGTCCACTTTGTAATAGTCCAATGATATTTGCTAATTTAAAAAGTCTTGTCTGCTCGAATAATCATACATTTGATTTTGCAAAGCAAGGATATGTAAATATGATGACTCGTTCTACAAATAGTCATTATGACAAAAAAATATTTGAAGCAAGAAATCGAATCATTATGGAAAGTGGCCTTTACATCCTGCTGCATGAGAAGATTTCGGAAGTTATTGATGAAAATATGAATGCCTCTAATGATAAAATCATGATTCTTGACGCTGGGTGTGGAGAAGGATCACATTTACAAAGGATCTTAGATGAATGTAAGAATGAAATAATTGCAGGAATTGGTTTAGATATTTCAAAAGAGGGCATACGAATGGCGGCACGCAATTACAAAAAATCCATTTGGCTTGTCGGTGATTTAGCAAATTCACCATTACAGGATCAATCATGCCATATCATTTTGAATATCCTATCACCTGCAAATTATAAGGAATTCCAAAGGATCTCAGTACCTAATGGTCTCATTATTAAAGTTGTTCCTCGTTCAAATTATTTAAAAGAACTACGAGAAGCACGATTCGATGAGAAAGATAAAACGTCATATAAAAATGATGAAACAGTATCCCTTTTTAAACAGCATTTTCATCTTATGGACACTTTCGAAATTAGTTATACCAGGGGACTAAATGAAAAAGATTTAACAAATTTAACTCAAATGTCGCCACTTTCCTGGAATATGAGTAAGGACGATATGGAACAAATTATAAATCGTGGAATTTCCAGGATTACCATTGACTTAGATATTTTGGTAGGAATAAATAAGTCAAACAAAACTAATGAACGGCCAAATTAAACTCGAAAAAGTGTAAGGGGTGTCCCATAGCTGTACCATTTTCTATAACAATTTGATTATCAATAAATGGATTATTAATAATCCTACGAAATAGGGGGAGTAAATGATGCAATTTTTATTATTCTTTTGATACGGGCTTTAACTTGAAATAAAGGCTCGTATCGGTCCTAGCTATCGGTACGAAATCAACAATTTTCGGGAGGTAGCAAAAATGGAAGAAATATGTTTTGAATTAGAAAATGTTGAACTAACTTATTTAGATAAAACTGTATTAGTGATTGATCGTTTAGCTGTTCATCAGTTTGATCGCATCGGTGTTGTCGGGAAAAATGGAGCAGGAAAAAGTACGTTATTAAAGTTACTAGCGGGTATAGTTCAACCATCAAACGGAAAAGTGAAAAGTCATGTAGACTTTGCTTATTTTGATCAATTAACTGTACCAGGGCCAGCAGAGGCGGATTATGACCTAAAAGGAAAGCTGTCTATTCCTGAAACAGACATCAATAATTTCAGCGGTGGGGAACAAACAAGGCTGAAACTAGCTCAATTTTTTTCAAACTATCATGAAGGTTTATTAATTGACGAGCCAACCACGCATCTTGATGCAGAGGGTGTAGAACTTTTTATCGGAGAATTGGCTTACTATTATGGTGCACTCGTACTCGTGAGTCATGACCGGTATGTATTAGATAAACTTGTGACAAAGATTTGGGAAGTCCAAAATGGAATTGTAACGGAATATACAGGGAACTATTCGGATTACGTCGTACAAAAAGCACTTCAGAAAAGGCAACAGCAGGAACAACATGACAAGTATTTAAAAGAAAAATCACGTCTTATCAAAGCCGCAGAAGAAAAGATGAAGAAGGCTGAAAAAATTACACAGGCCAATGGTCATATGTCCAAAAAAGAAACAAAAGCAAAGGCGAATAAAATGTTTATGACGAAATCCAAGGATACAAGTCAAAAGGCAGTCCAAAGAGCAGCAAAAGCAATAGAGCAAAGAGTAGAACAACTTGAAGCGGTGGAAGCACCGAAAGAAGAGCAAATCATTCGATTTCACCAGTCTAGTGCTTTACAATTACACAATAAATTTCCGATAATGGCAGATAAGTTAAGGCTAAAGGCGGGGGAGAAGACACTTCTTGATAAATCGGGTTTTCAATTCCCGTTAGGCAAGACCATTGCTATTACAGGTAAAAACGGTTCAGGTAAAACAACGTTGCTTCGGCATATTTTACAGCGTGGTGAAGGGATTACGATTTCGCCAAAAGCGGTTATCGGCATTTATGAACAAATGGACTATCAGTTTACAAAGGATGAAACTGTACTGGAATTTATGAAAGATAGAAGTGATTTCGATGAGAGCAAAATTCGTTCTGTTCTTCACTCTATGAACATTACAGGAAATGATTTAAAAAAGAATGTCCGTAATTTAAGCGGTGGAGAGTCTATTCGTCTAGTATTGTGTCAGCTATTCTTAGGAAGATACAATATACTCATTTTGGATGAGCCCACGAACTTTTTGGATGTTTTTTGTATTGAAGCGTTGGAACGGTTTATAAAAGGATATGAAGGAACTGTACTATTTGTATCGCATGATCAAACCTTTGTCGATAGAGTAGCCGATTGTGTTTATTTCATAGGGGATCAAAAATTAGTATTAAGAAGTTAATGAAAAGACGGGGAAGGGATGTCAGGGGTCCATTATGTAATCAATCGTTATTCAATCGGTTTTTTCAATCAAAAATCCATCAAAATTCGGGGCGGGTCCAATAGGACTTCGTCCCTTTTCTTTGTCTCCAATATCCTTCAATCCCTTGTTCAATAAGGATAACAGAAGGAAGAGGGGGAGGAGTAAAGAGGAAAAATCGAGAGGCATTCCGTATAAACCCGTAGGATTTTCCATGCTTAATCAATATTTTCCATTTGCTTTTCCAATCTTTATTCCCAATTCTCTCCTGCATTACGGGAAAAACTTTTTAACGTTGTCCGAATACTCGATACAATCCAGAACGGAAAAAAGAGGGCGAAAATGGGGGGGAAGAACAATGTAGCAGAAGAAAGGGTGGAGGAGAGAAGGAGAAAGAGGGTTGAGGCTCAGAGTCACAAGGGTTTGAGGGGAGTGAGGGGGTGAAGGGGAACGGGGAAGGACATTTTAGCAGTTGAATATGACACGAGCGAAAGTTGGATTATCCATCCAATTTTCCTCGTGTTTTTTGTTTGAGGAAGCCAAAGAAAAAGCCTGAAAAAAGCAATGGGAAGGCAAGAGGAAAAGCAGGAGAAATGCCTGAAAATAAAGGATTTCAAAGAAAGAAAACCTGACAAAAAGAGAGAAAAAAGCAGGAGAAAATGCAGAAAACCCCCTTTATTAACCCCTAATTCCTGTCATTTCATTTACCAACTATGTTTTCCTAAAAATCTCAATTTCTTACAGAAAATAGGAAGAAAAGAAGGAGGAATACTTCCCGTTTATGTTTTGCGACTACAACTGGCAGTTTAGTGCGGAAGTAGAAAAAAGAAGCTATTTGTAAAATAGCTTCTTTTTTAGTAGGTTTTAATTAATTAGTGCCTTAAAAGATTTCTTTTTCCAAAAAAATCGGTGGTAAATAGATTGAGCCAAGAAATTGACTATGAACGTAACTGGATATGCGAGCCATATTCCATCTATCCCAAGTCCTGTAAAGTGTGACAAGGAGTATGCTACTGGAACTTCAATCATCAAAATACTTGTGACTGTAAAAATTGTTGGCAATAATACCGTACCTGTTGCTCTCATTGTTGCTGAAATTGCTTGAGTATGACCCAAAATAACATAACTCCAAAATGAGATTATAATAAGATCTTTTGCAAGATTAATAGTATCAGTGTTGTCTAAGAAAATTCCCAAAATCGGATTTGGTATCAAGTAAAGAATGAGAATAAGAATACCACCAAGAAGATAATTTAGTGTAATGGCTATTTTCGTTATATGTTTAATGTTCGAAATATTCCCGGACCCCACAGCTTGTGCAACAAATACTGAAATGGCAATTGAAATACTCATCGCTGGTATTTGAACGTAGCTTGCAATTTGATTCACGATTCCGTATGCAGCCGTTGCATTGGATCCATAATCATTTACAAAAGTTATGACTGCAATTTCTGACAATGCGATTGAAACCATACTTATGCTGGTAGGAACGGCTAATCTCAGTAAGGCTTTCAATACCGAGCCTTTCAAGTGAAGATGTTTCAAAATAATTGAATCTAATTTGAGTACATGACTTTTTTTGTGTAAGTATACTAATAGAATCGCAAATGTAATGAAATTGGATAATACAGAGGCGTAAGCAGCACCATTTATTCCAAATTCCGGTAAACCCAGCCAACCGAAAATAAGAATTGGAAGCAGGGCGATATTTAAGATAATACTAATTAATAAGAAATAAAAAGGTGTTTTTGAATCTCCAACACCTCTCATAAAGGTTGTATAGCAGGTATATAAGAAAGTAATAGGTAATGTTACAAATAAAATACGTGCATATTCTGTACTTGCAACCAGAATATTCTCAGGTGTTCCCATCCATTTTAGGATATCCTCAGTAAAGAACCCTCCGATTAGGGCGACAGCAATGGATATGATCATCGTAAATGCCAAAGTTACTCCAACAACTTCCTTCATTTTTGAGATATTTCCACCACCGTACGTTTGCCCAACTAGAATGGAACTTCCAGATCCAATTCCAATTACAAAGGATATTAAAAAAAAGAATAGAGGAAAGAATGCAGAAATAGCTGCCAAAGAATCTACTCCAAGTGTTTGTCCAACGACGATAATTCCGAACACTTGACCTAATGATTGCAAAACACTTGCAAAAATGACAGGTATGAGAAAGGCAATCATCGGTTTTGCTAAGACCATAGTTTCATTTAAAGATTTATTCATTTCAGATAACTCCTAATAGGTTTCATTTCAAAAGAATCCCTCACTTTTTGGATCAAGATTTTGAAGTGGGGGAAAGACCAATGAGTATGAACATTTAAGTCATAACCTCGTGCATTTTTATATATAAAATTATGATAAAATCTGATAATATAAACCAAATTGAGTATCATACCATAACAGTTTGCTGTGTTTACGTTTCGGGATACGTGTTTGTAAACCCCACTCAGGATACTGTTTAATAATTTGAACTTGATCACCAGTAGCAACAGCAATAAATGATATATAATGATCTTTTGTCATAGGATGATTGCTTGAAATAGACCATTCATTATCAATTTCTGTAATTGATAGCTTTTCCTCGTCTGTTGCTTTCTTCGCTTCTAGTCGTTCTAGCTTTCTTCCGCAGCAAGATAGGGTGATATCTCCAGTGGCTAATACAACATTATTACATGACGGACAGACAAAATAACTTGACTTTTTCATATTTCCTCCTACAAATTCATTCGACGATAATTCACCATCTAAAATATTTTCTATATTTACGCCCAATAGGGTAGATAAACTTGGTAATAGCGTGACATCTGGGCAGCCATATCCACGCTCCCATTTTGAAATCGTTCGATCAGAAATGTTCATTTGATCAGCTAATTGTTTCTGTGTCAGCCCTTTTTCTTTCCGTAAATTATAAATTAACTCTCCAACTTTACGATTATCCATCATTTTTTCCTCCTGCTCTATTTCCATCTTAGGGGTTTATATGGTTCGCATCAACAAACGCTCCGTAGAGTTTACATAGGTAGAGTTTACCTATTTTCCTTTTGATCATGTTTTTATGACTGTAATTATTCGACTGTTTATAGCTGTTATTGGTTTATGGATTCTTCCTCATATGATTAACTATATGGAAAATAAAAATTAGGATTTTTCAAACGTAAAAGCTAATTGTGAAAGAGTATACTTAAAGTAATGGGTGATTAATTTGATAAGTTCCGAAACAGAATAGGAAATAGCTTGGTAAATATGGGCCTAGGCTATTTCATTTCATAAAACAAAAAACTCTAAACCAGAAACTTTAGCTGAAATGTTTGCTTAGTGTTTCATTGCAACCATAGGAGTATGTAATACAAAACAAGCTGTTAATTTTCGTACCAAAACATATGTCTACTGTGTCTCTGTCAAAAATTAACGCATCTTAAATAAAAAAATCGTTCCTTAAATAAAATTAATGTTCCCAATCCGAGGGTTTTTCCGGTGTTTTCCCGGCAAATCTTCGGTTTTTTTTATTTCCAAAATCGGAAAAAAACCCATCGTAATTCAATATCAGTCCAATCCCATTTTTTAATCAAAATTCAGCACAAATCCAATCATTTTTTTTATTCCCTATTCCTCCAATCCTTTCATTGTAAGGGTTAGGGCTATCTTAGGTATTGTTTCTGTTGGTTTCCTCACAGTATAAAATAGGAATCCTTTCAAGTGTTTTTCCCAACTCTTTTTGGGACGGAAAACTATTGGGGTTTCATTCGATTCCTTCCCAAAAGGAAAGTAAACATTCTAAAATAAGAAAACAGGAATGGTGGTCAAATAAGCCCCTGAAACACCGTCGTAGGGTATGAACGTATGTCTTAAACTAGATAAAATAACTAAATAAAAGAAAAATCTTAAAATGTCTTGGGTGCCCTAGATTTATTTCGTTTATTTTTGGGTCATACAAAAAAAGCAAGAGCCTTTGCTCCTGCCATCTGGCTTGTTTAGTTGTTAATTTCTAATCACTGCCTGCTGATTATTTTATAAATAATCTTTTCTAACAGATGACCAAAAATCGCTCCAATTACCCCGATTACAAGACCAGTGTAAACTGGGCTAATAAAAATAAATTGAGAAAATAGCCCCATAACCATTCCTGCAACTGATCCGAAGAGCATTCCTGTGAATTTAGCCTTTTTGAGAGGTTCCTTTATCCCATTTTCTCTTAGAGTATCGTTTATGCAAATTGCTTGATTGTATGCTTGCCACATGCCGTAACCCCAAAGGGAAGGATAAAATAATCCCCAATTGTAATGAACGACCTTATGTGCCTGTTGCAGCTCCCCTCTGAAAGTATGGTAAATTGCCATATTTAGATTAGAACTGTAATTTATCAAAACCTCCAAAACCATTAAGACAAAGCCTAAAAAGAGTTGGCCATTGTAAAATTGACCAAATCCAGGTAAAACAAATGACCATAATAAAGCCGACCAAGGGGATTTATATCTATTTTTCATCGCAAATTTCACCCCATATGCCTTTCTGCATCAGACTGTATCTTGTTTAACCAATGATTGCTTCTTAAAAAAGGAAGGTGCATGACCTCCCTTTTGAAATCAGCTATTAAGATTAGCTTTGGCTAACTCATCTCTGTCTGATGCAATAGGGGGCTGTTCTAACCATTTATTTTTTATCATGATATTGGAGCCATCCTCAGAATATAATTGGATTTCTACGATTAATCTGTTATACATTACTCCTATATCGAGTCTGGGGCTTTGAGCGATTCCTGTTCCATAATACCCAATACTTAACCCGATTAAGGCTGTTGTAAAGAACATCATTAGTTTATCCGAAAAAGTATAAACAGTGCTGTTCGTAATTTCTGTTGCCCATGTTGTGGGAACTGGAAGATAACTTTCTTCAAATTTGGTCCCAAATAATTTAATGTGCTTTTTGGCAATTTCAATCCCTCTGACCATAAATTGTTTTACTTGTTTATCTTGAGCTACCTGGCAAAACCCCGCCAAAGTTGCTGCTCCCAAAGCATTTCTTTGAATGTTTGCAAATAGGTTGGATATTTCAGAGGCTACTAAAGGTCTTTTTTCACCAATAACATCCCATACAAAACGCTGCTTTTTCACAAAATCTGCTTTTTCTAAATTCGGCAGATATGGAGACCTTATATAAAGTCCTTTTGACAAAAGCAGGTCTTTCGCCATTTTAAATAATTGCATGGTTTCAGATATACAATCCGTATAAAAATCTGTAATGTCAGCTCTGGTAGACCCTGATAAACTAGCCGAGTAGGTTGTAAGACCGATCATAGACATCTGATGAATAAAGTTTAATACATAATTGTCGGAATATAATCTAGGTGCCGTTAAATCGACATCTTCCTCTATTTTAAAACCGTGTGGGATTGCGTATTTTTCCTCAGTAAAAATAGAAACCAACTTTTCTATATGTTTTTTTGAGAGTTCTAAAGCATATTCGATAACAGGCTTAATCTCTTCATCTTCCGCCTTTTCTAAAAAATATGTAAGAATACACATACTTCCGCTATCGTTCAAATATTGTGACCAAAGTTGTGCAATTTCCATTGATGTTATCCTTATCTGCTTACCATTTTCCAACATTATAATCCTCCGATAAAAAGACTTATTTTCCTTATTTTTCCCCGATGTTCCCCCAAGTATGTATATAGCTATTACACTCCTCTTCCCAACGCTAGAAAGTTGGTATCGACTGCTAAATAAGTTGGTATCCAAATGGCAAAGGAAGCGGGAAGTGCAGCGGGCAGTCTAATATGTAATCAATGGTTTTTCAATCAAAAATCAATTAAAATTCGGGGCGGATCCAGTAGGACTTCGTCCCTTTTTCTTTTGTCCAAAAAAAGGGTTTATAGCGTGTTCAGTTGTTTTTCGGATTGTTTTCTATACACCTCGTAAGAACACGGAATAGAAGAAGGGAGAGATGTAATAAAGAGGTTTTTCAGTCTTTTTTCATTTTCCCCTTTCAGGGTCAGTTTTCTAACGTATGGGTAGGCCACTTTAGTATAAAGTAGCCTATTTCTTGCGTCTTAACAGTGATTATAGTCAATGAATTTCTTATAATGTTAGGTTCCACACTATATATGTTTTTACAGTCTATTAAACATGAATAAGGCTTTTCATTCACCATTCTTTACGCTATAATTTAATGTAGCGAACAATTGTTTGGAAGGTTGGAATCAATATGAATTGCTTTAGTACACAAAAATATAAATCATTTTTTATAAAACTCGTGTCCTGAAAAGGATGCGGGTTTTTTTGTTTTTTTGCCTACCGACAAGTTGACAGTTTTTCTCTTAAACGTTTAAATCATCAATTCCGAAGCGAATTATTCGAAGTAATTTAGATTAGTAACCTAGTTAAACAATTGTAGGCAATTAAAACATTAAAAAGGGGTGGCAAATGTGTCGAAAGATAGAAAGGTTTCTAGTGAATTTGCCAAAATGATGGAACAGTATCGGATTAAAAAGGGGATTTCTTTAAATAAACTTGCAGCCGAATGTGGGGTCTCGCCTGCTTATCTATCAAGGATAAAAACTGGAAAAAGAAATGCCCCTTCAGTTCCGATTGCAATGACTGTTGCAAGGGAGCTTGACATCCCCGCAGAGCAAATACTGACAATGTTGGGAGTGAATGAGGAAGTAAAGGAGCTATTTGATTTATTGTCCGATAATGAATTTACGTTTAGGGGACAATTGGTTGAATCTAATGTCAAAGAGGCCATCATAGGCATTTTAAGGGGTGTTTTACCTTACATTATGAGAGAGGATGCTAAAAATGAGTAAACAAGGTTCAAAAAAGGAAACAATTTTTACTCTCTATCTTAAAGAGAATCCCGAAGTCATTCAAAAAATAATTGGAATCCAGATTGAGAAAATGAGAATGGAGTACAATAACGGTTCCCAAAGGGTTGATTTACATGGAGTAAACAAGGAAAGTAAAATTGATATTTTTGTAGAGTGCCAGATTACAACCGCCGATGAGGATCACTTTTTAAAAACAAAAGATTTAATTAATAATACGGCCGACGGGTATGTAATTTGGATTGCATCTAAGTTCCGAAAGAATTCTTTTATAGAGGAAATAAAGGAACTACTTCGGAATAGCCCGAGAAAGTATATTAATTTTTTCGCTGTTGAGGTAGACCCAGAAGTTATTGAGCGTATTAAGTTGCTCAATAGGCAATATGAATTGGATGTTTTGAAAAACTTGGATATCATTCACCAGATTAAACAGCCATTAAAATTAGTCGATTACTACTTTCAAATGCCGCCAACTCATATTGGTAAAGCATATATTGGGGAAGCACAATATGACTTTGACCGGGAGGATGACGTAAAAGATTATATGCTAGATCAACTGTGTGAACTAATGCCTTATTACTTAAACTTCCATAGCTCTAAAAAGCATTCACAAAATAGCAAAGTAATGCAAATTGGGGCAGGGTTGGATGAAGTTATGTACCATTGTTCAGTACATGATGTGAGAAACCGAGCATTTGTGGAAATCCGTTTTGGGCCTAGTAAAGAAGATTGGTTTCATGCTTTTGTAAATAAAGCAGAGTCTATGAGAAGAGAAATACATCCCTTGATTCATTTCAACGATAATAAGCGAAGCATAGGCTTTTACGCCACAGCTAACCCAAATGATATTCCGAGAACTGTTAGCATTTTGGTGGAAGTCTTTGAGAAATTTATTAATTATTTCTCACAATTTACCTATGGAAAGAAAGGGATAAAGGATTCAGCTTAAACAGAATGGAGTAGACTATGTTCTCTGAAAATCCGTATTTGACTAAGCGAAAGAAAGTAAACTTTTAGGAGAGATGAACAAATGACAAATGATGATATTAAAGTGCTGCTTAACAATCAACTAAAATCAATAGAAAAAATAATAAATGAAGGTTTTGAAAAACTGAACGAAAGGATGGCTGCACTGGAAGCGGGGTTCGAATGTAATCAGGAACGATTCGACGTTCTCGAAGAACATGTCGTTTCACTTGTAGAAGACATGAATGAAATTAAAAAGAAATACAGTGGTTTGGAAAATGCAGTCTTGGAACATAATGGGAAAATTGCTGGGCAGTAAGGATGGAGGGCTATTATAGTGGATTCTTCAACTTTTAGAATAGTTAATATCTATGCTCAATCAGATGTTAATGCAGAGAGTATTATCGTGGGATCAAGAGCAGGGTTAGAAATACTGAAACAGGCTTTGGAGTTGGCACTAGAATATGAAGAGAGCAGTTGCCGTGTAGCACCAAATGATTTGGAAACTTACGAAATTAAAGTTCTCATCAATAACGAGCCAGTGGATTCTCTTTTCTGGAGTAAGATGAAATTACCTTATAGTGAACTGGACGATCGCAACAAAGAAACTGAAAGTCCCCATGACTATCTCGATTATGGAGTTAGAAATTCAGAAGATTTACAAAGGGTAGAACCCTTAATGAAAGACTATAAAAGAATCAGTGAAAAGATACAAATCCAATATTTTGTTGGGCAGAAAAAAGATATGTATCATTCGGATCATAGAAGTTAATTTAGTAGTCAAAAACAATATCAATTTAGGCTGGATCAAGTAGTTGGTCTAGTCTTTTTCTTTGTTAAATATGCTTGTAATCACTTGTTCAATATGTGTTCCTGAATTGTTAGGAAACAAACGAAATAGGAGACTTTGTTATAAGATAAATGTGTATACACTTTCCCTATAATCGAATGGTGATTTTAGTTGTTAATTGTAACATTTTTTCTTTAATGGATTCTCAATAAATCAACACTTGTTCAATAAAATGTTAACACTTTTAGGGTAAGCAAATAATGTTAAAAACATCTTTTCTATTCTCTTTTATTCCTCAATTTCTACTTCCCCTCAATATAGTCCGAACCAAGTAGTTCTTTTATTTCCTCTTCGGTAGAATCACTTTCTCTTTTCATTTTAAGATATTCAAATTCCTCTTTTGGTACCAAGTATTTTCCTGGCTGTCCATCCAATTCTTTTCCAGAAAGGTATCCTTGTTCAATCCAACATATTACTTTTTCAACCGCTACTTCATAAAAATCGGCTACTAATTGTGGAGATACAAATAACACATCCGCATTGGTATCTTCCCCTTGGTTCTTTCTATCAATTTGCTGAAGGATTTCTTCTGACTTTTTATCCTGTTTTCTTGTAGTGATGAAAGCATCTTCAGGTATCATCCAATCTCCGTTCTCTGCTAGGTAGGCACCTCGAAACCTTTCCTTCTCACACATTTTTTGAATGGTGTAAGGGTGTAACCCTAACTTTTTTGCCACTTCATTGATTGTTAAACAATACATATTTTCACCTATCCTTTCTTTGTTGTGTAAAATTATGTAAATTTATTACATTGATTATCGCATTAATCTAAATTATAATTCAATATAATAAAATGAAAAGCAGGGAATATTATGAATCAAAAAATCTTCATTCAAAATAGATTTCAATATATTAATGAGCTCACATTCTAACTAATGGATGTGAGCTTTTTTATTGCCAAAAGGCAAAAAAGAGCAGCAGTAAAAAAGTTTGAACAATATTGATAACTCATTATTAATGCTTAAAGAAGGAGGGATTCGTATGTGGCTACTAATCGTTTCAGTTTTGGCTATCGTTATTACCATTTCATTGGGTGCAGTTGCTTCAACAATTATTTGGAAGTCAAAAATGCGGAAGTAAAACTTTAAATGTTTGATATTTATTCAGAAGGAAGGTTTTCTAACTGTAATGAGGTTTACCAAATTAGCAGGTCATCATAATTTGATTGTCCCAAAGTTAATAGGAGAGATAGAATATGGAAATAAACGGAGGAAGAGCAGGATTTAATTATGTGAGTTTTACCGGGGGAAAGTCTCAGGTATTAGCCCGGTTTAAGGATGGGAAAATCACAACTGAAACAAGAATGAATAGGGATGATAACAAAATAGCCATCATTCTTTCGAAGATCCCTTTTATTCGTTCTTTTTTGATGCTATTTCAAGTTTTAATTGAATTTTGGAAACGTTTTTTGCTAGTGATAATAGTCTTTTTTCTAGTGAAGTTTTTATTATTGATTGAAGGATCAAACTCTGATTTCTCATATACCATCCCAATTAACACCTTAGAGCTTTTATCCATTTTATTAATTATAGTTAGTCTAATTATAAAAATAAGTCCCGTGGCAAAGTATCATGCGGCAGAGCATAAGGCCTTTTCAGCATATGAGAAAGGTCTGAATTTAACGTTAGAAAACGTAAGCAAGCAGCCAAGGACGCATCGGAAGTGTGGCACGAATTTGGTAGCATCCTATTTCATCTGCTTCTCTATATTATTTATGGTATTTGGCGACTCCATTTGGTTGTATCTAGTGGCATGGAGCATTGGATTCGAAATTTGGCGAAATGAGCCAAAAATAATTTGGTGTTCAATAATAATAATTGGTAGAGCTGCACAATATCTTCTTTTTACTTCAAAGCCTCAAGACAAGCATTTATTTGTTGCAATAGAGGCACTTAAAAGATTAGAAGAGAAGGAATTAGCAAATGAAGATTAAATTCTATTAAATTCTTAAACATGGAAAAATATTTAGAGTTCACACTCGGAGGAGGTAGTGCGGGGATGAATGGTAAGAAAAGAGATCCGGGGAGAATCGGATGGGTTATGAGTTTGCTTCAAGAAATATGGGAATCAAATCCCGATATGCGTTTCTTTCAGTTAATAGATTCAATTCAACATGAATATTCATCCGGAAATGGCGGATTTGGAAAGCGGGTAGGGTTGAGATGAATTCTAAGAAATATGAGAGCCCCCTTGCATATATAGACCTTTTTTACCTGGAAGACAAAGAATTAGAGGTATTCTTACAGAATTATATTAATTAGTATGGAAATAGGGAGTGAAGCTAAATGAACAAAGAAAAGGGAAATGAGGTCCCACCTCTCTTATATGTATTTCCTCAAAGGAAACCACACGAAGATGTAATCATTGTTTCTAATAAGACAGCTCTACTCCGATTGAAGGGTACCATTGAGGATGCTCTTGAAAATGGTGAAGGAGATTGTACGGGCGTTTTCTCCGACTTTGAGACATATGATATTAAAATAATTCTAAATGATGAGCAATATGATTCAGGGTTCTGGCAAAGGTTGCAATTGCCATTTTTTGAAGTTGCCGAAAGTGAAGAGGGAGGAGTTTTGTCAGTTGAAGATATTATTGGATTCGATATAAAAAACTCAGTAGATTTAAGAAAGACCCAACCAGTTATGGAGCAATATCTAAAACATAGTCAAGAAATGACGAAAAAGATGAAGAAGATTGCAAAAAAGAATAGGCAAAGGGATTCCCAAATGGATTATATAAAGATATTAAACTCTAATGATTTGCTGATGCTCGATGAATACTTGAATAATCACAATGTTAATGAAAAAGTAAATTGTGAAAGTCTCATTTACTGGGCGGTATTTAATAACAAGTTACCTTTTGTTAAAAGATTACTTGAGCTGGGAGTTGATCCTAATCAAAGGGATGCTCTCGGTAGGTCATTATTAGAAATCGGCTCTTATTTCGGCTTCTATGAGGTATGCAAGGCACTCCTTGAAAAGGGAGCGAGGATTGATGAAGATTGCTTCCGAAGAGCCGAAAATGGTTGGGATGGGAACAGGCAGAGTGAAATAATTGAATTGTTACATGAGTGGCAAAAAGATAAATGAATCCCCTGATACTTAATTCAGCGGGTTTACTTGTGGGGTGCAAAATGCAAATTCTCTTGAGAATTTACAATTAAAAATCACATAAAATTCGTATTTAAAAACGCAAGCCAAATTACTGGCTTGCGTTTTTGTTTTTAATTTCTAATGATTCGTGTTTCTTCAGCAGTAACATCACCAAGACCATCGCAATACTCCTTACCATCATATAATTCAGGCATTATTTCCCCATCATCGTAGGCCTCTATTGCTTTTTCTATCGCTTCTTCCTCACTACTTGCTTCAATTTCAATCATCGTACTGAATTGCACTCTAACAACTACATCATATGTTTTTTTCATTTTAATTCCCCCTTTTAATTTCGCAATTTAGGTCTTTTGTTAGCATTTGTGATTTAACTTGTTGGCCTTCTGAAGTAATCCCGTTAACTTTAGACTCAGGTGATTTCTTTGGTTGATAGGATCTGATGAAATCCAGAAGACATTTGCTGTAGATTTCTCTAAGGCGAATGTGTGAGAATCTACTAGAATACAAGTCAGAGAACTCTTTATAAATGTCCTCGTTTACCTGAATGGTTCTAGTGATAGTTTTACTGCTAGGATCATAGATTTCAGGATCTAATATCAGTTGAGTTTCATGTTCATGCAAAAGCCCCTTTAACTCTTCAAGATGTTCAGCAATAAACTTCAATGATTCCTCCACATTGTTCTCGTTAGAACCTGATTGGAGATATTTCTTGTACTCCTCAATTGGCATTATTCGATCGTACTGTTTGCTAGTTTTGTTGTACTGATAAGATGCGTTATCTCTCATGATTTTTGAGAAAGTAGATTCGGACAAGCCTAACTTAGAAGCCACATTCTTTAAATGGTCCTTCTCCTGTTCCTTGAGCATCTTATTTGCTACCTCTACTTTTTCTAGTGCGGATAAATTCATGAATTCTTGTGTATCCATAATGATTCCCCCTTTAATTTTTCGTACCTTTTATACTAGATTTCTCTTAAAAAATTATTCCATTTTAATAGAAAAAATTTGTCCTATTAAGTAGTAATTATTTTTTGTGCAAGTGCTTAGTATATAAGGTCTTATGACAAATCAGGAACTGGTCGAGGTATCAGTGAATACATAGGAGGAGAAGCAATGGAACAACAAGGAAATCAGGACGTTCTTGATATGATTGAAAATCACTTTGGTGAATTTGTTGAGCAGCTAAAAAAGCAAAGGGGATATAGTCTGAAGGATATATCTGACAAGACTAATCTGTCACCAAGCTACATTTACAGATTAATCAAAAATTTTAGAGGCGGGGAATTGACTACAAAGCTGAACATACTAATAAACGGCTTTGGAATGGAAAATTTGGCTGAAGAATACATGAAGCAGGTTTTACAAAACAAAGAACAACTAAAAAAGATTACTGATTAGAGTAATTGAAAGGTGAGGCTACTGGTATATTTTTTGGTAGTCTCTTTTTTTAACTAATTAATTGACAGACAATTCAATGAAATACGATTACCGAAACATAAACCATTAATATATGTGTGAAAATAGATAAGATCCTGGCCTTCCTATAAGAAAAATTCACCTTGACTATGAACAATCAGGAAGTGAATTTAGATCGTATTGATGCCACAGATTATTTTAGGCATTTCAAAACTTGAATTTTTTGAAGTAAGGTACCCGTTCAGGCAATACTACGTGAATTTGATTTGAAGTTTGAGTTCCTATGTAAAAAGTGGAATATACAGTAATAGATATATAAAGCCTATATTTAGACCGTTTGGAGCACATTATGGCACACAAATATTCAATAAAATTAAATTAAATCTTATATAGTCTGTTTTAAGGCCGTTTCGAGTACAACAAAAAAATATAAAGGTGTTAAGTAAATAGAGGTCCGTATATTTGTTATTTCTAATTAGAAAATCAGGATTACTGAAACATAAACAATGAGGTATATATTGGAAACAATTAAGAATGAAACTAACTTTTGATAACTTCATTCACAATTGAATATGTCTGCCTAACCCGTGGTTTGGGATAATACGTTAAACCCTCAAACGCCGATGTCCACAGCGTTATGACGCTCCTTAGATGAGTATTTTTTATTTCAGACCGAGAAATTGTTTTACCTATCCTGGGACAGCTTTGCTGTTAGGGGTTAACTGGAAATCGTGATGGTAACGATAGGCTGTAATAGCAGACTAGATGCCATTGAATAGTTGGGGAAATACGAAAGTTATAACTCTATCATGTTTATGGTCATAGCAAAGCAATCAACTAAAGATGTATTGGCTCTTGAATGAGAAGAACCTGTTCTTATATGTGATGACTAACACTGTATAGAGGTAGGTTTAGACATTGTTCCATAAGGATGCCAGAAATAGGAATAAAATTGCTTATCAGCCCACATTTTGCGATAATTAAAAGGATAAGTAGTGAACATTTACTATTATTTATGGATAGATTAAAGGGATAGTATTTTTGAATTAATAGAAGTTTGTGTATGAACATCACAAGAGAGTTGCGGAAAAATAGGAGGAGAACAAATGCAAGAGAAAGTAACACAGGAACATATTAACAGAATATTATGGCAAGCAGCCGATTCGTTTAGGGGCAAGATAGACTCCAGTACATACAAGGATTATATCCTTACAATGCTGTTTATTAAGTACCTTAGTGATTCGTATAAGGAGAAGGTAGAGCAATATATAGAGCGGTATAACGGTGATGAGCAGCGTGTTCAACGAGCTTTGTCGAGGGAACGATTTGTTTTAGATGAACTGTCAACATTTGATTATTTATATAGTAAAAGAAATGATCCGGAAATTGGTGAAATCATCAATAAAGCGTTGGAACGAATTGAAAATGAGAATACAGGAAAACTTCGAGGTGTATTCCGTAATATCGACTTCAATAGCGAATCTATTCTTGGAAAGGCAAAAGAAAGAAATGCTATTCTACGTTCTTTGTTAGAGGATTTCAATCAGCTATCTTTAAGGCCATCACAAATTGGAGATGAAGATGTTGTAGGGAATGCTTATCAGTATATGATTGGACAATTCGCCTCAGATGCTGGAAAAAAGGGCGGGGAGTTCTATACACCTGCGGAAGTATCCGAACTTTTGGCACGTCTGGTAAAACCTAAAGAAAATGATCGTGTATACGATCCGACATGTGGATCAGGCTCCTTATTGATTAAAGTTGCGAATCAGGTTCCCAATAAAAAAATAGCAATCTATGGACAAGAACGAAATGGGGCGACGCATTCATTGGCTCTCATGAATATGTATTTACATGGTATTGATGATGCAACAATTGAATGGGGCGATACGTTAGCTAATCCATTACTTTTAGAAGACGGCAAATTAATGAAGCACTCGGTAATAGTTGCAAATCCACCCTTCAGCCTTGATAAATGGGCCATGGGATTTGCGGGTGAAGGGAACACAGATAAGAAATTTAAAATGGAGGCAAGTCTTGATCCATTCCGCAGATTTGAATGGGGTGTTCCACCAAGTTCCAAAGGTGATTATGCCTTCGTGCAGCATATGCTCTATTCATTGGCAGAAAATGGACGTATGGCTACCATTCTTCCACATGGGGTTTTATTCCGTGGAGCAAGTGAAGGACAAATTCGTAAGCAGATTTTAGAGATGAACCTGTTGGATGCTGTAATTGGCTTACCAGAAGGGTTATTCTATGGTACTGGGATTCCTGCATGTATTATGGTGTTTAAAAAAGACCGTAAGAGAAAAGATATTCTATTCATTGATGCGTCAGGAGAAGAACATTATGAGAAAGGGAAAAGTCAGAACAAGTTACGAGAGGAAGATATAGAGGATATTGTTTCTACATATGAGAAATGGGATACCAAAGGAAAATTCTCGCATGTGGCGACATTTGACGAGATAAAAGAAAACGATTTTAACTTAAATATTCCTCGTTATGTTGATACATTTGAAGAAGAAGAACCAGTGGATATGGACGAAGTGAAGAACAATATGGAAAATATTAAAAATGATCTTCAAGAAGTGGAAAAACAGATGGAAAAGTATTTGAAAGAGCTTGGATTGTAGGTGGTGAGATTGATGAGGTTGACTCCAAAAGATAAGTTTTATACATCGAGGGAAGGAAATGCACCTCAAGGTTACGTTAAAACAAGCGAGGGCATATTTCCTGCTGATTGGAAAATTGCTCAGCTTCAAGAAGTAGTAAGAGTCTTTAGAGGTGCAAGTCCAAGACCCAAAGGTGATCCAAGATATTATGGAGGGGAAATACCAAGGGTATTAATAGAAGATGTAACCCGAGATGGTAAATTTGTATACCCTTCTATAGATAGCTTAACAGAAGAAGGAGCAAAAAAAAGTAGATTACTTCCAAAAGATTCGGTAATTTTAAGTTGTTCGGGTACACGAGTTGCAATACCAGGAATTTTGGGTGAATCTGCATGTATTCATGACGGATTCTTCGGATTTGATGATTATAAAGAATTACTACCCGAATATCTGTATTACTACTTTTGGTTGTTACACGATAAGATGCAATCCTCCGCAACTAAAGGAGGAGTTTTCAACAATCTAACTACTCAGATAATGAAAGAGATGTATATACAATTTCCAGACGTAACGGAACAAGAAAGAATTATTGAAATAATTAATACCTGGGACATAAGCATTGAGCTAAAAGAAAAATATATTGAGCAGAAAAAAGAGCAAAAAAAAGGTTTAATACAAAAGTTGTTGATGGGTGAAGTGAGATTGCCTGGTTTTAATGGGGCTTGGAAAGAGATAAGATTAGGAGATTACTTGAATAAACACGATGAGAAATCTATAACAAATAATCAATACCCTGTATTAACTTCATCAAGGAAAGGGATCTTTTTACAAAAAGAATATTATTCAGGTAATGAAGTAGCAAGTAAAAATAATACCGGATACAATGTTGTACCATATGGTTATTTTACTTATAGACATATGAGTGATGATTTAACTTTTAAGTTCAATATTAACAACATTGTAGATAAAGGGATTGTAAGTACCCTATACCCCGTGTTTACAACAAAAAAGGGCCTGAGTAGTCGTTTTCTATTGTTAAAGTTAAATGAGGGTATTGAATTTAAAAGGTTTGCCCTCATGCAAAAACAGGGTGGATCAAGAACTTATATGTATTTTTCAAAGTTGGAGGAAATAAAATTAAAAGTTCCTTCGATAGAAGAGCAAAATAAAATTGAGGGGTTATTCACAACTTTAGATAGGAATATTGAACTATTGGAGAGGGAACTTAATTCCTTGAAAGAGCAAAAGAAAGGCCTTATGCAACAACTTCTAACAGGCAAAGTCCGAGTAGGGGTGTAATACTTAATACCTTATCTTTTATCCTGGAAACGGAGGTGTAAATATGGAAACAGAAGAGATTTACGGTGAACGAATAAGTAGTCAGATCCCTGCAGTCGAATTACTTCAGAAAACAGGTTATCAAAAACTTCAGTCAGAGGAAGCTAATCATTTACGAGGAAATTTGCATAATGTTCTCCTAAATGATGTGTTAGTTGAAAAGCTACATTCAATGAACTCCTATGAGTATAAAGGAAAAACATATAAATTCAGTGATACCAATATTCAACAAGCAATTCGTGATTTGGATGAACCTTTGTCAAATGGACTTGTAAAAACAAATGAATCTATTTTTGAAACTTTAATGAATGGTAGAACATATACTGAATTTCTACCTGATGGTTCTAAAAAATCCTTTACTATTCAGTTTATTGATTGGAATAATATTGAAAACAACATATTTCATGTTGTAGAAGAATTTGAGGTAGAGCGGATGGATGGTCGTGGAACTGTCCGTCCAGATATAGTGCTGTTTGTGAATGGTATTCCTTTTGCAGTAATTGAATGTAAAAAAGCATCCATATCCATGGAACAAGGAATCAGTCAAATGATTCGGAATCAAGGTAAAGACTATATTCCGCAATTGTTTAAGTATGCCCAAATAGTGATGTCCACGAATAAAAATGAAACAAAATATGCGACCTGTAATACCCCTAAAAAGTTTTGGTCAGTTTGGAAGGAAGAAAAGGAAGAGTGGTTAAATGCCTGGTTAAGTAAAGCCTTAGAAATAAGATTACCGACCACTCAAGATAAAAATATAATTTCATTATTTCATCCAGAACGTTTATTAGAAATCACCCAATTTTTCATTGTATTTGATAAAGATGTTAAAAAGGTTGCCCGTTATCAGCAATACTTTGCAATCAAAGAAATCATTAAAACTATTGAAGAGAAAGATGAAAATGGGAACCGCCAAAGTGGTGTCATTTGGCATACACAAGGTTCAGGTAAATCACTAACAATGGTAATGCTTGCAAAATATATTCTTTCTGAATTGTGGGAGCATAATCCCAAGGTAGTAGTGGTTACGGATCGTGTTGAATTAGATAAACAGATTCATAAAACCTTTCGTCATACAAGATTAAAGGCCAACAGGGCTACATCAGGCAATCACTTAGTAGATTTAATTAACAATAATAATGCAGATATTATTACGACATTGGTTCATAAGTTTGATACAGCATCGTCAAAGCAAAATCCTATAGAATCAAGAGACATCTTTGTCCTTGTTGACGAGTCGCACCGAACCCAGTACGGAGAGCTTCACATCAAAATGAAAAAGGTTTTTCCTAACGCATGTTACTTGGGCTTTACAGGAACGCCTTTAATGAAAAAAGAAAAGAACACAATGATCAAGTTTGGTAAGCTCATTCATACTTACACGATTGCTGATGGTGTAAGGGACAAAGCGATTGTTCCTCTACTTTACGAGGGCAAGATGGTGGATCAGTCTGTTAATCAGAAAGCGATTGATAATAGACTTGAGATGATTACTAGACACCTTAACGACAAACAGAAGGAAGCAGTCATGAATAAATGGAGCCAATTTGAGAGAATAGCTTCTTCTAATCAACGTTTAAGCATGATTGCATTTGATATAAATGAGCATTTCTTAACTAACTATAAGACTCAAGGTAGTCGATTTAAAGCAATGCTGGCCACAAATAGTAAAATTGAGGGAATACGGTATTTAGAGGCATTTGAAGAACTAGGTGATTTGAATTGTGCTGTTGTTATTTCTCCACCAGATCAACGAGAAGGGCATGAAGTAGTTGATATGGAGTCAAAAGATAAAGTACAACGATTTTGGAAGCGGATGATGAATCGGTATGAAACACCTGAAGGATATGAAGATGCCATTAAAGATGAATTTGTAAATGGAAACGATTTTGACTTACTAATTGTTGTAGACAAGCTGCTAACGGGTTTTGATGCACCTAGGGCAACTGTGCTTTATATTGATAAACCAATGAGAGAACATACACTCCTGCAAGCCATTGCAAGGGTTAATCGCCTTTATGAAGGAAAAGAATATGGGTTTATTATTGACTATCGGGGTCTTTTGGAGAAGCTAGACCAGGCGATGCAAATGTATTCAGGCTCTGGGTTAGAAAACTTCGATCCGAAAGATTTGGATGGAGCTATCTATGATGTTATCAGTATTATTGGTTCATTAAGACAGTACCATTCGGACCTTTTACAAATTTTTGTACCAGTAAGGAACAAACAGGATTTGGAAGAGTACGAGGTCTGGTTAGAGGATGAAGAGCGAAGGGAAACATTTTATGGTGTTTTAAGTAACTTCGGAAGAAACTTGGGAATCGCATTGGAATCTGAGAAAATCTATAATGCACTTCCATCAGAAGAATTGAATAAGTACAAGCAGAATCTGAAGTTTTTTCAGGAGCTTAGAAAAAATGTTAAATATCGTTATTCGGATACCATTGATCATAAAGAATATGAAGCTAAAATGCAGATGTTGATGGATCACTATATTTCAGCAGAGGAAGTAATCCGAGTTACAAACCCTGTAGATATATTAAATGAAAAGGCATTCGAGGAAGAATTAGAAAGGCTGGAATCTAAAAGGGCAAAGGCTGATGCTATTCGAACTCGTTTAACAAAAAGTGTTAGAGCTAAATGGGATGAAAATCCTGCCTATTATAAGAGGTTCTCGGAACGGATTCAAGAGGCAATTCGAGAATATAAAGATAAACGCATTTCGGAAGCAGAATACCTTAACAAAATGAAAGACATCATGAAGGATTATCGAAAGGGAGAACCAGCCGAAGATTATCCGGAAGTAATTAAAGAAAACCGAAATGCTCAAGCCTTTTATGGAGTAACGAAAGAATTGATGGCACAAATAAAGGAAAGCCATTCATCATATGGTTCAGATTCTATCGGTGATTTAGCGTTAAGGATGGATGCAGTAGTTAAAGAACACCAGAAGGTTGATTGGCATAATAATCTTGAAATTCATAACCGTATTGCACAAGACCTAGACGATCTACTCTTTGACTTTTCTAATAAATATCAAATCGACTTAGATTTTGATACAATTGATAAGATTATTGAGCAGATAAAAACCATTGCTCTTAGACGCTATTAAGGGTGGTGAACAACATGGAAAAACATCAAATACAATACGCCAATAAGACAATAGATTTTGCAATTCAACGAAAAAATGTGAAGAATGTTAACCTCAATATTAAGCCAGATATGACAATAGAGGTTTCTGCAAACGAAAAGGTCCCCCTTACTTATATATATGATTTTGTAAAGGGTAAAGGATCGTGGATACTAAAACATGTGAAGCATTTCGAAGACGTTCAGCCAATTTACCAAAGCAAAAGAGAATACGTAAGCGGTGAATCTTTTAAATATCTAGGTAAACAATATCGGCTGCGTGTTCAGCAGGTAGAAGATGATGAAGTAGTAAAGTATTTTCGGGGCTTTATTTATTTGATGGTAAAGGAAACAAACAACTACAGCCGAAAAGAACAATTAATGGATAATTGGTATCGGGAAAAGGCTATTAAAGTGTTTAATGAATCCATGAATAAACTATCACCATTGGTAGAGAAATATGGTATTGAAAAACCAACTCTTGCCCTTCGTATGATGAAAGCTCGCTGGGGGTCAGCGTTAACAGATAAAAACATCATTCAACTAAATACTGAACTAATAAAGGCACCGAAGCATTGTATTGATTACGTAATCTTACATGAATTAATCCATTTTAAATACAATGATCACAGTGAAAAGTTCTATAACATGCTTTATACTCTTATGCCTGATTGGGAGAAGAGAAAGAGGATTTTGGATGAAGAGATAGTAAAAGAAATGTAAAGAGACAGTTTCCTTATCAGGGGCTGTCTTTTTATTTATTAATGAGTTAGGAGAATCGGTTGCTGCTGGTTCTTTTTTATTTGCCACCCCTAAAAGGTGGGTGGTGGGGTCTTATTTACGAAAAGTATGCAGAGTTCAAAGCAAATCTACCAAACAGTGACGAAAAATGGTGTCTGTATTTAATACAAAACCTCAAAAGTTGACACTGTTAGGTTTATACTTAGCCGAATGTTATAGATAAAAAACCCCAGGATTTTAGGGGTTGGTTGCTCAAACCATGCTCGAACACAGAATTCAGTAAATAGCGTTATAATCTTTTCAAAACATATCTATCATAAAGTATCAAATGAAAGGGAAGTGATAGATATGAAAAAAACAAATAAGTCTTACCATGAAGAATTTTACGCAAAGAAGGCTGTTGAACTTAACGTAAAGTCAACAAAAGAGGCAAAACAAATTTATGAGGGTTTGAAGCATTACGCTAGATTAACAGAAAAATATGGGCTAAACCAGGTTCAACATTGGCACAGCGTTATACAAGGAATAAGTAATTCCTCAATTGGGAGTGATAAATAATGAGTCAAGCACCCCAAACTAAATCCTCACAAACTCCTCAATTTCCTCAAACCGATCTACTGATCACTCCATACACTCACGGATACAAAACAAAACCATCAAAAATTGATGCAGCAAAAATGCAAAACTACTTCAAATCTGTAAATATCGGAAACAAAACAGAGTTTAGGCATATGGATGAATATGAATTTGCCCATAATATCCTAGAAACTGGTACACCACATCTTGTGGTAAACTATTTTGATTCACCGAATAAAAGGGATGAAGTAAAAGGCCTTATGTCAAATATTATTGAATACGACATAGATGACATAAAGCATTTATCCTATGAAAGAAAAAAGGAGCTAGAAAAGAAGTTGTTTAAAAACTTCTATATGGTTCAAAGATCATTCTCAAGTAGTGATGATTTCAGCGATCCCCGATACCACGTATATGAACGGGTCATTCCATTAGAAAACTGTTCGTATGAGCATTGGGCTTATGCGTACAAGAGAAGAATGGAGTATTGGGAACAAGAACTAGGGATTTCCTTTGACCAAAGCCAGCATTTGCTAAAGCTAATTTATGCCTCTGGTAAAAAGGTCCACATTAACAAGAACCAAAAACCGACAAATCTCCAACCTTATGTTGATGAATTCTTCGAAGAAAAGAAAAAGATGGGAACGAAAAAAGGAAAAGTTGGTGATAAACAGGTCGCAAGGAAATTAGCCGACAATCGGTTCAATAATCATTATCAAACAGTGGGAGTTAACTATGATGCTATCGTTAAGGCTCTTGAAGAATTGCCACTTATTGATGATTACGAAATGTGGTTTAATCTCTTGCAGACATTCTATAGCATGATGCTTGAGGGGCTAATTGATAGAAATCAAGCATACGAGCTATGTGAAATCATTGATGATGGCAACGGGGGATTCCATGAGGAATTCAGTAAGATTGAGAGGTATGGATACGCTGAAAGGACAATGGGAAGTTTCATTTATGATTTGCACACGTTTGGTATTGACACAAAAGGAATTTTTCAACTAAGTGAGAAACATGAAATAAGAATTGATAAGGAATGGGAGATTGAAGACTATCTTTCAAACAATGTTCAGGTTTGTGAAGAAATAAAGGATTTGGTACTGAATAATCATGGAAAACGTATTTTGTTTATTGGGGATACCGGAATTGGAAAATCAAAATTCATTTTGGATGCACTTGATGAATTTAATGAGAGATTACAGTCTTTCAAAAAGACCAACAGAAGTATCGGTAGTTTATCTTACTCGATCATGTCAATTCCAAGGAGAAACCTAATTAACAATCTAAAGGAAAACTTTTCAACGGAAAAATCAGCCGTCTTAACGGGTTCCGATGAAATGATTAAGGGACAACGAAAAAGCGTGATTGCTACTAATGATAAGTTCCTTACAACACCTGATCATGCACATGTAATTCTTGACATGAAGCTGGTAGAGGGGGAAAGAGTGAGCCGAAGTGGTTATAATGCAGCGACGTTAGAAGTTTTGAAACACCATCGCATCATGATCCTCGATGAATGCCATATGTTAGCTAATGACTCTACGTTTAAGTCCGATACCATCGAAAGGTATTTGGCGGAAGAAGAAGAACATATGAAAAATGGCGGTGTAGTCTTACACATGACAGCCACCCCCGAGAGTCTAACCATTGAAGGTGTTTATGATTTGGTTATCAAGGTTACACAAAAGAATCGCAAAACCCCTTTTTGTCAGGCTGGATATAAAGTCCTGTCCGGAAAAGGTACCAATGAAGTTGATTCAATGATGCTAAAGCTAATTAGAGAAGCAATCAAAAAAAATCCAACGAGAAAACTTCTGGTATTCATTGAAAATAAAAAGTTGATCGAGGACTATAAAAAGGACCTGGAAAAGAGGGGAATTAAAGCGGTTGGCGTTTATTCCAAAAAAGAGAAAGCTAGGAGTGAAGAAGAGCTGTCCATTATCGAATCAGGGATTATTCCAGAGGATGTTCAAGTTATCCTTGGAACAACAGCGATGAGTGCTGGAATTAGCATTGTATCAGGATTCAATGAACAGGCTGAAACATGGGTGTACTGTAGTAGTTCCAGTATGAATCATGAATTTACACGTTTGGTGCAGATGTCCAATCGTTTCAGAGTAAGTAAGGAAGTAGAGTCGTATGAGGCTTTCAAGATTTTCTTCCAAGAAAGTTCATCAGATAAACAAGGTAATGTTTTCCGATACCATGCCTATGTGGAAGAGCAGAAAAGGAAGGCTGAAAACTCCAAGAAATACATTGAAATGTTACGGGGTGAGGATGTTCCTGTTATCGGTGATTTGGATGAAATAGAACGCAACTGCGGGGTATATTCGGATAATGATGGTAGTATACGTATCAATTACCCAGCAATTGAATCTGAGGGAATTATGATAAAAACGTACAACAATTACAATAATTATCGTTCCCTCATTAAAGAATTGGAGGCTAAATTCAAGTGCCAGTTTACGGATTCGAATGAATCCGTAACGGTGAACAAAAATGAATTACTGAAAAACAATAAAATCAAAGGCGATTCTAAAAGCATCATTAAGCAATTAGCCTCCAATGAGAGCTACTTCAATCAATTAAAGGAAGAATATATGGCAGGGAGAAAAGATGGAGAACTTGAACTTGTTCGCAATATCTTAAAGGGTGGAAGTAAAAAGGACTTGAATTACTTTCTTGAAACAGAACATGATTATGAAGTGGTTAGCAAAGTGTTTCAAACCCATCAAAAGCCATCACAGTCCAAAACATATTGCTATATTGATGACCTAAAAGCCATTGAGGAGATTAAGGATATTAGAGGAAGAAAAAAAGTAACCTTACAAGTTCAGTTGGTGGAAGTGTTAGATGAAGTATTCAAGAAAAGTAAAAAAAGACTTACGTTTGAGCTCAGTGATGAAGTGAGTGATTTCTTGAAAAAATGTCTTGGTAGAAAACTCAAAGAAAAAGGACTTGAACTGGATGCCAGCCGATTCAAGCCCCAAACTTTTAAAAAGCTCCTTAACATCGAAGTTAGACCATCAAATGGTAAGAAGTTCTATACATTACTTGGTTTCAAGGATGAACAGTATATAACAATCACTTATGGTCTGCAAACCATGAATGAAATTAAGGAAGTTGCATAGCGGCTTCCTTTTTCTTTTTGCACAATGCTACATCCTATTACTAGAAGATGATAATTATTACCAATGATTTAATAACAGATCAAATGTAGGGTAGAGCATAAGAATTTTGATTTAAAAAATCCCGCAAAGTATGATATTAATACACGAGCAATGAAAACCTCATTTTCTTCATTTCTCCCTCCAATTATTCTAATTCTCACATTTGTAGGATGCCAATATGGACACTAAAAAAAGGTCAGTGAGAATTAATTTCCTAGTTAAACAAGACTAAGACATGGTCAAACCTAAGAAAATGTTAAATGCGGAGAAAAGGTAATAAAATAGAGTTAGCAATGAAGAAAATTAGAAAGCTAAAGACGTTGCTGTTTCAAAAAATAGAAAAGGAGAAATTGAAATATGAAAAGTAATGTTGAATCAAAAAATAATCAAACAAATCAAAAGGAGAGTGATAAGATGACGCTAACGGAAAAAATGCAACATCTTCAAATTCAATCGCAGATTGCGTTACAGCATGATCCAATCGTAAAAAACTTAAATGAGCACTCGCAAGATGTTGGATACTTTATGGAAATGAATGGGGAATTAACGAGAGGGCACTTTGTTTATGAATCAGAGGAATTCTCTAGCAGCAACACCGTTAAAAGTAGGCAAATCTTTATCACAAAAGATGGTAGATTTCTATGCTTTAGCACAACAAAGGAAATCTATTTCTGTCAAAAATGTAATGAAGAGCATTACAAGTTACATCGTAACATCTCCGAAAAACAATATTTTAGTTTAAGAGAATTGTTTGTAGTGTACAATACGCTTTCTCGTAAACTAAATCAAAAACCTCTATTCAATAATCCACCAAAGTTAAACGAATGACTTCAACTAATCCAGACACCACATTTTTCCTGACTACAGGAACCTTCAAATTATTGAAAATCCAGTAAAAAGTGAGTAAGAAATCAAGAAGGAAAGTCGTGAAATAAATTATCAAACAAAACAATTTTAGGAGGATTCAACATGGGAACACAAGCGTCTTTTATCAAATTTAAGGACATGACAACAACGAAAAAAGAGTTAAGGAAGTATCAAAAAAGAGACAAAAGTGATGATGTAGTTGACATTGTGGCTTTAGAAAAGGTTAAAAAGGATATTTTCCCGTTTAAAGAAGGTGAAGTAGTTGCAGTTGTTGCAGGAGAACGTTGGATTCAAAGGGAAAATAAAGAGTTGTGTAAAGAGCTAGGTTTAAAAAATATTGTTGAAGTAGTTTTTGTCGATAACCCCTACTATTGGGATTTGGCAATTGAGGAGAATAAAAGCATTGATGATATTCTTGGTGAGCACTTTGAAAAGCTCTCGGATGAGGAATGTAAGGAATTTCTGAAATAAAGTTATTTCTTATTCTAAACAGAACTCAATTGATCACCTCATGCAACCATTCTGTTATAGGAAAGTCCTGGAGGAACTACAATGAAATAAAAAATTAATTGAAAGGAAGAGATAAATGAATCAAGTGGTAAAAGAAATTCAGGACAGTTACAGACTGTTTAGAGAAGAAAGCAATTTTAGCATCATGGATATTGGTGAGAAATTAAAGGAATTAGCGGATCAAGGACTTATCTGGACAATTAAGGAAATGAGAGACATCTCAGAACATGAACTGATTCTCACTAAACACTACCTGAAAAGTCATTTTGAGAATCAAATTTATGACAACCTCAAAAACATCCCACAAATGAACTCTACTTTAAAAGACCCCAACATTAACCCTAATCAAACTTCCCAAACACACACATCCCGATAGGAGGAGATAAAAATGAAGGCAAAAGGTAAGCCCGTATTCAAACAACGCATATAAAACGGCAGCATCTCCTGGTACAATCAAGGTATTAATTTAAAGGAGGTGCTTTTCATATGCCGCAACAAAAGCTAACCATCGTCCCCGTTACATTACAT
>NZ_JAMBNQ010000034.1 GCF_023715155.1 Neobacillus mesonae
GTACCCATGTGATGGAATAGTTTCACATAATATAAAAATATTGTTAGAAAATCGTGTCGAAAAATATTTTTTTGACACCCCACCAACGGGTCAAACCGTTGATAAATCAACATTTATAGAGGGAGGAAAATAAAATGGCTAACAATAATAACGGTAGAATGAGTATGGAAGAAAGAGGACGTAAGGGTGGACAAGCAACCGCAGAAAGGCATGATCAAGAGTTTTATCAAGAAATCGGTCAAAAAGGCGGAGAGGCGACAGCCGAAAATCATGATCAAGAGTTTTATCAAGAGATTGGTCAAAGAGGCGGAGAAGCGACAGCTGAGAATCATGATCAAGAGTTTTATCAAAAGATCGGTCAAAAAGGCGGAAAGTCTTAATGGATGATAATTAACCATATCTAATCAGAAAAAATGAGCTTGTACAAACATGTGCAAGCTCATTTTCTGTTCGAATTGACGGAATCTACCTGCACAAAACAGGCTAATTGTGGGGTACATTTTATTGTTTTGCCCATATCAGGGCATTTCTTTTATTTGCATTTGGGAGTATTAAATATCCAGACCTCTCCCTTTGACTTTCAAACTCAAAAAGTTTAAGTCTCTACTCTCAGAGGGTATATATAAAGGAGATATTAAAGGAGATATTAAAGGAGAGAGAAATCATGTTAACAGAGAAAGAGCTTATTCATCTAAAGAAAAAATTATTACGAACAAAGAAAGAGATGATTCAAATGTTGGAGGCAAACCAGTTATCATCGTTGACTGATGAAAAGTTTACGATCCACCACAATCATGTGGCAGGTTTAGAGGCAAAGGAAAAACAAATTACAATAGCCTATTCAGTGCAAAATATATTAAATCAGGTAAATGAAGCGTTAGAGCGAATATGCAGAGGGACGTATGGTAAATGTGTCGATACAGGTGAGGACATTCCTTATGGAGACTCGAAGTCTTACCCTATGCAAAACGTACGGTAGAAGCGCAAAAAAGGTTTGATGAAGAGACAGGTCCTATTCAGTAGGGGAAGAAGTCTGCAAGCCTTCTTTTTTTTACGGTCTAGATGAACCTTAAGTTATTACAGAAATGGATTCAGTTTTCCAATTCACGTCGTACCATAGTTGAATCATCTTTATTAATGGAATTCAAACAAGCAGCCAATTCAGGAGAGGTCCATAAATATATGGTAGAAATTCAGAAGCATCATGCTGCGTTTTAAGTAAATTTTTAATTAAAAGCGATTTATCTGTGTCGATAATTTGGATACGCTATCGACCACTTCAAAAGAGGCTCTATTTTTCGGTGAATGAAAGATGTTTATGGCAAAAACCATGAATTATAAAGTAATATTTCCAAGTATTTCACCGGTACATCGATTCCCAATATGAGTCCCGCGAGCCAACTGATAACTCCTCCAATAATTAATGACTAATGACCAAATAAATGCCGTGAGCACTCTTACAAGTAATGGTATGTAAAAAAACCGAAGATTCGGTTGTTAAACAAAAAAGATTTAAATATATCTTTGGATACTTTATCATCCATATATCGCTTGAGTCAGTTTTATCTCGAAAATGGGTTTGAATTTAGGTTTAGAAGGGTATGAAACAACTAACTTATTAAAGGTGATGATAAGGATGAATCAAATGATGGATTATATAGAAATTAAAGTTCCTGCCAAACCGGACCATGCAGGTGTCATTCGATTGACGTTATCAGGAATTGCCAGCACCATGCGTATACATATGAGGAAATGGAAGATAAGATATGAAAATTGCGGTAGGTGAAGCCTGTTCGAACGCTATTCAGTATGCGAATGCAGGGGCCAAAGGCGGTGTAGTGATTGTCGGCTTTGGCATCTATCAGGATAAGCTTGAAATGATGGTGACAAGCAGCGGTAAGAGTTTTAATTTTTCCAAGACTCAAACCGAACGTAGCCCTTATACGGAATCAAATATAGTTGAACATCTCTTGGTGAATGGCTTAGGCCTCTATTTGATCGAAACGCTTATGGATGAGGTCCGTGTAATGAATCATTCAGATGTCACGGTCTTCATGATGAAGCGTCTAGGCGGGGAGCGTGAAAATCATGACGAATCCATCTTAAATGGTGAAAAGATCTAAGGAAGAAATCGATGCTTTGATTCTGGCTTTCCAAAAGAACCAGGACGGAGAGGCACAAACTACTTTGACCGAGCACTATACAGGACTTGTCGCGAGCCTTGTGCGAAAATATTCAAAGGGAAAGAGCTTTCATGAGGATATTATGCAGGTCGGAATGGTTGGATTTTTAAACGCCATTAGAAGATATGAGCCGGGCGCCGGAAAAACGTTTGAGTCCTTTTTAATCCCGACCGTAATCGGGGAAATCAAACGGTTTTTAAGGGATAAAGCATGGAGCATTCATGTTCCGAGAGGGATTAAGGAATTATGGGTTAAAATCAATTCCGTCATGGACGAACTTACCAATCACTATCAGCGTTCATCAAAAATCCATGAAGTCGCCGAGTATTTGGACGCCTCTGAGGAGACGTGCTAGAAGCGATGGAAATGGGGAAAAGCTACCAGGCTGTTTCTGTCGACCAACCCATTGAAATTGGCTCCGAGGGAAGCACGGTGCCGACGCACGACATTCTTGGGTTCCGAGATCCAGGCTTTGAAAAAGTGGACAAGAAGTTGTTAATTGAAAGCTCCCTTACAGTGTTGACGGAGAGAGAATTAGCCATTCTTCATTGTACATTTATAGAAAACAAAACCCAAAAGGAAACTGGTGAATTTTTAGGAATCTCGCAAATGCACATATCACGACTTCAAAAAAAAGCACTCAAAAAACTACGAAGGGCACTCAGCAAATAAAAGGCGCCTGACACCTGCAGTGTTTTTATGGAACACATCAGGTATAGGTATTTTTTAGAAAGGAAAATCAGCTATGGATAAAATGAATATAGTAATTGTGGATGATAATGCAACAAATCTCATGATTATCGAAAAAATCTTGAAGCGTGCCGGATATCGAAAAATTGTTATGCTGTCCTCTGCGAAGGAATTATATCAGTATTTGCGGCTGAATGATGCAGAGTCTGAGGAAGTGCCGGTTGATTTGATTTTGATGGATTTGATGATGCCGGAAATAGATGGAATTGAAGCGTGCCGTACGGTTTTGAGCCATGAACAGTTTCACGACCTGCCGATTATTTTTGTCACGGCGATGGGTGATTCCAATAAGATGGCTGAGGCGATGGATGCCGGCGCCCTTGATTACGTCATGAAGCCGATTAATAAAGTCGAGCTTTTGGCGAGGATACGTTCGGTTTTACGCTTAAAGCACGAAAAAGATTTGCGCAAGGAACGCGAAGAGCGGATTCAATATGAGCTGGATTTGGCGAAACAGGTGCAGCGAAGTATGCTGAGCGGTCCTCTTCATGAAGACAATGTGACCATTTCAGCCGTCTACAAACCTTCATTTGAACTCGCCGGTGATTTGTATGCGTGGTATCGGATTTCGCCGACCCGTTATGGCGTGATTTTGCTGGATGTGATGGGGCATGGGATTTCCTCCTCTCTTGTGTGTATGTACATATATTCTGTGTTAAAAGATACAATTATCGGACTAGGGGATCCCGTGGAGGTTATGCAGGAGCTGAACCGGCGGATGAATCAGCTGAAGATGCCGGATAGTTTGAGTTTAATCAATTACTATTTTACGGCGATTTATTTTGTTTTGGACACGGAGGCACAGACGATTGAGTATGTGAATGCCGGGCATCCGGCGGGGATTGCAATTGTCGATGATGAGGTGAAGCTTTTGACATCGGGGTCCTGTGCGCTGGGTTTTTTCGATGAGATAGAGATGGTAAAAGAGGTTATTCCATATCGCGATGAGGCACGGATTTTGCTTTATACAGATGGGGTGTCGGAGTGGCTCGAGGATGAATATGGAGATGCAATGGAGCGGCTGGCGGACAGTCTTCGGGATGCCTCTGGAGTTGAGGATAAGGAAGCTGAGTGCTTGCTGGAGCGGCTGCAGCTGAATCTCGATTCACCCAAGGATGATATGTGTTTAGTGATGGTATCGACGGGGATTTAAGATGGGGTGCTTTTTGCCTTTTTGTAAAAGGTAATTTTGGTGTTTTGAAGGTTAGGTGGGGATTGCATTGTCCAAAAAACAGGAACAGTAACTTTTTTGGCGGTCAATGGGAACCAGGGTTTGCTTTGATAACAGACAAATTCCTTGGTTTATCCGCTGTAACTGTTCTCTTTAGTAATTGATGGGGTACCAAGGCATTTCAAGAAAACTGTCCTTCATGATAGAAGGACAGTCCTAATATATTATTCTTCTAAATAAGCCCCAAGCATCCACTTGTGTTTTTCCAGCGATGCCCGAATCGTAATAAACATATCAGCGGTTGGCTGATCCTCCTGGTCTTCGGCAGCGGTGATTCCTTCTGTTAGCTCGCTGCATATAGTGTCAAAGTCATTTGCCAGCGCCTGGATCATATCCGCAGCAGAAGTCTCCCTACCAGAAGCTTCCTCAATCGAGGCTGCCTCTAAATGCTCCTTCAACGTAGCAGCAGGACTAGCCCCTACCGCCAGCATCCTCTCCGCAATCGTATCCAGATGCTGCGCCGCTTCCTTATATAACTCTTCAAATTTCAGATGAAGTGTAAAGAAGTTTTTTCCCTTTACATACCAATGATAATGATGCAGTTTCATATAAAGAACCGAGAAATTAGCAACCTGCTTATTAAGCTTAACTGATACTTTTTTCATTTTTTCTTCCATCTTTATTTACCTCCCAATTATGTCGTTACCTATTAAATACCACGGTGCCCGTGATGTTAAACTATTTTTTAAAAAAAACATCTCAGGACCAATGTCCCATTGGGTCACAGCCATCAAAACGATAAGATAGAAATATGAATTTTTTCCAAAAAGGAGGGACCTGCCATTAAAAAGTTCAATATACACGCCAAAATCATCACCGGCTATTTAACCATCTTGATTTGCCTGGTGCTGGTCTTGCTGATCGTGATGAACCGGATGACTGCTTTGCAGAAAGAGGTCGATTTCGTTTCGCAGCATGATGTCGAGGTCCACGATTTGGCGAATCAGATTCAAAAAAATATGCTCGACATGGAAACCGGGATGAGGGGGTTCGTCATTACCGGTGATGAGCAATACCTCGAACCCTATAATCAAGCGAACCGAAGCTGGCTTAATAACTACAACAAACTCCACTCTCTGTTGAAGGAAAATGGGAACCAGCAGCGTACGCTGGATGAGATGAAGCCGCTGATAATCGACTGGATCACCGATTTTGGAGAAGCGGCGATTCAGCAAAAAAAAGCGGGGGACACGACTGCCCTGAACGCGCAATTTAAGAATCACGGGGAAGAGAAGATGATGGAGCAGCTGCGCACGCAGTTTACATCCTTTCTTGCAAAAGAAAAGCAGTCAACAAACGAGCGTATCAACAAGCTCAATCAGAACACTGCCAATTTAAAAATTACTTTATATGCCATTATACTGATGGTCACGGTGATTACCCTCGTAACCGCGTTTTACCTGTCCCGTTCGATTGTCCATACCATCAGGCAGGTAGTGAAAACGATTAAGAGTATTACAGAATCAAAGGTTGACCTAACAACACGGATTCATGTAAAAACAAAGGACGAGACCCGCGAGCTTGCGGACGCAATGAACGACTTACTCAACAATCTTGAAAAACAAAGCTGGGTACAAAAAAGTATCACTGAAATTTCGCTAATCTATCAGGGAATCACCGATGTTAAAGAATTATCAAAAGGCTTTTTAATGAAGCTTGCGCCAATGCTGGAGGCGGTTTACGGGGTTATTTATCTCCGTAAAACTCAAGACAGTGAGGTGTTCTACGTAAAGGCTGCAAGCTATGCTTTGGCAAACGATGCTGAAATGGCTGAAAGTTTCCGTCCTGGGGAAGGGGTCATCGGACAAGCAGCAGTTGATAAAAGAATCTTCCTGATTGACCGCCTGCCGGAAGAACATTTCAAAATGATCACAGGATTAGGGGCATCTTCACCAAGAAGTTTATTAGTAGCGCCTATATTGTATGAAGGAAGAGTTGAAGCGGTGGTGGAATTTGCGGCGCTTGAGCCGTTTCAGTCAAAACACCTGACATTACTCGACCTTCTGCAAGATAAATTCGGTTCGGCCATTTCAAGTGTTCAAGGCCGGATGGAAGTGGAGCGGCTGCTTGGGGAGTCCCAGGTCATGACAGAGGAGCTCCAGGCGCAGTCCGAGGAACTGCAGGCACAGTCGGAAGAATTACAAATGCAACAGGACCAGCTGCAAACGACGAATGAATTTTTAGCTGTTCAGAAGCAATACGCTGAACAGCGGGCGCTCGAGCTGAAAAAAGCGAAGGACGAACTTGAGGAATACTCGCGCAAGCTGCAGCAGAGTTCGCAGTACAAATCGGATTTCCTCGCGAACATGTCGCATGAGCTGCGTACACCGCTTAATAGCATTATTATTTTGTCGCAGATGCTGATGGAGAGTGACGAGGACACCAATCTGGAGGAAGTGAAGGATTCGGCCCGTGTCATCAATACTGCCGGCGAAGACTTGCTTCGATTGATTAATGATATCCTCGACCTTTCCAAGATTGAAGCCGGAAAAATTGAAATTTTAACAGATGAAGTCAACGTAACGGAACTGCCGCAGATGTTACGAAATATGTTCGACCCGGTTGCAGCGAAAAAGAATTTAACATTTGAAGTAATGATGGATTCAGATGTTCCGGATGTTATATCAACGGACGGTCAGAGACTTCAGCAAATTTTGAAAAACTTATTGTCCAACGCCTTTAAATTTACGGAAAAAGGGTCTGTTTCCGTTAGGATTAGTTTGGCTGAAAGGGGGCTGGCAATCGCGGTTCGTGATACTGGCATTGGAATCCCGCCAGATAAGCAGCAAATTATTTTTGAGGCCTTCCAGCAGGTCGACGGTACGACGAACCGGCAATACGGTGGAACTGGACTAGGGTTGTCCATCTGTCGTGAATTTACCCATTTGCTTGGCGGCACCCTTACAGTCGACAGCGAGCCTGGGAAGGGAAGCACGTTTACATTATATATTCCGTCTACACTTGAGATTGTCGAATCGCCTGAGCCGTTGGCGCTAGAAGAAGCAGCTGTCACAGTGAGTGAGAGTGAGCTGGTGAAGCAGGAAGAAGCCGCGTCAGTGGAATATGAAGGCTCTATTTTTAAAGGAAAAAAGATCCTGCTTGTAGAGGATGACGGACGGAATATTTTCGCACTCATCTCGGCTCTTGAGAAAAAGGGAATCATTGTGGAAGTTGCAAAAAACGGTAAAGAGGCAATCGGTATCCTAAGGGAAGGGTCTGATTTTGATCTGGTGATTATGGATATAATGATGCCGGTCATGGGCGGTTATGAGACAATGCAGATTATTCGCGGGGAGCTTGGGATGCACAAGCTGCCGATTATTGCACTGACTGCGAAGGCGATGAAGGGTGAGCGGGAGAAGTGTATGGAAGCAGGGGCTTCTGACTATATTATGAAGCCGTTAAACATCAACCAGCTATTCTCGTTGATGAGCGTATGGCTGACGGAGCAGGTGGATGGAGAATGAGTTTTAAAGCAGAAACCGGGACATTACCGTTAAGTGAGACCGAGAAAATCGAAATTAGTTTGCTGCTGGAAGGACTTTATCAAAAGTACGGCTATGATTTTCGCGGCTACGTTCGGACTTCCTTGAGCCGGCGGATTATCCACCGCATGAAGGCGGAGGGGCTTCCGACGATTACAGCCTTATTAGAAAAAATCCTGCATGATGAGGCGTATCTTGGGCGGTTATTGAATGACCTGTCCATCCGGATGACGGAAATGTACCGCGACCCAAGCTTTTTTGCGGCGTTTCGACATGATGTGGTGCCGCTCCTACGCAGGCTGCCGGAAATCCGTATCTGGCATGCCGGCTGCGCGACCGGCGAGGAGGCTTACTCGATGGCCATCCTGATGCAGGAGGAGGGCTTGGCGGAAAAAACAAAAATCTATGCTACCGATATGAATGCAAAAGCGCTAAGGGCCGCGCAAAAGGGCGCCTTTCCATTGAAAAAAATGCAGCAATACACGAAAAATTATTTGAAAGCTGGCGGAAAAAATTCATTTTCCGAGTACTATACCACGGATCATCAATTTGCTTATTTTTATCCCATTATGAAGGACAACCTCACTTTTGCCCAGCATAATTTGGTGACGGATAGCTCGTTTAATGAATTCCATGTGATTTTGTGCCGGAATGTGATGATTTATTTTAACAACGACCTGCAGCAGAAAGTCCATCACCTAATATACAACAGCCTGGCTGACGGCGGCTTTGTCGGGCTGGGAAGCAAAGAATCAATCTTGTTCATGCCGCAGGGGATGGACTACGAGGAATTTAATGTGAATGAGAAGATTTACCGGAAGGGAAGGCTGGTTGAAATTTAGGGACTGCCCTATTTGGAACACCATTATTATTCCAACTTATTTTCCTGAAAAACGGTTTTTATGGGAAATAAGGTTGGTCTTATCCTAAGGCTGTTTTCGTAAACTATGTTGTTATGCCAAGAAAAGCGGTGGTTTATTCAATTTAGGAATAAGCGGACTCTGCGAAAAAGCTGGATTACAGGATAGCCCCCTTGGAAGTAAAAAATAAGCGGAAGTTTTCCCGTTATTTGCAAAATTAAGTTTAAATAGTAAAAAATAAGCGGAGTTTTTTCCGTTATTCAATGAAAAGCACCCGATTTTAGCAGTTTAAAATCAAATAGGGGGAATTCCTCCGTCTATTTCAGCTAATTAACATCCAATTTCCTAAATAAGGGGAATTTCTACCCCTATTTTTTGAATGAATCTTAAAAAGGGAGCAAAAAGCAACAATCTTTTAGAAAAGAGCCTATCCTAAAGAAATGGCTTAGTTTTGTGAACTGAGCCATTTTTACTTTTATGACTATAGTCAGTTGGGCCCGCGATTGATGCATAACAAAAAACCACCTGCTATGTGAAGTGCCCCCTAAGTCGTAGTAAGAAATCCAGCTTAGGGAGGCCGCTTCTTGGCAGGTGGACATGATTAGGCGTGTTTTACTCCTTTAAATATGAGGCTGAGAATAAATACGAGGAGAATAGCGCTGATGAGGGCAGGAATGAAATAGAATCCGCCCCTTAAATCATGTAATGATTTTTCCATTCATATCATAAACCCGCTTTTTAAGCCGGGCTTTCGAATTATGCAGAAAATCCTGGCATTCCTTTAATTCATTCGCTGCCTTTTTAAAGCCGTCCTCATCGTGTTCGTCCAAACATTTGTCAATTTCCCATTTTAACAAACTAACCCGGGCAATCATTTCTGCCTGCCGCTCCTGCTCCAAAGAAAAGTGTTTTTCCCAGAAGGATGGCCGCTCCGCGTAGTAATCGCTGAGCTTGGTGAGCCGGGCCCCGCATTTGCACAACGTTTCATTTACATGTAAGACATAAAATTGATCATTGCCACATTTCCTGCAAACTAATTTCTTCATAAAAAACACCTCCGTCATCGTGTATATACCCACAATTGATTTTTAATAATCCTGAAAAAAGAGGTTTCAATTTTTTAATAAACGGTTATATATCCACTAAACGCGAAGGAGGAATGCAAAATGAACACAGTAAAAGTTGTAGAAAATGGAGCAGCAGCAAAAAATGTCATTGACCAGTACAACATGCAAGGATTCACAAAGGATGATATTTATTTATTGGCACACGACAAAACCCGTTCTGAGGACCTGACGGATGCTTTGGACATTCAGGATATTGGAGTCAAAGAAGAAGGTTTTTTTGAATCAATTGCCAACGTTTTTCGAACAAGAGGAGATGAACTTCGCTCCAAGCTGGTGTCATTAGGGCTATCCCATGCAGAAGCCGAGCGCTGTGAAGAAGAGATGGACCGTGGAAGAGTAGTAGTTATTGCTTCCACCCAGCCATAAGAATAAAGCAGCGGGGCTGCCTCCCCGCTGTAATATAGAAAGGAGACTAATCATGAAGTATTCAAATTTTAGTTTTGAAAGATTAATGGGAGAACACAAACGTGCAAGACATAAGATAAGAGAAAATCAAACCTTGGAGCAATATTTTGAGAACCCCATCATCCATCGGGAAATCCAGGGGGAGCATGTCTATGTACCGCTTAATTTGAACAAGGTGTGGAATGGGGTATATTAATGTTGTGTTTATTAACTTCCGAAACACCGTTTAAAGTGTGGGAAACGGTGTTTCGGAAGTTAATTTTTTGGCTTGTCTCCATTACTTTTTAAATTTACAAAGATTGTCCAAAAGGCGGGAAAACTTCATAACCTTTTTACGTCTTTGTGGAAAAATGGATTAGGTAAAAGGAGTTCGCAGAATGGTTAATGATTTTGGGTAAGCCTCGCTGGTTAGTATATTGCTTACCAAACCTTGTGTTTTATTGCCATTTCCCGGCGGCTTGCAGGATTAACCTGGAAAACTTCTAAGGCCCACCCGAGTACTCAAGACAAGATTAGACATAGAAACGAATAGTTATACCATAAATCGAGTCATGCAAGATATACAGAACATTAGAACTAAAAAGTTTCCTCTATTCCTATTGCTTATTAGCACTGTAATCTCCTTTACCTCGCCATAGCCATTTTTTATTTCCCTTTCTCTTATCAACTTTCCCTCTTGCTCCCTTTGAAATGATCATCAATAATTTGCCCCATTTCTCTTGCTTCCACTTTACTTGTTCCAGAATGCATTTTAGTTTTTCAATGAGCGCGAGGAACGGTGAAAAGGACGGGGAAGTTCGTATGGGGGGCGATGTACATGAGGGAATGCTAGTGGTTGTATTTTTTCGTATATATTAACGGCCTGACTTAAGTGTTGAACACGGTTCAATCTTAAAAGGACAAATACAAAAATAATCGCATCTGTTCCAATTAATATTTCCCTTAGCCCGATGCCTTTCGACAGTCATTGGCTTATCGAAGAAATGATGACGGCAAGGGAGAAGACACCAAACAATATCGAGAAGGCAGCAAGCCTGCGGCGGATTGGGTGTCCTAAAATCAGCTCGGATTCCCCGGTAGTAAAGACGGTTGCCGTCATCATGGAAATGACCTAAAGCCTGGAGACGTCCCTTTTTAACCCGTTAAACGAAATAGAATAACAAAAATTTCAATGACAGCGAGAATGATAACGAAATAGATGAATAGGAAAAGGATCATGGCTCATCTAAAAAAACAGTTGGGGAAGAATGACCCCAACCGTTACTGCATTTTTTCGTTGTAAAATTTTACAGAATACATTGCACCCTCGTCGACCATTTTGTTATCTTCAAGATCATAAGGGTGGGGATGGCCGCCTTTTTCAATTGGAAGCTTCTTACTTTTTTCAAATAAGGTCGGTTGCACTTTTCGTTTCAAATCTTTTAAAAAGCTCTCCGCTTTGATACGGTTTGGTTTGTTTGACAACCACACTGCTGATGCACCTACACCTACAGCCAGTAATGAACCCATACTTAATGCTCGTTTCATCTATAATTCCTCCTTTAATTGTATTTGCCTTATGATTACCCTCAAAACCAACACCTTAAACAAAAAGTTTCATTTTCTTCCTTTTGGGGGATGTAAGTAGAAAAAGGGGGCGAAGAGGTTTGGAAGAATATATCGGTGCAAAAAGGTGGAAATGGATGCAGCTGACCAAAAGTGGGGCGGAAAATGTACAGGTCCCCATCAAGGTCTACAATTGGCAGGAACAGGTTCGGAAAAATAAAACTAATCTCCTGCAAGTTAAAAGTTTAGACAAGGTGGTAAAGGGATCCTTAATTTATAAACAAAATTGGAAGAAGGAACGAGACTATAAAATATTTCATTTTTATCTGACAAAAGATATGCTAGTTACTGTTGACCTGGATTGGGCCGAGCTAACACAGACAAATCCAGATGAGCTGCAACGCCAATTAGAACGGACGGAAACTGCAGCTGAGGGCTTTTTGCTTTTACTGGGAGAGCTGGTGAATGACTTGTTAGCGAAAATCGATCAGTTTGAGGAGGAACTAAGAACGCTCATTTGGTGTGTGAAAAAGCGAAATGAAACGGGGATTCTTGAACTTGTGTATCAGCGTAGACATGAGTTGCTGGTCAGGAAAAGTTTGTTAATTCCTATTAAGGAGATTAACATGGGGATAGAGGAAATAGACCTTCATGCAAGCGGGGAGGTCTTTGTCAATACGAGCCGGCGGATTGAGCGGGCATGTACCCTGTTGATAGAATATGAAAACCAACTGGATTCGATGATTAATTTGGAGGAGGTTATTTCCTCCCACCGTGGAAATGAAATCATGAAAACCCTAACCGTGATTACAACGATATTTACCCCAATTATGGCCTTCGGCGCACTATGGGGTATGAATTTCAAGAATATGCCCGAGCTCGAGTGGCATTTTGGCTATGTTTTTTCCATTTTTCTTATCATCATTTCCACACTGCTGCTTTATGGTTATTTAAAAATTAAGGGCTGGACAGGGGACCTCTTAAAGGGAAAAAAGAAAGGGGCTTTTTTTGAATAAAAACACCAGCGGGAGGGTTTTAGAAGAAGCTGTTCCTTTACAAATAAAAGGGCATGTAGAGACGATTAATCTGTCTGGAATATTATCAATTAGCCATTCAAGTTGTGCATTCTTAAACTATCATTTCTGACATGCTGAGGGGTATCATTTATACTTCAGAATAAACTTATTTCTTCTGTTGAAGAATTCAATTGGAGCATTGTTTGGGGATGAACTGACGAAGAAGCCCCGTTTGAGTTTTACGAGATTGTTCTACATACTTTATACAAACAAAGAAGAATATGTTCAATTTGAAACCTTCTATAGAATACGGAAAAATTATTCATAATCATGAACAGAAACTAGCTGTTCAATGGATAATGGGTTGCGCAATTGTAGTATGGACAGTAAATACGGATTCTGCCATTCAGTATTTAATTGATAATAGTGCTAATATATTATCTCATCCTCATAATTTTTTAAATGATTTAGAGGGCGGGGGGGGACAAGATCCAGATGGAACCCCCATACAAATCGTTTCTAAAAGAAAAAAATAAGTTTTCTTCGACAAAAGTGAAATTTAATAGAAAAATGGATCGGATGAAAATCCCAAGCCATTTTTCTATGTGTTACGAATTCAATGGAGAAAATTCATGACTAGCGATGTGGTTTAATTTCTGTTTTACAGTTTTGCTGCCTAAATTAGCCATTCACAGTTTTTCTTACTCAAACCCGCATACTGCATTTTGAAGAGCAGTAATTTCTTTCTGAATTTCCGGGAATTCTAGTAATTCAGGAATCCTCTTTTTTAATCCAAATTGGTTTTGTTCCACTGCGTTTGCCATTGTCTCAAACACCAATAATAATTGTGCAAGGTCCTCATCCGGCATAACAGACAGGTCGTTGCTTTTCAAACAGGCATCTAGATGGTAGCTAAGCTGTGCTAAGGAATAAATCGCCGGCCATAAAGATTCCAACGCCGTTTTATTGTTTGAAATCTCCCCTAAAGCGGTAGTATAAATGAGTTTTAAATTTGATAAATTAGTATGCATTTTTCCTTGTGCCGGGTTTCTTTTTGAAAAAGAAACGTTCCGGCTTTGTACTGAAAACAGCGAATGCAGAAACTGCATCTGGCTGCGAATCGTCTTAGCCAGTGCATGCGGCAGACGAGTAGAGGCAGATCTTCTTCCAGTTACATAGGTGCCAATTAAGCCAATGAAACATCCGACTAACACGTCAATAATTCTTGCTGATGCAAAAAGTGACAGCTTATGTAAATGGGTCGAACTTTCCGCAATCAGCAAGGCATTGGGGGTAATAAACATAGCTGCAAGTGCATAATTTCGGACAATAAAAAGCTCTGTTGCGGTTGTCAGGGTAAACATAATCAACACAATTAATATTCCTTGAGGACTTGATGCAAGGATGATACTTGCCACCAAAATGCCGACAATGGTCCCAATGGTTCTCTGTATGGCGCGATGGAAGGTAGAAATTATTGTTGAACCAAGCATGACAGCAGCGCAGGACAATGGAATCCAATAGGAACGATAGAAATCAAGGAAATAGGCAGTCAATGCCGCGATTAAAAGAACAGAACCATATCGAAGGGCAGAAAGAAATACAATAGAATTTTTGTCAAAAGCCCCGCCGAAAATGGCACCTAAGGAACGCTTAGAAATGGTTACCTTTTGATCAATTTTTGAAATAGGTTCGTTCATAATGGCGTCAGCATTAAAAATTTTACGAAATAAAAGAGCAAGGTGTCCATCCATTTCATCGGGCAGGTGAATCGTAAATCGTGTGTTCATTTTATGGTTGATGGTATCGACAATTCCCCTGATGGCCTTGGCCGCTTCAGGCGGCAGCTTGCGGCCTTGCGGTGAAAAATGCTCCATCACGTGCAGAAAGATATCATTCGCATGATTATTTAACAAAATGAGGCGTTTGTATAAATCTGTGATTCTCCATGAGATATACCCAGCCCTCAAGACATCTTCTGTCTCCTTCATCTGCATTACGGTTTGATGTCTGGAATGATGAAAGTGATCAGTTCCAATTGAATCCAAGTAGTCAGCCAATGCCATATAAACCTTTCTGACAGCCCTTATTTCCGGTTCATGAGGCCGGTAAAGCCACCCGGCCATGGCAACAGTCCATGAAAGTAAGCCCCCTAATAAAACAAGCCCGGCTCTATAGGGTGCAAGTGCAGGATCAATTGGCATTCCAGTGGCCATGGCAAAGCATAGTACGAAAAATACCGCCGCCGGTCCGGGGATTTGCAATGCACCAAAAATAAAAGTCCCGACCATGCCGATTATACCTGTCATGATGGCAGATAGCAGCGGGGAGGGGGCAAGAATCGTCCCCAATCCAACAGCTAGACTTAAGCCAATCATAACCCAAAATAATTTTTTTGCCCTTTGAGCATAAGGCTCATTAAATACATAGAGAAAGGTAAATGCGCCAATTCCCGCTTGCATCCCATTGGCTAAATTTCCTGTAAGAAGGCCGATTATGGAGGGAATAGCCGCACAAACTCCTGCAAATACAGCCTTTTTCCATGGGAGAGGGTTCATTTAATAATAAATGCTTGTTTGAACAAACTGAATGCTGATGATGAATTTATCTTACTCAAATCCTAAACCTCTTTCTTTACAAGCCATGTTAATAGTATTTGCAAAGAGGTACAGCAATTTGCATCAGGTTTTGATTATTTTGAGTCCAAAAAAGAGCCGTCCATTTAGGCAGGTGTTAATCCAAAATTTTGGTCACAGCCCGGACTGTAAATTTGGTGATTGGTTCAATGAAATTGAGAAGTAATTCAATGACTCTAAAAAATGGGATTTCTTTTTCCGCTTTCAATTGAATCCCCCGGTCCTTTTCATACGTTTTGGTTGCAGAGAAGATTCAAAGGATTGATAATATTTCTAAAAGGGAAATATTTGAGGAGAATGGACATGGGAATTTTATTGAAAAGTGTTTTTGCGGGTCTTCCCCAAACAGTTGGAGACAAAGAAGCGCTCCATTTGATGGACCGGGAATGGACGAGTGCTATTTTTAAAGAGCAGGTTCATGGACCTGTTTGGGTTAGCGGGACAGGCTTGGCAGGAGACGGCCAGGCAGATACCAAACATCATGGCGGACCGGAAAAGGCGGTATTTGCCTATTCCTATGAAAATTATGCATACTGGCAAAAGAAACTAGGAGTGTCTGAAATTACTTCTGGCGGGATGGGCGAAAACTTTGTGATGGAGCATGTAATGGAGGGCGGAATATCAATTGGCGACACTTTTCAAATTGGTGAAGCGATTGTCCAGATATCACAGCCGCGGCAGCCATGCTGGAAGCCGGCCCGGCGGTTTCGGGTAAAAACGTTGGCATTGCTTTTACAAAATACCGGAAGAACGGGCTGGTATTTTCGCGTATTGAAGGAAGGCCATGTAGAAGAAGGGCAAATCTTTACATTAATTGATCGGCCATTTCCACAGTGGACCATTTTAAAAGTAAATGAAATGATCCATGCAAAAAAACCAGATTTGGCGTTGATGGGCGAGCTTGCTGGATGTGAACTATTGGCACCGAAATTAAGGGAGACGCTGGAAAAGCGGATTGCAAATGGCGGGGCATCGGATATCCAGAAACGGGTTTTTGGACCGAATGAGTGAAAGGCCTCTTTAATAAAAGGCTTTGTCGAAGTTTTATAGCTGGTCTTTTCATAACATGGTGGAAAATCTCATTCATGCGGTTTTCCACCATGTTTGTTAAACTAAAGCCATTAGTTGAAACGTTTATCCTTACTTTTTAACTTCATAGTGAAGCTCGACAAATTGATTAAAATTTCTCATTCCCACCAATGAAAGGTCTAAATGGTAATCTCCCTCTCTAAATAATGAAATGCCTGTACCAAGTATAGTTGGGGCAACTGTGATAATAAGTTTATCAACCAAATTTTTCTGTATAAAGGAATGGTACAATTTCTTCTCCGCCAACAATCCAGATGTTTTTCCCATCATGGCTTTTTAGTTTATTTACAAAATTAGATACATCATCATTAACAAATTTTACATTTTCGGTATTTTCTACAGAAGACCTTGTAAATACGCAGCATTCTTTGTTCTTGTATGGGAATTTCTTTAAATCTTGCTTCATTACCCAATCATATGTCCTTCTTCCCATTAAAACAGTTTCTACCGTATCATAAAATTCCGAAAAACCATTATCATCTTCACCTTCCATATTAAAGAGCCACTCAAGAGATTCATCTTTTGCAGCAATATACACATCTAAACTAGAAGCAAATAAATAATACTAAATTTCGTTTCTTCATCATAAAATCCCCCTTTAAAATAAGACAATTAGAATAGATCTTATTCTCTTTTATGAATTAGAGCAGTCATTGCTTTTGTGTTTCCCTCATTCGTTCGGATTATTATGTGTGGATTATTGATGTACTCTGCAGTTACGATTTTTCTGTGATACTCTATTAGCTTTTTAAGAAAGTTACTTTTTTTTAGAAGGAGCAATTTTTATAGAAAAGGAAAAATGAATGGATAGTCCTTAAGTTAATGCATTAAAAAATAGCTGGGAGGTTAACCCCCTAGCTACTTTTTTACCGGATCATACCCCGTAACAGTCCAAATTCCTGTGGAATTTTGTCTAACTATCCGTTTGAGATAAACTCTTTTAATAGGTGTTTTATCACTGCTTACTTCCACAATAGCCGTGGTACCGGTGTTCTGAACGACTTTTAAATCTTTACGATCAATCGGATAATCCCCATTGATTCCTTCTGGGGAAATCTTTAAGCTTACAAAAACTTGGGCAGTAAAGGCTGCATCCAGTTTCCATGGAGAATTACCAGCATCAACACTCTTTTGATCATTTTTTTCAATAGTTAGATCATAAGGTACTTCCACTTGAGGTTTCATCGCGGATGTACTGGACGATAGTTCGAATGTTCCGTTTGTAAATATTTTTGTAACAGAAACTAATTTATCCAATGGAACATCTCCAATAATGGCATATTCAAAGCCATCTTGTTGCCAGCGGATGGAGCTGACGTCGGTCATTCCTGCATAAAGGCCGCCTCCCCAAAGAATCCCTGTATTATCAAAAATAGGTGACTGAATTTCTGCCGTGTTATCCCCAACCTTTCCTAAACTTGCATTTGTGGCAGCTTTAAACCTGCCAGATGATTTTCTTTGGATGATCATGACTTTTTGAGAGTTGGCACTGTAATATAGTTTGACAAGATGTTGACTAGGAATGACAGAAATACGTTCTTCTGAAAAACCATCAGGCAGGGTTTTTAGTGTTTTTGGAAAGAATCCGATTGCCTTTTTTGCCTCATCTAAATCATTCACGAATTGCTCTGGATTTTTATCAATGACGGAATATCCTTTTGGAATTTGATATGAAATAAGTTCTTTTGGCATCGTTTCATTAAAATCCATTTTCGTATAGGTTACTTTATATTGAATGGCATTTTGCATTGCCGTTTGTTTTTGCAAAGGCAAATTTGTTTCTTTATCCACCCAAATTTTATAAGGGGCACCGCCTTTAGGGGTTACCTCCAAAATCGATGCTTTTCTTCCGGCAATTGTATCATCCCCGGCCGTCTTTGTGGATACAGCTTGCTTTACTTCACTTATTTCAGTTCCGAGTTCAAAGGTAAAGCGATTGGTATCAGGAAAGACCGGCAGAATTTGTACCTTTTTTTGTTTCGGCTGGATTTGCCATTTCTTTTCTCCATTATTTACAGTAATCATCCCTTTATTTGGGCCTACTAGATTTTTTATATAATAGCTCCCATTTTGGTCAGCCCATACCTCTAATTTAGCCTGGGTATTGGACTCGCCGGCTTTATTGGTTTCAACAATTTCAAGCACGCCATGATAGGTTTTGACATCTTGAAAGGCTTTTTCCATAGCATAAACGATATCGGTATGGCTGGACGGCAACAGAAAATTTAGCATTAAGGCGATGATAGCGGCAATTCCGGTGATGCTTGCTGCCCATGTCCATTTTTTCTTATTGGCTTTGGACTTGTTGGCCGACTTGGCCAGCTTTTTTGCAAATTCAGGTCCTGGCATGGCGGGGTCCTTTAGGCTGCGGACTTTTTTAACTGTTTGAAAAAGTTCTCTAAGTTCTTCTGAGTCTGTAGAATATTCATCTTCATCTGGTCTTTGTTCATCATTTAAACGGTCGATATAATCAGATAGTCTTTTTTCGTTTTGATTCATGATGTTGTCCCTCCTTTTTTTAGAATAGCAGCAAGAGCCTGTAATGCCCGATGCTGCATCACTCGAACGGCTATTTCCTTTTTGTTCATGACTCTTGCTGTATCGGCAACTGAATATCCTTTCAAAATTCGTAATTCAATTACAGTCCGCTGCTCTTTTGTAAGCTGCTTCAAAGCATTTTCAATAATGATCCGCTCTGTAGAGTTTTCGGCATGATCACTAGCCGCGCTTTCCATTGGATTAGATAAATCAATATCAATGGTCGTACCGCGCCGTTGTTTCTTACGCCATAGATCTCGCAGAATATTTAAGGAAACTGTTTTTAAAAATCCAATATATTTTTCAGGATGGACCCTGCCTTTTTGTAAATAAGGAATGGCTTTAGCGAATGTTTCCTGTGTAATATCCTCCGCTTCCTCGCGATTTTGAACTTTGTAATAGATGAATCGGTAAACAGGTTCCCATGCAGCATTACATATATCTTCAATGGAGTCTGTTTGGCCACCTGATCCTGATTTTCCTTTCTTAAATCCAGGCATCCGTTTTGCACCTTCTTTCACTGCCAGGCTGTTGTTTTTTCAAAAATAAAAACGTCCTAATGGTTCATAGTGTTACATGAAAGATGTAAATTTAAATTTTTTGTTGCGTCTAAAATGTATGGCAAAGTAGAGGAGTTCCAGTCCTGATTGCATTCTCAACTAAAATATTTTAATCAAATCACTTCCCTTGCTTGTTATTCAAAATTTTTAAAAAATATTTGCTATAATAAAATGAAGACCGTTTTAGAATCAAGGAATACATAGGGGGACTGGTCTCTAAAAGAGAGAAAGAAAACACATCATTTCTTTAAAAACTGGGCAGGGGGATGAATATGGGTTTTATTTTCGTAGCTATATTAATAGTCATTTTTGGTGTCAGCATTTTAAACAAATTAAATAGAATTGAACAACAAATATCAGGGACTAAGAAAACGGTCATAGACCAGGATCTTAAGCAGATTGAAATGGAAGATTCATTAATAGAAGAAGAAATACGGCAACTTTTATTAGATGGGAAAAAAATAAAAGCGGTTAAAAGAGTTAGAGAAAGAACTGGTCTCTCCTTAGTGGAGGCTAAACAATATGTGGATCATTTCAAGATATGATGGTTTTTAGCAGGGAATGGTATTTTCATTCCTAATAATGACTGATATGAATAATCCCGAGGAAATAATAGAGGCGGGGGCATTCAATGAGCGGCTTTACAAAAGTGCGCTTCTTTTTGTTATGATGTACAAAAGATGAGTGTTCTTATTACTGAAGGAGTTGAATAAAATGACACAGCCATTCGAATTGGCCACATTTGCCGGCGGCTGCTTTTGGTGTATGGTTTCTCCATTTGATCAACAGCCGGGTATTGAAGGGATTATTTCAGGATACACAGGCGGTCATATGGAAAACCCAACCTATGAAGAAGTTTGCTCCAATACAACCGGGCATTATGAAGCGGTCCAGATAAAATTTAATCCCGCTATTTTCCTTTATGAAAAATTATTGAAGTTATTTTGGCAGCAAATCGACCCTACAGATGAGGAAGGCCAGTTTAGTGACCGCGGATCTTCATACCGGACAGCCATATTTTATCATAATGAACAGCAGCGGAAATTGGCGGAAGCATCCAAAACAGAGCTTGCAGCAAGCAGACGTTTTCAAAAGCCGATTGTAACGGAAATTTTGCCGGCAGGGCCATTTTATCCGGCGGAGGAGAAACACCAGCACTATTATAAAAAAATTCCATTTCATTATAATCACTATTTTGAAGCCTCAGGCAGAGCAAAATTCATTCGTGAAAATTGGAAAAAGCGTAAGAGTGATGAGGAACTGAGACGTGAGCTAACACCGCTGCAATACGGGGTAACCAGGAATAATGCAACTGAGCCGCCATTCCAAAATGAGTATTGGAATCATACGGAAGAAGGAATCTATGTTGATATCATTTCCGGTGAGCCGCTTTTTAGCTCCACTGATAAGTATGATGCAGGCTGCGGCTGGCCCAGTTTTACAAAACCGCTGAGAAGGATGGAATTAGAAGAACGATTTGATACATCACATGGACTGCGGAGGATTGAAGTTCGCGCGAAAACTTCCGACTCTCATCTAGGCCATGTATTTGATGATGGACCAGGTCCTGACCGTGCACGCTATTGTATTAATTCGGCAGCCCTTCGATTTGTTCCAAAGGGAAATCTTGATGAAGAAGGGTATGGGGCGTTTAAGAAATTGTTTGATGGGAATGAGGAATGAGTTTTTTTGGTTGTCAACTTTAGGCGCCGAAAATGGAAATTGTCCAACGGCCGAATGGAAGTAATTGGCGACTGAAAGGCCAAGCAAGGAGAGAGCTGGGTAGCCAAAGAGAGAAATTGGCGACTGAAAAGCCAAGCAAGGAGAGAGCTGGGTAGCCAAAGAGAGAAATTGGCGACTGAAAAGTCAAACAAGAAGAGAGCTGGGTAGCCAAAGAGAGAAATTGGCGACTGAAAAGCCAAGCAAGGAGAGAGCTGGGTAGCCAAAGAGAGAAATTGGCGACTGAAAAGGCAAACAAGAAGAGAGCTGGGTAGCCAAAGAGAGAAATTGGCGACTGGAAGGCCAAACAAGAAGAGAGCTGGGTAGCCAAAGAGAGAAATTGGCGACTGAAAAGGCAAACAAGGAGAGAGCTGGGTAGCCAATAAGGGTTATTGGCGACTGAAAGGCCAAACAAGGAGAGAGCTGGGTAGCCAAAGAGAGAAATTGGCGACTGAAAAGCCAAGCAAGAAGAGAGCTGGGTAGCCAATAAGGGTTATTGGCTACTGAAAAGCCAAGCAAGGAGAGAGCTGGGTAGCCAATAAGGGTTATTGGCTACTGAAAGGCAAACAAAGAGAGAGTTGGGTAGCCAAAGAGAGAAATTGGCGACTGAAAAGGCAAACAAGGAGAGAGCTGGGTAGCCAAAGAGAGAAATTGGCGACTGAAAAGCCAAGCAAGAAGAGAGCTGGGTAGCCAAAGAGAGAAATTGGCCACTGAAAAGGCAAAACAAAGGGAATGCTCGGTCTTTAATAGAGGTTATGTTCAACCCGTCAACCCGTAAAGCCGTTAAAATGGCTGCATTAGATGCTATAAAGGAAGTTACCATGGAAATTTAAAGTATTACTGTGTATTTGAATGATCTTGAATAATATAAAAAAGCAATATTTAGCAGCTTACTCAAGAAAAGTAACTATATACAATAAACCTTAAATTTAGGAAGGCTGTGTGGCAGAATGTCAGGGCATGTTTGTATTGATTTTTTCTGTAAACTACTATTTGGTGTCCAACATGAATAAAAATAAACAACTTTATTTTGGCTGGTTTATTGTAGTCTCCGCCTCTCTTATTGTTTTCCTTTCAATGGGATTGCGGATGGGAATTGGTCCTTTTATCCATCCCATTATGGATGATTTAAAACTTTCCCGAACGGAACTTTCGCTTATTGTTTCCATCGGAATGATTTTTTATGGAATTGGGATGCCGATAGCTGGAATTCTATTAAAATCGTTCAATACACGTATTGTGTTGTTGATGGGGCTGGCGGTTGTTTGTCTATCAATCATCTGGACGGTTTATTCCAAAGGGATGCTATCTTTCTTACTATCTTATGGTGTGTTCCTGTCAATTGGGCTCGCCTTTTTAAGCAGTATCAGCTTATCGCCCATTATTAGCAAATGGTTTGTCCGTCAAAGAGGGAAGGCACTTTTTTATTTGACGACCGGGGGAATGGCGGGGCTGGCAGTAATGACCCCTGTTGAGACATGGCTGATTGGTCTTGTCGGCTGGAAAAATACCCTTTTACTATTTGGCGGATTTATTCTCTTGATTGTGCTGCCATCATCGATTTTTATCATGAGGGAAGATGTACCAGATGGTGCCGATGGTCCGGGTGCAGCAGGTGCAAAGAGAAGGCAGGAGGCCCCGGAAGATATTGGATTGAAAGATGCGTTAAAGACGACAACTTATTGGAAAATTGTCTTTGCTTTATTTGCATGCGGTTTTGGGATGAATCTATTAGGCTCTCACGGAGTGCCAATGTTGATGGATCACCATTTTGCACCAATGACTGCTTCCTTTGGAGTAGGGGTGATTGGGATTGTCGCCATCTTTGGCACAGTCTTTTTAGGCCAGCTGGCCGATCGTTTTCCACGGAAAAATATACTGTTTCTAATATTTTTTGTCCGAGGCCTTGGATTTTTCGGCTTGGTCCTGGCGGTGTCGTCTTGGCAGCTCTTTCTTGTTTCCGCTGTCGGGGGATTGGTATGGGCTGGTTCAGTAGCGATGGCAACAGCCATTTTAGGTGATTTATATGGTGTACGGTTACTAGGAATTTTAAATGGTTTGGCTTATTTTGTCGGGCATCAAATTGGCGCTGCTATTGGTTCATTTTTAGGCGGCTGGGGCTACGAAGTGTTTGGAACACATTTGTTTTCGTTCAGTGCTGCAGGCATCCTGGCGCTTCTTGCAAGCCTGGCGTCTATTACATTACCTCAAAATCTTCTATTCTCTAAGAACATAAAGTTTAGTGAAAAGCATAAAATGAAGACTGGTCAATAACAGCAAAATAGTTTATTTATATGTGTAACCAAAATCTACAAATAACAAAAAAAGGCAAAAAGTGATAAAATTATTTAAGAGAATTAAAGACAGTTACGAACTGAGGGGACAACCATGAAATACGAAACCATTATATTTGATATTGATGATACTTTGTTTGATTTTGGCAAGGCGGAAAAAAATGCACTGCAAAAAGCCTTTTCAGACTTTGGAATGCCAAAAGGCGAGGAACAGTACAGAGAAAGCTATGAAAAAGCGAATAAACCATTATGGCGGGATTTGGAGCAGGGGATGATTACACTTGAAGAATTGAAGGTCGAGCGATTTAGCCGGCTTTTCGTTCATGAGGAACTTGAAGTGAATGCTGCAGAGTTTTCTCGTGTATTCCTTAAATATTTGGGGCAGGGAACCTATCTTGTTCCGGGAGCAGTTGAAGTGGTCAGCAGTCTCCAAGACCAGCAGCTTGCCGTGATTACAAACGGATTTGGAGATGTACAGAAATCTAGAATTGCAGGTTCACCGCTTGCCCATTCCTTTGAACAAATTATTGTTTCCGAGGATGCAGGTGTTCAAAAACCAGAGAAAGGGATTTTTGAATATGCTTTTTCAAAGCTTGGGATTTCCAATACAGATAAGGTGCTTATGGTCGGGGATTCGCTTACCTCTGACATTCAAGGCGGGGTAAATGCTGGAATTGATACTTGCTGGTTTAATCCTAACCAAAAGGAAAACACAAATGTTGTAAAACCAACATATGAAATTCGTAATCTGCTAGACCTTTTAAAAATTGTGAAACATTCAGAATATGCCCTATTATAGACATGAAGAAAGCCCGCTTCAAGCGGGCTTTCTCTAGATACTAAGAATCCAGTCAGAAATGTCATGAATCACTTGTTGATCCACATGCTGCGGAATCTTATATTCTTTTTTTACTTTCAGGATTTCCCCATAAATAGCAGGCATAAATAAATGATTTAAATTTGGATACAGTTTAGAAGTTACGTTTGGCTTATCAGCCAATAAATTTTTATATTCATTGAAATCCTTTTCTACTGATGACTGGGCATCTCTTTCACCTTGTAAAATAAGGATGGGTTTATCCATTTCACGAAGATAATCAGCAGATGGATGTTCTCCCATTTCTTTTAAGTAATACGCTCGGACGTACTTTCCTATGATTTTCTTTTCTTTCGCTTCTTCATCGGTTAAGTCATATAGGTTTTCAAACTTGGATGATAGTCCAGCAATTTGCTTTTTGGCAATCATTTGCAAAAATTTATTCAGCGAGTTTAAAACATCATCGTTTTGACTCATCATTATTTCTTCCAGCTTACGCGGCGACCCAGCCATAATTATGATACCGGCAAAATTCCCGCCTTCTGCATCAATACGGGGAGCTAACATCCCTCCCATACTATGACCGATAATAAATATTTTATTTGGATCAATCCGGGAATCTTTTCGTAAAAAGTCAGCTGCAAGGATGGCGTCTTCAATCGTTTCCTCTTTGACTGATAGTTCCGTATCATTTCTCATTTCTTTTCCATATACAAATGTTCTTTTGTCATAACGCAGGACTGCAATACCTTTTTCAGTCAGCCCATCTGCGATATCTTTAAAAGGGCGATTCTCTCCTATCTTTTCATCCATATCACTTGGTCCGGAACCGTGCACCAATACAACTGCCGGACAAGGTCCTTGCGTTTCGTTAGGAATGGTAATGATTCCGTTCAGTGGAAATTTTGTTTCAGCGCCTATCACTATTTTTTCACCAGCCATAGAGTTTCCCTCCTTGAGATTAAAAGACAACCATCTAAACCATTTATATTATCCCAGCAGCTTTGGCAGACCGAAAGCCAGCAAAATAACAACAATAATGAAAATCCATGATAATGGATGGGCCCAGTTATTCGTCCAGCCGATGCCAAAACGTTTTTCTAAAAAGATGGCTGGGTCCTTTGGATTAAAATAGAACATCCCAAGTTTCCAATAACGGTCATCATCCCTATCAATTACTTGACCATTGATGCCTGCAGTGCTTCTAACACGGCTGCCGCCCTGGCCGGTAGTAATGGATAAAATAATCGAACCGCCGCAGGCAATTAAGGCATAGGCCAGCGGAACATACATCAGAAGTTGATGGCTAATCGGATAAATCAAGGAAAATTGCGGCAGCATGAACACTATGATTAAACCAGTCCCCATTAAAATGGTGAAAAGCGACCATCTTCTTCTAAAAGTAATATTTTGTTTCAATGATTCTTCCGGATTTGCTGCTGACACCTGCTGCTTTGCTTTTGAAATGACGATATTGATGAACAAAAACAGCAATGTTAGATAGATTTGCATAATCGGCATTAGCAGGACAGAGCGGTAGGACTTATTTGTCCAGGTTGTTATTTCACCGCTAAAATTATATTGAGTCGGAAACCGGTCCGGAATTTGTTGATAGTTTAAAAGTGTAAAAGCGATTGTTGCAATAGAAATTAAAAATGGAATCACAAACCAAAAGTTTGAATACGTTAATTTTTCGCGGCGGAAATGAGTACTGACTGTAATGACCTGCTGCTTTTTGGTCCATTCAGGATATTGGCTTTTGAGCTTTTTCATTTTCCCGTGAAAAATAAGGTATACGAAAAAAGTAACAATAACATAGGCGGAAATTAGGATGCTGTATAGAATACCGATAAAGTTTTCATCCTGACCGCCTGCTGTCAGCAAAAGTATGGCAGTAGTAATGACAGCAAGAATACTGGTAATCCAGGCATAGTTTTTTCGCATTTTTTTAAGATCTGTGCGCTGATAAGCCTCCTCCGGAATAGAAACTCCGAAGCTTTCCGTTTTCCGTGTCCAGTATGGGATAAAGATAGTTGGAATATAAAGCGGAATCATCATAAGGATTAAAAAAAGTAACATGATCTGAATTCACTCCTTCTGTTGGAATTCTGTAAAAATTTGATCACAAAGCTTTTGAAACTCTTCTTTCGCAATACCCCGGCAAGTCGATTCCGCAATCATTGGGCGGAGTTTGGAAGAAAGCTCTGACCAGTAGTCCTCATCAGCTTGCGGAACTCCATCTGGATTAATCACAACACCCTTTTGACGGTGAATCAAAATAAATCCCTCTTGTTTTAGCTGCTGATAAGCTTTGTTTACGGTGTGAAGGTTAATTCCAAGATCTGAAGCAAGGGACCTTACAGATGGAAGCGCCTCGCCAGGACTCAATTCCTTTTTCGCTATGCCTTCAATAATTTGATGTTTTAATTGAGTATAAATCGGTTCCTCCGATTCTAGGTCAAGTGTAATATACACATCGGCACACGCTCCTTTTGTGTTATCTGTTATATTTATAGTATAACAGGTGTAACAAGATGTCAATAAAATTTGGTAAACAAAAGGAATTTTAAAAGATATTTGGAATCCTCAAGTAAATGGTTCACAATCGGAAGTAACAACAGTTATTCGAAAGTATGTGGTCTTATCAGCAAATAAACAAACAGACTCTGAAATTTAGAATTTCTTAAAATTTCTGCTGTTTGAATAGCAGTATTATTATTGACACACAAAAACCCGAGTATTAAACTTTGAATACACGGTATTAAAAATCCACTAAGTTCATTTTAATTACATAATAGAAGGAATAGGGAGGTAAATGATGAACATCAAGCAGCGTTATATGGAGGAATTAGTGATTAACTGGCAGATTTGTGATCGGACAAATTTTTAAGATTAAAGAACAGACCGATCTCATTCCTCTTATATTCCATTATGGGTGGAGGTATGACGGCCTTTGGTGCCATATTGGGATTATCCGTTAGTGCAGGTGTTCCATGGCCGGGAATTCCCAATCTAGTTATGGGGGTAGTATTTGGATTCTCCCTGGTCATTATTTTAATATCAGGTGCCAGTTTAGTGACGGCTGACATTGTGCTGGGGATTACCGGGATATTCCATAAGAGAATTTCATGGCTGCAATTTTTACTGTTTATTGTTGTTAGTTATATTGGAAACGCCATAGGAAGCATGATGGTTTCACTTCTTGTTTATTTTGGCGGCAGCGGTCATAGCACAGCATCTTGGCTGCTCCGTGCCCGCCAAATTGCTGCATCGAAAACGGGCTTAACAGATTTACAGGCATTTGCAATGGGAATTTTTTGTACCTGGATCTTACAAACTGCTGTTGTTTTGTTTTTTTTAATGAGGTCAGAAACAGGGAAGATTACGATCGCTTATTACGGCCCCTTAGCCTTTGTGGCAGGTATGACAGAGCATTGTATCGCGAATATTGGGTTTATTGCTTTACCTATTTTGCAGCAGACATTTTTTTCAGAGATTACAGGAAAGGTCTTAACTGCAGCTGGTCCGACAGCCCAATTATCCTGGGAATTTTCACAATATGGCTGGGCACATAATCAGATTTTTACCCTGATGGGAAACTTTGTTGGCGGTGCTGTTTTAGTTGGGTTAATGATTCACTTTATTTCAAATCCACACAGGGTCATGCTTTTATATAAATCGTTCATTTAAAAGATTGAAAAAGTAAGCTCAAGCGGGAGTAAGAAATTTAGAAAGGAGAATGTGTAATGGAATATGCGGTTTAGAATCCAGTTCCATGGGGGCTTTTCTTGGGCGGGTTGCTGCTTTGCATCATTAGTGCAAAACTGTTCCACCGAAAGAATCCTGATTATCCATTTGGAGAAGAGAGTGGTGAGGTTCAAGCCTGGGAAATTGCTGTTCCAGTAAAAAAATTGCTTGAAGGCAATCTGCCTTGCTGCCATGTTCATGGGAATACTCCAATTTCAGCATTAGAGCAGCTGCTGGCAGAGGGTGTTCAAATTGTTGGGGTAGAAGATTCCAGTGGAACATTAATGGGCCTGATTGAGGCAAAGGATGTACTAAACTCAGCGTTGAAAAATAGGAGTCATTCATCAACTTCCATTCATACTTCTGGTGCAAAAATACAGAATAATGCTTAGTCTTTTATAAAAGCAAAAAGCCGGAATTAGTTAGTTCCGGCTTTCCGTTAACTCTTCTACTACTTGAATATCGTGTACCATTTCTCCTGTTTTTAAAGAGTAATAGGCAATACCCACCTCATCACCAGTAGAGGGATCAATCAGCCTTTTATAGCATTTTTTCAAATGATTGCTGCCCCAAACGATGAGTGCATTGAAGACATGTTCCAAATCTCTGCCGCTAGTTGTCAAATTATAGCTGTAGCGGGGAGGGTGCTGGGAATAAAGCTCAGATACAATAAGGCCTTCCTCTTCTAAATATCTTAGGCGCTCAGATAATAGATTTGAAGAGATTCCATTTAATGCTTTTTTAATTTCATTAAACATGGTATTTCCGTTTAAAATTTCATGAATAATTAATAATGTCCAGCGGTCCCCAATGATATTGAGCGACTGCGCAATATTACACGGAATATTATATTTTGGCTTCATAGAAAATAAATCCTCCCTATTATTTCATTATATTCTACCATAAAAAATATAAAATTTACAAAGTTGATTTTTTGAACTTAGTATAATATAATAACCTTATCAGATACATAATAAAAAAAAGTGAGGGATTTATCATGGGACTATATTTAGTAGAATCATCTTTAAAAGGAATTACTTCGTCAAAGGAAGAAGTAGATCAAAAGGTTTCTGAACTTCAAGGAAAATTAAGTGAAACAAATGCATCATTAATTGAACTTCAAGTATCAAAAGACTTTGCTCGTTCTTTCTTTATTGTTGAAGGTGAAAATCGCACGGTTGCAACAGATGGATTGAAAGCCGCCGGTATTCCAGTACAGCTTGTAAAAGAAGTACGCCTTGTTGGTAAAGAATTAGACGATGTGAAGAAAAATAATGATGTTGTTAATTACTTAGTAGAATGGAATATTCCTGAAAATATTACAATGGATCAATATTTAGCTAGAAAGAAAAAGAACTCCGTTCATTACCAAGAGGTTCCTGAAGTATCCTTCTCAAGAACTTATGTGTGTGAAGATATGACAAAATGCCTATGCTTCTATGATGCTCCAGATGAAGCAGCTGTAAAACGTGCACGGGAAGCTGTCGATACACCAATTGATTCCATTACTGAAATTATTCCTCAAAATAAATAATTGATAATGAATTTGAGTGAAGGGCACTACATCTGATTACTGATGTAGTGCCCTTTTTTTGTAAGTTTTTAAATTTCCGAGATTGAAACTTTAAAATATTCAAAGTTGGGGTTGATTTGTTGAAGTTAGTATAATAAAATAACCTTAAACATACTAAACTAATAGGAATTAAAGGTTTTAAATGATAAAAAAAGGCAGGGATGACATCCATGAATGAATTATTAGAGAACAATGCTACTCTTGGAGGAATCATAGAGAAGGAATTAAAACCTTTGGTCAAAAAAGTTGATTGTGAGGCCTTTTATGCGGAAGGGTACTTGGAAAAACTTGGTGAAGCCGGATTAATGTCATCGGTAAATAAGACACAAAAACAGCTTATTATGGACGAAATGCTGTTGGTAGAAGAAACAGCAAAAGTATGTATGACCACCGCTTTTTGTCTTTGGTGCCACTTAGCTGCATTGACCTATGTACGCCATACCACGAACGAAACATTGAAACGTAAATTATTGCCTTCACTTGAAAATGGGGAAATTCTTGGTGCAACGGGTTTGTCGAATCCTATGAAAAGTTTTGCGGGTCTTGAACGGCTATACTTAAGTGCTGAACCGATAGAAGGGGGTTATATCCTTTCAGGCGTTCTCCCTTCCGTTTCCAATCTTGGGGAAAATCATTGGTTTGGCCTAATTGCAGGTGTTAATGAGGAAAAACAAATCATGTGTTGTATTCCGTGTAACACCGTTGGGCTTGAGATGAAGGAGAAGGCAGACTATCTCGGTATAAATGGAAGTGCAACATATGCCTGCCAATTTAATCAAGTATTTATTCCAAATGAATGGGTGCTATCGGAAAATGCAAGCGCATTTGTGGAACGGGTCCGGCCGGCTTTCATATCGTACCAAATTCCGCTGGGATTAGGTGTCACGAAGGCTTCCATCACTTCGATTGAAAAAGTGTGCCAGAGACAAAACGGATGTAATCGTTTTTTAAAAACGCAGTCAGGCAGCTTGCAAGATTCAGTACAACAAATTGAGAAAAGGCTGCAGACTGCATTCAGTCAAGAATCACTTAATTGGAAGGAAATTGCAGGAATCCGGCTTGATTCAGCTTATTTAACACTTGAGGCTGTTCAGGCAGCTATGCTCCATAACGGAAGTGCCGGCTATTTAAAAGAAAGTGCCCCGTCACGGAGACTGCGGGAAGCCTATTTTTATGCAAACTTGACACCAACCATCAAACATTTAGAGAAAGTACTTCAAAATAATTAGAATTTAAAGTTGATGAATGAAAGAGCTGCTTGTAAAGTCCTAAAAGCAGCTTTTTTATTTTGATGAAATTCAGGGGTGTTTCCCGCGTTATGGTGTATGCTGACATACATTTCTTAATAAGGGGAAAGATGGACTTCAGAAGACGGTGGATTTTCTTGATGAAATTTGGAAAACAGTATTCAAAAAGGTAAAATAAAAGACAATATTTTTTCACAAGGATTTCACAATTTTATTCTATACTCATAGTTAGAAATCAATTTTCTAAAAGAAGAAGATATTACAAAAAAGATAAGGGTGGAAAAACATGAAATATAAATCTTTACTAATGCTGGTTATAGCATCCATCATGATCATCGCTGCGGGCTGCGGGACTGCAAAGGAAAAGGACACTGGAAGTCAGAATCAAGAGCCGCCTGCAATGATTGAAGTTGCTCTAAAAATCAACCCTGAAAATCCGGAGCCAAATAAAGAGGCAACAATAAGTGCAACGGTTACACAAGCTGATGAAAAGGTCGATGATGCTGATGAAGTAACCTTTGAAATTTGGAAGGACGGCCAAGAAAAACACGATAAAATTCCAGGAGAAAAAAAGGGTGATGGGGTATATTCCATTAAAAAAAGCTTTTCTGAAGCAGGAAAGTACTTTGTGATTTCTCATGTAACGGCAAGAGACATGCACAATATGCCGCAAAAGGAATTTACTGTTGGGGATGTCAAAGCGGACGATACCCAAGCCAAAAGCTCTGACCATCATGACGACAGCCAAGCATCCGGACACGATGATCATCACGATGCAGCAGGTGTTTCCATGCACTTTACGGCAGATGACCAAATAAAAGCTAAGGAAAAAACGACCTTATCCGTTCATTTACAAAAAGATAATGCTCCTTTTGGCGGTGCCAGGGTAAGATTTGAAGTTTGGAAGGGCAATGAAAAAAAACATCAATTTATAGAGACAAAAGAAAGTAAAACAGGAGAATATGAAGCTGAAACTGATTTTTCAAGTTCAGGGGAATATTCGGTTAAAGTTCATGTGGAAAAGGAAGAAGTTCATACACATGAGGTCCATACTATAACGGTCCACTAAACATTTACGCCTGATTTCCTAAATCAGGCGTATTTCCATAGAAGAGGGGATTAAATGAAAAAACTCGGCTCAATTTTATTAATCTTATTGCTTTTATCCGGCTGTCAGGCAGAAAAACTATCAGTCCCTCCATCTATGAAGGACACCTTAATTGTCTCCAATTTAAAAAAGCCGGAAATTTCCTTTGTCGATTTACAAAAGGGTAAATTAACAGCCGGTGAATTAAGCTTTCGCATCACCTCTATGGAAAAAATAAACCGAGATACAATTATTCTAGCAGGAGAAAATGAAGACTCGCTCTATCGTCTCCAATTAAAAGATGGCACCTTAACAAAATTATCGCAAACAGGTAAAGGAATCAATGAGCTTTTATATCGCCCAAAGGACCATCTGCTCTTTTTTTCAAATGGCTCGAAAAATACCGTTGGATTCTACGATGTTCAAAAAGACAAGGTCAAGGCTGAAGTGAAAACCGGTGAATTTCCGGCTTCCATGGCTCTTAATGAAAAGAAAAATCTGTTATATGTGGTAAATGTAAAAGGTGGCTCTCTTTCTATCATCAATATAAAAACGAAGAAAGAAATTTCTCAATTTCCTATCGTAGAGAGGCCAAAGGGGATTTTCTTCGATGGAAAATATATTTGGGCCGGCGGGCATGGACCATATGGATCGTTAAATGACAATATTTATGTTTATGATCCGGAAACGGGAGAAGAGGTGGATCATATAAAAGCAGGAGAAATGCCTGTAGGCTTTTACGGCGATCACTCAAGTCCATATGTATATGCCATTTGTCATGGTTCCAGCAGTGTTTATAGAATTGATCGTAAGAAAAGAACGGTAAGTAAGCCGCTGAAGGTTGGCGCAAATCCATATGATATTATTGGAGATAAGAAGAGGATTTATGTGACGAGTTTGGATGGAGATTCACTATCAATTATTGCTCGTGATGACTTTACGATAACAAAACAAATTCGGCTGGAAAATGGGCCGCATATGATGATTTTAGGTGAGGAAAATGAGTAAATATAAGGTTCTGGTTGCAGATGATGAAGAGCATATGCTGATGCTGATCCAATCCTATTTGGAAAAGGAAGGATATGAAACAGTGACGGCGGAAGATGGGGAAGATGTTTTAACAAAGTGGAACCAAGGAAAGTTTGATTTGGTTATTTTAGATATCATGATGCCAAAACTTGACGGCTTCACCGTATGCCAACAAATTCGCGTATTCTCAAAAGTGCCGATTATCATGCTGACAGCCAAGAGTGAAGAGTTGGACCGAATCCATGGATTAAAAATCGGGGCCGATGATTATATTGTAAAACCCTTCAGCCCTAAGGAATTAATGGCCCGGGTGGAAGCATGCTTGAGGAGAGCAAATGATTTTCGGCCAAGTCAGCATGTAATGGAACGGGGAGGAATTATCATTGACCTTGAGGGGCACTCAGCAGAGGTACATGGAAAAAGGTTGAATTTAACGAGAAAAGAATTCAGCCTTTTGGAATTCTTTTTCCATCATGAGGGCCAGGTCTTTTCCAGGGATCAGCTGCTGGATCGGGTATGGGGAATGGAGAGCACCGGGACATTGCGGACCGTTGATACTCATATAAAAACGCTGAGAATTAAACTCGGGCCGGCTGGCCATTTCATCAAGACGGTTTGGGGAGTGGGGTACAAATTCGAAGAATAAACTTTGGACTGAAGCAGAAAATTTGGACAACCATTACCATTGTTGCAGTGATTGCGATTGTTTTTGGAACGGGATTAACTTACTACCTATATGAAAAATTTTATGTTGAAAAGCAAAAGGAAACATTGGTCATGCAAGGGGTGAAACTGCAAAAGTTCTACCATCAGGCTCTGAATAAGGAAGAATTTAAAAAGCGGGTGCAATGGACAGATGCAAGTTCGGATGCCAAGGTGATTTTTACAGAAGATCCAATGGTGTTAAGTGCGGGCATTCCTTTTGATGAATTAGCAGAAAAGAATTTGATCACATTCGATGAAAGACAGCAGCTGCTCGCAGGGAAAAAGGTGATTTTTATCCGGGAGCATCCAAGATTTCACCAGGATATTTTGGCAGTTACCATTCCATTGTTAAAAAAAGGACAATTGGCGGGTGCTCTATTTTTATATATGCCTCTTGCTGAAATTTACGAACCGTTTACGTCCATTCGGATTGTGCTGACAGTGTCTTTGCTGCTCTTATTAGCTGTGGTTATTCTGCTGGGGCTTAAGATGACAAATCGCTTGATTAAACCATTGAAAGAAATGGAAACTATTTCGCAAAAAATGTCTCAAGGTGATTTTTCAAAAAGAATTGAGGTTCGTCAAACCGATGAAGTCGGCAACCTAGCTTCATCCTTTAATACGTTAGCTTCATCTTTAGAGGCGGTCGACCACAAACGCAGGGAATTTCTGCAAAATGTGTCTCATGAACTGCGGACACCTCTTAGTTATATGAAGGGCTACACGGAGGCTATATTGGATGGAGTGGCTGGGGACGAAAAGGCAGTACGAAAATATGTTTCGATTATTCATAATGAAACCGGGCGGATGCAGCGGCTCGTCCACGATTTGCTGGATTTGGCACAATTGGAGGATGACTCATATCCGATGAGAGATGAGCCATTGCCGTTTGCCCAGCTGATCTCGGATGTGGTTGAGCGGTTTGCATTAACTGCCGGTCAAAAAGGGATTAAATTGAAGCAACATTTGGATGAGGACATTATTGTGAACGGAGATTCTGACCGGCTGGAGCAGGTAGTGAGCAATCTTTTGGATAATGGGATTCGGTACACACCAAACGAAAAATCGATCGATATTACATTACGGAAGGAAGACTCCTATGCTGTCTTGGCCATCCATGATGCCGGGCCTGGTATTTCCAAAGAAGACCTGCCGAAAGTCGTGGACAGGTTTTACCGGGTTGACAAAGCAAGATCGCGCAAGGAAGGCGGAACCGGGCTCGGGCTTGCAATTGTGAATCAGATTGTGAGAAAACATCACGGAGAGTTGACCATTAAATCGGAGGAAGGGGACGGAACTATCATAGCAGTGAAGCTTCCTTTGTATGATGAATAGCGGATAAATGGCAGGAAGAATCAATGCTTCACTGCCTTTTATTTTGGTACCGGTTACTAAGTAAGAAAATTTCTGGAAGACGAAAACCTCTGGGGCAGGTTCCTCGTCTAAGAATTAGGAAGGGGGAACAGACTTGGAAGAACTGACAATGGAAGCACTGGCGGCTGACGAAAAAGAGGAATTAATAGATGATATCATGAATCGTTTCGGCCAGGAAATCCTTCAACTTACTTTTTCTTATGTGAATAATAAAGCCATTGCGGAAGATCTGACCCAGGATATCTTTGTTAAGTGTTACAAAAATTTACATACATATAACGGCAAGTCAAAGTTTCGAACATGGCTGTGGCGGATTGCGATTAACCACTGCAAGGATTATTTAAAAAGCTGGTATAACAAAAATGTGGTGCCTTCAGAGGAAGAGCCTGAACTTAGTGTGACGAATAAGGAAACGGTCGAAGAGGCCGTCATTCAAAAGGAAGCTGATGATCAATTAATTTCGGCCATTATGAGCCTCCCAATAAAATATCGGGAAGTGATTTATCTGCATTATTACGAGGATTATCCAATCAAGGAAATTGCCCAGTTGACTGATGTCAATAATAACACCGTAAAAACGAGGCTTAGACGTGCAAAAGAGCTTCTAAAAGAAAGATTGGAGGGATAATGTATGGAGGACCGTTTAAAGAATTTAAGAAAGATAATGGATCAATCGACCTTTTCGGACTTAACCTTTTCTCAACAGAATCGCAAAAAAATTCATGAAAAAATAAATAGGCAGAATGAGCCTAGAGAAAATATTCTGCTGGCAATCATGCAGCTGCTGGTACATGAAAAAACAGGATATGAATTAATGGGGCTGCTTCGGGGGCGTGGAATTCAAACATTTGATGACAATGAAGGATTTTTATACGCATTCTTACACCGATTAGAACAATCCGGCTATTTGCAAACCTTTTGGAAGAAAGAAGAAACGAAAACTTATCAGCTGACTGACAGGGGTAAAAAGCTGCTGCGTAAAGCAGAAAATAATAAAAGTAAAAGAGAAATAGTTTTAAAAGGGGTACTTGAGGGGTGACTAGAATGAATAAAAAACAGCTTTTTTTAGATGAAGTCACCAGTCATATCAAGTCAAATGAGGCAAGAAAATATGTGGCAGATGAATTAAGCTATCATGTAAAGGAAGCTAAACAGCGTTTAGTGGAGAAAGGTCTAACGGATAAAGAGGCTGAAGAAAAAGCGGTTGAACAGATGGGGAGCCCGTCTAAGTTAGGACAGCAGCTTAATAAACTGCATCGGCCAAAGGTGGACTGGCTGCTCATCTTGTTGCTGGTAACAACTTTTTCCCTCGGATTCCTGCCATTGTTTTCCCTGGGTTACATGGATGAAGGATATTTTTCAATTAATAAAATGGTGATAGTTCTTCTAGGAGGCACGGCTGCCATAGGAATTATGCTGTTGGATTATCGAAAATGGAAGAAATGGGGCTGGTTATTTTATGTGATGGGAATCTGCCTTTTAGTCGTGTTAAGGTTCTTTGCTTCTACAATGGTAAATGGTGTCCCTATTATAAGAATACCTTCTGTAGTAACGATTGAAAGCTCCATGGCTTTACCATTCTTTTTCCTTGGCTGGGCAGCATTTTTTAATAATGAAAAGCTTCGGATTTGGCAGTTTTCCATTTTGTTTGTGATTCCACTGGGCTTAATTTTTTCGATGCCAGGTCTTACAAATGCCTATATCTATACTGCGATGGTATTGGTGATGCTTTGGTGGAGTAAATTTAGCAGAAAAGCGATTATGGCAATCTGGGCGTCAGCATCCGGAATCCTTGTAATAACCGGTTTACTTATTTGGCGTTTTGCAAAAATCTATCAGCTCCAAAGACTGCTGGCTTTTTTACACCCAGAAAAATATCCAAATGGAGCAGGATATTTTTATCTTCACATGAAAGAGATGCTGGCTAAAGCAGGATGGTTCGGAAATCAAGGAGGAAAGGAGTTTATCCCTGAGGCTCATACGAATTTTGTTTTTGTTAGTTTTACTTACTATTATGGCTGGTTGTTTGCTGTCGGACTAATTGTCATTCTTAGCTTATTAGCTGTGAGAATCGTTATGGTTTCTTCAAAAATAAAAGATTCCTATGGGAAAATTCTTCTATCTGGTGCCCTTGCCCTGTATGTAATTCAATTTGCCACTCACATCTTTGTAGCACTCGGGTTATTGCCAATCATTTCAATTTCCCTGCCCTTTATCAGCTATGGGCTGATGCCTACTGTCTTTAATGCGGTATTAATGGGAGTTGTGTTAAGCGTTTACCGCAGAAAGGATTTATTTGTTTCCCGGCGAATATAATAAGGGGATGCTTTGAGGGCATCCTCTTATTTTTTAGCAAATCTATTCCTCGAAAAATCCCAATGCATATTTAACAGCCTCATTGATATCCTTTGTTTCGTAGGCTTCTAAATCCTCAAAAGCAATTTTCATTTTGACGTTTTCCAAGTCATAACCACTGTCTAAGTCAATATCCAATAGGACTTCATATCCCTCTTCATTTACACTAGTGCTAATGATAGTAAAAGTTCGGATGGCAGTGCCTGTTTCATATTCAATCGGGTCTAAGAAATCTGACATTATGTATTCCTCCAGCCTCAAGATTCAATTGTAGCTTTTACCAATCTGGTTAGGTCCATTCATCCATTCTAAAACGATTGGGTCAGCTGGATGATAAGATATATCGTTACACTCCAGATAATGACAGCTGATAGTTTATTGATGATTTTAAGAAGCTTGCCTTCCGAATCGAAATTACCGATGAGTTTCCCAGAGACAGAAAGACTAAAAAACCAAATCCAGGAAACGACGATACATGACACAGCAAATGCTGCCTTTTCGACACCATGATATTGGAGAGAACTCGTTCCAATTACCCCAACTGTATCAAGAATAGCATGGGGATTGAGCAGCGAAAGAGACAGGGCGAACATAATCTGTTTCTTCATGGACATCGCTGCTTCTTTTTGGCTAAAATTAGCGGGTTCACTTTTCCAAATCGACCAGCCCATATAGAGGAGAAATAAAATCCCGATTGAAAAAATAACCCTTTGCAGGACTGGAATGGTAAAAACGATGACGGACACGCCCAAGACTGCCGATAAAATAAGGATAGTATCACAAAGCGAAGCAGTAAGAATCACTGGAATAGCCTTGGCTAGTTTTGGCTGGGAAGCACCTTGATTAAAGACAAACACGTTTTGGGCGCCCAGCGGCAAAATGAGCCCAAAAGCTAATATCAAACCATGGATGATGGCTGCTAGCAAATCATTCTCCTCCAATATTTAAAATTCCTTCTTAAATAAATTTCACAGATGACAATTCCAATAATAGCTAGTTGAAGGGGATCCGTCTACTGTAAAAAACTTTAGGGAATAGGTTGAAGTACGTACATTTTTCCTCACAAATCGTTAGAAATATGTAATACAAATATGCCTATTTTCATATATTTCATTGTGTTATGAAAACGCTAACAACCAGCCTTACATAAATCGGTTTTAATCTTAAGCAAATCGGGGGGAATAGTGTTTTTCTTTAACATTTGTTATACAAATTGGGGTGGGGGTGGATACAAAGGAAAGAAGTTTTATATTACAGGCTGAGAAGGGGAAATTTGGGGTTTTATGATGATTAATATGAAAGGGGTTTTATTGTGAGAATTCCAAAGGGGATTTTATCCTTATTATGCATCATGTTGGTATTTTCCGTTCTTTTAACTGCCTGTGGCGGCACATCTTCAAAATCTTCATCTACTGGAAAACAGGAAAATTCCTCGAATAAAAAAGTTTTTGTTAACATTGCTACAGCGACTACGGCAGGGGTTTATTATGCGTTGGGTAATTCCATTGCGGAATTATGGAATAAGAAAATTAGCAATGTAAAAGCTTCAGCACAAGCAACAGCAGGAACTCCACAAAATATTAAATTACTAGCCAAAAAAGAGGCGCAGGTTGCCTTTGCCCAAAATGGATTAGCCTTGGATGCTTGGGAGGGGCGAGGGGTATTTGCTGGTAAACCGGAACAAGGATTTCGAGCACTGACTTATTTATACCCGAATGTCTGTTACTTTGTGGTTCGTACTGATTCGGGAATCAATTCCTTAGCAGATATCAAAGGAAAACGTATTGCCCCAGGACCTGTCGGCAGCGGCACGGAAGGCAATGCAAGGGAAATATTATCTGTTCTTGATATTGACTATAAAGACAAAGGGGATGCAAAAGCACAATATGTTGGGAATGCAGAAGCCTCTGAGATGTTTTCTAATAATCAAGTAGACGTAACCTTTATTGCCGGTGGGATCCCTCATTCCAGTGTCGTAGAAATGCTTACATCAACAGATGCAAAAATTTTGCCGATTACTGGCGAAGTAAGGGATATGCTGATTAAAAAGTATCCTTCGTATTTCCCAGTTACCATACCGGCCAATACATTTAAAAATCAAACTCAACCAGTAGAAACCGTTGCTGTGTCCAATATGTTGATCGGTGCTGCAGACCTATCTGATGATGTTGTCTACCAAATGCTTGACACCATGTATAAGAATACAGATCAATTAGAAAAGAGTTTTAAAGGTGCAGGAAATATGAAGCCAGAGGAAGGTATAAATGGTATTACTGTTCCACTTCATCCTGGTGCTGTTAAATACTTTAAAGAAAAAGGGGTTCAAATTCCTGATAAGCTGCTACCGTAATTTTCAAGAACGAAAACAACAAAGGGGGGTGGCAAGAATTTGCCATCCCCACAAGTGAGGAGGTTGACTTTATTGACTATCGAAAAGGAGATTTCAAGCGAAAAACAAGAAGAGATCCTGAAAAAGTATGACAATGAGTCTAATTTCCGGGAATTTCGGGAGGGTTTCTGGCGGTATTTAGTGTTCTTCCTTGCTGTGGGGTTATCCTTGTTCCATTTATACACGGCAGGGTTTGGACAACTATTAGCAATCAAGCAGAGGGCAATCCATCTCGGAATAGTGTTAATGCTTGTTTTTCTCATTTATCCACTTAGCAAGAAGTTTAGAAGGGATAAGCCAACCCTGATGGATATCGCCTTAACCCTTTTATCTGTTGTGGGAATTGGCTACTTGATCGTCTTTAATGATGATATAGCCATGAGGGCAGGGATGTCCAATCAAACGGATATCATAATGGGGACGATTACAATCCTGCTCGTATTAGAAGCTGCGCGAAGAACTTTGGGAAATACGCTGCCAATCATGGCGATCCTGTTCATTCTTTATGCCATGTTTGGTGAGTGGATTCCAGGGGATTTTGCCCATATTGATTATTCTTATAGTCGGATTATTGAGCAGATGTATTTAAGTACTGAAGGAATCTTTGGTATTGCTCTAGGTGTTTCCGCTACGTATATCTTCTTGTTTGTTCTATTCGGCTCATTTATGACCAAGACCGGGATGGGGAAGTTGATTACGGATGCTTCCATTTCGGCAGCGGGGACGACACCAGGAGGACCCGCTAAAGTAGCTATGGTTGGAAGTTGTATCATGGGAACGATTAACGGGGCGGCAGTGGCTAATGTGGTAACCACAGGAGCCTTTACGATTCCAATGATGAAGAGGATTGGGTATACTCCAACATTTGCCGGGGCAGTAGAAACGGTTGCCTCCTCAGGAGGACAAATCATGCCTCCGGTAATGGGTGCTGCTGCCTTTGTTTTGGCAGAGCTAACGGGGATACCTTATTCAACAGTCATGATTGCAGCTATTATTCCAGCATTTCTCTATTATCTAGCTGCGTGGGTTATGGTCGATCGGGAAGCTCGAAGATTAAATTTAAAAGGATTAGCAAAGGAGGATATCCCTCGATTTACCGATGTCATTAAGGCAAGAGGTCACATGGTCCTGCCGTTGGTCATTGTAACAGGGATTCTCATTAACGGAAATTCCCCCATTTATGCAGCTTTCTTTGGTATTATTTCTACTGTTTTAGTTGGGATGATACGTAAAACTACGCGTTTGAACGGAAAGCAGCTGTTGGAGGCCATGGAGCTTGGAGGAAAAACGGCATTAAGCGTGGCAGTAGCCTGTGCGGTGGTAGGGTTTATTATCGGTTCAGTATCCTTAACAAGTGCTGGGGTTATCTTTACTAGTTCAATTATTGATCTAACAGGCGGCCATTTACTTTTGACTCTTCTTTTCACCATGATTGCTTGTATTATTTTGGGAATGGGCCTTCCCACGACAGCAGCATATATTATGGCTTCCGTTATTGCGGTACCTGCTCTAATTGAGCTAGGCATTAATGAATTGGCAGCACATCTGTTTGTTTTCTATTTTGCTACGTTGTCAACGTTAACCCCGCCGGTCGCTATTGCTGCATATGCAGCTGCTGGTTTAGCAAATGCTTCCCCGTTTAAAGTAGGGTGGACTTCCGTAAGGTTAGCTTTAGCCGGTTTTATTATTCCGTTTATGTTTGCTTACGAACCGAGCTTATTGATTGTACGAGGTACACTGATCAATGGAATTATAGGTATCATCGCTGCTATTGTTGGAGTTATCCTATTAGGATGCGCCGTCATTGGATATTTCAAAATCCCATGTACCAAGATCGAAAGAATACTTTTGTTTGCAGGTGCTATAACTTTGATTACCCCTGGTCTAGTAACGGATTTTATTGGGGTGATTCTAGGTTTGGTCGCCTATATGAATCAAAAACGCAGAATGAAAACGTTATTAAACGAAGGAGGCGATATTCCAGCCGTGGAGAGTTAGCAGAAAGCACTCTGCGAACGATAAGTATGTACATCAAAAAAGATCATCCAACTAAACCAAATCTAGAGTGAAATGCTCTCTAATAATGTGGGGTGATTTAATAAAGGACTTTATAAATTAGAAAAGTAAGCCATGTTTGTTATACAAATTTTATTCCACAATTAGCCTATTGTTTTCAATTTATTATAGACCTAATAATAGTTCTGACTCCTCTAAATAATAAATTACTTTTATAATTGAACATATCAGAAATCGTGTTTTTTTAGTTGGAATTTGTTATACAACTAACTTTCGGATTCTTCAGAAGGGGGGAATAAAAATGGAAGAGATCCTGTTACCTGTTTCAGATTTACATCATATGTGTATGAACGTTTTAATGAAGGCTGGTGTCAATGAAAGCAATTCCCAGATTACAGCAGATGTGATGATTGAGGCTAACATTCGAGGAATTGATTCCCATGGCGTGGGATATCTACCCGTATATGTAAAAAGAATCAGAGAAAAAGCAATCCAGCCAAATGAGCTCCCGCAGGTTGTGAAGGAAACGGAAACAAGCGCTGTAATTGATGGCAGAAATGGATTAGGGCAAGTGAACGGAAATTATGCGATGCGAGCGGCAATTGAAAAAGCGGTAAATCATGGCATGGGGATGACTGTTGTCCGGAACTCCGGGCACTTTGGTTTAACTAGTTATTATCCTGCAATTGCAGCAAGTCAAAATTTCATTGGGATAGCAATGACCAATGCGCCTTCAAGTGTGGCTCCTTTTGGTGGGAAGGAGGCAATTTTTGGTACCAATCCAATTGCCTTTGTTTTTCCCTTAAAAAACAAGCCATTCTTATCCGTCGACTTTGCTACAAGTGCGGTAGCCCGTACAAAATTGCGAAATTTGCCAGCTGATACACCTATTCCGGAAGGATGGGCCTTGAATAATGAGGGATATCCTGCTAGGAAAGCAGGGGAAGGTTATGAGGGGATTTTGCTCCCAGCTTCGGGTGTAAAAGGATACGCCTTGGCAATAATAGTTGAAATTTTTTCAGCCATATTATCGCAAGCCGATTTTACTACCAATGTGGGGCAGTTAGTGGATCAATTCGATCGTCATCAAAATGTTGGGCATTTTTTTGGGGCTATTCAAATTGAACAATTTATGCCAATGAATACCTATTTTCACTTAATGGATCAACTAATTTCCAGCATTAAATCTGCACAAAAGGCACCTGGAACCAATGAAATCTATTATCCGGGTGAAATAGAGGCAAATACAGCGAATGACAGAAGACAGTATGGGATTCCGCTTTCCTCCGATACGTTCAGGGTAATTCAAGCATTGATGTAAAGTTTTTATCTTATAAACAAGTCCAAGGGCTGAGTGGGACAAAAGCTATTAAAAACAGCCATGATTGGCTAAATCATTAAGTGAAGACTATTAGCCATATTTGTTGAAAGGAAATTATTTTTGAAGGAAATGATGAATATGTGGTCGATTTTAATAGCGGATAACTATCCGCAATCTTGTCAGGATTATCTTGAGAAGTGCGGATTTCACGTTGTATATCACCCAGGAATTGATAGAGATGAGTTATTGAAGATATCTTCAGGTTTTGATGTAATTATTGCACGAATATCCACACCCATCGATCGTGATATTGTATACAATTCAAATCAGCTGAAAGTAGTAGCAAGCCCGACGGCGGGTACCAATCATATTGATTTGGATGCTTGCCATTCTCGTGGTATAAAGGTATTTTCTGCCCAAGGAGCAAATGCCCAGTCCGTAGCAGAGCTATTATTTGCACTTCTCTTTCAAGTAAATCGAAACATTGCTGAAGCGATCACACATGTAAAGTCATATGGATGGAATAAATATGAATTCCTTGGTCACGAATTATTTGGGAAGACGATCGGAATTTGTGGGTTGGGCCAGATCGGGAGGCAAATCGTAACGTTAGGCAAAGCATTTGGTATGCAAATTCTGACTTCTGACCCGTATATCAAGGAAAATAACGAAATCGTCAATATCAGCTTACATGACCTGTTTAAAAGGAGTGATATTGTCACCTTACATGTTCCCCTGACAACAGAAACGGAAGGGTTTATCGGAAGGGAACTCTTAGAGAGCCTTCCTAAAAATGCAATTGTGGCTAATTTGAGTCGTGGTGAAATTATCAACGAAAATGCATTAAATGAATTACTTGCAGGTACAAGAAGTGATTTACGTTATCTTGCCGATGTTGTTTGTAATGAACCAAGACCGGGTGAGAAACTAGTTGCGCCAGCATATGTTCATTATCCAAATACTTATATCACTCCACACATTGGGGCCTGGACTGTAGAAGCTCAAGAGAGAGCTGGGATGATCATTGCAAAAAAAATTCATTCTTTTTATCAACAAACTACTGTAGTTTGAAGAAATAGTTTAAATAATCTTAGATTAGTAGAACTAGTGGTTGTAGATGAATTTAATCATTTTTAAAATGTTGGACAGCTAAGCATTGGTGTAAAGGTTTTAAAACAAATAAATAGATTTATCTAATAAACGAGATGAAGGGATGAGAGAGAATGGCTATGGAAAAAACAGCCATGATTTTGGCTAAATCATTAAAAGAAGTGGGCATTGATTACGCATTTGGCATTCCTGGCGGGGAAGTACTTGAAATCATAGAGGCATTCCGAAAGGTTGGTATTCAATTTATATTATCAAAACATGAGATGGGAGCCGGGTTCATGGCGGATGCCTATTATCAATTAACGGGCAAACCAGGCGTGCTTATTTCCACACTGGGGCCGGGCCTAACAAATACAGTAACACCGGTAGCCAATGCCTTTTTGGACCGTTCAGCCATGATTGTAATCACAGGAGAGGTAAGCACTAATTTAACTGGAGCTTACACGCATCAGATCCTTGAACAGCAAGACATTCTTAAACCGATTACCAAGTGGTCAACAACATTGGCAAATGGTTCAGCAAGTCAGGCAATCTGGAAGGCTATTGAAATTTCCAAATCAGGAGTGCCTGGCCCTGTACATATCAATGTGCCTACAAACATTGCCGGGCTTGAGCAGAAATATGTTTCCATGCAGCGGAAGGTGTCATTTCCAGTTGACCCAGCCAGGGAAACGGTGGAAGCATTTATGAATTGTCTTGCAGAGGCAAAAAAGCCGATCGTTCTTGCGGGGGTAAACATTCGAAAGGAAGATGCATCAAGCATAAGGGAATTTTGTGAGAATTGGCGGATACCGGTAATTACCACGTATAAAGCAAAGGGAGTCATTCCCGAATATGCTGCCATTAGTTTCGGGGGGACGGGGCTTAGCCCGGTAGTGGATAAACAGCATTTTCAATTATTACGGGAACAAGCTGATCTAATTTTGACGGTAGGATTTGATCCTGTAGAATTACGGAGCGATTGGAATTTATCTTGGGAGACCAAAACAATTAATGTCGATATCATTCCTAATCAATATCAATTGATTCCAGTGGATATGGAGTATGTTGGCGAAATTGGAAGGTTCTTTACGAAATTAAATGAAGCACAGCAAACGGTGCAAAGTAAATGGTCAGACGAAGAACTGTTTGCCTGCAAGGATGCTATTAAAGAAAGTGTGCAGCCGAAAGAGGTAGCCGGACTTAGCCCTTTTAATGTGGTATCTGAAACTAGGAAACTCTTACCTGAGGATGCTATTGCTATTGTGGATACAGGCAGCCATCGAATCATGTTAAATCACGTATGGGAATGTTATCATCCAAAAGAACTTTTGCAATCTAATGGGTTAGGGACAATGGCGTATGCCCTGCCGGCAGCCATTGGTGCTCAGCTTACACATCCTGACCGAAAAGTCGTTGCTTTCATGGGGGATGCTGGATTGGATATGATTACGGGAGAGCTGGCCCTTTTAAATCAATATCAACTTCCCGTTACACTGGTTGTTTTTCGGGATAATTTGTTAAGTTTAATTCGTTTAAAGCAAGAGCGAATGGGTTATGAAAGTACGGGTGTCGAATTTAATGCTCCTGCCTATGATCAATTGGCAAAAGCTTATGGCGGTATAGGTGTCGTTGTAGAAAATGTTAAGGAGTTACGTGAGGCGGTTAAAATCTCACAACAGAGTAAACAATTCACTTTAATTGAAGCTAGAATTAATCCTAGTGAATACCATAATCAAATGTAAGGTTATTGTATTTCATTCATAATTCTGGAGGAAAAGATGTCCGAAAAAGAGAAACTCTCACAAACTATTTCTCGCGAATTGCTTAGTATGATTGAATTGGGAAGGTTCCCTCCAGGAACAAAACTTCCAACAGAGATGGAACTTGCCTCCCTTTTTGGAGTAAGCAGGCTGCCGATTCGCGAGGCACTTAGCGTACTCCGAGCTGCAGGAATTATTAGCTCCCGCCAAGGGGACGGCAGTTATGTGGAAGAAGGGGCCAACTTATCTCTATTTCATTACATTCAGATCGAAAACGATGTTACAGAATCAATTGAATATTTATTTGAAATGAGGAAAATACTAGAACCCAATGCCGCCTATTTTGCTGCACTTAGACGGACGCCTGAGCAGTTGGAAAGAATTCGTCGAGAGCTAATAGAAATGGAAAATGAGAACGAGTATACAAAAATTTTGGAGGCAGACATCGCCTTTCATAAGGCGATTATTTTGGCTGCCCAGAATCCAATCATGATTAGCGTTTGGGCAAGTCTAACTTCATTATATGAAAAAGCATTAAAAATTGCCCATAAACCAAATTTGGAATTAAAACAGCGTCAAAAAGCAGTTTATCAGGAACATTTGAATATTTTAGACGCTATTGAAATGGAAGAACCTGAATTGGCCAGGGTTCAGTGTGCCATTCATTTAAAGAATGCAGAGAAGAAGTTTAGTTTATTTTTCTAGACTTATAGGATTTTATGTAAGAAGAGGCCGAAACGGATTCAAAAGTAAAGCCAAAAACAGAATATCTGCAGACACTGGGCATGTAAAATATTAACTCCCGCTTATAAATAGCCGGGAGTTTTTTTTATTATGACTTTAGTCAGTTGAGCTCTCCTCAGCGTGCAAAAACAAAGAAGAGGGTGTCCCACAAGTCGATCTTAAAAGCCTTTTGGAGCAGCTTCTCATTATTGATTATTTTTGGGGTCTCGTGCCGCTTTTTTCCGCGCCTTTTTACCTAATCCAGTCTCAGAACCAAATTCTGTATCGGCTTTGCTGCCTCCAGTATGAGGCTGGCTGCGGTTGTCGTTTCGATTCGTCATCGTTTCACCTTCTTATTATATTTTGAATACCAGCTGCTCAATTTGTACAGCCAACATTATCGTTTGATTTTTTGAAAAAAATATTCTGCTTTTAAAATTTTTTGAAAATAGCATGTTTTATGTTTGTAATGTTACAAAATTTTTGATAACCTTATATTAAGTAACATTGCAGGAGGAATTTTTGTGGAATGTGTCAGTCCCATAAAGGAAATCAGTCAAATTAATGCAATAAAGGAGAAGTTACAAAGGCAGTCGCTCAGGGATTATTTGCTGTTTGTTTTTGGCATAAATACGGGAATCCGGGTACATGATTTGCTATCACTGAAGGTATCAGATATTTGGGATGGGGAAGAGGTAAGGGAATTTCTAACCCTTTCTGCTGAAAAAGATGATTCTCCAAAAGTTCATTATCTGAATCAGCAGGTTAAAAATGCTTTGGAACAATATTTAGCAGGAGGGGTTTTTCACGGAGAAGATTTTCTGTTTAAATCCAAAAAGAATAACCTCCCAATTACCCGCCAGCAGGCCTACCGGATTATCAATGGAGCAGCAAAAGAGGTGGGAATTACGGAAAAAATCGGCATGCATACATTAAGAAAAACATTTGGCTATCACGCATACAGAAAGGGAATTGCGATTTCGATTTTAATGGACATTTACAATCACCATACACATGCCGAAACATTACGGTATATCGGAATCGACAAGGATGAGGAGCCATATATAAAAGTGGATGTGAATCTTTAAAACTGAAAAACTCCTCCATCTTAAGGATGGAAGAGCTTTTCATTTCATTCATAATTTAAAGGTTCTGTCATCCGCACATGGATTAACTCCTTCACCACGTCACGAACAACAGGAACTTGAAGTGTTTCTTTCCCCTTCATAAACTTAAAAAAACCGTTATTGAAATCTGTCCCTTGTTCTTTAAAAAAAATTCCTTCATACATAACATTTTCGTTATGGTCGAAGCTTAGCCGATACTGATTTCCTTCCTTTAAAAGATAAGCACGGACTCCTTTTTCAAATTGTCCTTCGTGATCTCTTAAGGAACGGGATACAGAAATGATATGCAGGTCCACAAACGGAATTTCGCGTAATAATGCATTAATAATAGACCCCTTTGTCAGCTGTTCCCAGCGGCTTTGGGCTGTCTGACCGAGGATGATTTGCGTAATATGGTTCGCTCGTGCAACTTCTGCAATGACATCCACGACAGGCCGCTTTTCATGATCTTTTAAAATATAGGCCGCAGCATGATGCTGTTCCGCCAATTGTTTCCACCTTGTGATGTAATCCGATTTTTCTGCATCTAGTTCATCAAAAGGGGCTGGATCAACTGTCAGGATGTAGAGAGGGCAGTCAAGCATATGTGAAAGCTTGCAGCCACGCTGAATCAGCCGTTCACCATTTGGTCCGTAATAAACGCAGACGAGGATGCCTTCATCCATACGTCCTTTTACCTTTTTCAATTTATTCACCTCTAAAATAAGATGCTAAGAAGGGTAACTCGTTATCCATGACTATAGCCGATGCAGGTAGAACCGTCAACCGAAATAATTGAATTTTCAGCCGGAACTGTGAGCATTTTTTAAAATTTCAGATATATGGGGAAAACTGCAGATATACTTGAAAAATTGCAGATATCTTACAGAAATTGCAGATAATTGTTGAACCCTGTGATTGCGTAATGAAACTCGCAGATAAATGCAGGCAATCCGCAGATATCCAGGTCAGAATCGCAGATAAATGCGTGCAGCTCGCAGATATCCAGCGTAAACCCGCAGATATTTAATATCAATGCATTCAAAAATTAGATTTTTTGCCATAGAAAGGAGGAAACTGGATGTCCTTACTCCATTTCATGATATTCATTCCGTTTATTTTTGCTCTCTTTGTCCCCATGATCCATAAAATATGCACTCCGCGGATTCACACTGGCTGGTTTGTGCTTGCAGTACCGCTTGGCATCTTTCTTTATTTACTGCCTGAGATCCCGGTAATAGCAAAAGGGGAGACTATTCTTTTAGAAATGAAGTGGATGCCGTCGCTGGGGATTAATTTTACGGCATATTTGGATGGTTTAGCGTTTATTTTTGCTCTTCTTATTACCGGAATTGGTGCACTGGTTATTCTCTATTCCATTTTTTATTTGTCCAAGGAAAAAGAGGCGTTACACAATTTCTATGTATACCTGCTCCTATTCATGGGCGCGATGCTGGGGCTTGTATTTTCCGATAATATTTTTGTTTTATATGTATTTTGGGAACTGACGAGTATTTCATCCTTTTTATTAATTGCCTATTGGTACCAGCGTAAAAATTCCCGCAATGGTGCGCTAAAGGCGATGCTGATTACGATTGCCGGCGGACTAGCAATGCTTGCAGGTTTGATTTTGCTCAGTATTGCGGCAGATACTTACAGCATTCGTGAAATGGTGAGCATGTCAGCGGAAATAGCGGCACACAAACTATTCCTTCCGGCCATGATCCTTCTGTTATTAGGAGTCTTTACGAAATCGGCGCAGTTTCCATTTAGCATCTGGCTTCCGGATGCGATGGAGGCGCCGACACCCATTAGCGCTTATTTGCATTCCGCTACAATGGTAAAGGCAGGAATCTATTTAGCTGCCCGATTTACACCTGTGTTTGGCGGAAGTGCTGTATGGTTCTGGCTGGTTACTGGAGCAGGGATCATCACGCTTCTTTATGGTTCCATCAATGCTGTTCAGCAAAAAGATTTAAAAGCGCTGCTCGCTTTCTCAACCGTTAGTCAGTTGGGATTGATTATGAGTCTTCTGGGGATTGGATCGGCTGCCCTCTATTTCGAGACAGAGAATGAATCGTCAGTCTATGCTTTTGCAGTAGTGGCAGCCCTTTTTCACTTAATCAATCATTCTACTTTTAAGGGCAGCTTGTTTATGGTGGTAGGAATCATCGACCATGAAGCGGGAACGCGCGATCTTCGACGTTTGGGAGGACTCGCAGCTTTAATGCCTGTGTCTTTTACGATAGCTGTCATCGGTAGTTTTTCAATGGCAGGACTGCCGCCATTTAACGGCTTTTTAAGCAAGGAGATGTTTTTTACAAGCGTATTAACTCTCATTGAACAGCCGGTATTTGGGGCAAAGGTACTTGCTGTGCTTATCCCCATTGCGGCATGGGCAGCGAGTGTGTTTACCTTTATTTACTGCATGATTCTTGTGTTTAAGACTTTCACCGGCAAAGCGAATCCGGAAAAATTGAAGCAACAAGTGCATGAAGCACCCATCGGGATGCTGCTGCCGCCTATGGTGCTGGCGCTGCTTGTGATAGGAATATTCTTTTTCCCGAATGCCGTTGCTGATTATTTTCTTAAACCTGCACTAGCTGCGATTATACCGGGTCAAACAGGACTTACTATAAAAATCAGCCCTTGGCATGGATGGAATACCGAAGTTTTTATGACGCTCGGCGTAATTGGCATAGGGGTACTTCTGTATCGGAGCCTGAAAAAATGGCAGCCGGTTTACCAGCTATATCCTAAAGGATTAACTCTTAATCATTTTTATCAGTTGTTCATTCAAGGAATGGAAGGTATATCTCGAAAGATTACAAAAAGGTATATGACGGGATTTGTTCATGATTACCTGGTATATATTTTCTTCACTTTTATCCTTGTCCTTGGCGCTGCCATCTGGCTGCTGAACGGAGCCAGTATTCATTTTTCAAAAAATGCACCGGTCAATGGGTATGAAATCGGAATTGTTGCCGGAATGCTTATGACGGTGTTAACTGTACTGCTGGCAACATCAAGGCTGACAGCAATCATCGCACTTGGTGCACTTGGATTCCTAGTGTCTTTATTATTTGTGGTATTCCGGGCACCTGATCTCGCATTGACTCAGCTGGTTGTGGAGACCGTTACAACGGTGCTGTATTTGCTATGTTTCTATCATTTGCCAAAATGGTGCAGGGAAAAAAGCCGAATCAGCTTTCAGCTAACGAATCTTCTTATTTCGCTTGGTGTCGGAACAGTTTTTACCATAATGGCTATATCAGCAAACAACCATCGTTTTACTGAGACGATTTCTAGTTTTTTTGAAGATTCCTATACTCTTGCCGGGGCCAAAAATATGGTAAATGCCATCCTTGTTGATTTTCGCGGTCTTGATACAATGCTGGAAATTCTTGTGCTATGTATCGCCGGCCTAGGGGTGTTTACACTCGTTCAATTAGGTGAAAAGGGCCAGAATACAGCAAGAAAAGCTGAGGTCAGAGAAAAGTCCAACGATGTGATTTTAAAGACAGTGACAAAGGCTGCGAGTATCATTATTTTTACCTTTTCGATTTACCTTTTTTTCGGGGGGCACCACAACCCGGGAGGAGGATTTGTTGGCGGATTAAGCTGTGCAGCTGGCTTGATTCTTTTATATCTTACCTTTGATCATGAAACAATACGTGAAAATGTTCCAATAGATTTTAAAAAGCTTGCGGCAGCTGGGGTTCTTATTGCAGTGATGACAGGGGTCAGTTCTTTTCTGTTTCAAGTACCCTTTTTGAGCCAGACTTTTGGTCATGTGGAACTGCCTATTTTTGGCGACACTGAATTGGCAACTGCCTTGTTTTTCGATTTAGGGGTTGCCTTAGCCGTGGCTGGGACTGCGATGACAATTATTCTAACGATAAGTGAGGACGAATCATAATGGAAACACTCATGTCACTACTGGTAGGTTTGTTTTTTACCATTGGAACGTATTTAATTTTATCGAAAAATTTGCTGCGGATTATTTTGGGCACCTCGATTATCACACATGGCGTCCATCTGTTGATTTTAACGATGGGCGGCTTAAAGAACGGAGGACCGCCGCTATTAGGTGAAAGCTTTGCTGCCTTCACTGATTCCCTGCCGCAGGCGTTGATTTTAACTTCTATTGTCATAAATTTTGCTGTTACCGCACTGTTTCTTGTGTTAAGTTATCGTGCATATAAAGCGTTAGGGACGGTGGATGTGGAGCAGCTTCGGGAGGTGGATAATGAATAATCTAGTCATCTTACCTGTTATCATCCCGATCATTGCGGGACTTCTGATGGTCATTTTTCGTAAGAATATTGGTTTTCATCGATGGGCAGGCATTTTAGCTCTATTTTCACTCCTGTTGGTTTCACTTCTATTAATCTTCCAAATTGATTCTTCGGGGATTCAAACTTTGCAGGCGGGGGGATGGAAGGCTCCATACGGGATTAGCTTTGCTGCAGATATGTTTGCCGCTCTTCTCCTTTTATGTACCAGTGTTGTTGCATTGTTGTGCTTTCTGTATGCCTTTCGTACCATTGGACGCGAGCGTGAGGAACACTATTTCTATCCTTTATTTTTGTTTCTCATCGCTGGTGTCAACGGTTCGTTTTTAACAGGTGATTTATTTCATTTATTTGTCTGTTTTGAGGTGATGCTGATTGCCTCATATGTGTTGATTTCACTTGGGGGAACACGTGTACAGCTGCGTGAATCATTAAAATATATTTTAGTGAATGTGGTCTCGTCTTCGCTATTTTTAGTGGCAGTTGCCTATTTGTATGCCTTGACCGGAACTTTGAACTTAGCCCACCTTTCTGTGGTGGTTGCCGAAATCGGACAGGACGGATTGATGACGACTGTTGCGCTTCTATTTTTACTTGTATTTAGTATTAAAGCAGCATTGTTCCTATTCTTTTGGCTCCCCGAATCCTACAGTGCACCGCCGGCAGTGGTAGCTGCGGTATTTGCCGCTTTGTTAACCAAGGTAGGAATTTATACGATTTTTCGGATGTTTACCCTCATTTTTTATCATGAGCCGCAAATTACCCATCAGCTAATCGGTGTGCTTGGGGCTGTAACGATGGTATTGGGGGCGTGTGGTGCAGCTGCCTTTTCCGATATGAAGAAAATCCTCACATATAATGTGATTGTTGGGGCTGGGTTTGTGATCGCGGGGCTTGCTTCTTTTACAGTTGACGGAATGACAGGCTCTGTTTTCTATCTTGTTCATGACATTCTGGTGAAGGCACTGATTTTCCTTTTAGGGGGAGCAATAATCCGGCTTACGGGAACAAGTAAATTGAATGAAATGAGCGGACTGATTCGGAATCATCCCTATCTTGGCTGGCTGTTTTTTACCGCTGCTCTTGCACTTGCGGGAATTCCGCCGTTAAGTGGTTTTTTAGGGAAAATTTTTATCACAAAAGGTGCCTTTCAGTCAGAATATTACTGGCTTGGGGCTGTTGGACTCGCTTCTAGTTTAATGGTGTTATATTCACTGATGAAGGTCTTCATGAATGTTTTTTGGGGGGAAACAACTATGAGCAAGGGGATGGAAAAAGGTTCAATAAAAGGGCTCATGTTTCCGATTTCTGGATTAACGGTACTATCGGTGCTGCTTGGAATTGGAGCTGAAGTCATTCTGCCATATATCCGTCTAGCAGCAGAAACATTGCTGGCTCCGTCTTTGTATATTGAAGCCGTTTTGGGTTTGGGGGATTGATGGATGGCACTTCAAGTGTTAATTAATTTATTTATCGCTTTTTTGTGGATGTTTTTACAGGATAAGTGGGGGATTTTATCTTTTTTCAGCGGTTATTTGGTTGGGATATTTATTGTATTTGGCTTGCGGCGCTTTTTTCCCTCCTCGTTCTATTTAAATAAGTTTTTTGCTGCAGTTTATTTATTGGGAGTGTTTTTGCGTGAGTCGGTTGTTTCCAGCTTTTATGTGATTGGACATGTAATTCGGCCAAAACTCCAGATTACCCCTGGTATTTTTAAGCTGGAAACAGAACTTGAGTCCGATTTTGAAGTGACCCTGTTGGCTTTGCTCCTTACGCTAACCCCGGGTTCGGTGGTAATGGAAGTGACGCCTGATAAAAAGTATTTTTATGTTCATGCATTAAATTTGCCGGACTCGAGGGAAGCAGTTCGTGATTCAAAAATCAAGTTCGAGCATGCGATAAGGAAGGTGACCTGTTGATGTTTCAAGTATTTTTGTCCGGTTGTTTATTTTTCCTGCTATTATCAATTTTGGCTGCCGTTTATCGGGTTATAGCTGGTCCGTCAATGCCTGATCGAGTGATGGCATTGGATAATATCGGCGTAAATCTGCTTGCCGGTATTGCCATTTTATCAATATTTTTAAGAACTTACGCCTTTTTCGATGTAATCTTACTAATTGGGGTTCTCACGTTTGTGGGAACGATTGCATTTGCAAGATTGTTGGAAAGGGGTGTGGTTATTGAACGGAAACGGGTTCGTTGAATGGGTTGCCGGCGTCTTTGTATTTATTGGCGTGGTGTTTAGCTTTTTAAGTGCTGCAGGGTTGATTCGCTTTCCTGATGTGTATACACGTGCCCATGCCGTTTCGAAAAGTGCCAACCTTGGTGTTCTATGCATCCTTTTGGGAACATTTTTATACTTCCTGCTAAAGGATGGTTATTTCAGTATCCGCCTGCTGCTTGGGATATTCTTTGTTTTTCTAACTTCACCAGTAGTTGCCCATTTGCTGAACCGTGCAGCCTACCGCAGCGGTGTCGTGCTTGCGAAGGAAAGTGTGCGTGATGATTTGAAGGAGTATTTGGAGGTTGATGGGCGGTAGAAAAAACTGCTCTATCATACCTCTGAATGGGGAAAATGGATTTAAAGGTAAGATAGAAAGTGTCTATCAGCCCTCTGAAAAAGAAGATTCCAATTCAAAGGGTCCATAGAATATCTCCAGCTGCCAAACAAGGAAAAAGAGCCTGAGTTTCTCCAGGCTCTTTTTCTGTATGCATATACAGCACCGAATTGGCAAATTATATCAATATTAACACCCAAAGGAAATTTTTCAAAAGGAGCCCTTTGACATATGCTTTCATACCGAGGGGATGCCCATAAGATTTATCTGCAGCTGCAAAAGACTGTCCATAAAAATGAGTCAGTCAGTGAAATGAGAGAGTTTGCGGAGATAGAAGAGATCATGGCCCTTTATCAATCTATAGACAGTGACACATTAAGACTTATTTATTATCGAATGGTAAAAGAGAAAAACGGATCTGGTTTTATCCCGATTTTTCTAACATCAGTTCCGTGGCTTCTGCTCATGTTTTCGGAGCAAATCACGGACCTGCTTGGGAGCGTACTCTGGGTAAGCTTCGGATTCATTTATATTTTTATTCTAATTATCAGTGTCATTCTTCACTTTCGCGAAAAAGCATGGGCCGCATTTCATATGGAAATCATACAAGATACGTTAAATGAGCGAAAAAAAGAAGAGTCTGCAGCAAAAGAACACAAATGATAAAAACACATTATAATGAAATCCCCCCTTGTGATCTGACCCCATAAAGTTGGACAAAAAATATTATGCTGATTGCCCGGTGGTTAGAAGCCTGTATTGTACAGGGCTTTTACCACCGTTTTTTTCTTTTATTCGATAATTGTTATAGTAACTTATCCAATCTGCTGCAGCCTGAGCGACATCCTCAAAGGATTTGTAATCATGGTGATAGATTTTTTCACATTTCAAAAGGTGGAAGAAACTTTCCATTGCCGCATTATCAAGACAATTTGCTTTTCGTGACATACTTTGAAATACAT
>NZ_JAMBNQ010000035.1 GCF_023715155.1 Neobacillus mesonae
AGAGCTTCCTCCTAAGATTGATTTTGTGTTGTGTGTGTATAATCATCTTACTGAGGGGCTCTATTTTTATCAAACGGTAAAAAGAACTATCTACAGGAATTCTTAATTTTGCAAATAACGGGAAAACCTCCGCTTATTTTTTACTTCCAAGGGGGCTATCCTGTAATCCAGCTTTTTCGCAGAGTCCGCTTATTCCTAAATAGAATAAACCACCGCTTTTCTTGGCATAACAACATAATTTACGAAAACAGCCTAAATAAAAAAACGCACAGGCAACATGATTCCTGTACGTTTTCCCTAATACCCAATATACGTTATTCATTTCTTTCAACTTACTTTCCCCTTCACATCATCTTTTTTTTCGTCTTCCGGGGTTGTTGCATCATATATTGCTCTATCTAACTCTTTTTGATAGGTTTCCTTTTGTTCGCAAGTCCACTGGAAAACAGATGACATATAGGCGTTTACTTTTTCTTTCCACTGTCTTACCCAATGGATATCGAATAACAGGGCGCCGGTCCGTCTATAAAAGAAATCGATTGGTTTCACGGCCATTTCTTCCGTAATCGCATAAAAGATCTGAAGGAATTCACAAAGCGGAAGGCCGCTCTCTTTTGCTTCATCACTATGGCTCGTAATATAAGAATATAATTGGTCCACGTTAGCGCCATATTTTTTTGTTAATTTTAGTGATTCCTCTCGTGACAGCCCCATTTTTACACCCTGCTTCACTTTTTCATCCATAAAGGCCGGGAAATTTTTCGATCCGCCGATATTTCCCCCAGAGATCGGGAGTGTTTTGGTTTGACAGCTGCCAAACGTTTTTCCTTCTTCCTTAAATAGCGTGACTAATCGATCTACGACCATTTCCGCCATTTTACGGTATCCGGTTAACTTACCGCCGGCAATGGTGATCAAACCAGAATCAGAAATCCAAATTTCATCTTTACGGGAAATCTCGGAAGGACTCTTCCCCTCTTCATTAATTAACGGCCTCAGCCCCGTCCAGCTGGATTCGATATCTTCCTCCTTAATGTGTAAAGTTGGGAACATAAACTGAATGGCATCTAAAACATACTGACGGTCAGCTTTAGTCATACGTGGATTGGCAATGTCCCCGCTATAAACGGTATCGGTAGTTCCAACATATGTTTTTCCTTCCCTGGGAATTGCAAAAATCATCCGTCCGTCGGGAGTATCAAAATAAATGGCTTGCTTAAGTGGAAAACGGCTTTGATCGAAAACAAGATGAATTCCTTTTGTTAATTGGATCGATTTTTTACCCAATGATTGATCCTTTTCACGTAAGGTATCGACCCAAGGCCCTGAGGCATTTACAATTTTATCAGCGTAAATGGAATACTTTTTATTGGAAATTTGATCCACAACTACAACCCCGCAGGCTTTCCTATTCTGATAAATAAAGCTCTCCACCTTGGCATAGTTTACTGCCTCAGTTCCATGTTTCACAGCTTCTTTTATCACTTCAATTGTCAGCCGGGCATCATCAGTTTTGTATTCCACATAATATCCCCCGCCTCTTAAAGCTGAAGTTTTCAATAACGGCTCAAGCTTTAACGTCTCTTCCCGGCTTAACATGGAACGGCGTTCATTCCGTTTAACTCCTGCCAAATAGTCGTACACCCGTAAACCAATGGAAGTTGAAAACATGCTAAATGTCCCATCTTGATAAATAGGAAGAAGCATCCATTCCGGTGTGGTGACATGCGGGCCATTTTCATAGACAATTGCTCGTTCTTTCCCAACCTCTGAAACCATTTTTACTTCAAATTGTTTTAAATACCTTAATCCGCCGTGAACTAGTTTTGTTGAACGGCTGGAAGTTCCTGCTCCAAAGTCCTGCATCTCCACTAAGGCTGTTTTCATTCCGCGGGTAACCGCATCAAGTGCAATCCCGCACCCGGTGATCCCGCCGCCAATGATAAGAACATCATAATGTTCAGTTTCCATCTGACCCAGCATCTTTTCACGATCCAGACTTGAAAATGTCATATTCTGTTTCCCCCTATCTTTTATTTAAACAGGCTGGCTGCTTTCACCGCTTTTTTCCAGCCGATATAGAGATGGTCTCTTGTTTCATCAGACATATTAGGTATAAACGGCTGATTAAGATTACACTGTAAAGAGATTTCTTCTTGATCAGACCAGAAACCTACCGCAAGACCTGCTAAATAAGCGGCACCTAAAGCAGTAGTTTCACTAACAGCAGACCGTTCAACAGGAACATCTAAAATATCACTTTGAAATTGCATCAGGAAGGAATTCTCCACTGCCCCCCCGTCAACCCGCAGCTTTTCGAGCTTAATTTGAGAGTCTTGCTCCATTGCGTCCACGACATCCTTGGTTTGGTATGCAAGGGATTCCAATGTGGCTCTAATAAAATCTTCTTTAGAAGTCCCTCTGGTTAAACCAAATACTGCCCCTCTTACATCACTGTCCCAGTATGGAGTACCAAGACCAACGAATGCCGGAACTACATATACCCCGCCAGTATTTTTTGACTTTGCAGCATACGTCTCACTGTCTGAGGCATTCCTAATCATCCTAAGACCGTCTCTTAACCATTGAATGGCTGCCCCCGCTACAAATACACTGCCTTCTAAAGCATATTCTATTTTCCCTTGTAATCCCCAGGCTATTGTCGTTAATAATCCATGCTTTGAGGATACTGCATTTTCCCCGGTGTTCATGAGCATAAAACAACCAGTTCCATAAGTATTTTTCGCCATTCCTTTTGTAAAACAGCCTTGGCCGAATAAAGCGGCCTGCTGATCCCCGGCTGCACCAGCAATGGGGATTTCTTCTCCAAATAGAAATTTTGCCGTATAAGCATACACTTCAGAGGATGATTTAACCTCCGGAAGCATTTGAATAGGAACATCTAAAACCCCAAGCAGTTCCTCATCCCAGTTTAATGTATGAATATTATACATTAACGTTCTGGACGCATTGGAATAATCCGTCATATGCAGTTTTCCATCTGTTAATTTCCATATAAGCCATGAATCGATGGTGCCAAATAACAGTTCTCCATTCCTGGCTCTTTCCCTGGATCCCTCAACCTGATCAAGAATCCACTTGGCTTTTGTTCCTGAAAAATAGGGATCTATTAATAATCCCGTCTTTTCCGTAAAAATAGTTTCATATCCTTTTTCTCTTAAATTTTCACAGATATTTTCCGTTTGCCGGGACTGCCAAACGATAGCATTATAAATTGGCTGTCCTGTTTGTTTATCCCAAATCAGGCAAGTTTCCCTCTGGTTGGTAATTCCTATTCCTTCCAACTGACGGGGGGTAACGTTGTACTCCGCTAAACAGGCATTAATGACTGATAAAATCGAGCCCCATATTTCGTTTGGGTTCTGTTCAACCCAGCCTGGATTTGGATATAATTGAGTAATCTCAGCCTGTGATTTGTGAACAGCTTTTCCCTCTCGATCAAACAAAATAGCTCTTGAACTGGTCGTTCCTTGATCTAGTGCTAATATGTATTTTTCCATCAGTAACTCACCGTCCGAATATAAAGTAATCAAAGAAAAATCCACAATCCTTCCTTGCATACGAAAGATGGTATTGTGGATGTGTAATCAATAGTTTCTCATGTACCGGACTTCCACCCTACTCCTTCTATCTTTTAAATCACGATTAAAAATATAATCGGTAGAGTCGCCAAACTTAACACTGTACTTATAAGTGTTGCACTGGAAACAAATTCAGGCTCTGTATTAAATTGTAATGCGTACATGGTCGTATTAGCTGCGGTCGGCATTGCCGCCATGATTACCATAATCTGTTTAATCATCGGATCGACCGGTAAAAACAGGGTCAGGATATAGGCAATAACCGGTGATATGGCTAACTTGATCAGTAAAGAAAAGGAAACCTTTTCTTTTTCCAATTTTTTGACTGAAATTTTAGCAAGCTGCATCCCTAGGACTATCATAATAGTGGGGATCGCAGCATTTGCAGCTAAATCCACAGCTTGAAGTACTGAATCACTTAATGGGATGTGCAGGCTCTTACAAATGAACCCAAGCATCGCACCATAAACAATAGGCATTCGTTGAACGGCGTGAAGTGCTTCACGAGCACCATTTCCTCCTGGACTGCCCTTTGCCGCAAAGTAAACTCCGATTGTACACATCACAAGCTGTTGGATAACCATTAAAATAACAGCATAATCAAGGCCTGCTGAACCGAAAAGTAATAACACAACCGGGGTCCCATAATTCCCATTGTTCATGAAGGAAGAGGCCAGCACCATTCCACATGTTTCTGCATTGGAGTAGCCTCTTAACTTTGCAACCAAATACACCACTAAAATTAAGCTAAAAACTAAAGCAAATGTATAAATGGCCATATACAAATAATTCGAATCTAATGCCGTTTTATAGAAGGTCCTGAATACTAGAACCGGTGACATTAAGTATATAGCCATTGTTGAAATCGTTTTTGTATCAAACCCAATCTTTTTTTCTCCGATAAAACCTAAGGAAAATATGCCAAGAACCGGAGTAAGGATAAGAAGGAAACCCAAAGTGACCACCTATCTTCCTGTTTTATTCACTGTTGATGGGTCGGAAAACTATATGTTTAAGACCACAATTCGCTCTTCTGTCATTTCTTCTATTGCATATTTAGGGCCTTCTTTTCCTGTTCCACTGTTTTTGACCCCGCCATATGGCATATGATCCACACGGTAAGCGGAAGCATCATTAATAATAAGTCCCCCTACCTCAATTTCACGTGCTGCTTTCATGGCAAATTTTAAATCATTTGTAAATAACCCTGCTTGAAGACCATAATCAGAATCATTTACTTTTGCAATAACCTCATCCTGCTCTTTATAAGGAACAACAGATAAAACCGGGCCGAATACCTCTTGACGGCATACTTTCATTTCTTCCTTTACATTGGAAAGAATGGTTGGATAGTAGAAAGCTCCATCGCGTTTGCCGCCCGTTTCAATGACAGCCCCTTGCTCAACTGCTTCATTTACCCATGCTTCTACACGCACAGCTTCACTCTCTTTAATCATTGGCCCAATCTCTGTCTTTTCATCTAGTGGATCGCCCACAACAAATGCTTCTGTCTTTTCTTTTAGTGATGAAAGAAATGCCTCGAAAATCTCCTCGTGCACATATACGCGCTGAACCGAAATACAAACCTGGCCGGCATTATTAAAACCTTTTTGGGCAATCAAGTTGGCTGACTGCTCGATATTAGCGTCTTTGTGAACAATTGTTGCGGAATTGTTTCCTAATTCCAAAGCCACCTTACGCAAGCCTGCCTTTTCGCGGATATCCTTTCCGACAACAGGGCTTCCTGTAAAGGTAAACATTTGCACATCCGGATTGCTTAATAACCAATTTCCAATGGCGGAACCGCTGCCTGTTAGTACCTGAAGACGTCCTTTTGGAAGGCCAGCCTCCTCTAAAACTTCAGCAAGCATGACCGCACAAATGGATGTCACTTCAGCTGGTTTTAAAACAACCGTGTTTCCTGCTGCAAGTGCTGGTCCCACCTTATGGCAAACCAGATTTAATGGAACATTAAACGGAGTGATGGCTGCTATAACCCCTACTGGCACACGCACGGTAAAGGACATGCGGTTCTCAGATCCTGGAGCTGCTTCAACTGGAATTCCTTCGCCGTGAATTCGTTTTGCTTCTTCCGCCGAGATTTCCAGAGTCTGTGCTGCCCGCTCAACCTCGCCGCGGCATTCGCGGATTGGCTTTCCTATTTCTATAGCAAGAACCTGTGCAAATTTCTCTACGCGTTCTAATAACAGCTGGGATGCTTTTAATAACACTTCATATCGTGCATATGGAGCAAACGGTACTTTAAATGCCTTTTTCGCACTTTGAACAGCTGCATCAGCATGCTCTTTTTGCGCAATTGAAATCCATGCTGCCGGCTCTTGCGTGTATTTATTTAATACTGGTCTCTTTTCTTCTGTTTCCTGCCATTGCCCATCAATATACAAACCATATTGTTTTCCTGTAACGACTGCTGCCATGTTTTTCACTCTCCATTAGTTTTATTTATCTAGTAAGTTCAATGGTGTAATGATATTTATCATTGCAAAACTTGGTTGTCGTAAATTCAATCGGCTGATGATTGCTGTCAAAACTTAATCTTTCCATTTTAATCAATGCTTCTCCGCCGCGTATTCCAAGCAGATCTGCTTCCTCTATACTGGCATTAACAGCTGAAATCTTTTCATTTGCCTCACGGAGGACTATCTTATTTCTTTCAAGGACTTCATAAAACTTAGCTGCTTCTAAATCTTCGTCTATCAATATCTTCCCGATAAAAGCCGGCCAGCAAGTTTGTTCTAAAGCAACCGGCAGCTTATTAGCAAAACGAATGCGTTTCACTACTAATATCTGATCGTCCTCTTGGAGCTTTAAGTATGATTTCTCGTTCAGAAATCCTCTGCTAAATTCAGCAGATAATAGTTTAGATTCCGGCACCAACCCACTTTCAGCTACTTCTTCTGCAAATCCTTTCAAAATCCCTAAGCTGCCTGTAAGCTGCCGAGGCCTAACAATCGTGCCTTTCCCTTGTTTCTTTTCCAGTAAACCATCTTTTACGAGGATCGAGATGGATTGGCGAATAGTGGTACGGCTAACGCTAAATTCCTTCATCAATTCCTGCTCAGTTGGGATTAATGCATTTGGGGCCCATACCTTATCTTGAATCCGTCTGATAAGAATATCCTTCACTTGTATATACAGCGGGATATTTTTATCGAAACCTGCAAGAGTACCCACTATACTCGCCCCCTTTATAGAACAACAAAGCTGTATAAACGATCATTTAAATAAATAAATCTGTTTTCAAGCCTAGAATTCTTCCAAGCTCTTTTAACTGTTCTGTTACATCTCCATACACAAGCGCATAATGTGGTTCATAACCTGCGTTCATTAAGTCATAAAGGGCAGAAGTAACATCTGATGCTAATTCCACTTCAACAGATGTACCGGTAAAAGGCTTTTCGGTATCAAGTGCCTTTCCCTTCATCACTAATAACCGATAGCCGTCAGGGGTATGACCAACACGAAAGATGGTTACTTCACCTGGTTTCAATCCAAAATCCATTGCCAATCCAATTTTACGATTCGGATGGACCCCTGCTGTCGCACCTGTCTTAGGATGGGCTAAAGAATAGGCCCCTGCACCGCAATGCCAAAAGACAACGGAATTTTTTTCTTCATCGACATGAACCATGTCTCCTAAATAAGGGGCACTTCCATTTGTTAACTCTCTTAAAATAAACATTGAAATGGACCCGTGGATATCCGATTCACAGGAGGTGACTACTCCATCTTCTGTTAATTGGGACAATACGGAACAAGGAGCTGCTCCAAGATCATTAAAGAAGTCCGGCCAGCATCGCATTGACAAAGAGTGAAAATGCTCTTTATTAATTTGCTGTTTCATATAGGCTGTAAACTGTGCAAACCTCTGAACGGTTTCATCTTTTCGATTTAATCCAATCACTTGTTTCTCTGCACGTTCCACTTCTCCGATCCATTCACTCTCAGGAAGCTCCACACATTCTTTAAATGCCTCCTGTAAATCTATTTTCTTTAGGGCAACACCTAAAGTGGTATATAGTTCATCTGCATCTGCATCTGAAAAGAAAAAGCCTGGAGGATATTCACCTACCACACCAATTTTCATCTGATTTAATGCCTTTTTTACCCGCATGACATCAAGCCGCTGCAAAAGAAGTGTTTGAAGTTTCTCTTCATCAGGATTTCCAAACACAAAACTAAATGGATGCCTGTGGTTTCTAAGAACATTGCTGGTACTGTTTCCCCCTGTTAGGGAATTCAGCCTTAAACGCCCCCCGATACTTGGCTCGCGGACTGACCAAACGATAACCGGTTCGTTAAAATACTCCAGAACCTTGATGACAAATTCTCCGTCTGCAAATGTGACACTTTGGTATACAACAGCATCAATTTCATTAGATTGGATAGTACGTAAATATTGATCCAATTCTTCAACAGATGTAATGATTTGTTCTGGTGCAAGAACTTTTTCGCATGTTTGATTCAGCCATTCTACACTTTGCTTGCGATATACCTCTGCAGGTTCTAAATCAAAAGTTTTTCTTCCAATAGGTAAGTATAAAACCACACTCTCTGACATTGCTTGTTCCCCTTTTCGCCATTTCATTCATCACCATAACAATAACATACATCGTTACCTTTTAATGTAAAAAAATATAAAAAATGAGAAAATAGTTTCATAGAAGAATTATCGAACGGTTTCCTCTTTAACCGTGCTATCCCAAGCCTTACGGAATACGTTCAAACCGTAATCAGTGAAGGCATGATAAAAACTATTTTGAAAGACTTCAAATCCGCAAGTAACAATATGTGCTCCAGCTTTTGCAGCATCCACGATCTGTTTGCCATTTCTTAAGGCTGCCACGATAATTTCAGTATCAAACTGATAGGTCTTATAAATACTCGCGATATCCTGAATATATTGCGTAGTGTCATCCCCGCTGTTTTCCTTCCATCCAACGAATGGCGACACAAATTTAGCATCGATTCTTCCCGCCTGTAATGCCTGTGATGGAGAAAATACAAGGGTAACGTTGGTTGGAACTCCTTCCTTCTCCAATTCCTTAGCAGCGATTAAGCCAGGCTCCGTACAAGGAATTTTGACGACAAAGTTATCAGATAAGGCTGCTAATTTCTGCCCTTCACGGACCATTTCCTTAGCATCATCAAGGTGTGGATTAATCTCCACTGAAATCGGGAAATTCTTTACCCCTCTGAATTCGCTTGCAAATTCATCCAATAATGTAACCAATGGTTTGCCGCTGTTCATGACATGGCGGGGATTAGTGGTAACTCCATCAATGGCCCAATTTTCATACGCATAACGAATTTCATCAAGCTTTGCACTGTCTAAAAAGTACTTCATCTGTAAATACCTCCAATATGATTTTTTGTTTTATAACGTAACTATGTTTTCGTTAAAAGTAGTTACCTTTTGTATCAATCATATGGAATCAATTTCAGAATTTCAAGTATTTTTTAAAAATATTTTCATTCACAAATGCCCCATAACTAGTAAGTTCACTGGTTTTCCTAAAAAAAATTAATATATTTACTGATTAATTCTAATTGTCAGTTTACTTTAAAATACAAGTATGGTATTTTGTCCTTATGTAGTAATCTTTTTTGTATTCATCATTATGTTTATACCCTTAAAAAAGGAGAGTGCTTTGATGAGTCAGTTGGGCAAAAAACTTAAAAACCGGTATATTTCACGTAATCCTAAATTTGATTACTTACCTGATCAGGATCGATACCTTTCTAAATCAAGTCAGCCAAAATACCGGTTTAATCTCATTGGTTGCGGCAATATTGGCCGCGAGCATATGAAAGTAACTTTCATGGAAGAAAGAGCGGTGATTCATGGAATCTATGATCCAAATCCGTCCAGCCTAAAATATGCACACCAGCTATTTAAGGAATTATCACCAGATTCATCACTAGAAATCTATCAGACTTTACAAGAAGCATGCCATGATCCTAAAGTGGACGGATTAATCATCTGTACCCCTAATTACACACATCTTAGTATTGTAAAAGAAGCGATAAAATCAGGTAAACATATCCTTCTGGAAAAACCAATGGCTACCACCATAGAAGACGCGTACGAGCTGACACAACTTACACAAAACTATGAATCAGTATTTCAAATTGGTTTGCAATATCGCTATAAGTCCATTTATTTTGAATCCATCCATGAAGCGCTTGAGAGAAAAACAATTGGTGACATTAAGCTGATTAGTATCACAGAACATAGGCCGCCATTCCTTGATAAGGTAAATCAGTGGAATAAATTTTCCAAGTACTCAGGTGGTACTCTGGTAGAAAAATGCTGCCATTACTTTGATTTAATGAATTTCTTTGCCCAGGCCAAGCCAGTACAGGTTATGGCGGTTGGAGATATGGCAGTCAATTTCAAAGATTTCCAGTATCAACATGAAAAGTCAGATATACTTGACCATGCCATCGTCACGGTTCTCTATGAAAATGGAGTAAAAGCCAATTTAAATCTTTGTATGTTCTCTCCTACATTTTATGAGGAAATGGTCCTTTGCGGTGATCAAGGAAGACTAAAGGCAAGTGAACATGATCATTTTCTTACAACTTCTCAGGATAGAAATAGGTTAGAAATATATGGTGGAGAAGAAAGGCCGACGAAACTAACTACTCCATGCTATCCAACACATATTGAACAAAGCGGCCATGGAGGGGCAACCTTTTATGAACACGTAAATTTTGTCAATCAAATCGAAAAGTGTTCTGTCAAAACTCCTTCAATTGAAGATGGACTTTGGTCTGTTATTGTTGGGGCAGCTGCAGAAGAATCTATTAAAAGAGGAGAAATCATCTCTATTGAAAGTTTATTAAAAGATAAAAATATTTTTTCAAGATAGAAAAAAATTAAAAAAGTCTAAAAAATCAATTGAAAACGGTTTATTTTTATGTATAATATGAATTAATTAATCTGAGATTACTTTTTTACTATAAAAAAATTTAAATGAAAGTGGTAACCATCGTTACTACTTTTTTAAGGGAGGTAAACATCACTATGTTATTACAATAGGATGTGACATTACGACGCAAAAAAGGCAATAAAAAATAAGGAGGAATTTACTTGAAAAGGAAACTAGCTCTAATACTTACATTGGCAATGGTTTTAAGCCTGGCTTTGGCTGGCTGTAGTTCTAAGGACTCTTCAACAGATGCAAAAGACTCAGCGAAACATACCATTACCTTCCTGCACTGGCGTGGAGAGGATACAGAGGTTTTTAATAAAATTATCGCTGAATTTGAAAAGGCAAATCCTGATATTAAAGTAGAGATGAATGTTTTACCTTCCGATTCTTATATAGCAAATGCCTCTGCCACTTTGTTATCTGGTAAAGGATCAGACGTATTTGCTAGTTTTCCAGGAAGTCAGTTCGAAGCTTTGCAGGATTCAGGGGTCTATGCTGATCTCTCTAATGAATCCTTCCTTTCTAAATTTTCAGAGAGCCTGATTGAAGCAGGAAAAAGTGATGGCAAGCAATTAGCCGTTCCTTATCAGCTTGTCTATAATATTCCGGTTTATAATAAAGGGATTTTTAAAAAGTTGAACTTGGATGTTCCAAAAGACTGGAATAGTTTCTTAAAAGTGAGTAAAACGTTAAAAGACAATGGCTATGACCCTATTTTATTTGCTGGGGATGTAAGTCCAAGCCAATTTATTAACCCAATGGTTATGAATAATGAACCTACAGACGATGCCTTTCCAAAGCTGGAAACGGGTGAAGAAAAACTAACAAATGATTGGTTTGTAAAAACACTTTCTCAAATTAAAGAACTAAATGACAAAGGCTATTTCCAAAAAGATCCGCTGGGAACAAAGAAAGAAGGCGCTGCTGCCTTATTTGCACAGGAAAAGGGAGCCATTCTTGCACTTGGATCTTATATGATGTCTGCTGTAAAACAACAGAACCCAAATATTGAGCAAGGTCTGCTATCTCCTATTACAGTTGATGCCAGCCAAATGAAATATGAAGGAATCCATACAGCTACCTTTATGTTAGGTGTAAATGCCAAATCGAAAAATCAAGCAGAAGCAAAGAAATTCATTGAATTCTTAACAGATCCAAAAATCGCAGCTGAATATGCCAATGGAACCGGCCAAATGCTGACATTAAAAGACGTGAAATATGATTCACCAGAATTAACGGAGTCCGCTAAATGGCTGGATAAGAAAACACTGTTCCAACCGCGTTATACTCTTAAAAAAGAGCAGGTAAGTAAAGCGATTGAAACTGCAGTCCAAGACGTTCTATCGGGAGTGGAACCTGAAAAGGCTGCGAAGAAAGCACAAGAAGAGGTAGACCGTGCAATCAAATAATAGTGCAGGGAAGGTGATCGAGAGTAATCTCGGTACCCCTCCCTATTCTTCCTTACAAACGAAGACAAAAAAACGGAAGGTCAATACTGTTTTATTCTGGTTTATACTCCCGGGTTTCTTAATCTATAGCATCTTTTATGCTGGGCCGACCGTATTTGCACTGTATTTGAGCTTTACAGACTGGAATGGGGTTGCAGATGCCTATAACTTTGTAGGACTGTCTAATTATAAGGAACTTCTGACTGATAGCCCTATCTTCACGCAGTCTCTTGGGAACAACTTAAAGTTTACCTTAACCGTTCTCATCTTCCAAACCATCCTTAGTTTATTTTTTGCTATTCTAGTTGCGAAAAATTCAAAGAAGAATGTATTCTTTCGTGCCATTTTCTTCTTTCCTACGATTGTAGCATCTGTATCTATCGCGTTTATTTGGACGTTCATGTACGATCCTAATATCGGTGTCATAAATAGTTTACTAAATAAGGTTGGACTGGAGCAGCTGGGACAATCCTGGTTAGGGAATCAAAAAATTGCGATTTATAGTTTAGCATTTGTTCAATTTTGGGCACATACTGGTCAAGTGTTAATCATTTTTGTTGCAGGTTTACAGGCCATTCCAAAAGAACTTTATGAGGCTATCAGCTTAGAAGGTGCAACGAAATGGCAGACATTCCGCCATATAACTTGGCCGCTCCTTGCACCGTCCGCTACGATTGTAATTGCCTATACAACTATTCAGAGTTTTAAAGCATTTGATTTAGTCATTGCTATGACTGGCGGGGGTCCATCCCATTCAACTGAAATTCTCTCAACATTTTTATATCATGAAGCATTTACTAATTTTAGATTTGGATATTCATCAGCAGCATCTGTCATCTTTATGATTATTATTGCGGTTATTACCGTATTACAATTTAAACTACTTAAATCTGATGATGTTAAATACTAAACATACGAAAGGGGGATATTTGTGAAAGGTCTGTCAAAAAATACTCTTCTTATTATATATGCGGCAATTGTCCTATTACCTTTTAGTATGGTGTTATTTACGACTTTTAAAACTACACCAGAGCTATATAGGAATCCGCTGGGGCTGCCAGACTCCTGGTCACTTACAAATTATCAAGATTTATTTATGAAGGAATCGATGTCAACTTATTTTATGAATAGTATCATCGTTACCCTTTCCAGTGTGGCGATTATTATCTTTCTTTCAAGCTTAATCGCCTATGCTATTTTCCGACTGCCGAAAAAAATAGGCTATATCCTTTTTGGTTTCTTCGTAGTCGGCATGATGGTTCCTACCCAAGTAAATATGATTCCAATTTATTTGCTCATCAATAAATTAGGGCTTTTAGATACCCGTTTAGGAGTCATTCTCGTTACCGTAGGGTCTCTCATCCCGATTGCGGTCTTTATACTTACCGGCTTTATGAAGACATTACCAGAGGAATTAATTGAAGCAGCTAAAATTGATGGAGCCGGTGAATGGAAGATTTATTCGAAGGTAGTAGTGCCATTATCACTGCCATCTATTGCAACCGTTACGATTTTTGCCTTTGTGATTGTATGGAACGATCTTTTATATCCATTGCTTTTATTAAAATCTACTGAGGTAAAAACACTGCCGATTGCCCTTCTTAGCTTCCAAGGTCAATATTTAACTAATTATCCGATGATATTCTCTGGTGTCATCATTGCTTCAATCCCAATGATTCTTGCATACATTTTCATGCAAAGATACTTTATTGCAGGTATGACGGCTGGATCAATAAAATAGGCTGTTTTCGTAAACTATGTTGTTATGCCAAGAAAAGCGGTGGTTTATTCAATTTAGGAATAAGCGGACTCTGCGAAAAAGCTGGATTACAGGATAGCCCCCTTGGAAGTAAAAAATAAGCGGAAGTTTTCCCGTTATTTGCAAAATTAAGCTTAAATAGTAAAAAATAAGCGGAGTTTTTTCCGTTATTCAATGAAAAGCACCCGATTTTAGCAGTTTAAAATCAAATAAGGGTAATTCCTCCGTCTATTTCAGCTAATTAACATCCAATTTCCTAAATAACGGGAATTTCTACCTCTATTTTTTGAACGAATCTTAAAAAGGGTGCAAAAAGCAACAATCTTTTAGAAAAGAGCCATAAAATAAGAACAAAGGCTGCCACTCGGCAGCCCTTTGTTTTATCTTTTTAACTCAATATTATATTGGTATTTATCCCCTCTGAATTTTGTGGTGGTAAATTCAATAGGCTTATCATCCAAGCCAAAACTTAGTCTTTCCATTTTCAATAATGCTTCCCCTCCCCTGATTCCGAGCAAGTCAGCCTCATAAATAGTCGCATTCACAGCAGAAATTTTCTCTTTTGCACTTTTTAAAAAGATATTATTTTCTTCCAGAATTTCATAGTACTTTGCAGTATTTAAATCATGCTCTATCAGTACCCTGCCAATATGTGCAGGCCAGCAGGTTTTTTCCAGGGCAATCGGCGTTAAATCAGCAAAGCGAATCCGCTCAATGACTAATATCTCCTCCTCATCATCTTCAAGCTCAAGCATCAGCTTTTCATGATAAAGATCCTTTCTAAAACTATAGCGCATTAACTTCGACCTTGGGGTTAAGCCTTTTTCTGTTACTTCTTCTGCAAATCCTTTCAGTTTCCCATTCCCAATCAGGGATTGTGCCTTTACAATGGTTCCCTTTCCTTGTTTTTTCTCTAAAATTCCATCTTGAACAAGAATAGAAATGGCCTGTCGAATAGTAGTTCTGCTGACATTAAACTCATCCATCAGTTCTTGCTCTGTAGGAATTAACGTATTAGGAGGCCATTTTCTCTCTTGAATACGATTTATAAGTATATCCTTTACTTGAAGATAAAGGGCTATATTTTTATTTGAATCAATTATTCCACCCATTTTTCCTTTTACCCCCTTTAACTTTAAACCAGCAATTCATCATTACTATATTACATTAGGTTGTTACCTTTTGCTTCAAAATAGTTTACAACATCATCTAAAAATTAAAATAAAGCCGAAATCTTTTCGGTACTTCCCCCTTAATAGACCCGTGGAAGCTCTGTTAATCATACGGTTTAAATGTTAAACAAAGAGAGCTGTTGAAATCCTTCAACAGCTGCCTTCATGTTGATACACTATATTGAAGCTAAACCAGCAAATAAATCTTTCCACTCTGAATGTTTACGGTAGAAAACTGGAGGATATCCTATCGGGGCCTCCACTGTTACAGTGCCGCCGTTATAAGTCTTCCCACTCCAAACATGAACCCATTCATCCTCTGGCAAATAGACTTCCCAATCTGTTTGGTTTTCTTGATGAACAGGGGCAACCAACAAGTCTTTTCCATATAAGTATTGATATTGAATATCATATACATTTGGATCTTCCTCATAATGCATAAATAACGGACGTTGAACCGGAATCCCTCTCTCTGCATTTTCTTTTACAAGTGATTTCGTATAAGGCTTTAGTGTAACGAAAATAGTAGTCATTCTGGCAAAATGTTTCAACGTTTCGTCATCGCCGTCAAACTGAAAACAATCATCCGGACGGTTTCCTTCATGGGTTCTCATGACCGGAGTGAACGTACTGAAATCAACCCAACGCAAAAGCAATTCTTTTGATCGTTTATTTCCGTGAAGGCTGGTATATCCACCGATATCACTATGATGTAAACCGCAGCCAATCATCCCTGCTGATAATGCTGCTGGAATCACGGAGGCAAGGCCATCATCCAAAGACCAGTTCACACTCTGGTCTCCGCCCCAAAGCAGTGTATTATATTTCTGTACACCCGTAAAACCAGCACGCATGAAGTAAAGAATTTCGCCTAATTTATTGGACTCCGATACCGCTTCATAATTAATCTTTGCCCATTCTGTCGGCCAAGCATTATGCATCAGTTTTGCATCTGCACCATTATACAGTTTGACGTCTGTTGGCAGGTATTCACCAAAATCAGCCATCCATCCATCAAGGCCAAACTCAATCAGATTCTCCTTAATAACCTGCTTATACCAATCCGCTGCTTCTTTATTTGTAAAATCCACTACACCGCAATAAAATTCGCCAAAATCAACGGTATACACATCACCTTGTTCCGTTAATGCCAAATATCCTTTTTCATAAGCCTCTTTATATAAGTTCCCTTCAACTGCAACATATGGATTGATGTACCCTAAGAAGCGGATTCCACGTTTTTTCCATTCCAGGATTTTTTTATCTAACTCGGGATAGTCATTCTCACTCCATTGCCAATTCCACATCAATCGTCTGCCAAAAGAAGTTACCCTCTTCCCCTGCCAGTCCTGACACCATAAACCGGACACCTTAATCCCATACTCTAATGCTTTATCAAGCTTCTCCTCAACCACTTTTGTACCGCCTTGAATCCCCAAAATGATTCCATTATAGACCCATTCCGGAAGTTCTGGCTGTCTGCCAAAGAGGCTGGTAATCTTTTCAACTAATTCTACGTATGACTCTGCTGTATCAAACAGAATATATTTCGGAATTTCCCAAACCTGCAGTTCATGAAAGTCAGGACTGCGGAAGTCAAAGTCAGCATATGCAGTTGTTTCCATATGACAAAAATATTTTCTTGTAGAAATAAAAGTCGGCTGAGGGAAATTAGTATTGTAATAGTCTCCTCCTGCTTGATCCTTTACATCCGCCTGCCAGGTAGTATACGTTTTTTTATTTCTCCCAACCCCAGGTTCTGAAGTCCATAGTGGAAAATTCCTCCCGCGCAAATTAAAATAGGACAGCTGTTCACCACAGCCATACACTTTTTCCTCCTGGTCAGCGGCAATACGAATCCAAACCCTGTTAATCTGATTTTCATTTTGTTTAAATTCAACTTTCAATCTGCTATCTTCTATTTTTACCGATAAAATAATAGAAGGATAGGATTCCTGAAACTTTGCTAATTCAATCTGAAATTCACTTTCCAGTTCATCAACCTTTGCAAATCTTAGTGGAATTCTTTCAATTAAATAGTCCTTAATATCAAAATTCCCTCGATACATTTTAATTGTTTCTTCTCCATAACCCACATAGATCATGGGCTGCTGAGCTGTATGACGTAATAATACTTTCTGATTAAAGAGGATTTCAAATCCTTCATTTAATAGGTTCAATTCCAGGTGTTGATTAATAGCTGCGTTCATTCCTTTATCCTCCCTTTGGATGTCCATACTTCTACTTTAATGGGGGTGATGGTAAATAACAGGCTAATACTGTACTTCTATATTTTTTCCTTTTATACCTGGATAAGCGCCTTTATCAATAAGAGGCTTTCGTTCAGGGTGTGCAATTAACCATTTATTCTTCATAAATAAAAGTTCATCCTCTGCTGTTCTTCTTTTCACAGGACCATCTAATGATTGGTTTGTTCCTGCCAAAAGAATAACAACAGCCTTAAATCCTTCTGCGGAAACCTTACATGGAGCAAAATGAAGTGTAGTACTATATAACTCTACCATGGTGCCTTTTGGAATAAAGAAAGCTTCAACATTCTCACTTGAAAAAAGTTTATCTTCTATATCTTGTACTCTTCCCAGCAGGAGGACAAAATCTGTAATGGCTATATTAATCTCGCTCCCTTTATGGTATTCAAATCCGTTGAGAAACGAATTCCTTCCATTACAATATCCAATTTGAATGGGCATTTCACCATAAACTGTGGTTTCAATCATCTCTTTAAAAGCAGTCTGTTCCATTTCCTTAATAGATGGTACATAGATATTTTCCCCCAGTGGAATCTCCGTATCATTCATAAAAGATTCTATTTCTTCAATATTACTTGACGGAATAATCTTCCCATATTGATGAAAAGCTGTATCCCTTACATGATAAAAGGGGATATGGGAATTTAACTTAACTAGCTCCTCAAAATTAGCCAACGATAAACACCTTCTCTATGTATGTATTCAATACCAAGTACATTGTTACTACCTTTCGTGAAAAAGTAGGTATCTTTTAAAATAATCATATGAAAACGTTTGTAATATTGCAAGTATTTTTTCAATTCTTTAGTAGTTTTTCTTGGAACTGCGATGGATGCATATGAGGATTAGCAGTTTTAATTTAGAAAGGTAGTAATGTTCGAAAAATGATTTAGTTTATGCTCTAGACTTCTATATTCACCTCCATGCTATGACTTCTAACTCTCCTATCAACTACCTTAAAGTGTGACAATCTTTAATACCGACTCTACTTTTACAAATCATTGACAAGCTATTCTTTTTATTTGCATTAAAACCGATAAGAAGTCACTTAAACTACCATTTCTGTTATAATTCCTGCAGAAATTACAACAATATTCCCCAGAAAATAATTCTATTTTCTACACCTTCTATTCTTTTCGACATAGACTAAAAATCACAATTATTAGGAACGTTTTTTTATCTTTTTCCCTTTTACCAATAAGTACTTCTTGTGGCAAGGAGCTGATAGCTTTATATTTTATAATAAACAGCATGAATTTAACTGGACGGTGGATTGATGGAACATCTTGGCGGCACTTTTAATATACATTTGATCATTTTTTCAATTAGTATTGTTCTGATAACTTCTTACACGGCTTTTGACCTCTATTTTCGCAAGGCTTTGGCAAATAAACAGCATCGCCTCATCCGCTTAACCAGCAGTGCCATAGTGCTTGGTTTGGGTATTTGGTGTCTGCACTTCATTGGCACTTTGGCCTATACGCCCGTCCATCAAATGAGCTTGGATCCCTTTTTCGTATGGAGTTCATTATTTATTTCGATAACTGGTTCATTTTTTTCCTTGGCCCATTTTCGAAAGGGAAATGGAACGCTTCGTTTCCTTTCAAGCGGCTTTATCATGACGGCTGGAACCGCGGCCATGCATTTGGTCGGTATCCAATCCATTCACGACGAATTAATGCTTCACTACCAGCTGCCAAACTTTATCGCCTCCATTTTGATTTTATCCACTGGATCCTGTATGGCCTTTCACTGGGCAGGGAAAATGATGGATAAGAATCGTAATACCTTTTTTCAAAGATTTAAAAGCGGGGCATCAATGGGATTAGGTGTTTCTGGATTTCACTATATGCTTATGTTTAATGGTTCCATGTCCTCCCCCCAGCACCATTTGCAAGGCAATACAACCATAGAAATCAGTGTGGATATGACGATTTTGGCGCTTAGTGTCGGGGCTGCTGCGATTCTCATTTTATTTATTGTCTTATTCGCATCCTATTTCGAAGGAAAGTTTACCAGCCAGGCACTAAAGCTGAAGACCAATGAGCTGTATTATCAGTCATTATTTCAAAACAATCCGGATTTAATCATTACGTTTAACACTAAGGGACAATTTGTCAGCATGAATCGAGTGGTGGAGTCATTTGGATATACCGAAGAAGACCTATTGCTTCATTCTTTTGTTTCTTATATTGTGCCGGAACTGCGCGATATGACTTTAGAGAATTTTTATCAGGCAGTAAACGGAACGGCCGTAAACTATGAAACGGCATTCTATAACAGTTCAGGAGAGCGGATTGAAAGCAATGTTACCAATATCCCCATTATCATAGAGGGGAAAATTGTTGGTGTTTACGGGATTCTGAAAGATATTACGAAACAAAAAAGAGCGGAAGAAAAAATCCGCCAGTTAGCCTACCATGATGCCTTGACAGGTATTGCTAACCGAAACCAATTCAATTCCTGCTTCGAAACAGCAAAATCATTGCAAGAATTAAAAACTGCTGCCATTCTTTTTCTTGATTTAGACCGTTTCAAATTAATTAATGATACACTAGGACACGATATAGGGGATTTATTATTAATCGAAGTTTCTAAAAAACTGAAAAGCATCATCCGCCCGAAAGATTGCCTGGCAAGACTTGGCGGTGATGAATTTATTTTATTCCTGCCAAATGCGGATCAAGCTGGAGCTGAAAATATGGCAGAGCAAATCCTGACCCAATTAAACGAAACCCTTCATATTAAAAATTATGACATGTACATCACCCCAAGTATTGGGATTAGTTTGTATCCGCTGGATGGTAAAGAAATTGAGATCCTAATTAAAAAAGCAGACCTTGCGATGTATCAAGCCAAGCGTTTTGGAAAAAACAACTTCCAATTTTACAAAAACCAATCCATTGAGGACACAAATGAAAAATTCCAACTGGAAAAGGATCTTCGTAAAGCGATTGAACACGATGAATTTATGGTCTGCTATCAGCCGCAAATTAACATCCAAACTGGTCAATTCACCGGAATGGAGGCTCTCATCCGTTGGCAGCATCCTAGAAAAGGTATAATCTACCCTTCTCGATTTATTACACTGGCAGAAGAATCCGGCATGATTGTCCCAATCGGAGAATGGATTATTAGAAAGGCCTGCACGCAGATGAAAGCTCTTCAGCAAACGGGACTTCCACCAATGTCTATTGCCGTTAATTTGTCATTGCGGCAGTTTTTTCAGCCCGATTTAACGGAGATGATTCAGTCTATCCTGGAGGAGACAGGGCTATCACCAGAATATTTGGAACTGGAGATAACAGAAAGCATGATGATTGATACTCATCATGCTCTCACAATTGTCAGTGCTTTAAAGAAATTAGGAGTAAAAATTAGTTTAGATGACTTTGGCACTGGATATAGTTCTCTTCACTATTTAAGAAAGTTTCCCATTGATACGATAAAAATAGACCAGTCTTTTGTCCGCGAATGCCTAACAGATCGAAATGAAGAAACCATTGTAAAAACTATCATTGCGATGGCACATCAGTTAAACTTGAAAGTGGTCGCTGAAGGTATCGAAACGAAAGACCAGCTGGTTTTCCTGCAGCGTAACGCTTGTGATGTGGGGCAGGGCTATTTGTTCAGCCAGCCTATGAGAATTGGGGACATCATTAAAAATTTCGATGTGATGGAACAAATGATTGACCGCTTGGGCATTCCGCAAGAAATTCGAAATCAAAAATCGATGACAGACATAGTAAAGAAAGCCCAGCAGGAACTCCAAGATACTATCAGCCAGCAGCAGGGCATGACTTATAAATTCAAGAAAAAGGACGGACAGTTTATTTATACCTTATGTGATGGGGATCTGCTTTATCAATTGGGGCTGGTACCCGAGCAAATTGTCGGAAAAGATCTTTATGAATTTGTTTTTGGTGAAGAAGCAAAGGAAATGGCAGCTAATTATCAAAGAGCATGGGACGGAGACAGAGTCACGTTTGAACGAGAACGAAACGGAATCTATTATTTAACTTCACTGCGTCCTGTATTAAGAGGCGGACAGGCAGTAGAAGTGATTGGCTCCTCTGTTGACATTACAAAACGAATAAAAGCTGAAGAAGCCTTAAAAATGAATGAAGCAAAATACCGTTTAATCGCAGAAAATATGTCGGACTTAATTAGGATCATTGATGCAAATGGTGCCCTTTTATATGCCTCACCTTCACATGAAAAAATAGTTGGATTCACATCCGATGAGATTGAAGGAACAGACGTATTTGACTATGTTCATCCAGAAGATCGTTCTTATTTGCAGGGGAAGCTTTGGGAGGCTGGCCATTCTAACGTTCCTGTCCTCGCAGCATTTCGCCATCAACACGCAGACGGCCATTGGGTTGAAGTGGAAGCAAAAGGAACCCCGGTGCTTGATGAAAATGGAGAATTAGAGAGTATTGTTATTGTCGGAAGGGATACAGCAGAGAGAATTCATACTCCAAAGTAATGTTTGGGGAGGGGGGAATGATGATGGTAAGTATCAATATGAAATCTTTTTACAAGATTCCCAAACTGCTAATAGGATTATGCATCGTTTTTACCATTATTCCAGGTTTTCTCGCCAGGCTGGATATGTATTATATCGATGACATGATATGGTTTTTATTATTGTTACCCTGCTATATTTTTTCCTATTATTTAGGATTTAGCGGCGGACTTTTAACAGCGGTTACCGTGAATATCTATCATTTATTTTGGTATATTTACGAGAAATATATCCGCCTGGCAGAAATGATTGATGTAGAATTATCCCTCCATGTCGGGGTTGCAGTTGTTACCTTTTTATGTTCTGTCGGGGTTGGATTATTATCGGAAAAGCTAACTGAAAAGCAGGTACAGCTGCAGGCGTTGAATCGAAAACTGGAGCATCTTGCCCTCTATGATGCTTTAACCAATCTGCCAAACCGCCGGTATTTTATGGAGAAGTTATCCGAATCCATGCTGGATAAAGAACCCGTCTTCCTTTTGTTCATTGATTTAGATGGTTTTAAAAAGGTAAATGATACATTGGGTCATGAAGAAGGGGACCGGCTGCTGCAAGTGGCAGCGAATCGATTACAATCCTTTACGAGTAATTCTGCTTTTGCAAGCCGGCTTGGCGGGGACGAGTTTATTGTGATGGTCACTGGAGCTGCAGCATGCGGGAATGTAAAGAGTCTTGCAGCAAATATTTTAAATGCACTGCGGATGGATGTAAATGGTATGAAGGTCTCAGCCAGTATCGGTATGGCTGCATCCCAACCAGGCGATACCCCCTCTACCCTGTTAAAAAATGCCGATACCGCTATGTATCACGTTAAATCCAAGGGGAAGAATGCGGTTGGCTGAGGTTAGTGTCTTTAGACGATTGATTGCGTTGTTTTATAATGTAAGGTGGTGCACTATAGCGGGGCTTTAGTGCACTTTGTTTTGGGAGGATTTCAACTTTCTGCACTCGGACTTGACTTCAGGTGCTCTTTGGCTCGGCTGTTCCCGTTCTTTCTGCACTCGGATGCTGCTCCAGTGCACTTTGGCGCAGCTGCTCTTCTTCTATCTGCACTCGAGCACCACTCCAGTGCACTTTGGTGCGGCAGCTCTCCACCTATCTGCACTCAAACATCTCCAAAGATCACTTTTACCAGAAACCCAAACTTTTATATACATTTTTCTGTGTATAATCAGGATATTCCATGATCCTGAACCCTTACATACGCAAATACTTGTGTATAACTAAAGTTTCACGTTTATTAAACTCTTTAATGTGCACTATCCTGTGTATAATTGGAAAATCATACGTTCGTTCATTCTCTTAATGTGTACTTCTTGTGCATAACCCGTGCATCTAACGTTAATAGAAATTCTTAGTGTGCACTTTCCTGTGTATAACCGATGATTCGTCTTTTATTGAATCTCTCAATGTGCACTTCCTTGTGTACAACCAGAAAATCCGACGTTCATTGAAACTCCGAATGTGCACATCTCTGTGTATAACCCAAGAATCCTGGGTTCATTGCACTCCCTAAGTGCCTATCCCAGTGCATAATTAGATCACCCTGTGTTCAATACTCCCATAATGTGCATATTCCTGTGTATAATCCAATTATCCTGATGGGTGTCCGCAATTAATAGCCTCACCCTTTACCCCCAATCAACAGAAAAGGCTGCATCCAGCATGAGCTTAGGATAGCAGCCTTTTCCGTCACTTGTTTAAAGTCTTATTAAAATACATACTTTTTATCGGCTTATTTCTTTTGCAGGCAAAATGCCCTTATTGCTTTTTCTCCAGCTATTTCAGCAAGTTCCCCAACATGGTTCATTGCTTCCTCGATACTCATTGGCTTGTTAATTATATCAATCACTAAATCTATTCCGTGTTCATAAACCTCATTGGCATGATATCCTTCACTGCCTACAATTGCGATAACAGGTTTGTTATGTTTTTTAGCTATTTTGGCAACACCTATGGGTGCTTTCCCCTGCACTGATTGAAAATCCATCATTCCTTCGCCTGTTATAACAAGATCTGCCTCTTTCACCTGTTCCTCTAGATTGATAATGTCTAGAATCCGGTCAATTCCTGAATGAAGCTGTCCGTTGCAAAAGGCCATCAAACCTGCTCCTAGTCCTCCCGCAGCTCCTGCACCTTTTTTATTCATCATTTCAATACCTAATGTACGTTCCACTAATTCTCCGAACCTTTTTAAAATCGCATCCAGTTTGACAACATCTTCTGATGATGCCCCTTTTTGCGGTCCATACACATAGGATGCGCCATTTTCGCCGCATAAAGGATTCGTTACATCAGAGAGAATCGTCATTTTGGTATTTTTAATCCGGGGGTCAATGGCCGAAGTATCTATTTTTTCAACCCTCGCAACCGATTCTGCGCCATAGCCGATCTCTTGGTGCTCATTGTCTGCTAAAGCCACCCCTAATGCCTGAGCCATCCCTGCACCAGCATCATTCGTGGCACTTCCTCCAATACCGATGAGAATCTCCTTTACCCCATGATCCAGGGCCGATTTGATTAATTCCCCTGTACCATATGTAGTTGCCTTAAATGGATTTCTCTCATGACTCGGAATAAGAGTGAGTCCGGAAGCTTCAGCCATTTCAATAACTGCAATATCTTGATTGATAATTCCATATTTAGCTTTAACTTTTTCTCCCAACGGACCTGTTACAACTTTTTCAACATATTGACCATTTAAGGCATTGACTAAAGCATCTACCGTTCCTTCCCCGCCATCCGCTAACGGCAGCTTCAGAACATCTGCATTTGATTGGACTCTTCTAATTCCTTTTTCAATAAACTCAGCTATTTCTAAACTTGATGCACTGCCTTTAAATGAATCAGATGCGATTACAATCTTCATTTACATCAACCTTTCATAAAACAAGAAGATAGCTTTTTTAAAATGGGGGCGGGTACATGGAACTTTTATTAGTCAGCCGAATAATGCCAAACCCCATCAATCATTTCCCGGCGAACCTTCCCTATCACCTCCAAGTAGTCCAAATGTCCAATGACTCTGGACATGACCAGCGGGAATTCCTTTAAGTAGGTTTCATTATAATAAGCTTTTGCCACCTCTGCAGCTGTCGTGCTGCCGGCTTGGATTAATTTTAAGAATTTATCCGCCTTTTGCTCAACCTCGTCCATCCTCATCTGTGCCGCTGCCTTAGGATCTTCAATCAGCTTTCCATGTCCCGGTAACACTAGTTCCGCGCCTATTCCCAGCACCCTTTTCAATGAATGATAATGGTCATAAACGGTCAACATTCGAATCCCATCAGCATCCGGCTCCACCAGTGCATTGCTGGATACATGTTCCAGCAATAAGTCGCCGCCGAACAGCCAGCCGCATTCTTTTTGATAAAACGCAATCTGATCAGGTGCATGACCAGGAACGTAAATCACATCGAAATCAAACAGCTGATTCCCTTCAATTTTACAAATGGCAGCCTCTATTTTTTTATCCTTATTTTTTTGCAGTGCTTTCTGCAAATAAGCGATTTGTTTTTCCCCCTGCTCTTTGCAGCCCATTTCCTGATAAAGCTTAGAGAAAAACTCAATTCGCATCGATAAAAAATCTTCTTCTCTTTTTAAACGGGGAATGGCCAATGAGTGTGCATAAACGGGAATTGGATGGTCGTTCACTATTCGGTTTACCAGGCCAACGTGATCGATATGATGGTGGGTGAGGAGAATTCGGTTTATATCCTGAACACTCCATCCATGGTCATGTAATACATTCTGTATGGCATTCCAGCATTCATCGTTATCAAATCCAGCGTCAATGAGAGTCAGTGAATCTTCAGTTTTATATAGAAAAAAATTTACCGTTTTTAGTGATGATGGAACAGAAACAATGATAGGAATTACTTCGATGCCATTTTTCTTCAATTGGTACAAGATTTTCACTCCTGATATGTTCATTTTTATATATAAATATAAGTAGTCAGTATTTACTATGAATCTTTTATTCGTCATTTAACTTACATGTCCTGCAAAAAGTGGAAAATTAATTGTTGAATATTGGAGAAAAGAAGGGCGATTTGGATGAAAAAAAGACGGCTCTCGCACTTTCCTTACACTAAGTAATGAAAGTACCAAAACCGTCCTAATGCTTCATGAAAAAAATTAACGAGATGTATAACCTGCATCCACATGAATAGTGGTGCCGGTAACATAGGAAGATGCATCAGAAGCTAACCATAAGCTTGCCTGTGCAATCTCTGATGCCTTGCCAAAGCGGTTTAATAAGCTTAACTGTGGTGCATATTCTTCTTCTGTGAAGCCAAATTGTTCTAATGCTCCGCGAAGCATTGGGGTATCAATCGCTCCTGGTGCAACAGAGTTTACGCGGATATCCAAGAAAATGCAAAGCTATATAAATTATTATTAAGTGATCATATTCAAGTAGATTTTCGTTATAAAATGGCGAAGGCAATAGAACAATTGTTTATCCAGGAATATGAGTATGTTCTCCAGGATGAATCATCACTAGATACAAAGTGGCTGTATGTCTACCGTGCACATGGTATCGCAGGGGTCATTATTCGCTGGATAGAAGAAGCTTTCCCCGAATCGCCTGAGTACATGTCTAGACAGATATTAGAACTGATGCTGACTGCTGCAAAGGTTTTTTATGTGAAAGATATTTAGGAGGAGACGGGAGTACTTTGGACGAGGTTCTTTCCTTCTATCTGCACTGAAGAGAGGACCAAGTACACTTAAAATTTCCCTACAGCCCCTAACGCGTATTGGAGGGAAGTGGGATACTCCTATTGCATCTCTTTTATAAAATGGGGACTAAAGAGAGCCTATTCTCTTTAGCCCCGCCATCTCAATGATTTGAACAGCTGCCAAATATCAGCCTAATTCCACTCAGTTCGTTCGCTTACAGGTCCTTTTTGATTCGGCTGGGACGCTCTGCTGTACCGATCTGCATAGAAGTTGGTTTGCGCTGATATCGCATCTGTGTCAAACTCAGAAGCAAACTCCGCATCATAGTTTGAGGTTTTGGGAGTCATTGCTGCTTGAATCCCCTCCGCCCCGCTAACATTTCCCATCTTATTGGAAGTACCATTCAGACCAGTTTTATTTGCTTCATTATTTGACATAGCCATCCTCCCATTGATTTGTTATGAAAAATATAGAAAGGCTTTTCTATACTCTTCGTTGTATAGTTTAAGCAATTTCTGGATTTTTATTTTTCAATCATAGGAAATGATAAAAATTGTATCCTTTCTCTAATTTCTCATCGAATTGTCATTCACATCGCTAGGAACTTTCTATTTTGACATAAGATGCCCGCTCTGTTTTGCCTAAAATAAGTGATGACAATACTTTTATTTTCTGTATATTATTGTTAAATAGTAATTATCATAATATAATCTAGTAAGAAAAAAATGGTACATTTGACCCATTAAAAAATGGTTATTGTCCCAAGAACAATGAGTGCCCATTGCAATACTTTAAAGGTGGTGGTTTGTAAGCGGTAAGGTTCAGCGGCGGCTCAACATTTGTTTTAGATTTTTTAGAATACATACTGGGGGAAAAGATGGCATGAAAAAAATAATGACGTTGGTTCTTTTAGCATCCTTATTAAGTGGATGTGCGAGTAACAAGGAGAGTTCTACGGCTGCAGCAGCAAAAGCCAAGCAGACTGCCGGCAGCAATGTAACTGAACAGGCAAATGAACAGGTCTCAGAACAAAAGGCTATTAAAATAGCAAATAACGTATATGATGACCTTCTTTCAGCGGCTCAAAACGATGATTGGGAGCAGTTTAAAACACTTTATGATACGAAAATGGATGAATCCCTTGTTACACAAGACTTTGACTTTTTCAAAACAAAAATTAATCAAGGATTAAAAGAAAAGAGAGACACCCAAATTTTATTCCGCACACAGGATGTAATTGGTGCTAGTATTTTTGAATATACTGCAATCCATTCCGATAATCAAAGGAATTTTTCATCCTCCGATCAAAAATTATACTTGAAGAAATTTAATAAGGATTGGAAGATTTCCCAGTCTTCCGAAGTACAGGAAGCATATAATAAGGAATTCATTCCTTTGTTAAACGAAAAATACGGAGAAGAATTTGTGAAGAATGGATTTGTAAATGGAAATCACGCTCTTTACTTTAATAAAGTTTTTACAAACGATATTGATGTTTCACTTTATAAGTCTAAGAAGAATCCGGATCAATCATTAGATGTAGAATTGGCTATTTCAAACGGACTAAATCATGATATTTTTGATGTCAATTTTAAAGAATTATTGATTAATTCAGGGAAAAATCAAACTCCAATTGCAGATTTAGCCGGTTATTCTTTAGGTGCAAGCCGTATAATCTATTCCAACAAGATCACCATCATTCCATTGAAAATTAAATCAAGCGATTTATTGGTCCCTATAGATCAAATTGATTTTACCCAAATGGGAATCAAACAATCCAATCAATATCAAAATAGAGATTAATAATCAATACAAAAAATGGGGCTGGCAAAAAAGTCAGATTCCTGACCTTGAACGGCCCCTATTGATTACTACTCCAGGTATTTTTTTCGAAAGTTCGAGAGAGCTCTTCTGCGCTTTCGGTGCCCTCAGGGACTAAACAGGCCGCATTAAATAAATGTTACTTGTTTAAATTCTTCCTCATCAGAGCTGCCACTTCCAGGTTATCCTGTTGAGCCGTGTTTTCCAGGCTTTGGATAACTAACTCTTGTCGTTCCACAGGGTGATTTTGGCTTAATTTCGCTTTTGCTTCTATTTTTGTGATGTTTATTTTGAATGGTACAATTCCCTTATTCATTCCTTCGAGAAAACTCGGTTCCACTTCATTTAAATGGTAAGGACTATCTGGACTTTCATATTTATTAACTAAGTCATTTAACGAATCGAAGATCACTTTTTTATCTTCGATTATTTCCATCTTCCCATATACATGGATGGCCACATAATTCCAGGTAGGCACGGCTTTCATGGTTTCGTACCAAGAAGGTGAAATATAACAGTGCGGGCCTTGGAAAACTACTAGAACCTGCTGGTTTTCAACATCCTTCCATTGTTCGTTTTGACGGGCAAAATGGCCATATAATGCATGTTCCGATTTATTTAATATTAGCGGCAGATGGGTCGCGTATGGTTCCCCGTTATGCTGAGAGAATAAAGTGGCAAAGCCGTATTTTTCAATCACATCGTACATTACTTCTTCATCCTCGATTTTAAAATGTTTAGGTATGTACATCATAATCCCCCTTTTAGCTGAGTGTTTTAGTCATGATCAAGTCCGTTTGTTCTTCATCCCCCATATAAAATGAGTGGGCTCCAGTCTGAACAAACCCTAATTTTTTATAAAAAGCAATGGCATTTTCATTTTTTTCCCACACGCCCAGCCAGATTTTCTTTTTATTGTGTTCCATCGCCATTTCTATCGCTTTATTTAGCAGATATTTGCCCAGCCCCTGTTTTTGAAATGGGCTCTTTATATAAATCCTCTCGATTTCAAGTGATTCATACCCCATCTTTTCAGACTGGGCATCATCGATATTGAGCTTTAAATAGCCAGCGGCTTCACTGTTAAAATAAACAAAAAAGAATTGTGAAGAAAGATTAGATACTTCTTTTTCTAATTGTTTTAAGTTAAATGCTCTTTCCAAATACGCATTCATATTTTCAGGTGAATTCTGATTTTTAAATGTCTCATGAAATGTTTCACAACTCATTTCCTGAAGCAATGGTAAATCTTCAAGGGTGCACTTTTTTATATTTATGGTCATCTAAGCAGGCCGCTCCTTTCAATAATTCCTCTTGTTTCCCTTTTTGACAAATTCCCAGTCTTTTTCTATATTTTTTCTTACTCTTTGAAGAAGATTAAAAATGGTTTCTGCTTCGCTTTCGGAAAATCCAGCTAATGCGACGCTATTGGAAAAATCATGTTCTCTTTTTATAAAAGGATAAACATTATTCCCTTTCTCTGTTGGAAAAAGCCTCTTGATTTTTTTGTTATGCGGGTCGTCTTTTTTTTCAATAAAGCCATTAATTTCAAGCTTTTTGATTGCACGAGCTGCTGTCGTTCGATCTACTTTTATCATCTCAGCTGCCTTTTCTTGAATGATTCCCGGGTTTTCACAAATTCGCACAAGGTACAAATACTGTCCTTTTGTAAGGTCGTATTCTTTAAATTCTATATTACTTATTGAATCTAGCGCCTTGGCGATCATCCCGATTTCTCGAAGAATTTCCTTCATATTAACTCCTTGGCACATAATTTGTTGCAATTGCAATAAAAGTGATTTATGTTAAGTTTAACTAGTTTTTGTTGCATATGCAACAAAAACCAAGAATATTCTTTCTCTGCACTGTGTGTGCTCATCCTTACAATCTGTATGCTATAATTTGAAGGGGAAAATAAAGATAGAGGTGACCATTCTTGGCAATACATGTTGTATTATATCAACCAGAAATTCCATCTAATACTGCAAATATTGCACTTACTTGTGCCGCAACCGATACAGCCTTACATTTAATCCGGCCGCTTGGCTTTTCAACCGATGAAAAAATGCTAAAACAAGCGGGTATCGATTATTGGGATTCTGTCAACATCACGTATTATGATTCATTGGATGACTTTTTTTCAAAAAATCAAGGTGAGTTTTACTATATTGAGACGTTTGGTGAAAAAACACATTCATCCTTTGATTTCAGTGATGGAGCAAAGGAACATTATTTTATGTTTGGAAAAGAAACAACGGGTTTACCAAAAGATTTAATGGATAAAAATAAAGATCACTTTTTAAGAATACCGATGAATGATCATGTTCGTTCCCTAAACCTTTCGAATACAGCGGCCATTTTGGTATATGAGGCTTTACGCCAGCAGGGATATCCTGATTTAGAGTAAAATCTTCCTTCTCGGGAGATTTTTTTAGTATTACCAGTGCATATTCAAGTAAAAACCCCTTAAGCAGCTGTGCTGGTAATGAGAGGAATTAAAACTCTTTCCCCCATTCATCATCTAAAATGACACCATTCTCATCGATATATTCCATCATAACTGAACCATGCTTCAATTGATTTTCGCTTTTTAAGAAAGATATGAACTCATTCACCATTTTTTCATCCCCGCCGCTTCTTTTTCGGGGAACAGTAATCCGGATGATCGGTGCAACATCAAATTCCTTATAGCTTTTAGGATGGACAGGGTTAATCCCCAATTCCTGCCCCATTTTATCATTGGTAAAGGTAACATGGAAATCAGCCGCTTTTCCAAGCTTTTCTTTCACAAAAGGACGTATCTCCGTTTCTACATCATCCGCCCATTTATCTGCAATGTATGTATCAACCATTTGTTCTGTTTCATCATCATAATAAACTAGAAATTCTATATCATTCTTCTTATCCCTCACCTTGGCTGCATATTCAAATCCAAAGTTCCCCATATTATCATACAGCGTGTCATAGATTTCGAAGTTATCATTATACCGCCCTTTTAAATATTGCTCTGCTTGAACCTTTATCTTTTCCTCTTCATCATGATCAGGCTTCATCTCTAGTACAAAGACAGCTGCAAGCAGTCCCATTCCTAATACGAGAACACCCGCAGCACCAAGTGTAATTTTTAGAAATTTAGTCAAAACATCTCCTCCCTCATTTACTACTTTACCATAAAAATCCAATTGGTATAGATAGGTTTTTGATCTTGTTGTAGAAGGAACTGTGAGCCATTAAATGCCGCCGCTCAGGGTACGAAATGAAGAGATTCTGGTGTGTATACTATTTCTTGGAGCTGTTTGATGAAAAAAAGAGAAGACGCTCTATCATAAAATGTACGCTTTTTTGCGGCAAACTACATTTTACAAAGAGGCCTTCTCATGGAAACTGTTATAACAAAGAAATTTAATGAAATAAAGAATACAGAAAACCTTTCTTTTTGCGCGCTTAATTAACTAGCTTTATCCATATCTATTTGATTGGGTGTCTTTTTTAACATGGAAACCGCCACAATTGAAATAAGACAAGCGACAATAAGATAGATACTGATAGGAACCGTGCTATTAAAAGTATTTAATAAGTACACACATAATAATGGAGATAAACCTTGGATTGCGGCTGAAATTTGATAACCTAATGATGTCCCGCTATACCTAAGATTGGCTGGAAAACACTCTGCAATTAGTGCCGCCAAAGGTCCATACACTGTTCCGGCACCAATAATAGATAAGCACATTCCTAGAACAACCAATACTGTTATTTTTGTATCAAGCAGCCAGAAGAATGGGAATGCTACCAATATGGTCAATATACTTCCAACCAAAAATACAATTTTCCTATTATATTTATCTGATAAATGTGCCGCATAGAGAATCACAATGATCTCGACTATCGCTACTAACAAGATAGCATTCGTTAGGAACTGTTTATCTAAATGCAGCTGTTCTGTCCCATAGCTTATTGCAAAGGTAGTAAAAATATAGAAAGGCACTCCTTGTGCTAAACCTGCAAAAACAACCAAAAATAATGCTTTAGGATATTTTTTAAACACTTCTATAACCGGTTTACTTGCTAGACGATTTTCTTTCTTCATTTTTGTAAATTGAGGAGAATCCACCACTCCACGCCGGATAATAAAGCCGACTATTACAAGCACAAGACTAATTAGAAAGGGAATTCTCCATCCCCAAGTATTAAAATGATCTCCAGTTAAAAAGATTGTAAGGGAGATCACTCCTGAAGACAGAAGCAGTGCAATGGGGGATGCTATTTGCGTCATGCTTCCCATTATGCCTCTGCTTTTCTTAGAACTCCATTCAACAGAGAGTACAACGGAACCTCCCCATTCACCCCCGGCCCCAAAGCCTTGGCAAAAGCGTAGAAATACTAACAAAAATGCTACAATAATACCTGCATTATCATATGAGGGCAATAATCCTATAAGCGTACTGCTGATCCCCATTAATAGAAGAGTCGTGACTAGTGTGGCTTTTCGTCCAATTCGATCGCCAAAATTACCGAAAAAGGCGGCTCCAAGCGGCCGGGCAAGGAATCCTATAAAGAGTGTTGTGAAGGATTGCAGTAACCCGATATAGGGATCTGAATCTGGAAAAAACAAATGTGGAAATACCAAAGCTGCCATCGTTCCATAAATATAGAAATCATACCATTCAATGGTCGTTCCAACTACACTGGCAAGGGCCGCTCTTCTAACAAGTTTCTTTCTCTGTTCTTCAGTAAGACTATCGTGATTTATAACTGTTGACATCTTTTCTCACCATCCCTTTCATTAATATTCTTACTATCTTCACTATAACCGCACCACTTCAGCAGAAATGCTGCATATGTTTTGGTCACCCTTTTGACACTGTCAAGGTCCACCCATTCATTCGGCGCGTGAAGCCCTTCTCCTGTCGGGCCATAGCAAGTGGCAGGAATGTCATAGTATAGGTTATAAAATCTAGCATCCGTTGTAGCAGTGAAAGAACCAAATTCCAGTGGTTTTTCTTCAATGGCCATATGTGCCTCGTTTAAAACATCAAACACCTCTTGATTCGGATCTATTGAAAATCCTTCCGCATGAAATCCGTAAAATGAAATTTCCGGCGGATTTTCCCTTAACCATTCATCCTTTTTTGCAGCAGCTAACAAATAGGCCTTTAATTCATCCTTTACATCCTGAGGGTTCACCCCCGGCGGAAATCCCACTCTTGCTTCAACCGTACATTCGGAAGGAACAGTTGACGGCCAATCGCCTGAATGGATTTTCCCAATATTAATGTTGTATGGATGCGGGTGTTCAGCAAAATCCTTGTGCCTTTTCCGGCTGTTTAATTCTTTCTCATAATCCAAAAGAGCCTGGATCATTTTATAACTTTCCATAATGGAGTTTACTGCTTGGTCAGCCTTTTCTGTATGTGCACCTAAACCTTTAACTTTTATCCTGACCCAAATCACGCCAACTTGAGCGGTCAGTGCTACTTGTCCCAATACAGGTTCGGGAATAAGGGCCGCATCTGCTTTAAATCCTTCTTCTATCGCCGCAAGCGCGCCATTTCCCGTACATTCCTCTTCTGTAACTGTTTTGATAATGACGTTGGATGAAAGCTTGATCCCGACATCTCGCACCGCTTTTAACGCATAGATCATAGCAGCCACACCTGATTTCATATCAGCTGTTCCACGGCCGTACATTTTATTTCCTACGATTTCGGCCCCCCACGGATCATGCTGCCAAAACGAAACAGGTTCTGGACTGACAACGTCTATATGCCCTTGAAAGATAATACTTTTTCCTTTCTTGCCGCCTTCTGAACGATATTCGCCAATGACAACAGGCCTGCCATCATATGACCATTCGGGTTCCGAGTAACCGGGATGTGAGGATAGCTTTTCGGGATTGGGGATCACTTTTGATACAGATAAATCCAGCTCTTTTTCCAAAAAATCAGCGATAAAGTGTTGGATAGGTGCTTCGTTGCCAAGCGTCGAGGGGAATTGACAAAGCTTTTGTAAAAAAGAAACCTCCTCATCCCATAAAGCATCTACTTTCTCTAGCACTACATTTGTTACATCTTGGTTTACCTTTTCCATTTCCTTTCCTCACTTCCTTACCATTCTTTTTTATTAGCTAACCTAATAACAGTGTCAAATAATACCTGAACACCTTTATCGATATCATCGGACGTACTATATTCTTCTTCGCAATGACTTACCCCGTTTACACTCGGAATAAAGATCATTCCAGTCGGTGCCAGCCTGTTTAAATATTTCGCATCATGCCCGGCTCCGCTCATCATTTTTAAAGAAGAATATCCATGTTTTTTAGCAGCTTCTTCCGTAATCTTTAGAATGTCTTCGGAAAAAACTTCCGTTTCCTCTTTATTAATTTCCTTGATACTGATTTCCATTTCTTCTAAAAAGGTCATGGTCGCCAATGATTCCTTCAGCATTGTGGTAAAACGTTCCCTCACAAAATCATCGGGATGGCGTATATCGACAGAAAACACTGTTGCTCCCGCGATTGAATTAATGACATTTGGGGAAGCGTTGATACGGCCCACAGCGATAAGCAAATCAGGAACTTTCTCTGCTAGTTCATAAATTTTAGTGATTAACTTTGCAGTGTGCAAAACCGCATCCTTTCTTTTATGCATCGGGGTTGTGCCAGTATGCGACGTCTTTCCATTAACAGAAACCTCCAGCCAATTCATCCCCTGAATGCCGGTAACGATACCGATTGTTTTATGGTTATCCTCTAAAATAGCACCTTGTTCAATATGAAGTTCCAGATAACAAAAGATATCTTTTGGACGGTTTTCTATCGATCCTTGATAGCCTATTCGGGCTAATTCTTCCCCAAAGGTAAAGCCATTTTGATCTTTCGTATTCATCATCAACTGCTTATTAAAAACATGAGCGATGACTCCTGACCCCAGCATGGATGGTTCAAATCTGGCGCCTTCCTCATTGGTAAAATTGACAATTTCAATCGGCCGTTCCGTTTCGATACCATGATCATTTAATGAACGGATCACTTCCAGCGCGCCCAAAACGCCTAAAATGCCATCAAACTTTCCGCCTTTTGGCTGTGTATCCAAATGCGAACCTATTAAAACGGGAGCCAATCGATTATTCTTCCCTCCGCGGCGGCCATACATATTGCCTAAATCATCAATCCTTACCTCTAAACCGCTTTCATTCATCCATTGGAAAAATAGATCTCTCATTTCTTTATCTTCATCTGTTAATGTAAGTCTGCAAAGCCCGCCATTTGGGAGCATACCAATTTCCGCACTTTTTTCGATGGTTGCCATCAAACGCCCAGAATGTATGCGATCTGCTTGTTGTTTCACCCCGCCATCTCCCTTCTATCAAACTATTATGCAAGTATCGTGCCAAATGATACGCAAGGCTCATTGCCGTAAACAACGGCATTACCCTATTTTACTATTGCAAATTTTATTAATATTTTGGTAGAATTTAATTAAAATCGATTCAGTCGAGTTGGTATCGACTCAGATTTATCTAAAAAATAACACTGCTTTCATCAATCCGAATCGAAATAGACTCAAAAAGGAGGCTATAAATGGAGCAATTACTGAAAATGGCTGGAAGTCACCCTCAATTTTTTCTAGATATACTCAATTCCATTAATGATTCCATTTATATTGCAGATAAATACGGAAATACTCTATGGATCAACCATACAAGTGAGTTAATTTGCCGAGTTCCAAGGGAGAAATTAATAGGCAGGAATGTAAAGGAAGTGGAGAAGGAGGGAATTTTTACCCCCTCCGTGATCAGGCTTGCCTTAGAATCAAACAGCACTGTAAGTACTGTTCAGGAAGTCGGTGATGGGAAATATATCACTTCAGGCCATCTGGTTAAAGACCAGAATGATGAAGTGATTGCAGCTGTTGCCCATGGCCGTGATATAACGGAAGCGGTAAAAACAACATCCCAATTGAAAGAGACACAAGAACTGCTTGAAAAATACAGTCAGGAAATTAGAAAGCTTACAGTCCATTCCGAATTAAAAAGTACCCCAGCGGAAAAAAGTCTTCTTTTAGACCCATCCATCGAAAATTTAATTGAAAAAATAGCAAAAGTGGATGCAACTGCTTTAATAATCGGCGAAACTGGAACAGGCAAAACGGTTGTTGCTAAAAGAGTCCATTTATTAAGTAAACAACATAAGGGACCCTTTATTCATATCAACTGTGCTTCCATACCTGAAACCTTAATAGAATCCGAGCTGTTCGGCTATACGAAAGGTGCGTTTACAGGGGCCCATTCCGCCGGCAAGGAAGGATTAATTCGGGCGGCAGACGGAGGTACATTATTCTTCGACGAAATTGGAGAAATTCCATTAACTCTCCAGGCAAAACTCTTACACTTTTTGCAAACAAAAGAATACCTTCCAATTGGTGCAAGAGAATATCATAAAGCAAACGTCCGCGTGATTGCTGCTACAAATAGAAATTTGGAGAAGATGGTTGAAGAAGGTTCATTCCGATCAGATTTGTTTTACCGGCTTAATGTTCTTTCTATTAAAATGCCGCCGCTCAGGGACCGAAAAGAAGAGATGAATAGTTTCACCTCGTATTTTTTACAGCATTACAATGAAAAATATAACGTAAAAAAAACCATTACACCTAAAGTTTTGGAAATCTTTCAAACCTATCACTGGCCTGGAAACGTTCGGGAACTGGAAAACTTAATGGAAAGACTGGTCATTTTATCCGAACAGGAAATAGATGAAAACGATTTGCCGCATAAAATGCTGGAAAACACTAATTTAGCCATTTCAATGGAACTCTCCCTGTCAAATGCCTCTATGCCTCACCTTCTGGAATCGATGGAAAAAAAGATGATTCTCGATGCGTTACAAAAAGAAAATTCGACCCGAAAAGCAGCAAAATTTTTGGGTGTCACCCAATCCCTGCTCATGAGACGTATCCGGAAATATGGGATTCAATTACAAGTTGAATAATGAAAGGGTGCCAGGCGATTGGGGAATTGCCTGGCACCCTTTTTGGAAACTTCTGGGTGGTGCTGACACCCACAGCTATTTTGCAGAATCAATATAGCTCGTTTCGCTGCCCACGTCTCCAGTATAATCAGATACTTGCTTTTCCTTTGCTTGACTGGATAATGAAATGACTACCATTGAAACCACACTTACAGCAATTCCGTAAAGGATTGGATTTGTGGATGTAATCCCTTCGAAAGCGAGGCCGATAAGAATCGTAATCGAACTGAGAATGATAGAGTAAAATGCAGCATTTGCCGTCGCCCTTTTCCAGAAAAAACCTAAAACAATAGGTACAAAAATCGCACCAGATAGTACAGCATACGCCACATCAAGAGCAACAAGAACGTCCTGGATCCAAAGTGCAAAGATGATGGTAACTACCCCGATAATCGTTGTAACGATCCTTGAGAGCTTTAAAAATTGCCTTTCATTTATATCTTTGAAATAATATTTCTTTAAAATGTCATTGGTAATCAATGTGGAAGAGGCCAGCAATGTGCCTGAAGCCGTTGACATCAGTGCTGATATGACACCTGCAAGTACCAGTCCAAGAACCCCATTAGGAAGGATCTCTAATGCCATGCTGGCAAAAGCGTTTTGAGAATCCTTAAGATCTGGGAGGACAATAAAGGCACACATCCCGATTATACTTACAGCTAACCCGTAAAAAATACTATATATTCCCGCAAAGACAGTTCCGGTACGGGCAACCTTTAATGTTTTTGCGGTAAACACCCGCTGCCAAATATCCTGGGCCACTACCATTCCAAGACCAAATAATAAAAAGTATTGAAAAATTTGTTTTAAACCAATATTAGTGAAACTAAAATAGCCTTCCGGCAGTTTTGAGGCAAGTCCACTCCAGCCTCCTGCACTGGAGATTCCCAGCGGCATCATGACGAAGAAAACTCCAACCGTCATAACGATAAATTGTATGATATCTGTCATCGTAACAGACCACATTCCGCCCAGAATGGTATAGAACAGAACAATTCCTCCGCCTACAAGCATCGAAGTGGTTAAATTCCAGCCTACTAATACGTGTAAAATGGTTCCCATCCCAATGACTTGAGTCACAGATACCATCATGTCATAAATGGCGGCAACAAGTGCACTGATTAACTGTGATTGTGAATTAAAACGTTTTCCTAAAAACTCACTAATGGTCATTACTTTGAAAGATGTAATTCGCTTAATAAGAAACAAACCTAAAAGCATAATGCCAAAACCTAACATAAAAACGAGCCAGACACCGGAAATACCGTAATTATACCCGAGTGATGTTGTTCCAATTGTGGAAGCACCCCCAAGAATAACGGCGCCCAGACAGCCAAAATACATAAAGAAACCAAGGTTTCTACCGGCTAAAATGTAGTCTTCTGAGCTTTTGGCCCTTTTGGCCCCAATAATTCCGACAACTATAAGTACTGTAAAATAGACAAGGATAATTAAAACGTCCATTAAATTCATCGAATTACCAACCTCCCAATTTATAATTTCTGGAACTTGTTTCATTAGCTTTATGGCCCATGTAGATACCACAAATTTGAACCTCTAGAAAATCATGATCTATTTTGAATAACTTTTGGACACTTTCTATCATTTCTAAAGTAATATTTATATAATAGAGAAGATTGCAAAAAAACTAGAGATGGAGATGATCATTTAAATAGATCATCTCCATTTTTATCCTGGTTACCGAGCTGAATCTGATGAAGTATTGACTAATGACAATTGACGTTTTTTCTTTAATGCGGTCAGGGTTATCATTTCGAAAATCACTGCAGAAGCTAAAACTGCCGTAATTTCCCCGCTATCATACGTTGGAAGGACCTCCACTAAATCAAACCCAACTATATCGAGCCCATCTAAACCTCTTACATATTCCAATGCTTCATAGCTTGTCGGTCCGCCAATCTCAGGTGTTCCTGTTCCTGGGGCATAAGCCGGATCAACAAAATCAATATCAAATGTGACAAAGACAGGACGGTCACCTACGCGTTGATGGATTCTCCGAATGACTTCTGAATAACCAATTTTTCGAACCTCTTTCATTGGTATAACTTCAAACCCTAATTTTCTTGCATCCTCAATATCATCTGCACTGTATAGCGGGCCGCGCATACCAATCTGAATAGAATGATCGACATCCAGCAATCCTTCTTCTACTGCCCGGCGGAATGGTGTCCCATGCATATATTTCTCACCATAATAATGGTCCCAGGTATCACCATGGGAATCAAAATGAACCAGAGCTACCGGACCATATTGTTTGTGAAATGCACGCAAATTTCCAAGCGAAATCGAATGGTCTCCTCCCATAATAATAGGAGTTATGCCTTTTTCAAGAATGGGTTCAAGCTCCTCCCCCATTCTATCGTAGGTCCGATGAATATTCCCCGGAATGACATCGATATCTCCGTAATCCACACCAGAGCAGTAATCAAAAATATTGATATCCATGTCGGGATTATAGGGACGGAGCAGGACAGAAAAGTTTCTGATGTGCTGCGGGCCATAACGTTGTCCTGTACGATTGGAAGCTGCTGTATCGAAGGGTACACCTAGTACAACAAAATCCACATCGTTTGTGGTCTTAATTTGCTCTAATCGCATAAAGGTGCGAACACCGCAAAATCGGGGTGATTGAGATGAATCTTTTGGTTGATACATAACGAGGACCTCCATTTTTTAAAGTTTCTATATTAATCTATTGCAAAAATCGTGCCAAAAATAAACGCCAGAAACTTCAGAAAAAAAAAGGAGGTCTAATGCAATGTTGCATTATTTTCCAAAAATAATTAATGCGTTTTTGCATTTTAATGCGTTTTTTCATTAATTTTGTACTTTTTTAGTTTCCTGACAACGTTTGACTGATTTAAGCCAAGATATGCTGCCATTTCGTAAGTTGTTTTACATTGTCTGGAAGCCCTTTTTAACCATCTGATTTCCACTTCTTCTAGTACCTCTTTTAATGTTTTCCCCCTTTCTTTCAATTCATCAATATGCAGGCTGTCTAATGTTTCCGGATGTGCATTTTGAAAATAAAATGGCAGAGAATCAGGGAGAATGGTTTTTCCTTCTGATGTAATGACCAGCCTCTCAATCATATTTTGAAGTTCACGGACATTTCCCGGCCAGTCAAAGGAGACCAATTCGTGAATCGTTGTTGGGTGAAAAAATTTATTCGTCTTATATTTTTCATTGAATTTATTTAAATAAAAATGGGACAACGTGACAATATCTTCTTTTCTTTCTCTTAATGGAGGAATGATAATGGTGATCACATTAAGACGATAAAAAAGATCTTGGCGGAATTTTCCCTGTTTAACCATCTTCTCCAAGTCCTGGTTCGTCGATGCGATTAAGCGAAAATCAATATTCTTTGATTTCACCCCTCCTACACGAGTTATTTTTTTCTCTTGCAATACTTTCAGCAGCTTTGCCTGAACAGAGAGAGGCAGCTCACCAATTTCATCAAGAAAAAGGGTTCCTTTATCTGCAAGCTCAATGAGTCCAGGCTTTCCTTTGTTATTCGCTCCTGTAAATGATCCTGCTTCAAATCCGAACATCTCTGATTCAAATAATGACTCCGGTATAGCCCCGCAGTTGACCTCAATAAAGGCTTCTTCTTTTCTAAGGCTTTCTTTGTGAAGGGACTGGGCAAATATATTTTTACCGACGCCGGATTCTCCAAGAAAAACAACGCTGGCGTCAGTTTTTGCTATACGCTGTATAAGCTGCCAAATCTTTTGCATCGATTTACTTTGAAAGACTATATTTTCCATACTTAATTCTTTTTCTCGGAGCTGTTGAATTTCTGACTGATATTTTGCCATCTTTGTACTTAATTCTTCATAGTCCTCTTTTAAATTTTGGATTTCCGTTAAATCATGTGAGAAACTAATGACCCGGATAATTTCCCCAAATTCATCGAATACAGGAATACCTGTCGCCATCACCGTATGTCTGGTTGTCGTATTCTGCATGATCTGAACTTGCTTTCGCTGCTTTAATACTTCTATCGTTACGGACGGTGAAAAAATATTACTTTTTTCAAGTTCAAACACTGATTTTCCAATTAAAGAGGAAGAATCTGTTCCATATATGGATAGGCTGTTTGGACTTGCTCTTAACACTATTCCATTTCCATCCGTAATAACAATGTTATCCGTCGAGAATTTTACAATTGCATCAAGTTCAATCTTTTGAAGTTCAGACTTCTCCATTTTCCCACCTAACCTTACAGATAATAATTTAATAGTCTTCAATCAGATCCTGGCACTCAATTAATATTTTCCGGCAAATTTCTGTTCCTCTTTTTGAATATCCAAAATTTCTAGCGTGACATCCGCCAAAACGTTTATCAAAAAACCTGATACAACCGCTCAACTGCCTCCGGGATGTTTTCCTCACTAATATTGGCAAACCCCAGAACCAAATCAATTCGATTTTTTTCTTCAAAGTTATCTTTTAACATAAAACGTCTCATGGAATAGACTTCAAGCTTTATTTCCCTGGCTCTCTCTTCAATTTCCTGATAGCCTTTTTCAGAATGAAAACGGGCAAGAAAATGCAGGCCTGCAGGAATATCTTCGATTTGGACTTTTTTGCCAAAGCGCATTTGAAGATGTTTGATTAAAATTTTTCTGCGCGTTTCATATTGGTGATTCATCCGCTTTAAATGTTTTGTATATTCACCGCTTTCAATAAAATAGTGTAATGTGTATAAAATAAGCGAATTGCTGGGCTGCATTAAATCATGATAATTCTCCCGGTATTCCCTTAATAATTCCGGGGGTAATACCATATAGCTAACCCGCATACCCGGCAGCATGGTTTTCGAAAAAGTCCCCATATAAATGACACGATGATGACGGTCTAAACTTTGCAGGGAAGGAATATTGTCGGTCTCATATTTAAATTCACTGTCATAATCATCCTCAACAATATACCTGTCATTCGTTTGAATCGCCCAGTTTAACAGCTCGATACGCCTTGAAATCGGCATAATTCTCCCGGTTGGAAATTGGTGTGATGGTGTGACAAACACAAAATTTGCGTTTGATGCTTCTACTTCTTCCATATTGATTCCCTGCTCATCTAATGGAATAGGAAGCACCTTAAAATGCATATTCCTTAATAAATTATAATTACGGGCATAGCCGGGATTTTCCATAGCGATAATTTTTTGTTTATCCTGTATCGCCATCAGCTGCCGAACGAGTAACTGAGTACCTGCTCCAATAATAATTTGTTCCGGCTCGCAATGGACTCCCCGCGATAAGGCAAGCATGCGGCATATCGTTTTTCTTACTATATAGGGACCCTGGTGATGGGTAATTTCCGATAACTCTCTTTTGTATTGTTGGATTGCCTGCTGCTGCTGCTTCATCCATTCCTTAAAAGGAAAAATGGATATATCCGCCGTCATATGGGATAAAGAAAGCCATCCCTTTTTATCCATCCATTCTTCTTTTAAATCATCAGGTAATTTATTTTTGATAACATCCTCTTTTTCAATAAATTGAGCAATATTTTCCACATAGTAGCCTTTTCTTTCAACCGTATAAATGTATCCTTCGGCGAGCAGCTGTTCATATGCATTAGATACAGAGTTAACGCTTACATTTAATTCGTCAGCTAACACTCTTTTGGGAGGTAATTTTTCATTCGAATGAATTTTTTCATTCAAAATACTTTCCTTAATACCCTGGTAGATTTGTTTGTAAATATAAGTAGAATCGGTATTCCTGTCTATTTTTATAAACATTTCAAACACCTCTGATCTTTCTGGTACCAAAGTTTTTTGTTTTTTGGTACTTTTCATTATATCAGACTTTCAGGATACTATTATTAAAACATTATTATAAATCTGAAAAGGGTGGGTTCGTGATGACAGTTTCTTATTTATCCACAAAGGAATTACAAGAAAAGAGAAAAAAATATGTCCCTAAAGGCGTAAGCAACGGCAATTTAAATTTTGCAGCTCATGCTTCCGGTGCAACTGTTACAGATATTGACGGAAAAGAATGGATCGACTTCGCCGGTGCCATTGGTACGCTGAATGTCGGCCATACTCATCCAAAGGTAACGGAAGCAGTAAAAAATCAAGTAGATAAATTTTTACATCCTGGTTTCAACGTTATGATGTATGACGGTTATATTAATCTAGCAGAAAAATTATGTGAAATCACACCTGGTGATTTTGATAAAATGGCGATTTTCTTTAATTCAGGAGCAGAAGCAGTTGAAAATGCCATCAAAATTTCCCGGCGGTATACCAATAGACCTGCGGTCGTATCATTTGTCCGCGGTTATCACGGCAGAACGAATTTAACCATGGGAATGACAAGTAAAGTCAAACCATATAAATTTGGATTTGGCCCTTTTGCGCCGGAAATTTATCAAGCTCCATATCCTAACATGTACCATAAACCAGCCGGCATGACGGACGAAGCCTATGTCGACCAAGTGATTGAAGACTTTAAAGATTTCTTTATTAGTACAGTAGCTCCTGAAATGGTTGCCTGCGTCGTAATGGAACCCGTTCAAGGAGAAGGCGGATTTATTGTTCCACCGAAGAAATTTGTGCAGGCTGTAAATGAGTTCTGTAAAGAGCATGGTATTGTATTTGTATCTGATGAAATTCAAACAGGCTTTGGACGTACAGGTACATTATTTGCGATTGACCATTTTGATGTTGTCCCTGACTTAATGACGGTTTCTAAGTCTTTAGCTGCGGGTCTTCCGCTAAGCGGGGTTGTAGGAAAAGCTGAAATTCTAAATGCTGCCGAACCTGGTGAACTGGGGGGAACCTATGCAGGAAACCCGGTTGCATGTGCTGCAGCACTAGCCGTTATTGATGTAATCGAAGAAGAAAAATTAGTTGAAAAAGCTGAAATTCTTGGTCAAAAGTTTGAAGCAAAATTGCGTGAATTGGCCGGTAAACATGACTATATCGGGGATATCCGCCGTTTAGGAGCAATGGTTGCTTGTGAAATCGTTGAAGACCGTACAAGCAAACGTCCAAACAAAGCCAAAACATCGGAAATTGCCAAATATGCAAACGAAAATGGGCTCCTGCTGCTGACTGCAGGTATTAAGAGCAATGTCATCCGATTCCTGGCTCCATTAGTGATTACAGATGAAGAATTAGAAAAAGGGCTTGCTATTCTAGAAAAAGCATTTCAATAATACCAAATGCGTATAGGAGGGTAAAAAAATGGGGAATGTAATACTCGTCAAAAATCCGGCGACAGGCCAAGTGGTAAAAGAAGTCCAAATCAATACAGAAGAAGAAATCAATCAAGCAATAAAAGCAGGACATGACAGCTTTAAAAAATGGGCAAAAGTCAATGCTCATGAACGCTCCCGCTTATTATCCAAGTGGTCTCAAATCATTAAGGAACATAAAGAAGAAATCGCTGAGATTATGACACTGGAGAACGGAAAACCTTTGTATGAATCATTGGGTGAAGTTGATTATGCTGCAAGTTACATTGATTGGTATGCGGAAGAAGCAAAAAGAATTTATGGGCGTACTGTCCCTGCTTCAACGGAAACGAAGCGGATCGTAGTCAGCAAACAGCCGATCGGGCTGGTTGCAGCGATCACACCATGGAATTTCCCGGCAGCCATGATGACAAGAAAAGCTGCTCCTGCTTTGGCAGCCGGCTGTCCATTTATCGTAAAACCTGCTGTAGAAACACCTTTAACGACTATAAGATTAGTGGAGCTGGCACATGAAGCAGGTATTCCTGAGGATGTCATCCAGTGTGTCAATGGATCTGGCTCTGTCGTTGGCAGAATTTTTACAAGCAGTGAATACATCAGAAAAATTACGTTTACAGGCTCTACTCCGATTGGAAAGCAATTAATAAAAGAAAGTGCCAATACGGTAAAACATGTAACAATGGAATTGGGCGGCCACGCTCCCCTTATCGTCGCCGAAGACGCTGATCTTGATTTTGCCGTTAAGCAAACGATCGCCACGAAGTTTAGAAATGCTGGACAAACATGTGTATGTGCGAACCGGATTATTGTCCATGAAAATATCGCCGAAGCCTTCTCGCAAAAATTTGCGGATGAGGTCAGCAAATTAAAAGTGGGGAATGGTCTTGATCAAGAAACCCAAGTAGGACCAATCATTAATGAAAAAGGTTATGACAAAATTGTGGCCCAAATTCAGGATGCGGTTGAAAAAGGAGCCGAAGTTTTAGTTGGAAATCAATACAACGCCGATAAAGAACAAGGCTATTTCTTTGTTTACCCTACCGTTTTGACCAACGTCAAGCAGGATATGGTGATCATGCAGGAAGAAACCTTCGGACCTGTTGCACCTATCATTACCTTTAAGACCCTTGAAGAAGCTGTAGAAATTGCCAATAGCACCCCATTTGGACTCGCAGCCTATTTCTTCACAAATAACTATAAAACAGGTACTTACCTGCATGATCATTTAGATTTTGGAATCATTGGCTGGAATGATGGTGCCCCATCCGGTGCTCATATCCCATTCGGAGGAATGAAGGAAAGCGGCCTTGGACGTGAAGGCGGCATCGAGGGTATTGAACCATACCTGGAGACAAAATACTTGTCGGTTGGTAATTTATAAAATAAGAGATTCTATTAAAACCATTGCAGAGCTTATACGTTTTCTGCAATGGTTTTTTGATGTTTACTTTTTGTCGATAGGCTGACTCGAAGCAAATTCTTTCAATCAAGCTTCTTAACACTTACATTGATGTGACTCTAGGGTCTTGTTTTTCTTAAAAAAGGGCTTTCCATACTTTTAGTAATTCCTCGTGTTGTTCCATAACAACTCCTTTATTTGCTGATATGATTTCCATTTGTCAGGTAAGTTCCACCCTCATATTATTTTTATATATTGAAAAAGGCGATTTTCACCATAGAATGGAGAAAACCGCCTTTACTTACATAGTATGATGTTAATCCTTAATCTTCCTGCAGCAGCATAAACGCCGATTGGACCATCCATTTTACACCTATTTTAATTGCTTCTTCATCGACCATAAATTTAGGGTGGTGCAGGCCGTGGATGATTCCTTTTTCTTCATTTCTTGAGCCTAGCCATACAAAACAGCTGGGTACTACTTTTTGATAATGTGAAAAATCTTCTCCCCCCATGGTTGGTTCTGGAAGAAGCGTATTTTCTTCACCGACAACCGCTGTCGCAGCGGAACGAACGATTTTTGTTATTTTTTCATCATTGACAACAGCGGGAATTAAAAATTGGTAATCAATTTCGACTTCTCCGCCGAGTCCTGTAACGGTATTCGTGACTATTTTTTTGAATGTCTCATAAATTTGTTGTCTTACTTCTTCATTTGAAGTTCTGACCGTTCCTTTTAAAATTGCCTTATCAGGGATGACATTATTGGTTGCGCCCGCTTGAAAGGCACCAATGCTGATGACTGCCGATTCTTTAGCAGGTACGGTGCGGCTCACAATGGTCTGGAGCTGGGTGACAACAGCAGTGCCGATCACGATTGGATCAATGGTTCTTTCAGGCTGGGCCGCATGTCCGCCTTTGCCTTTGATCGTAATGGTGAAATCATCCACACTTGCCATTAAGAACCCTGCTTTTACTCCCATTGTCCCTGTTGGAATATCAGGAGAATTATGAAGACCAATGATGGATTTTACCCCATTTAAAAGTCCTGCAGCAATGATGGAAGTAGCCCCGCCCTCTGTTTCTTCTGCCGGCTGGAAAATGACTCGTACATTTCCTGGAAGGCTTTCGCGAAGTTCCTGCAAAACAACCGCAGCGCCTAATGCAATCGTTGTATGAACATCATGGCCGCACATATGGCTGACACCGTCCACTTTTGAACGAAACGGAAGATTTGATTTTTCTAGAATGGGAAGTGCATCAATGTCGGCACGTAAAGCAACTGTCGGACCAACACCCCCAGTAATCTCAGCCGCTGTCCCTGTTTTTACATCTGCCGGAATTTGAGTGATTCGAAATTCCTTTAACTGATGGTTGATAAATTTGGTTGTTTCAAATTCCATATTACTTAGTTCGGGATTCATATGAAGATGTCTTCTGATATCAACCAGTTTAGGAAATAACTGTTCTACCTTTTCATCGACTAATTTAGAAAGCTCTTGATTTGAAACTCCGTTCATGACCAGCCCTCCTATTTTAAATGTCCTAAAAATTCTTTTGTTCTCTCGTTCTTTGGATGTTCAAAAATATCTTCTGGTGACCCTGCCTCGACGATAACTCCCCCATCCATAAAAAGGACCCTGTCGGCTACATCCTTTGCAAAGCCCATTTCGTGAGTGACGACAACCATGGTCATTCCTTCTTTTGCCAATTGTTTCATAACAGCCAGTACCTCGCCTACTAGTTCTGGATCAAGGGCAGATGTAGGTTCATCAAACAGCATGACTTTTGGCTCCATAGCCAGGGCTCTAGCGATCGCGACCCGCTGCTTTTGCCCTCCAGACAATCGATTTGGATACTCATCTGCTTTTTCGGATAATCCCACTTTTTTCAGAAGTTCCATGGCTTTTTTCTTTGCCTGGTCTTTAGTCATTTTTTTCAACAAAACTGGTGCTTCGATGATATTTTCCATGACGGTCATATGTGGAAATAAATTAAATTGCTGAAAAACCATACCGATGTCCTGCCGAAGTTTATTTAATGAAGATTCTTTTGGTTCTACTACACTTCCATTAATCGTGATTGTTCCGCTGTCAGGTGTCTCTAAATGATTCATACACCTTAGAAAGGTGCTCTTTCCCGAGCCGCTTGGTCCAATCATAACGACTACTTCACCGGCAGATACATCTAAATCGATCCCTTTTAACACTTCTAAACGATTAAAAGACTTCACTACATTTTCACATGAAATCATTCATATGCACCCACTTTGTTCTCAATTTTTCTTACGACAAAGGACATGATGGTGGTTAAGAATAAGTAAATGATCCCTACTAAGAAAAAGACCTCCATGTAACGGTACGTACTGCTGATGATTTGCTGACCTGTCCGCAGTAAATCATATAAGGCGATTGTTGATACAAGAGAAGATTCTTTAATCAACGCAATAAATTCGTTTCCGAGAGGCGGCAGCATCCGGCGGAAGGCCTGAGGAATAATCACACGTCTCATAGCCTGGCGTGAACTTAGCCCAAGAGATCGTGCTGCTTCCATTTGCCCTTTATCGATGGATTGAATCGCACCTCTTGCAATTTCAGCAATGTAGGCTGCTGCGTTGATGGACAGCGCGATACAAGCTGAAACAAATGGCGGCATCGTAAGAGACGGAAATACAGATGGAATCGCAAAGTGAATAATAAATAAATGCAGCAAAAGAGGCGTTCCTCGTATAACCCAAATATAAAACCGGCTAATCTGTGATAAAAGAGGGTTCTTTGAAACCCTGCCAAGGCCGACAAAGATTCCTAGTATACTTCCAAAAATAACTCCCACTACCGCGATTTCAATGGTCACTAATGCGCCTTTTAATAAGTAAGGTAAATAGGTGACAGCAAAAGACAAAAATTCATTCATTTCCTTCTCTCCTCTGAAAAATAATAAAACGGATAAACAGGGTTATCCGCTTTATCCGTCGGTCTTTATTTTAATAAGACATATGTTGCTGCTTTCGTTGAGAATGGTCTAGCTCCAGCCGCCATCGGTGAGACGGCTAAGCCCTTCTTCCTGTGATAAGTCATCATCGAACGCTTACGCTCTTCGTAATTCCTTGATCTCAGTCGGAGCGCGCCCGCCTATACGCCGATAGGCGGGTGCCCTGTGCTTTTACTGTTTGGTTATATCAGATCCAAACCATTTTTTGCTTATATCGCTTAATGTTCCATTGGCTTCAATTGCTTTTAATGCTTTATCTAAAGCATCTCGAAGCTCCGTATCATTTTTCCGAACTGCAATACCCATAGGCTGTACATTGAATGCTGTACCTGCCACTTCAAATACGCCAGGTTTGGCTTTCATATAATAACGGCCGATCATTTCTCCAACAACGACCGCATCTACACGGCCAAGTCCCATGTCGTTTAATACATCCGTCGTCAAATCATATTTTTTTACTTCTTTAATCCCCTTGATAGTATTCACGGCTGTTTCACCAGTAGAACCCAATTGAACCCCGACTGTTTTTCCTTTTAAATCATCAACTGTCTGGATGTTGGAAGGATTTCCTTTTTTCACAACCAAAATTTGCCCTGCACCAAAATATTGTACGAAATTGACTTGTTTTGCTCTTTCTTCCGTTACATTCATGGAAGATAGAATAATATCAAACCGTTTCGCATCTAGACCTGGAAGGATTCCGTCCCATGATGATGGAACGAATTTCACCTTGACTCCAAGCTCTTTCGCAAGTGCTTGGGCAAAATCAATATCAAATCCTACTAACTCATTTTTATCATTGCGATATTCCATTGGCGGCAGTGTATCATCCATACCAATGGTCAGCTCGCCTTTCTCTTTTATGTCAGCTAATGTGTTACCGCCGTCTGCTTTTCCACTTTGTGTGTCTTTTGGAGAGTCCGGTATATTTTGCTTGCCGCCGCAAGCAGAAAGGACCATTGCAAGAATAACAGTTAATAATATTGGAATAATCTTTTTCATAATTTCCCCCACACATCTTTTTAGTTCTCTAATATTTTAATATAGTAAAGTGTTTTGATATTATTATTCTAAGAAACTTTACAGCAAAAAGCAAGAATTTTTTAGCTCTTTACTTGATGGTATATTTTGTTTTCTTTCTCTCCAGATCATTATTCGATCTAATAGCTGCAGCCAAAGGACATTGCAGAGTCAAACCGCAAAAAAGGCGATGGTTCTATTTACCATCGCCATTAGATATTAAAATGTAGTTAAATAGACTTTTTCATGCCGCAATTTCTGCATTCCCGAATAAATTCATAGTCCTTCACTCTGCTTTTAAAATGCGAGTGGCCACAGTTATCACAACGGCCTGAACGGATATCCGGATACTCCTTATAATCATAAATAATAGATGTGTCGTATTGTTTGCTGTCACTCTTATTTTCTTCAGACAATGTTTGTCACCTTTTTTCATTTCGTTTTTCCCTATCTATCATAACGCAAAAAAGGGCCGCTTGTTCAATTAATTTATGCTAATTTTTTACAAACAAAATACACCGAAATTTTTGAATCATGTTGAAGTGACATTTATTCCCTTCAAACAGTCAGTGAAACAAACTTTACGTTACAAAAACACAATATACTTTTTACATTCGTTTAATAATGAAGAAGCAAACTTCTAATATACTTTAAAGAAAGCCGACATTATGGGAGGAGTGATGAAATGGATACAGTTTCTCACATCATAGCGGGAGCAGGTATAGGGGCCCTTGCTCAAATGGATCCTGTTATCGCCAATGATGCTTCTCTAACACAGGCCGTTGTTTTAGGGACAGTCATTGGTTCCAATGCCCCTGATTTTGATCTTTTTTATCTTGTGAAAGGAAAAGGCAGCTACTATCGAAACCACAGAGCATGGTCTCATTCCATTTTTGCATTACCTATATGGAGTGCCGCCATTTCAGGTATTATTTATTCCCTTTTTACAGTCCCATCTTTTTCCCATCTATTCTTCTGGACCTTCTTAGCCGTTATGCTGCATGTCTTTTTTGACTTATTTAATGTGCATGGTACTCAAGTCTTGCTTCCTTTCTCAAAAAAGTGGATTACCTTTGATTCACTCCCTTTAATTGACCCGGTCATTATACTGGTACATATCCTGGGATTTTGTCTGCTCCCTTTCTATGAAGCCGGCAAAACCTTTCTTATCATCTATCTATTTCTGTTCCTATATGTTGGTGTCCGGACACTTTACTCCTTTATGATAAAAAGAAAATTAGAGTACTACTTTATCCGATCCATCCGGATTAAATTGATCCCGCGCACTTCCCTGTTTAAATGGGATATCTTAATCGAAACAAAGGAAGACTTTCTATTTGGGGTTTATTCTGACGGAAGTCTAACTGTAGAACATACTTTTTCAAAAGAAATAGATTTCCCAGAACTGGTTTCAGACAGCCAAAAACATCCTTCCATTTCCGATTTTCTTTCCAGCACCCAATATGCCTATCCATTTGTTCGGTCATGGAAGAATGGCTACTTCATCTATTGGAAAGATCTTCGGTTTCGTACAAAAAAATTTTTCCCCACTCTAGCCATCCTATTTATTTCATCTGATTTCAAGATGAAGAATTGTTTTATCGGTACCTTGCATTCTTTGAAGCAATACAAACAGGTGATAAGAAAATTAAAAATAGAAAACTAAAAAGGGTGATTAGATGGAAAACACATTATTGATTCTTTCTACCGTGATGACAATTCATGATCATAAAAATAGACTGGCTTCCCATCCTCACTTTCTTTTTCATACAAAAATTCCACCTTAAGCTTGTGACACCACCCGAATTTATAGAAATGTAAGTTTTATCAAAGTTAAAAATTGCCCTAACATTTACTAGGACAATTTTTATTTTAATGTTAAACAAAATAGGTCTCGGTTATTGTTCGTTGAGAAGGTTAGTTAATATCTAGTATCCTAGTAATTATTTTTAACAAATTAGTGACTTCCGGCCTTGCGGAAGCCATCGAATACATTCATTGCCGCCGATAACATATAGATGAAAAGGCTGCCTCCAATGATCCATGTTTTCAATTGTTGAGCTGTAATGGTAAATAAATCAGCCATATACGTAATAAATTCTGGGGTCATGATAGTCGGATTTTTTACTATAACAATGAATACAATCGTTCCAAAAAGCTCGAGGACCGCATTGCAAATGGCCATTCTTTTTGTCCACTGTCTCTTGATTAATTTATATAAAGCAAATGCTATTTCTAATACAATCACCACAACAACGATGGGCCAATACCCCACTAAAACTTCATGATTGAAAGCTGGAGTGACGAATGTAAGTCCTTCCCCGCTGCCTTTATATATACCTACAAGATGATTCGCATGAAAGTAAAGTGCTGCCCAAATCGCCGTCCACATTAAACTTCCAAATACTTCACACTTTCTAATTGCTTTTTTCTTAGGAATAGAAGGGATGGTTTTCAAATCATCAGGTGTCCATTTGTGAAACCTTGTATATTGTTTACCATCTTTTCCTTTATCTGTTCGTTCAACAATAGCGAAAACAATGGTCAGCCAAAAAAAGACCTGAATCCCTGTTTCAATCATTCCCGCTATTCCTTTACCGATTATATTTAAAATGCCATTCATTAAGCTGGCCTCTCCACTGTACCCAATAAAATAGGCAGCAATCGTTGAGATTAAAGAAATAACAGCAGCTATCGGTAAAATCATTTTTAATAACGTAACATATACGTCAAAATAAGGCTGGCCAATCAGGTGCATCGGCTGATCCCGGTATCCGCTGGCTAATACTGCTGGATTCCCCAATTTCTCCAGGACTGCCTTTATATCTTTTTCACTGTAATCCTCAGGAAGCATATCCTCAATCGTCGACCGCAGTTCAAGTGCAATATCCTCACGATGTTTTTCAGGCAGCCTCCGCGTCACTTCATATATATAAATCTCAATTAGATTCATCATCTTCCTCCCCTTTTAATAAGCCATGGAGCTCTTTAGATGTCTTCAACCATTCCCTTTTTAACTGCAAGAATATTTCCAACCCATATTCACTTAAAACATAATACTTACGGGGCCTGCTCTCAGATGTATCCCAGCTGCTCGACACTAAGTTCTGTTTTTCTAATCTGCGAAGCAATGGATATAAGGTACTCTGTTCTATCGTAATACCTGATTCCTCCAATAATTGAACAAGTGAATATCCATACTGCGGTGTTCGTAATTGACTCAAAACGGCTAATGTCAACGTTCCTCTTCTAAGCTCTGTCGTTAATGAATTCAATAAATTACTCATTCACCCACCTCATTTTTACTACTATATGTCATACGCTATATGATTTATGCTATGTGTCATACACTATTGTTGTTACAACATTAATTGCAATTAGACGGCCCTTTTTGGAATTAACGAAATGTACATAAAAAGTGGGCAGACAATGGATGAACAATAAAACAGCACACGCTATGTCTCTTAGGGAATAACATGTGCTGTTTTATTGTATTTCTAAGGTTAATTAGTGTTTTATCACATAAGAAATCTCGGAGTAAATCACAAGGGAGGAAAATTTATTGGAGTATGTAAATTTGAGGTGATTTATAGTTTGAATGAAAGCAGGATTGTAATGGCAGGGGCTGTTGTTATTTCAAATACATTTAATCATATTGGCCGCTCAAAATAATCCATTCAACCAATTTCAATCGCCAATGCCCTTGTTTGGCTACACAAGATGCTATTAAAGACCACTTCCTTCGGTAAATCTGAATTCTGTCCTTCCTCGGGGTGATGAAAGACAAATCCCTTCAGAAAATCTGAATTCTGTCCTTCATCGGGGTGATGAAAGACAAATCCCTTCAGAAAATCTGAATTCTGTCTTTCATCGGGGTGATGAAAGACTACTTCCTCCAGAAAATCTGGATTCTGTCCTTCATCGGGGTGATGAAAGACAAATCTCTTCGGTAAATTTGAATTCTGTCCTTCATCCGGGTTATGAAAGACTACTTCCTTCAGAAAATCTGAATTCTGTCCTTCATCGAGGCTATGAAAGACAAATTCCTTCAGTAAATTTGAATTCTGTCCTTCATCGGGGTGATGAAAGACAAATCCCTTCGGTAAATTTGAATTCTGTCCTTCATCGAGGCTATGAAAGACAAATCCCTTCAGAAAATCTGAATTCTGTCTTTCATCGGGGTGATGAAAGACTACTTCCTTCGGGTAAATTTGAATTCTGTCCTTCATCCGGGTGATGAAAGACTACTTCCTCCAGAAAATCTGAATTCTGTCCTTCATCGGGGTGATGAAAGACAAATCCCTTCGGTAAATTTGAATTCTGTCCTTCATCCGGGTTATGAAAGACTACTTCCTTCGGTAAATCTGAATTCTGTCCTTCATCCGGGTTATGAAAGACAAATCCCTTCAGAAAATCTGGATTCTGTCCTTCATCGGGGCTATGAAAGACAAATCCCTTCGGTAAATCTGAATTCTGTCCTTCATCGGGGTGATGAAAGACTACTTCCTTCAGAAAATCTGAATTCTGTCCTTCATCGAGGCTATGAAAGACTACTTCCTCCAGAAAATCTGAATTCTGTCCTTCATCGGGGTGATGAAAGACAAATCCCTTCGGTAAATTTGAATTCTGTCCTTCATCCGGGTTATGAAAGACTACTTCCTTCAGAAAGTCTGAATTCTGTCCTTCATCGGGGTGATGAAAGACAAATCCCTTCGGTAAATCTGATTTCTGTCCTTCATCGAGGCTATGAAAAGTCAAGTCCTAGTTTTTGTGTAAAATCACTGGCAAGTGCTTTCATCCTATACCCTTTCATTTTTTTTGCGAAACTTCCATGGATTTTAAACTTCATATCCGGAAAGGGATGTCAAATGGTTTTCA
>NZ_JAMBNQ010000036.1 GCF_023715155.1 Neobacillus mesonae
GCCCACGTGTTACTCACCCGTCCGCCGCTAACTTTTGGGAGCAAGCTCCCAAAGATTCGCTCGACTTGCATGTATTAGGCACGCCGCCAGCGTTCGTCCTGAGCCAGGATCAAACTCTCCAAAAAAGATGAGTTGATTAGCTCATAAAAGTTACGTTGGCTCGAATTTATCTATATATAATAGAAGAAACTCGATAGTTTATTGTTTGTTGACGTTTTTGTTTGTTTAGTTTTCAAAGAACAATTTTTGAGGAGATGAATATCATATCATCTCAACTCTTAACTGTCAACCATTGTTTTTCAAAGCAACAACAGTTTCATCAGCGACATTTATATATTATACTAGGGCATATTATAATAGTCAACAATAAATTTAATTTTTTTTAGGCATTTCTTTGCAAGGATATCGTAAATGGAGTACATATAATTTTATCGTAACTCTCGGCCTCAAATCGAGTAACCAGCTTCTTAGTTTATGAGATCAGCCCTAGCAATGTAAACTCTTATAAGGAAGAAGTAGATATAGTAGATGACAAAAATAGAGAGTAGACAAAATGTTATATATTGCAGAAGATTCAGGCATACTTCAGACAAAAATGTAACTGATGTTGTTGATTTGTTTTTTACCTATGTCGAAATGACTAAGATGGACGGGATTCATTTTACAAAGAGAACCCATTATCTAAGGATTTACCTATACTATTATTCTCTTCTTTAATTACAAATGAGATTCGTCATAAGGATGAGAAGGTTGCCGTAAATGATCAAATCGGCTAGCCAGCCAATTTAATTTCTCTATTGATACTTTAACTCTATAGGAGCCCGGTTTTTTTGTCGAAGCTCCTCTATTTTTGTTGTATCTATTTTAAAAATTGCCTAAGTCTTTGCAAACTCCTCTCTATAAAAACAATTTCATTTCCATGTAACCCAACCATAAAAAACAAAATTTAATAGCTAATAAAACCTATTATCTGAATATTCATCATTATATTTTGGAAACGCTTTATTTTTGTTGCAAGTAATAGATATGGAGGGATTTAAATGTCAAGATTAAGTGGAAAAGTAGCGATTATTACGGGTGGAACAGGTGGCATTGGAAAAGTAGTTGCTAAACGCTTTTTACTAGAAGGCGCTAAAGTAGTATTAGTCGACTTATTCCAGGAAGCACTTGATAAAGCGAAGGCAGAATTATCTAATTTAGGAGAAGTTTTGGCTATACAAGCAGATGTGTCAAAAGAAGAAGATGTAAAACATTATGTCAACCAATCCGTTGAAGTGTTTGGTACAATTGATGTTTTCTTTAATAATGCTGGCATCGAAGGAAAAGTTCAACCAATTGTTGAAGTATCCCTTGAAGATTTTGAAAAAGTACAACATGTTAATGTTAACGGCGTATTCTTAGGCTTAAAATATGTAATACCTGTTATGACTAAACAAGAAAGAGGAAGTATTATCAACACTTCTTCCATTTCGGGTCTTGACGGAGACGCAGGCGTTGCTCCGTATGTTACAAGTAAACATGCTGTTACAGGACTGACAAAAGTTGCAGCTATTGAAGTAGCCGGCAGTAACATTAGAGTAAATTCTATTCATCCATCACCAGTTAACACAAGAATGATGCGTTCTTTAGAAGCTGGCTTTGCTCCTGAAGACGCTGAAGGGGCAAAAGAACTATTAACACAAAAGATTCCGTTAGGACGGTATGGCGAATCAGACGATATTGCAAATCTTGTTTTGTTCCTAGCAAGCGATGAAAGTTCCTTTATTACGGGAGCACAATACCGAATTGATGGCGGCATGGGAGCCCGCTCATAATCTCTCACTATAAAGTTATATTTTATGCTTTTCTATAATGATAGAAGCTGCCGTTATATATTAAACTGGCAGCTTATTTACCCCTATTAAAAAATTGGCTTTGGTTGCTGAATAGTCATCGCTTTTTTTGTTGAATTAATCATTCTTGCTGCCAGGTTTTGAAGATAGGATTCTGTTAATTACGGATGTCACGAATAAGGTTCTCCAATACAAAACATTTTCGGGTCCAGAACTCATATTCCTCATAGGCGTACTGCTCACCCTCTTAAAATCGGTATATCCTTTTTTCAAAGCTTTTATAAAGAGGGTTCGTTGTCCATATACTGTATTGCGTTCGGCCCTAGCAAATTTCAACTAAAATAACAGATCTATTGTTTTCATGGTCATCAATTCCGGTGTACTGCACTTCAAATCCTCAAGGGACGGTTGCGATTTTGGAAGAATATTTTTGCGTTTCCCATTCTGCTGTGTATCCTCTTTACACAACTCCATCTCACAAAATGTACAATAAAAGTCAAGATCCAATGATTTCAATATTACTTCCACAATAAGAGCATGTTTTCATCCTTCCCCATCCTTTCTAGTACATCCCTGTTTAATTTACTTCAAATTTGTGTCGGATCTATTCAATCATAGCCCATAATTAGTACCATTATCGTTTTAACAAGAACCTTCTTGCTACTAGTTTTGATGTTCCTCCCATAGCTCCCATCATTCCTCTTCCAGAGCCTGAAGAATACCACATGTTTCTTAATAAGGACGGACTTTTGATAAGAAGAATGCAGCATCCCATTAGTAATAAGAAATTTAGAAATGTTATAGATTCGTTGATTAAGATACTAAGAGCAACTACAAACAAAAAGATTTTCGCCAGAATTGTTACTATCTGACTTAATAATTCACGCCACCAGACTCCTAAGTATTCGTTGTCATCGGCAATGACCGATACACAAGCAAGAGGGCATAATAAATAAAGAAACATGACATCAGCATGGAAAACAGCCACGGAAAATAAAAAAGCAATAAATGCTACGGCAAACACTGCAAGTAAAATAATGAGCGCGGCCCCTTGGAAATGAAGCTCTGCAAAATTCGCTGGTTTTAGCATTAACTCTATCTTTTCCTTGCTTACCTGACTACCTTCACCTATTATCCAATTCCCAATATTATAAGCAACCTTTTCTAACAAGATCTTCTGAACAAATGGCATTGCGGGGATCAATAAGGCACTTTTCAATGTGTTTACAATCACTGGACCGTAAGAAACTGCATCCCCTGCAGCATTCCTTGACATAACTTCTATTATTTTAAATAAAATAATTGTTACAGCAATAGTAGAAGTCAGTGCAAGCAAAAAGTCATTTATTGAAGCAAAAAGATCTATCTCAGCATTTTGCTTTAATAATAGATCATTACACATGAGAAGTGACCATTCTATGAAATCTTCCAACATACCCTGAATAGCTTCAACAATTTTATCTTTAAAATTAAACAAGATTGCTCACCCTTTTATTTTGCCTCTTTTACCTTGGTTATCTTCCAAACACCTTCCTGCTTTTCGAGAGTGATTAAATTACGATCAAATCCACTACGCTCTACATCAAATGTAAATATACTTTTTTCTTTATTAAGTTGAATATTTCTAATTTCTGTGTCATGCGTAAATAACAGGTTAGACTGGATACCACCGTTATCTAAATCCTCTGCTTTATTTGAAGTGACGAGATATAATAATCTCTTTTGATCTTCGGTTCCTAATTTTTTTGATAATGCCTCTTTATTTATATTTTCAATTTTTTCCCATGCCTTTTGGTTTGTTTCATCGCGATTTTTCCCTTCAGCAATCTTTTCCTGATCCTTGAAGGAAGTTAAAACACCCTTTACTACTTCAGTAGCCTTTTTCTTTTCGGCTTCAGCATCAAACTTTTCACCACTACTACAAGCAACAAGGTAAATACACAACATTACCATCGACATAAATAGGATTATTTTTTTCATTTCAAGAGCTCCTCTCATTTGTTGAGGTATTAGAGATTATTTCATTTGTGAAAAGAAGCTCATAGCTAGCTCCTCTTGTCTTTCAGCCTCAATTTCTGCCTTTTTAATCTGTTTCTCATGTAATTCAGCCTCAGTCTTTTCTACAGCCTGCCTGCGGTCATTGGATTGGAGGTATTCTTCGAACTCTTCTTGTTTTTTCTTTAACCAATCCAAAACATCCTTTGAGGTACTGCTCTGGTAAGCTAATTGGCTCACCCTAAAGGTATTTGTTACATTTGGAAACAGAAGATATTGATAAGACTTTTTCGCTTTAATCGGACGCTTTCCAGCGATAAGTACGATACAGTCATCTTTATGCATGGTTAAAATTTCATCTTCATTCATTAGGTTGCGTGCTACATAAGAATAGCTGCTTGAAGAAGATGTGCTAGATGATTGACCTTTTGATTCGGAAGAAGACCCTGTTTCCATTTTGGCTGTTGCTTTCCCCATTTCTTGCGAGAAGTATTTTGCTGTTGTTTGATTGACATTACCTAAGCAAATTCTGATTGCACAGTTTCCTAAAATAGATTCGGCTTGTTCCCTGCCATATATTTGTTGCAATTGGGTAAGATTTTGAACAATCGTAATAACTGCTATACCATAACCGCGACAAGTAGCTAGAAATCTTTCATAATCCGGGAATTTCCCGAGATTCGGAAATTCATCTAAAATAAAAATTACTGGTTGAGGAAGTTTAGCTTTATTTTGAGCACCAATTTTATACAACTCCTGGAACATTTGATTGAAAAATAAATTAATTAAACCCTCCCAAGTTGAATCCATTACTGGAATAACCACATATAGTGCAATCTTTCTTTTCCCGACATCTCCTAAAAAGAAATCCGAAAAACTTGTAAATCTTGATACAGAACTAGAAGTGAAATCCCCTATTGTTGTCAGCAAAGAAATAATGATATTTGCCCGGGTTTTTTCTTGAGACTTCTTAAATCCCAATTCATATGCTCTTCTTGCTGAATGTGATTTAGGAAGCCGTAAGAACTGTTCATCAAGCTCACTCGCTCCATCCTCTGTTTCTTCGGGGTCAAATTCTTGCAAAAAATCCAATACTCCCGTCATATTTCGCTGCTGTGGCGAAAACTCCTGAATAGCATATAAGATTAGGGCTTTTAGCAAGCTGAATTGAGCGTTATACCAAAAATCCTTCCTCTTAGGATCATTTTTGGAGGCTACAATCGCATTTGCCACCGTAGAAACCTGTATTTCCTCCCTTACATAATCAAAGGGATTATATCGGTCTGAGTATTCCATTTCAGAAAAATTAACAACATGGACCTCATATCCTTGTTTTCTTTTAATTTCAGAAGTCATTTCATACACTTCGCCCTTTGGGTCAGTGACAACTAGAGAACACTCTTTTTCGTGTAATACATTTGTTACGACAGATCCTTGTGTTTTGGATGAACCGGGGCCTCCAGCTAGAAAGTAATTTCTATTCGGCAGTTTGGAATCGGTCGGCTGAATGATCATAGAATGATTAAATATTCCAGAGATAATTCCATTGCTTCTCATGTAGTCATTGGCCATATCGTTTATCCCCTTTTCCTTCCATCATACTAGCTTCAAGATCCTGCATAAGTTGTTTTACGGGCACACCCACCGTCTCGTTATCTATGAAAATTTCATTTTTCCGAGCCCACCGGGCCTTTCCGTAAACACCATATTTATCAGCTAATTCATATTCCCCCTTGCGTTCCTTTGCAAAAAAGACAACATACAAAATTAATAGTAATGCTCCGCCACTTCCAAGAAAGAATAGGGGATTTTTTTCTTCCATCATAGCTGAGGATTTCTCAAGGGGATGCAGCAAGCTATCCATTAGGAATTCCATATATGGAGCATCCGTTATATTTTCTTTGTGTATTGCCATAAATGGAAGAAGTCCGGCTATGTTGATCACAATCAGCTCAAGGATAAGGAATAAAAATATTGTTAGAAGTAAACGGATGCTGAACATTTTCATCATTTTCTCTCCTTTCTAATACCTTTTATTTCAGCATTAACTTAACTCCCTTCAAATGGTTCAAAAGAGCCCATTAACTCTAATTTATCAACTAGCCATTTACTTCCATCCTTAGCAAGCGTAACCTCATACATTTGATTTTTTCTGGGGAACTCACTTCCACCAACAGCATATTGTGTTTCCATGTTTACAAGAGCTTTTGCACGGTCATTTCCTACTGCACTAAGATAAACGCTTACCGCCTTTACCTCATTTTTAAATTCTATTTGAGTACTGCCGTTTTCCCCTGAAGCTTTTAATTTAGACATTACGGATGCCGCTAATCGGTCTTGGACTTGATCAAATCGCTCAACATAATTTTTGTTATCGTAATTAAATAATTTTCTAAAGGTATCATCTACAAAGCTTTTTATCTCTTCGCTGTGTTCAATTTCATAATAGGCCTTATTTTGCTGAAATGTATTCAGCTCTTTTTCACTTTTCTTCGTTTCATTTTTTAGTTGAACCATCTGCTTATGTATTTCTTCGTTTTTTTCCCCAGCTTGTGCGGTTATGGTTTTCTGGCCTAGGTACAGAAAACCTAAAATGATATTTGCTAGGACGGATGCTCCCAACAACGCAGATATAAATTTAAACATAGTGCCTCCCTCCTAATGTATTACTCTCCCAAACCCCACCAAATGAGATTTCCAGTATTGATCATTAATGTCATGGATTCCAATACCTGATCCGTTAGCATCAAACATTTTTCCATCTCCCATATAAATGCCTATATGTGTAATGTATTTGTCTGTCTTGTATGTACTTGTATAGAATACCAAGTCGCCCGGCTTTGCTTCTGCAGGAGGTATTTTAGAAGATTCATCGTACTGTTCTTGAGCTGTTCGCGGTAACCTTATGCCTGCTTTCGCAAATGTCCATTGCGTAAAGCCTGAACAATCAAATCCTGTATTAGGATTAGCTCCTGCCCATACATAGGGCCACCCAACGTATTTTTGGGCCTCAGAGATAATAGCGTCAAAGATTTTTTCTCCCAGCGGGGAAACATCACTACCTCCAACAGGAACACTTCCCGGCATTAAATTTTTCAGTACTTTTTGGACATACGTGAAATCCCCATAGCAGTAAGGCGCCCGCCAATCTGAACAGCTCCATCCTAGTTTCCCTGATTGATTTAGAGAAAATTGCTGTGCCAATTCAACTGAATGTTTCCCTCCACGCGCGGCCACAAAATCAATGTATCCAGTACCGTAATTATAAGATTGAACGATTGTGGCAAAATCAACTCCTGCTTTCTCCCCTTTTTCTAACACAGATTTAAAATGTCGGACGCCCGCATTTACTGACATTACAGGGTCTTGAATGGCGTTAGGGGGTAACCCGGTAGACTCTGAACTTTGCATTATATCTAATGTTTGAGAACTTCCGATTTCTTGATACATAAGAGCTAAAAGAAAATCTGTGTACTCTGGTATTCCGTTCTTGGTCGAATATTCTAGTACCAGCCCTCTCCATTGCGCAATATTAGGGGGCACATTAGCCGTGCCGAATGGTGAGTTAATGTTCGATACTTGATCTTGCTGCGACGTCTGAATTCCTAACAATAAGCCGCACATAAGGACTAAGGTAAATACAACGCCGATCGTTATTTCCTTCCAATTTCGAACTGCAAAAACAGCCCCCTTTACTGCAGCAATGGCTGCCACTTACTCCACCTCCAATTCGTTATTGACCTCTTTAAGCTGTGTTTTAAGATTAGTAATCTCCCTGTTTTTGGGCTTAAGTTGGGCTTGTTTTTCTTCCGTAGGCACGTCGCTTTCCTGAATTTCTTGAATCTGCTGATTAATGGAAGCTACTTGTTTTTCAAGTTCCTTTTTTTGAATGATAGCTGCTAATTCCTTGTTGTTTAGACTTTTATTTAAGATTTTTGCGTCTTCTAAGTCCCCGTGTTCAGCAAAAGCCATTCCTATACGAATTTGTTGATCCTTATCCTTTGAGAACGCCTGTTTTGATAACAAAACACTATAATCATAGCTAACAATTCTCTTTTCAATCTCAAGGTAATTGCTGTCTGCCTTCAACCCCATGATTTCTTCTTTTTTATTCAACTTATATAAAGTTTCGACGGTGGGTTTTATGAAAGCTTTATCCGTGTCAATCGCTTTTTGATATTGACCGGTTTTAAAATACAATTCAGCCTTTTCCTTTTTACTTCCTTTTCCTTGTTTTAAAAGGGCTAAAGCTTCATCGTATTTTTCTCGACTTAGCAATTTATAAAATGTGGATTCATCTTCTGCCTTCTTTAATTCAGTTGCGTACGCTGTTTGGACTTTATTTACTGCAGATTGTTGAAGAAAAAGGGCTAAAACAATCCCTATGGCACAAATCCCAATTGAAGTTCCCATCCACATCATTTTTTGTTTTCTTACTTTTTGCTTTTCGTTCTCCCAACGGAAGAAATGCTGGCTTTCCTCATTTTGCAGCTTAATTGCTATTAACTTTTTTAAAGCTTGAACGGACCTGGCATTTTCAATATGGAAAAGGAACTCATCTGTCTCCTTTTTTAGCAAACTCCCTTTTTCTCTTTTATATTTTTCATACGAGAAACGGGAAAACATGGATAGAATTAAAATTTTATATTGCTCCAGTTTATCTAAATGATCTTCATATGGTAACCATTGGTTACTTCTATAAAGAAACTTTAAGGTTTTCATATCTTTAAAAAATATGTTTCTTGGATGAATCATGACTCTTTCTTTGAAGTTATGTAATGGATCTAATTCTAATAGCTTATTTAATAACGAAAGCCGAAGTACAGAAGAATATTTTTTGGCATCTACAAGAGGCCTATAGCCTTCCACAATTTTAAATTCAAGGACAAATCGGCCATTTGTGTTTGTTACATCTAGGAGGGGAAAGAAATAAGGCGATTCTCCCAGAAGATCCAGTAAATCTTCCGAACGTTCCGCTAAAACCTTGTTTGCTGAGAGTTCCAAATGGCAATGATTATTTTGATGAATAAATAATGTTCCATGTTCAAATAATTGAATTTTCACCTTTTTGTGTCCCCCCTTTACAGGACAAAGTTTCGAACTTCCTCTTTTTCAATCGGCGTCATCTCGATCCTGGCTTCATAGTCTGGGATATCCTCCGGATCTAATCCATACATTTCTATGTAACGTTTTTTATTCCAAATTCGAAGCTCTTCTTGTGTGAGTTCGACTCTGATAAATGCCCGTTGAGAACCATATGTGATGAGTGCTTCTCCCTGTCGTTTTGCCCGTAATAGGGATATCTCTTCATCAGAGAATGATAGATTAATCTTTTTAATCACATCATCTACACCCTTATTATCTAATCCGAAGAATACTTTAGTATGGCTGTTTTCAATCATGGCTGCACCCAAGTTATCGACCGTATCCAGAACATCAATGATCTGCTGTGTCCCAGCAATTGCCCCCGCGTTATACTTTCTGAATCGTTTATAAGCTTGATAAAAAAATCTCATAGAATCGGGGTTTTTTGATAGAAAATGAAATTCATCGATAAACAAATAAATGAGTTCTTCTTTCGTCTTTGTAATTTCGTCCCAAAGAAAGCCGAAAATATTAAAATAACAGGCAGCCTGTACATCTACTTCGTTTTGCAGTGCCTTCAAATTAAATGAGAAGAGAGAATTATTGATATTGACGTTCGTATGTCCATTAAATAAGGAGTTTGAGCCATGAACATAACTCTCTAGGATGAAATAAAAATCTTGAATCCTTTCATAGCGTTCTTCATCGGTTTCTTTCAGTTTCCCTAAATCATGGTAAAAGTCCTCAAGAATCGGATAGTCGGTGGATTTTAGGTTTTTAAAATCACTTTCTTCATTGATTGAGAAGCGATTATATAGATTACTTAATGTCTTATCTAGAATACTTGATTCCACCTGGGTGAGATCCGATTTAAGAACTTTGAAAAAAGCTTTAAGGCGTTGAACCTTTTGTTTCACCAGGTCTTTAATGAATTCAGCTTTATCATTAAAATCTTCTGTATCGGTAATTTCGGTTGAAAAGATTTCTAAGGGATTAATTTTTGTTGCACTATTACTGCTAAGATGGACAACTTCTCCCCCCAGTAGATTAACTATCTGTGAGTACTCGTTTTCCGGGTCAATAATATATATTTTGATGCCCATTGCAAAACAGCGCAGAATTTTTTGAACCATAAACGTCGATTTTCCGACCCCAGATGTTCCGATGACCACCATATTTTGGTTCAATGTCCGCTGTGTATCTAAGTAATCGATGGCAACTAGTGAATTAGTTGTTTTATTTATCCCTTCAACTTGTGCTGTCGGGGTTAGATAACATATTTCTGAATCATCGAACGGAAAGAAAGAAGAGGCTGTCTCACTGTTACACATTTGGTAGGTGTAATCCTTCAATTGGTTGTCACCCAATGGAAGAGCCGACCAAAATGCCATCGGTGCTGCATAATGGGGATTTAAGGCTTTCATTCTGAGTTTCGTTAAAATCCTCTGTACATTTTGTTCTAAGGTCTTTAAATCCTCTAATGATGTAGCTTGAATGAAAATATAAGTGTATAGATACATAAAGTTAGATCGGTTTGTTAATACCTGATTCAGTTGGTAACGGGCACTTTCAAGTTCAGATTGTAATTTAATGCGGGTCGCAGGATCTCTGGTTTTCAAAAGTTCCGCATCTTTGTTTTTAATAGAATCGTTGTAGTAACCTATCATTCCTTCTGAATTAGCAGGTTCTAAATATTGCACAAAGGAAATATTCCCTTTTAGCCGTTTTAAATCCGATAACCAGTTCCCTTTTTGCTCCTTTGGATAAGAAACCACCGCCAGCACCTTTATAAAATTGCCCCCACTTTCAATAAAGTTCTTATTTTCTTTCCAGACGAAAGGGTAAATAGCGTTGAGATCCTCCGTTTCTAAAACCCCGTGTAAAAGATCTTGACGATTTTGATTCATTTGGTCTTCTTGTTTATCTACTCGTTTTTTTGATGAAAATAATGAAGCAATAGTCAGGGGCATGCTTTTCTCCTTTCCGGCGGTTTACCCGTATAATTTTGACATTTCAAAATCAAAGTATCGATACAGAAGTGTTAAGATCTCTTTTCCAAACAATTTATTAATTCTAATATCATAAGATTCAAACGTGGATCGTAAGGAAGTTGTTAATTCCTCAACCTTTTTGGCGAGAATGACCTCAGTTCGATCTAAATCTTGAAATGTACGTTTGTTCATTTTCTCTCTTACCACAATAAAATGTTGTTTTGTAGACATTTCATCTTTGATCCTAATCCTTTGGAAGTGATCTATATAGGAAGCAATCAATTTTCGCTTATATTCATTTTGTGTATTTTCTTTCTTTTCAAGTTCTTGCAAATACCGCTTTTTCCATCCTAAGTTATAGGAACGCAAATCAACTGGTACTGTCATGGATATGGTTTGTAGTTGGTCGTGGACCTGACTCATTAAAAACGACCCATAGTCTTCAAATAAGCGATTTTGTTCATATTCCGCTAATAAATCAAGGTTTATGCCACTAACTTGCATAATGGAAATTAAATAACCATTTTTCAAAAGTACATAGTCTCTATAGATGCCCTCAATCAAGCTTATATCTTGAATGGTTCTCTGTTCTTTTTTTAAAAGGGTTTCCACCTCATAGTCAAATTCTGTTCGATCCATTTTCTTCTTACGGGTGAACACGGAAATCATCCTTTTTATTCGGTTTTAGAAAAAATATTTTTTGTCTACTGTTATAGTTAAAGATCTGCTGTAAGTAATTGCTGTAGGTAATGTTTGGCCGTGATGTAATTGGCCGCAATACGGCAAATATAAAAGAAACCAGCAGCAACAATGCCACGAAAAGCATTTTGATCATCATAAATCCTGATGAATAAGGAGGGATTAACAGAATAATTATTGCAATGACCAACGCTGGTAAGATAAATTTAAAAAAGTTTACTAAGGATAATCCCTTTACGATGTTATAAGAGCGATCTACATTATCAGGGAAAACAAATGTTTTCCCCTTACGACTGTCTCCTTGGCCCAGTAATTCCATCAAAACTTCTTTTACTTCCTCTTTTGATGCCAAACAAATCACCTCTGCTTTAAGCGAATAAATTGTAGACCCAAGGCACCAGCCACACAAGAGCTGCTGCTAAACCCACACCGGCAAGTGCCATTCCAACTCCTCGGAACATTTCGTTCTTTGTATGAGGGTCATCAACCCCTGGTAATTTTTTGATAACAATCCATACACCTACACAGATTCCGACAATAACCACTATCCCCGTCAAGAAGGATTGAATTTGTTTTAATCCTTCTTTTACCTTCGCCTCAACTTCGCTCGCCGCTAATGCCTGATCTGGTAGAAGATAAAAACACAATATAACAGCAGCGAAGAAGAGTATAGGTTGTATTCTTTTTACCTTTTTCATACTTAAGTACCTCCTTAGGTTTCCGCACTAATATCTTCAAATTCAAGACATGGTTCGACTTCTAGGTCTCCCCGTCCCTTTTTCACTTTTTCTCTTTGAATATGAACATTCAATTTTTCTAACTGCCTTTTTGCCTCCTTTTCAGGGAAATATGGGGATAATTTTTTTATCTTCCCATCGCAGTTTAATTTTCCAATGTAGGATCCCTTTTGGACCGATATTACCTCAAAGTCATGTTGCTTAGTTTGAAGCACTTTGTTTATCTCGATATCATAAAAGGCAAGAAACACTTCTCCTATCAATCGGCTGTCCATGATGATTTCATCAAAGGCTGCTTTTAGTTTTGGTTGTTCCCTTACTCGGTCCATCCATTTTTCTGCAAGGTCGGGCAGCTTGATTTGTCTTTCCTTTCCATTATCCTCAAGAGAAATCTTAATACCTTGATCTTCCTTCAAAATGCTGTTTACTGTGACTGGTTTGCCCATAAGGTCTATTGGAATGAAATGTTTTTCCAGAGTTCTATGTATTGCTTGCCTTCTAACTTTCGGATTGTCTTTAAGTTCGTCCTTTACAACACCGAGGCGAGCTTGTTCCATATTTTCAAAGGTTGATAGGTGTTTAATAGGTTTTACTAAATTAAACCTAAACTGTTTGTTATCATGAAGCGAAAATGTTTTTCCATCTTCCAAAAGAAAGAATGTTCGATTTCTGAATTTCTCAAAATTGGAGGTTCCAAATGTGTTCTGAAGCAACGCTTCTTTGGATCTGAACGATTCGGTGATCCTGAGAGGTTTCTTTGACATTTGATTATAAACACCGTAAAAGGAATCTTGGTCCTGAAAAATTTGAAAATTGCTTTTGTTATCAATGGAAAATGATTCAACCAAGTTCCCTTTAATCTCAAAAAGATCCGGATGCTGATCCTTTATTAAGGCGTAATATAGATCATATTCAGCATCTGCCCTCTGTTCATTTGTTAATGAGGGGTATTCTACTTGTAAACTTTTGTCTTTCTGATCTATAATCCTTTGTAATTCCAAATTTCTTTCTTTTCTCGCTTGTTCAATCAATTGCAAGATGTAATCAGCGATAGTGAGCATAGAATCATTTACGGATCTTTCAATAGCATCATTTCTCACTAGATAATCTCCCTTCAAGAGCGAGTTGAGTGTTAAACAAAAAGGTTTGTGAAGGTATGAGCACACGATTCTATTTTGTTAATCAGTAATTGAATGATGTGTCTTTTTTTAGTTTGAGGATCAGCATTTTTAAGACTTATATTCTTGAATTTGATTTTTCAGCTGCTGATAGTCAGTAGATATGAAATACTTTTGGTCCCACAGACTGCCACCGTTCTTTGATTTAGAATCTGGGAATTTCTTGTACAAAAACCTTGCTGATCCGCCTTTAAGAGCCTTGATGATATTTGGTATGTAATGAGTGGTTTTGCAGCTGATAACTAAATTCACACTACAAGCCCAGATATCCATCTCTATGATTTTAAATTCATGCCGAATTGAAACATTCTTAAAATAGGATTTTACAAAAGCGATTTCTTCATCATTTAACAAAATATTATTTTTGGTAAAAAACGCAATATGATATTGAAGGTAACTTACATGGTATTTGTTTGAATGAATCATCATATATGTATTTTTCCTCCTCATCTCCTTTGCTGATATTACTTTATACTCCGAATATTCGTTCTATTTATACTCTACCAGATAAATCCCTTTTTTTAATAGGTCAACTTACAATTTAATAAAAAATGAATCTTTGGAAATAGGCTGGCAAAAGGTTTATGGTAAAAAAGCCCACCAATTTTAGGTGAGCTAAATAGTTCTATATTAACAAGCAGTTATGACAAGCCTCTAAAACTTTTTTATACTTCCCCAGCATTTCTATACCTATTTTGTGAGTATTGACTTAACTTAATAGTCAATTAGATTTTACGAAGAAAAACCATCACTTAATGGTAAATTATCAGAATAAGTGTTGATAATGATGGAAATGAAAACAAATTCATTGATCCTTTCATAAATAAAATACCAATATAATGTATAGATAAATGCAAGACTAATGATTAATTCAAAATCATTGTTATAAATATTGTTAAGATATATGTTATTAATGATAATATTATTAAAGTTGTAAAAGATAATGTATATAATATATATTATTAATAATGGGCAAAAGCCCATTAAAGATTAAACTATCATACATTATTCCATAACTAACATCCCTTTCGGTACACTCCTTCACAAAGTGCTATCAATGAATTGGGGATAAAAGCTTTGGATTCACCCCCTTTTCTAATTTTACCTCTCATCTGTAAAACGGCCCCCATCTGGCTGCAGATGGGGGCCGTTTTAGTCGTCCCATACTTCATTCATTAATTTTTCTACTTCCTGACGGCGCTTTTTTGTTTCATCTTCTAATACAGATACTTTATCACCGTTAATTTCAACTACGTCCCCAACGGACGCCGCTTTTGGAAAGATGGATTTAGGAAAGTCCTTAGTAACCCCGTTAATTTCGACTACCGCATACTTCCCCTCAAATCGGTCAATGATCCCTTTCATATTACTCACCCCTATTTGGGAATAAATGACGTTCTCGTTGAATAATTTTTTCCCTTATATGAAGCTGTTACATCAACATATACTCTAAAACTAGTTGATGCTCTTCCAATTTTAACCGGCAGCGAAGTCCCAACTTTTCCGTAATAGGCTGTATTTGTTGTTTTATAGTGAAAAACTGCTTTGTATGATGTGCCGCTCGGCATTCCCTTTGTATATAAGTAAACGGTACTATATTGTTTCGGGCTTGTTGTATTCAGACTCGCTGTTAGTTTATATGTTGCTGCTGGAGCCGGTGACGAATTATTTACGGCTGGCTTTGTATTAAAACTAAGGCTATTTCCATTTGTTGTTGCTATTATGTTACCTTGTTTGTCAGTTCTAAACACATTTACTTTTCCAGATTTAAGTCTATTTAAAGTTTCGGCAGTTGGGTGCCCATAACTATTTTTGCCGACACTTATTACCGCATAAGTTGGCTTTACTGCTTTTAAGAAGGCAGCACTTGTGGAAGTTTTAGCACCATGATGGCCAACTTTTAAAACATCTGCATATAATGCTTGTTTGGAGTTAATCATATCTGTTTCAGATTTGGTTTCAGCGTCCCCGGAAAACAGGAAGGATTTCTTTCCATATACCAATCGTAAAACTGCACTCCAATCATTCGTATCGTTTTTACTGTACGATTTTACCGGTCCTACAAAAGTTGCCGATACGCCCTTTAATGGTAGTTTTACACCTTTTTGAGCAGTTTTAATCTTCAAGCCTTCTTTTTTAACGGCCTTTAAGAAATCGACGAATACTAGGGTATTGTTGCTTACCTTAGGCGCGTACACTGATTTCACCTTAAACACTTTAAGAACATCATCTAATCCACCCATATGGTCTGCATCTGGATGTGTGGCAATCATGACTTCAATGTCTCCCACTTTTTGTTTTTTAAGATAAGAAACAATATCACTGCCGTCACGATTTCCGCCGTCAATGATAATGTCATCACCAGCAGCAGTTTTGACATAAATGGAGTCACCTTGTCCAACATTAATAAAGTGAACCTTCATATCCTTTGTTGCTGCTTCGGTTGTTGACGCACCGTATAACAAACCTACAGATAGTGATAGTGCCGTTACGATTTTAACTAGTTTTGATTTCAATAAATCTCCCCCTTCAGTACTAATTTTACTTATGTTCCAATTAAATACCAGAAATATTTTTATGTGAATATTTACCTATTAATCTTACCAATTAATTAAAATGAAAACTGGCAATTTGCCAGCTTTAGTGATATTCACCTTATATTTTATTATCTTTAATATTTATCTTTAATATTCTTAATGGAAACAGATGAGGCGATTTGAGAAGGCTAAGGAGTACGTAAAAAAGGCTTTAAAGCTGTTTGTAGCCCCTGTTTAGTGCAATATTTCACAAAATTTCGTTTGGAGGTAAAAGTAACCTACTTTTTAAAAGAATTCGATCATCCCCTAATTTAAAAAATATCATTCACCCAAACTATTCCCATAAATAATAACCACGCCAATACAGGGATTGTCAGACTTTTAATTACTTCCAACCACTTGTACTTTTTATAACGCATTCCTAATATTCTATCGGTAATAAAAAATAATATTGATGCTCCAAGACTAACCGAGAACAATATCAGACCAAAAATGATATGCAAGACTCCAGAAACAATATGTTCTACCTTTTTCTCTTTAACTTTACTTGCTACAAATTCTCCGACCTTATCACTAATAATTGACGTAAACACACCGTAAATTAAGATTGCCGGTAAAATATACATCATATATATGGGAATAATCGTACTAGTAACTAATAAATAATTTTGGATTGTACTAAGATTTTTATCAAAAATGGGTACGGGCTGAGTAAATCCTAAAATAATTGCAAAGATAGTCCCAGAAACTGACGCTGATATTATTTTTCTTGGTAAAATTGTCTTCACCCCTTATTTGTATACCTTTCCTATATTTAACATATTAGAAATTTCAACTTTCACTTTTTCTTGAACTTACTTGTCGTTTTTGAAAAAGAATAGGTATTTACGTAACCATCCCCACCAACATAATCATCCCGTTTAAGTACACCACTTCACAAATCAAAACGTTTTCAAGCATTGCCCACCGCCCTCTTCTTATTTCCCGTGAGAGTTAAAATTTTTTGCAATTATTTATCACAAAATGCATATAATCCTTTACATTTTGCATATAAAATATCACATTATAAATAACCAATTTTTGGAGACAAATAACAAATGCCTAAAAATAGTTCGTGAATTACGGGCACCTTTTAGATGGTCACAGGTTGTTTTGGCCAAGAAAATTGGTGTGACACGACAAACCATCGGCTTAATTGAAAAAGGAGATTATGTACCCTCCGTTATATTGTCTTTTAAAATTGCCAAAGCAGTTGGGGTTCAGGTCGAAGAAATCTTTTTAAAAAAGAAAGGATGGATGTAGACTTATTTGAAGACCCCTTGGATAAACAAATACGTCAATCTATTGTCCGGCATTCACTTCGGAGACTTGAAAGTTTAGGATACATAGTTACTCTACAAGGATCTGAAGCATCTTAATCCAGTCAAACTTATTGATTAATGAATGAGGCCCTCCTTTTTTAAAAAAAAGCTGAGTCTTCTTTAGGATTGGCAATTTCCAAATGTTGCAGAATTTTATTTTCATAGTTGTTTAATAAGGGATTAACCATAAATTAACCCCAATACTTTTACAATGATTTTTTCCTTGTAAAAAAATCCTCCAAAATTGTATGGTAGTATAAATCAACTAATGGTTGAAAGTACCTTGAGATGTGGCTTATCTTTAATGGAACATTGAATTTGAAAATAAAAAAAACAGTTGAACACAAAGATAGGAATAATGTGAGTATAGGTCGTTTAGTAAATAAATGGCTGAGCAAAAACATCTTTATGAATAATAATCCCGACCAAAAAGCATTCCAACCGTGGGAATAACTAATTAACCGTTTTTTGTGAATCAAATATTCAACTGTAGAACTACCTATAATCCAAGATATAAAGTAAATAAATTGCTTCAACAGCGTATTTGGCATCTTACTTAGGAATATAAGGACTAATAATGGAGTTACTATAACTGTATGGACTAATTTAATAAAATTCCAGTTTAGTCCAATAGGAATGAACTCCCAGACAAGATGTCTTCTACATAATAAATAATATATTGCATTAAATAAACTAACATACACCATATTTTTATAATACTTTGAAATCTCACGGTAAGAACCACCCAAGACGGTTACTAAAATAACACTAAGTATCAGTAGAATATGACCATTTCTAATTTCCTGTTTTTTTCTCATTTCATACCCCAACTGTCATTAATCTTAGTTAAAGGTTTCCCAACGTTAGTAAAAAACGTCTCTCCCGTTGAAGAAAATCCCCCGTCAGCCTTAAGTACAAATGTTCACAAATTTTCCTTTAGTTTTTAACTAGCAGGTTGGAAGAACTATGATGTCGGTAGTTTTTTAGCAAAACGGATAACAACTCAATATAAAGAATATTAAAACCCTTTTGTTACCACTTCATAATAAATAATCCATTCATAGAATTGTGAACATCATTGGTCCAGTGGACTCCCCCGCTAGGAAATAAGGGATAATCCTTCTTGAGGACTTCTAATTTACTGCTAATTTGATGGTTTTTTAAATTTCCTTTCAGTCCATAAAAAAACATCATTAATGAACTTTGCACCAATAATAACTATTACATAGCCTAAAAACACATGAAAATAGTTTGTCTTTCCGTACAGTCTAAGTAAATTGATTGAAACAAATGTAGGATTCAGTACAAAAGAAAATAATAAGGCAGCTATACCAGAAAATAGATAATAATTCTTTTTATTATTTAAAGTCCATTGGTAAACTAACATGAATGTTACAGGAATTAAACTAGAGTCAAATGCAAAACCAGGGAGAAAAGGAATTAAGGGGATTGGGTGATTTCTAAAGCCCATCTCTCTTACAAATATATCAATATAATGAGCTATCATATGAACGCTATAACCATAAAATCCAATTTGGAAAATTTTTGTTTTATCAATTTTAAAAAATAGAAAAATTAGCGGAAGAATGAACAAAGCTAATTCCATCCAGTATTCAAATGAAGCATATAGGGAATAATCAATCCAATAATCAACTAGATCCTCATAGGTTGCTTTAATCGTTTTCACTATTTGATTAAATTCTTCCGTTCGATTTTTTGCCAAAATTACCATCATCCTTAAATTTTATCCCTTACTCATAAATATTCTTCCAAAATTTTATATTTATATGTATAGACATAAGCAAGTAAATTCTCCTCAAATGAGTAAGAAATGGGATAAATATCATAAATTATTGTATCAATTAGTTCCACATCTAATCTTGTTTTGTTTCTGGCATTTAATAGATGTAGGTTTTGGCAGTATGTTTATTAATCTTTATGAATCATTATTTAAGGGTAAAACTTTATACACACTAATATTTATTCATTTTTGTGAAGCAATGCTTACTGCACTAACGGCAGTTTAGTTTAAGAAAAAAAACAAAGAATGCCAATATTGAGGACTGAATATGTTAAAATTTAGTAAATGGGTGGTGGTTGAATGAAAGATGAAAATAAACCTTTTAATGATGTAATAGACCATTTTAACAAGATTGAAGGAAATGCTGCTAATCTTGCCAAAACAAATATAAAAAAGTTGTCAAAACCCTTGAAATACTTTGGATACTTTACGATTGGTTCCATTTCATTATCCATTCTGTTAATAATTATTTTAAATTTATTAAATTAACTAAGAGCTGCCATTCTGGCGGCTTTTTCTTGTTGACTAACGGGTGCGATAGTTGAACAAAGAAGATTTACTGTTCAATGTGTTAAAATTAGAAAAAGTAAGATTTTTTAAAGGGGTTTTTTGGAGATGTTAAAAACAAATTCGGAAGAGTATGATGACCCTATCTTATATGATAAGGAAAATGAAGAATATATTGAAGACCTTTCTTATTTAATGAAATGGGCTTCAAAAAGCGAAGGTGAACCTATAATTGATTTAGCCTGTGGAACAGGTCGAGCAACCATTCCTTTAGCGAAGTTAGGTTACAAACTCGTTGGGGTTGATATTCATAAAGGAATGTTATGTGAAGGGAGAAAGAAGTCATCAAAACTTAAATTGCAAATCGAATGGGTCGCACAGGATTGTACTAAACTTAACTTAAATATTAAGAGTAATTTTATATTCTCTGTAGGAAACTCATTCCAGCACTTTCTTACGAATGAGGAACAGGATGGGCTATTAGCATCTGTAAATAAACATTTAGAAATTGACGGTGTTTTTATTTTCAACACAAGACTCCCAAGTACAGAAGAGTTAATCCAACCTGATACTGAAGAATATTGGAAGTCATATATAGACAAAAACACTCAAAATAAGGTGGATGTATATACGATTAGTAATTATGATTCTTTGAGTCAAATCCAACACTATACAACCATTAGAAAATACATAAATAAAGAAGAAAAAATAATAGATGAAAAAAGAACCAATATAAGATTACGCTATGTTTTTCCAAAAGAGATGGAAAGAATCCTATTATTTAACGGTTTTGGATAGTAAACATATTTAAGGATTGGAAAGAAACCCCTATTACAAACGATAGTTATGAGATGATTTATGTGTGTAAAAAAGTTAAAAACTTAATTTGAATAATGTATAGTTTGTGAAGAAATGTACTGAGCGAAACGTTTCCTTATAAGTGCCAAAGCACGAAATAGGAGAATTGCTATCAAGCAATTACAACTGATTAATTAAAACTCGGAATGAAAGTCGTCATGTTGAGCTGAAACGGGTTATCTGATCCTCCTACATGCACATGAAGGTAGTAGCCAGAATGTGTATGAAGCTATGTGAAGTCGGCTGAAACGAACCTAAGTTGCTTCTTAGAATATGGTTTGTGATAGGTCGGGATGCTACAAAATATCTATGGTGAGAATGTCCAACTGGACTGACGAACTTGCGAATGTACGGGTCTAGAAATTAATACGCTCGAAAGACGTATGCTGCGAACGCAGTGTCAAACACCGAAAAGTACGAGTAGTGTATAGGAACTTCGGGATATCTAACAAATGAGGATATAGGTTGGCAGGCTTAAAGTGAGCACCTACGGATATATGCAAAGCTAGGTTAATCGGAACGTTGTAAGTAAGAAACATCCACTTTTAAACGACTACTATCGGGATGGTGTCTATAAGATAATAATATATCGAAGTGACTTTACTCTTGCGAAAGTAGGGACACAGTACCGTTAAAGCGTGTAACGAGCGTGGAGGGATAGTCCCAAGTCTTCTCTTTGAAAACTAACATAACTAAATGAAACTCACAGGGTCGAGTAAGATGATGGGATTTTCCGCAAGGAAGGAGAAACAATCCATCGGTGAGTGCAGCTCTACGACATGCAGAATATTACGGTATGCAAGACATATTTGATGACCTTTATGAGCGAAGTAAAAACAATGCCACAAAGGGTTTAAGGCTATATGAACATATCATATCAAAAGACAATATCTTATTAGCCTTTCGGAACATTAAAGCGAATACAGGTTCAAAAACAGCTGGAACTGATGGCATCACGATTGACCAATACAAGATTGAAAACGCTGATGAATTTATCGAGGAAATTCGAAAAGTATTACAGAATTATAAACCTCAAACGGTGCGAAGGGTTGAGATACCTAAACCGAATGGAAAGAAACGTCCATTAGGTATTCCGACTATGAGAGATAGACTAATTCAACAGATGTTCAAACAAGTATTAGAGCCAATATGTGAAGCTAAATTTTATCACCATTCATACGGTTTTAGACCAAATAGGTCAACTCACCATGTAATGGCTAGATGTCAGTTCTTAGTCAATAATGTGAAGTTGCATCATGTAGTAGACATTGATATACAAGGTTTCTTTGACAACGTGAGCCATTCAAAGTTAATTAAACAAATGTACAGTATAGGCATACGGGACAAAAGAGTTTTAACGATTGTCTCGAAAATGCTAAATGCACCAATCAAAGGCATTGGTGTTCCAACTAAAGGAACTCCGCAAGGAGGAATCCTGTCTCCTCTTTTATCAAACATTGTTTTAAATGACTTAGATTGGTGGATAGCCAACCAATGGGAATGCCTAAAAACAAAACATGCTTACGCAACCAATAGTAAGACAAGAGCGTTAAGGAAAACGAATCTCAAACAAATGTATATCGTTAGATATGCAGATGACTTTAAGATTTTCACAAATTCTCACCAATCAGCTATCAAAATATTTCACGCTACCAAGGAATACATAAAAAATCAGCTAAACCTTGATATATCAACTGAGAAATCAGCGATTACTAATCTTAGAAGGAGGAAATCTGATTTTTTAGGTCTTTCTCTTAAAGCAGTAACCAAGCGTAATAAATATTAGCCAATACACACGTTATGGATAAAAAGATGAATGATATACTAGAAAAACTTAGATATTTCATTCGCAAAATCCAAAATAAGCCAACACCACATACTGTCATGGATTATAACGCTTATTTTCTCGGAATAAAAAATTACTTCAAGGTTGCGACTCATATCAATATAGATTTTGGAAAAATAGCCTATCGTCTATTGAAAACCATGTATAATCGTCTAAAACCAATTGGCAAATATGGAAAGCCTATAAAGCCATCAGAAACATACAAGAGACTTCATAAGAATAATTTCAGAACATATAAAATTGCTGGTGCATATTTATTTCCATTAGGGGATATTCAAGCAAGTAATGCCATGAACTTCAGTCAAAATATATGTAATTATACAAAAGAAGAAAGGCTTAAACTTCATCAAAATCTTATAGCCGACGTTGCCGTACAAATAAACAAAATGTTAAAAGTACCTTACGGTAAAGACAACCTGGAGGTTGCAGATAACAGAATCTCAAGGTATTCTATGCAATTAGGCAAATGTGCAGTAACAGGGGAATTTTAACATCCAATCAGGTACACTGTCATCATAAATTACCCAGATTTATGGGAGGTACAGATGAGTTTAATAATCTTGTAATCATACATAAAGATGTTCATAGATTAATCCATGCTACAAGTGAAAAGACGATTGAACGATATAGGAACACTCTTCAATTAGATGGAAAACAATTGAAGAAGCTAAACCAATTTCGTAAAGTTTGTAATTTAGTTGCTTTAGTCTAAAAGAATAAGATAGAACGCCTAATGCGGTGAAAGTCGCACGTTGGGTGTGGAGCAGGGGAAAAGATGGAGATAACATCAAGTCTTACCTATTGCTATTAAACTATCCTGCTTTAGCATAATAAGGAATAAAAATAAAGAGCCTAAGATATGCAAGTTTTTATGCACTACTTGCGTATATCGGCTCTTTTTACATTCAAAAAACAGACTACCGTATATAGCATTTTTTAATTGCCAAATACATCTTGTCTCTTCTTTTACTACCCTTTTGCTGCATAGAGAATATCCTCTCCTGGTTCAATTCGTCCACTTGAAAAATTCCACTTATTAATAACATTTAATTTATTTTCTTTAATCATTAAAACCCTTTCATCTTTGATTATTGACACACTAACAACTAAAACAATGGGATTTTGAGTCATTTTTCCCCCCTGTATTTTTACGAAATAAAATCCTAACTGCTCTCCATCGTTTTCCATTCATTGAATTTCCTTCTTTAACTTGCCCCGTTCGCACAACAAGAAAAAGAGACCGCCGAAGCTATTCCAACTTAAGGTTTTGCCCCCGTTTAATGTAAGTACATTTCTTCATAATAAATGTTTTAAAGATTATGTGGTGGAATTTCTATCTCTACAATTACTCCTAAAGCGATAGACCTGAATGGAAGACTATTAATTACATTTGTTATCTTTCTTCATAAACAATGCGGCTTGTAGTTTTTTCCATTTTCTGTTTCTGCATCTGTCACTCTCGACCTTGTCTCTTATAGCTCCTCTTGTGCTTAGTTAATAAAAAACAGAAGGCTTATCCCTTCTGTTTACCTAAAAGCTTTAATGATATCCTTTATTTGTTTAATTGCCTTTTTTCATGTATGCTAGAAACTCAATTATTTGATCAAGGTTTAAGACACCGAGAGCACCTATTTTTGCCGATTTTTTTCACTTTTGTGTTACATGTTTTTATAAATATCTGATTTGTTTACTCACCTACTAGTCCGTCACCATCTCGATCGTCCATATATTTATAGAGCCATGAATCGCGCGTAATTGGCATTTTAAAGCCAGCAGCTTTGGCTTCAGCGATTGTAACACGACCATTATGATTGGTATCCACCTTACTAACATTTTCATTACTACTTACAGTTTCGTTTGCTGTTACATTGTCTGATTTCGGCGGCTTACTGCTCGTACCTGTCGTTTTCCCTAAATTTTTATTCACTTCATCTGGGTTTACATTGTCAAATTCATCTGTAATGGATCTGCCCTGAATTTTGTATGTGAATTTATAATGATTAGGAATTTGCGTCTGAGTATTTGGATATTGAATCACTGCTACGAAATCAGTACAACCCCCTGCATCTCGAATTACTTTTTCCATATAAGCTTGATCACCGTGTCTATTGAGAATGCTGTCTTGAGGTGTAATGTTATATGCGTTAGATACTCCCCCAAGTGAATCAGCAATTACATGCCCTTCATCTAACGTTGGACTCTCTGTGCCAGGGACCTTCGCTTCATCAGAATAGTATCTCCCAGAAGATGAAACATGCTCAGTATTCGGATTTTGGAGTGTTATATTTTTTGCCTCAACACGAATTAGTTGTCCGTATTCATTTGTAAAAGCCCAATATTCCCTGTCGCCAAACCCGACATCAACTCTGACATTCGGCTTTCTATATCCTGACATATCTCCTCCATCTACTTCGATTAACGTATATTTACTGTAGTCAAAGTCACCATTAACACTTGTTGTGTTTGGTGTACTAGTGGCAGAAACGCTTGGACTGACTTTGCTTTCACTAGTCGTTTTTTCAGCTTTATCTTCAGGTATACTTTTTTTGCTTTCAACAGTGGCTGCGTTATTTTTACTTACTTCTTGAGTTTTATTTATTTTAATTTCTGTTTTCTTTGTTTCAGCATTTTCCCCTTTGCTAGTTGTTTCATTTGATGAACAAGCTGCAAGGAAAACTAATAAAAAAGCCATAAATAAGTAGGTTAATTTCTTCATAAATTGTCCCCTTTTTGTAAATATCTGTTGAAATACCAATACTATTATACTGCTAAAATGCTTCACAAAACGAATAAATGTTGTGGTATATTCTGGTTTATTGTCCGCCTCTGCCCTCTTTTCTTTAGTTCACTATCTATTTTGCTAATATAAGTCTTTAAATGAACAATTTTGCGCGATGACGTAACTAAAAAACAATTAAATAATAGGATTAATTGATAATGCTATATATAAGACCAATATTATTAAAAGTAAACATGCTATATATGTTATTGATGATGTTATTATCAAGGTTGTCAAAAACAACGTTTGCAATATATCTTTTTTCATTAGTTAAAAACTAGATAATTTTAAAGTTACAATAAAGTTATTTTAATTTTGGATTTTAATTACTTATTAGCAATAAATACTTGATATTAACCACAATATTCTGTAAATTTTTATTAAAAAGGGTGAAACAAATTGAAAACAGCTAAAATAAATGATCGGATCCGTTCTAAAAAAGGAATCGTTGGTATTGTGGAAAAGGTATATGAAAACTCGGTTATGATTAAAATTGCTTTAAATCGAACCGGAGTTTTATACGAGAATAATGTAACCGTTATCAACCATAAAAATTATCAAATTCTCAAACAAGTAACAATTTAATATTAAATGAGCCTGGTTTAGATAAAGGGCTTTTGTTAAGAATTACAATAATAATTGATATTTATATTAATATAAATTAGCATTTCATAATATGAGATTTATGCGTGAATTTGGTTGCTTTTTTTGCCTGCTTAGTAGTGCATAATAACAGCATTTTATAGATCCTCTCTAATTCTATTCTTTCTTGCGTTAAAACCCTGTATGTGTTGTGTAACTACTTTTCCGTACATTCTTTCTCATACAGGGGCTTTAATGTTTAGTTAAAAATATATTAGGTAATGTAACTAGCTCAACTTATTTTTCCTTTGTTAATTCATAACTTCGTCTAACCAGATCGTATATAACTTCCTCTGGAATAGTACCGTCAAGAATAATTGAATTCCAATGAGCTTTATTAAGATGGAAGGCAGGAACTATTGAAGAATAATTCTGACGATAGAAATCTAACCAGCCGTTTTCACACTTCAGGTTAATCCAAATACGATTATCCCTTTTGAAAATCCACGCAAAGACCTTTTTGTTTTCTTTATGTCGTATTAATGTCCAATTCTTATCACTAAACGGATAATCTTCATAGGTGTTTTCCAATGTCAAACAATAATTAATTGCTTCCTCTCTAGTTTTCATTTTTCACCTCTACAACATCTACTGTATGCAACTCTTCAAATTAACCGTTAAACCTGGACCTATTCTTTGAGTGTATAATTTCACAACCTTCAAAATCAACATAGAGAACTAAACTGCTTTTAAGGAGATCACCAATAATAAAGTCCTTTAATGAAATTTAAAATAATCAGAGTTATAACTATTCCATATGTAATTTAAAAGGATGAGAAGCTCGTTCTCCTAGGTTACAAAATTTAAGGTTATACATTAGGTGCCATCCTACATTAACAAAGCATTAAACCGATTTTCCAATTCCTCTACTAAACATTGCCCTTATTAAGAGTACTAGATCAATATCTCCTAGCTTAAGAAAGGTTAAAACCAGAACCGTGAACTAAACTCTTAATTTTTCATCAAATATACAAAAAACAATAAACTTAAATACACTTTCAATAACAACATATAATTTGAAATATATGTTGTTATATATAGTACCTTCCTTCCTCCCCTTTTTTCTCCAACTTATCTATTCGCTTTTATTAGAAATCAAATAAACAATTTTTGCTACTAATTATATGTATACTGAAATAGAAAACAAATTTAATAACGATGTTAATATATATTAAAACATATAAAATATTTTATACTTTAAATATGATTTCTATTACCATAACCTATTTAATATTAAAAATAATCTCAATATCATCATATACTTTTTATCATACAGTATTTTATATTACAAATAATATTTTAATATATATTATATTCGATTCATCAAAATCAACATTATAATATATGTTAACATATATTATTTTAATCATGTTATATTCATTTTTCTATGTTTCATTATTCTTGTGAATTTCTCAAAAAAAGAAAAAAATATACTTTAATTCTCCCCTACTATTAGTACTAATAGTTCTATTACGATCTAATCACCTAATAATGTTATTAATATATATATATATATATCATTATATACAACAATAATTACATTGATTGATATGACAGTCTAATATATTTATTTAATTCATATATGTTGTTACGTACTAAAAAAAGACTCCTCACTTTAAATATTTGGATTTAAAGAACAAGTTAATTTAGTTTATAACAAACATTGTATAATTTGTAATTACTAAATTGTATGCCGAAGTTTATTGCAACTTATAATATTATTTGTGGTTATTTTTTTAGAATGCTAATTTCATAATGTTGAAAATCCTTTGTAAAATGTTGGTATTGTTATTAATGTAAAAAATGTTTATTTATACTACATAATTAACGACAACATATATATCGTCATATACTTTTTTCTATATTTATTTAATCTCATATTTCCCCTAAGAAAGGTTGGTTAATAAAAATTATCACCTTATATATTAGGAAAAAATGTTACATTTATAAGAATATAGAGTATAATTAAAATATAGATCAATATATATGTTGACATATGTTTTGAATTATTATCAAACTATGTAATAATATGAACTATAATGTTGGTATAAACATCTTTTTATACATATAGAATATATGCTAGAATAATAGCAAGATTTATCATTTACAATTAACATTAATAGGAGTGAATGTATTGACCGCAAAAATAGTTACTTTTGGAATCAGTAAAGGCGGATGCTCTAAGTCCACTAGCAGTGGGATTACATCTTATCTTCTGAGTAAAGATGAGAGGGTTTTAGCTATTGATATGGATGGGCAAGGAAACTTAACCAGCTTTTTAACCGGTGAATATGATATATGCACTGTATTTGAAGAGAGAACTATTTTGGAAGCCATTATAAATGGTGATGCAAGGCCATATATTATTAAAATCAACAAAAATCTTGATTTAATTCCGGCTAACGATTTTCTTGCCACGCTACCAAGAAAAATGTTTGAAAATCATCTTAAATTAGATGCTTTACAGAGCGCCCTAGAGCCAGTTATGGACGATTATGATTGGATTATAATTGATACTCCACCTGCACTTTCTGAGCAAACTGTTATTCCACTAAGTACATATTCAGAGGCAGGGAGTTATGCTGTAGTAATGTTTGACGGTTCCATGTTTGCTTATTATGCTATTCCAAAGTTTTTAGAAATTATCGAAGGGGCAAAGGAACGTTATAATCCTACCTTAGAAACAGCCGGTATTCTATTTTCATTAATTGATGCTAGAGCCAAGGAAAACGAAGTAATGATTGAAGCTGTTGAGGAGGATTATCCTAATTTAAAATTCGATACCATTATAAAAAGAAAAGCTTCTACTAGACGGTTAGCGATTGAAGGCTTTGATGGCAACTCAGAGTTACGAAATGCGTTAGAATATTATGTTCCATTTGTGAAGGAGTTGAAAAAACGTGTCAGCCAAAAACAACCTCAAGGATCGAATTAAGAAACCAAATGCTACCCAAGCATTCTTTAATTCATATGAAACTAATACTGATGACGATAGCAATATTGAGAAAAATAAAAATGAAGATATTGCTAATGATGCAAATAAAAAGGTAAATAACAATAAAGCCGAAAATGATATTGAACTTAAAAACGTTAATAATAATATTGAGAAAACTAATGCTATAAATAATGACAAAACATATGTTAATGATAACAATGTTGTTAATATCATTGATGTTGATCATGTTGAAGACGATGAATATCTTAGGGAACTAGCTACAGGAAAAAAACCAATAAAAAAGAAAAACAAGAAAGTTTTCACTTCGTTTTATATGGATCCAGACTTAGCTGTAATTGTTGACAAAATAGCAGCAAGAGGCGAAAAAGGAGACAAATCAAAATTAATTAACTTGGGAATAAGAAAATTGTTAGAAGAATATGGGGCTATTGAAAAAAAATAAGCTTATTCTATATTTATTTTATAAAAAACATTGAGTTAATAAGATTAATTATTCATAATCCAACCGATTATGGGACTCCCTTATTAAAGGGTGTCCTTTTTTAATTATAAATAAAGTTTCTATTATTGGACAAACATCTAACACCTTGCCATTTTCAATAGTTGTAATTGAAGTGACCAGTCTAAATTACGTTTATATATAATACATCAACAACAATATAATATATGTTAGCAATAACAATTAATTTATAATTAAGATTGTTATCATTACTGATGATAAACATAATTACACCGTATAAGGCTGCCGCTAAAGAATAGCGAAGCGAAGTAAATAAATCCTTTTTCGAATGGTGTTGGAAATTCTTAGGATCCATACTGTTCAAAATAGATTTTTTAAAAATATATTTGTAATTTGTATGTATAAAAGATTAATAACTTGGGAAACATGTAGATAAGGAAAGAAAAAACGGAGGGGAATATAAATGGGTTTAGAAAATAATCAACTCTTATCTGAATTTATTCATAACGATCGATTTGATCTCAATTCCTATCTTACTTATCTAATTGACCAATTGAAGGATGTATCAAAGCAAGGGGAAGATAAAATAAATCAATGGATTGCAACAAAATAAGCTGCACTTAAAAATGAACCGGTCCACAACCACCAAAATATTGATATTGATTGAATAAATAGCCTTAGAAATAAGAAGAAAGATGTTAGTAATGGGAATTTCTAAATACATGCTAATGTTATTGATGTACATCTTAGGAGTTCGTTATGGAAAAAAGCAACAAAGAGGGATATTTTCTTAACCAATATTTGAATATATATAGAAAGGATCGTTTACCCAATATAGGGACGATCCTCTTTTTTACCCAAAGATTGTTTACGAGATAATACCTTATTTCAAATTTACAAATTAGAATTCGAATTCTCTTTACCATTATTGATACTGCTGACTAAAAATTTGGATTCATTCCTACAACCTTTTCATCCCAGTAAAGCAAGATAGGCAACAAGATTTGTTAAATCATGGTTCATCTTTTCTTTGTTATATAAATCATCTTCTAATATCATGTTCAATATGGCAATACTTTAAATTTAATCCTACAATTTCTTCTTTACGATTTAAATCAACCATTTTTAACACATCCTTCAATAAAGTCTATTTAAGTATTCGCTCACCATAAGTTGATATTTTCCTTAAGACCTCTCCATTTTGCCCAGGGAATCATGATTTTTAATAAAAATCTTTTAGCAAAAGAGTTTTATACTTTTCAAAGCGTTAAATCCTTTCCAAAATAAAACCCCATATTCTTATCCTGGGAGGCAGCACTACAAACTGTAAGAAGGAAGACAACTTTCTAACAGTTTGTACGTGTCGCTTTGGCACTAAATGGCCCGATAACCACGGTCTGTAAGGCTAGAGCCAACATTCCGTAGGTTCCTGTTCCATTTACGGCATGCCGCCGTACCAAACGAACCTAAGACCCAAATACATAATGGCCATAGGAAAGCAGCCTTCAGGCTGCTATTTTTTGTTTATTTTTCCCTTTTGCCTTACGAATCGTAAAACATCGCAAGCCGTCTAATCCTTCATCCGTTAGGGCACCCGAACCTTCCCGGCTGAAAGATAAGACGGCTATTCGGCCAATCAAGGGGCAAAAAAGTTTTTTTCCTTAAGGGGCGCTTACGCAACAGAAAAAAACTTTTTATGCTAATCCCTTGACCGACCGCCTATGCGTGTTTTTCGTTTCTCCATGCCAAAGGGGAAAAATAATTCCCTTTGGGGAAATTATTCGCTTCGCAAGGCAAGAAAAATGAAAAAACAAAAAGAAAGGGAGTTAGGAAAAATGGAATTTATGTCAATCTTTGAAGTAGTACGAATCAAGCAGGAAATTAAGGAATCTCAGGAGCCGTTTGTACAGTATTCTATCCGCTCACCAGAAGATGCGCAGCAGTTAGCAGCTTCTTACATAGCGGATGAGGACCGGGAAGTGCTACTTGTGTTGATGCTAAATACGAAAAATCAGGTAGTAGGGTTACATAGAGCCCATGTAGGGAGTTTAAATTCAAGTATTGTTCATCCTAGAGAGGTAATGAAATGCGCTATTCTCAATAATGCAGCATCAATTATCATTAGTCATCAGCACCCAAGCGGAGACCCCACCCCTAGCAGAGAAGATATTGAAGTAACCAAAAGGCTTGCAGAAGCAGGGAAAGTTTTAGGAATCGAAGTGCTTGACCATATTATTGTCACACATACCGGTAAGCACGTTAGCTTAAAGGAAAAAGGATATCTCTAAAAAACTATGTATCTAGCAAAGGGGAACTTTCCCCTTTGCATTGAAGATAATTTATCATTATTTGGTATTTCAGATTAAAGATGTGAAGAAGAATTGGGAGAGGGGAGTTTGCCCTTAAAAAATACTGGATTAATCAGCATCAATTTTTCACCAACGAATGGTAAAAAACATCCGTTTTTTTTGATTATAAAACGCAGGCATCGAACCTGCTTTACGGTTGCTAGCGCAACCATTTGAAAGAAGGCTCAAGGGAGAAAGGAAACCACTTGCTAAGGCAAATGGTCCATTCCATCATTAAGTAAACCGGGTATATTTTGTCTTAAGCGTTTTTTATTGATCTCCCTTAAATTGTTCGCAACTGGAAGGGCCCACGAAGGAAGGGGATGCGCCTGGTAGGTGATACAACCATCATTTATTTCTAATACAATATCACCACGGTCTTCGCTATTATCGATTAAAATCAGATTATCAATCATATGGGCATACTTGTAAAGATGTTTGAAAGAGGTGGTATTTCTTCTAAGGATATCTTCAGTTGGAATGTTGTGGCCGCCATTTTTCACTCTCATGGCTACCCTTTCAATATTTTGGTTTACATGACGAAGAGCAACATAAAACATGGTGACTTCATATCCCATCTTTTTTGCTTCTTGAATTTGTCTGATGGCATTGGTCCCAGCAAGTGTTGTCTCAATTGAGAAATCTTTACCTTCTTTCATGTACTTTTTAACGGATTTAATCACTTCTTTACCAGCAGCTAATCTTTTACTTTCTGGATTTTCCGAATCGATTCTTCTGGCAATTGCATCAGGGTCAAGATTTATATCAAGACCTATTTTATCAATGATTAAGTTGCGGAAGGTGCTTTTTCCACTTCCATTATTGCCGGCGAATACAAAAAAGATTGGTTGATGCGAATGCATTAAGATTCACCATCTTTTTGAAACGGAATAACATTCCCATTCGGAAATTCCTTTACAAGTTTCCCGTTCTTTTCATATATGATATAGGTGTTGTTCACTTTTGCATCAATTCTTGCTCGTTCACCCGTCATTTTTGCCCATTTACCAATCCAGGCATATTTTCGCTTAGGTTCACTGTTTTGTTCCTCTAACATATAAAACACCACCTTTGTTTCATTATATCAGATTCTAACCTCATTTTATAAGTAGTTCTCATAGGCCTATTTAAAGAAATGTAAATATTGTTACCATTAAAAACGTCACGCTATTATCAATAACATATATATCATTAATAACATTAAGAATAACATATATGTTAATAATGCATTCATCCTCATTTTTTAATTTAAAAGACTATAAAATTTATGTTTACAAAAATGTATACAAAATATAAGTAACATTACTATCGGTTATTACCATCTAAGTTCCATTGGACATAACGGCTTATTCACGCAATTTGTTGTATGTGTACAATGATAATAATTATTAGGTCTTCAAGTATCAGAAATAAATTATTAGATTCTTTAGCTGGAGGTTACCCGGTGATGCTGTCCTCAGCTAAAGATAAAATTTAATCACTTCTAGTAATTGATTTTTTAGCGAATCTCTACTTTAACCAATTTCACTCCGGCCTTTTTTGCATCTTTCACTGCTTTTTTTATCTGTTTTGATACATTTTTCCCCTTATTTTTTTTCGGCATATTCCTATCTTTCCTTCCTTTAAGAGAATTGTAGTAACCATTATTCCCTTATTCTAAAAAAATATTCAAAAGGGTTCTATTCTTCCTCCCCCCTTACTATATATCTAATAAAACATGGAAAAATGGAAAAGTGACCATGAGGTAAATAAAAAAATAGAGGGGGGAGTCTTGAAAGTGGAGAGCTTAAATCCGATGTTCCAAAACGCAAATAACAAAAAAATAATTTCAAAAAAAGAAGTTGTAGAAAAAAAAGTTCCTGAATATCAGCAAAAGAAAAAAAGAAAAACACGATCAGATAAGTGTCACAATATAAAATTCCCTGTAACACCCATTATGCAGATGAAGCTGCGCACCTACTGTAAACAAACAAAGAGATTTTACCAAAGGGAAGATGGACAAGCCCTCAGTCAAACCGCTTTTAATACTTCACTTTTACAATTTGGATTACATCATATGGAAATAGTTGACTGGAATATTGACTATGAAGATACAAAAATATATATGCATACCATGCTAAAAGAAAGTCTTTATCAAACCATTGGAGGGCCTTATGGTCTTGCTATTCAGAAGCAGCTTTCCGAACGCAAAGTTGTTTTCTTTATTATGATGAGCGTCATAAATTGGATTGAAAAGGGTGGTTCTCTTGAAGAAATCTTACAGTAGATTAAATCTTCTTCAAAGAAAATTACAAGGCCTGTCTCCCTCTAAAGGCTTATTTGACTATATATTCGGCAACCGAAGGTACCTAAAGATTATTATTGGATATTATGATTATATTAGAGGGGAAGTATTTATTGACGATATGTTCGATATGTATGAAGACGTCCCACATGGGTTTAATTTGGCTGTCCTTATTCATCTTCTTTATAAGGATTTCTTGAACCAAATCAAAAAAGGGAATATAAACAAACAGGTTGCTGGGTTTTTAATGTCAAAAAAAGAACAATACATGGGGGAGGTAAAAGTAGAAAAAAGAGTGATGAAGGCATTGTCGGATCACTTATTTACATTCGAAACCATTGAGAAGGAAGTCATTGAGGAAGACTTTGAAAAAGAAAAGAAAGCCCATATCACAATACAAATGAAAGAAACGGAAATCCTAAGAGGAGAGATCTTCCTTCATGACCTTTCCCCATATCTTAACGACCAACACATAACCATTGAGGATTTATTAACGATTCTTTATTTAGATTTCATTGCTCAAGTAAAAGAGGAAGGGAATTCTGTTAAAGTTCAAAAAAACATTCTTTCTCACCTGAAATCAGCACAATAATGATCCAGGTGAGAAACCATTATTTTTTAAGCGGATGGTGTACTATATAGCTTTTCTAATAAATCCCTCTGAATTAGACATTTAAACATTATATTTATTATCGAATTTTCCAAAAATATCTAAGCTAAAAATCCTCTTTTTCCTGCCTTAAATTCACTTATAAATATTAAACTCTTTATTTTGCCTCTACATTTCTTAATGTTATTCAAGCTTAAAGAACAATCCACCGGTGCATTTAATTGGTAAACTAGGAATCTCTCCAGCCTGCTTAATCTCTTGTTCACCAGGAATTAGTTGTTTTTCTGCACTGTCTATATGTTGCTTTAAGATTTTATCAGTGTTGTTTACTGCGTCTCCTTCGTTATTTGAAACCATTTCAATGTTCTTCTCTTCTTTTATTCCCTTATGAGACTGATTTAGCCATAAACTCTGTTCCTCGAGTAACCAAGGAGCAGGGGGGATAGGGACGTCTCTCTTTTTGTAAGAATTTAATAATAAATGAAACTCCTTAGAATGTGCAGCCGCAAAAAGGGCACCTCTTATAATTTGATTCCGGTCTAAATGAGTCGCATGAAATAAAGAATCTACATAGTCTCTAAATAATTCATCATATCGTACAGTCGGTCTATATACCACTGTAAAACCCCCAATCATATGATAAGAAACAATAACCATGAATAACCATTTTGCCAATCATCCATAAAATTCCCATTCACCTAATTCCTCAAAAATATCACCCTTCTTTTGACGTCCATTGACGCCATATGACGTCCTTTAGTACAAGATATGATGATAAGCCTGTCCAATATTCCCAACTTTTTGGGATTCAATTGAATATTAATGGGATTTTCAGTCGAGACTGTTTGTACAAAAAAATGAAAGGGGAGAAGTTTATCATGTGGGGTATAGGAAAACGGAGAAGTAAATTGGGAAAGTGGATGGATCACAACGGGCTAGAACAGAAAGATCTCGCAAAAAATGCCAATATCAGTAAAAATACAGTTACGAAAGCATGCAGTGATAGTGACTACATCCCTCGTCAAGACGTCATAAAAAAGATATTGAAGGCAATAAGAAAAATAGACCCGAATGCGAAAATGAGTGACTTTTGGGATTTATAAATTATTTTCCTTTTCACCTATTATTTATTTAGAAGGGGAGAACACAATCAAAATAATAGTGTAAAAATTATCACTATAAAAAATTAATCAATCATTGTTTGTGTAATATATGTTATTTATAATGTTAGTATTAAAATATATGTTAACATTAAGTGTAACATCATAATTGTGTTTTTTGTCAAAATTAACGTATATTTATATACTTGTGATGCTCTTATTAAGTTCCGTTACTTCTGACTATTAACTACTGATTTGTTTCGCTTACTGATGAACAGAATAAAGTTGTTAAATGAAAAAAAAAGCATCAAATTGATGCTTTTTTTTCATTTAACCATTTTTTCATTTTTTCTAAGTTTTCCTTATATGGACGCTTTATTAGGTTTCTTTCGTACCTGGACAAAGTGCTATGTGACATACCTAGTTCATTTGCTGCTTCTACAATGGTTAATCCCCGTTTCTTTCTTTCATCGTGGATGGATTCAGGGGTAACCCCCTTTTCTTCAATTATCTCTATAGCCGCAGCTGTTTCAGTTTGAGTCATGCCTTTTAGCATGGTCGAAAAATTTACTGTTTCGTAGTCATTGTCATCAATTAGCAATATGTCCCGATCATCCCCAATTCCCGTGATTTCAGTAGGTGGGATGATTTGAACACGAGCCTTTAACCAGGTGTTTGCAAACCAATTTCGTTCCTGCTCAATTTGCTGCTCAATATTCTTTTCTTTATAGCTCCATTCCTTAATAATACCGTCCTGCTGTAAGGTATCTAGAATTTCCTCAAATTGCTCCTTAATTCTTGATCCGTACCGCGGATTTACCTCCAAATCCATGACCTTTAGCAGCCCCTTCTCTCCGCCAATGTGATAGGCCCTTAAATAGTCTGCACTCTTTTGCCGAATTCTCCACTGCCAGGATAAATATCTTGATAATCGTTTGTGGTATTTTTGTTTTGTTGGATGGTATTCTAAAGTCTTTAATGCCAACAGCCCACTACTTTTTTGTGAGCCAAATAAAAAGTTCGAGAGCAGTTCCCCTGGACGAATACTGCATTCATATATACCAATCGGCTTCTCTCCACGATAGGCTACCGTAACACTATCAACCACAAACAAAGGATTAAATTGCACTCGGCCAATTTCGTCAAAACTTTCTTGGTCCTCATTAATAAATCTTAGATTTTCCCGTTCAATCCGAATCCATATGGTGGTAAGAGCTGCCAGCCTCTTCATAATATCATCACGTTCTTTTTTTCGGTAAGAGGATTGATAACCGTCAGTTTCCTGTTTTCGTCCTTGTATTCGACGAAGGTTTAAAGCGTCATCTGTATGGAAATGAATCATTTGGTCTTTATGAGTTGCTTGCTGCATCCATAGAATTGAAACAATATCAAAAATATCTGCTGTTAAATCATCCATTGAAGTAATGGCCTGTGAGGTTAAGTTCTTCCATTGTTCAATTGCAGCATGGGACTTCACTTTTAGGTTGGCATTCTCAGATCTCACCTGGGCAGTCGCTTCAATTGCCTTTTCAGCAATGCGGGCTGTTGGAATTTCTGTAGCGATATCAAATTCATTTTTACTGATTGTTTCTCTTAATCTATGAAATAATAAAGCTGAACCGGATTCTACAAAATTCTGATTTAACAATGAGTTTATTACTTGTCTATTGTTAGATTTTAAGGAATACTGAGCATTTTCCTCCTCTATTATTCGTATATGTGGAAGAACAAACCCTCTTATCTCACTTTTATAGTTAGATGCCCATTTTTCCAAATCCTCAATATTTAATTGATGTTCTTTAGTTAAACGATCCATGATAACAATAAACGCTTTTAAGGATTGGCTAGGCTGGAAGTCTTCTTGATTTATCATAAGTTGTCGGATGTCATCATTCCACTCAACAATCAACTGAGGATAGTCTGGAAAGATCTCCTTTATAACATTTAAAAATTTACTTTGGAGAGTATTTATCATGGTTGTTCATTCCGTCCTTCCCTAGAGTTTCCTATTGTACAAGAGTAATGTTGAGCGTATTGACCGTAAACTTCCGTCTCCAAAATACCTAATTCATGTAAATAGTTTATGGATTCTAAAGAAAGGAATTGAATAATCGGTTTTTTTTCTAAAATTATATTTTTTAGCTGTTCAATTTCCTTTTCTAAAAAGACGCTGTAATCACCACTAGATTCTAAGATTTCATCAGGTGAATAGCAAGTTTCTTTAATTGGATGATTTTGCTTACATTCATATACAGTCTCACCAGAAATATAATAAGCAGTTATACCGCCCTCTTTACCAGCTTTGTACCGTTCTATTTGTTTTCTAAACCATATAGGTCCGCTAGATAAATTAACTATTGGTTTAGGTAACACACCACGCGAATGATAAGTAGAGACCTTTCTCCGATCCCATCCAAGAATTTCAGAAGCTTCCTTTACCCCCACTAAGAAATCCATTATTTATCTCCTCATAATATAAAGTATAAGATTATTATGAGTTGTAATTGTTGCCTTTGTCAACATTTGTTTTTTTAATCCCCACATTTGATATCTTTATATCTTCCTCAATACGGATCATTAAAAGGTAGGTTGCGAAAAGGTCAGAAAGATGCGAATTACAACGTTAAGGAAACAGCAATAATATAAAAAAGACCAATTTCTTCTTATTACTATGGAGAATCATTGCGTTACTCCAGAAAAGCACCATTACTTGAATAACGAAATGAAAAAGGACTGCCGAAACAGCAATCCAATTGTTTTTTTACTAAAGCACCCGTTAAACATGAACTTTTTAAATAAAGACCACCTTTTCCCATCACATTCCGCTACTTTAAAACCATAAGTAGATCCAATTTGGGGCTATCGCGGGTGGGGATACTCTTACTTTAACCAAGTCATCTAATGTTCAAAATTTCATATCGGCCCTACGTTAGATGGTTGAATGTGACCCAGGTACTTTCCTAATACCTCTCCTTTGATTAGCTACTTCCCCCTCTTTTGCATTTTTTCCTGTTCGAATAAAGAATGCCAATATAAAGGCTAAAATAGTTAGATAGGTAGCAACCATAAATGCATCATTAATTCCCATCACCGTTCCTTGCTTAACAGCCATCGCCATATGAACTTTATCCGTGGGAGAAATATGATTTTGACTCATAATCGATTGAAAATGGCTTTTCCCTTGATTGGTCATGATGGAGACAAAAAAAGCCAATCCGACAGCCCCAGCAACCATCCTTAATGTGTTAATCATAGCAGTACCATATTTATTCAAACTAATCCCTAGGTCATTAAGACCTGCTGTAAAGATTGGCATCATTAGAAGGGATATACCAAACATTCTTATCGTATAAACCCATAAAACATAAGAAAAGGCTGTATTGGTTTGAAGCTTTGTCAGACCGTAGGTGGTAATAATCGTAATCGCTAAGCCGATAATGGCTAACCACCTTGCCCCATATCGGTCAAAAAGTTTTCCAGTAATTGGTGACATAACACCCATCACCACTCCGCCAGGCAAGAGCAATAGGCCAGCTTCCATAGGACTAAAGCCATGGACATTTTGCATATAGATAGGCGTTAAAATCATGCCTGAGAACATGGCCATTGTAATAATAACATTAATGAGAGTAGTTAACGAAAACATCTTATATTTGAAAATCCTGAATTCTAAAATGGGATAATCTACCGTTAGTTGCCGCCATACAAACAAGATCAAACTTACCCCACCGATAATAAACAAAGTAACAATCTCTGGGTCTCCCCAGCCCTTTGTTCCTGCAATTGAAAAAGCATAAAGTAAACCGCCAAATCCAATCGTTGATAAAATCACACCCAGTACATCAAGCTTTGGCCGACTGGTTTCCGTAACATTTTTCACAAAGAAAATAGCCAAAATAAAGTCAATAAAAGCAATCGGTGCAATAACATAAAACATTACATGCCAGGAATAGGTTTGGATCATCCAGCCGGCCCATGTCGGTCCTATCGCCGGTGCGAAATTTAGAGCGACCCCAAATATCCCCATGGCAAACCCTCTTCGCTCTATTGGAAATATCGTAAAAATAACATTCGTAATTAATGGAAAAAGAATTCCTGCGCCAATAGCCTGAACAACCCTCCCTACTAAGATAACGGAGAAGGCAGGTGCCACCGCACATATAATGGTTCCAATTGAGAAAATGCCCATTGAAAACAAAAATAATTGTCTAGTTGTAAATCGTTGCATTAAAAAGGCAGTAATCGGAATAACAATACCGTTTGTTAATAAGAAAATAGTACTTAACCAGTTGGCAGTATCTGCTGAAACTTTAAAGGAATTCATAATTGGGGGCAGAGCCACATTAATAACGGTTTGATTTAAAAATGCTACAAAGCCACCGGCCAGCATAACTGTAAAAATGGGTATTATTCGGAGTGGCTGCGTTGATTTTTTTTCTTCGGCTGACAAGTAAATTCCCCCTCTTTGTATTTTGTATTATTCCTTAAGTAAATGATTATATAAACGAAAGCCTAAAGTTTCTCTAGACTTTATCGTGAGATAAGAAGGAAAACTTGTAATGAAATATTCTTGCTTTTCCTGTAGTAAGGAAAGCTTTTAAATTGTTTATTTACCGTTTATTATTATAAATTGTGTCAATAAGTTCCCAAAGAATTTTGCTTCGAATAAATAAACCAGTACCTACTCTAATCTTTAAAGTTCAGATCCATTTTCTTCAATATGTTAATCAAGAATATTGCTCTTTAATGGAATAATATGATTTTATTTTTAAAGCCCGATTATCCAGATACTTATAAGAAAGCTAGCCATATTGGCAATTAAAAAGATCTCATTTGACGTTTCCTCTCACAATCTGCACATAACTTTTCCCGTTAAAAAATTATTCCACCATAATTATAAGCAGTAGTTTTAAATAAAATGTAGTTGTGCATTTTAGGTTTTATATTTTTCCTTGTATGACGGTTTCTTTCACAATGTGCACATTTTTTAAGTTAAGATGTTCAGTATCAGTTTGTTCCTTGCGGCGTTTTTGAAATCATTCCTGTATCTTGCACACAGAACTTTTTCTTCCTATGACGTTTCCCTTCACAATGTGCACAATTATCTTTAACGCTCAACATAACAATTGGCCCGCCTTCCACCGTTTATGAAAGCTAAATGTAAATTGTACATAAGAGATAACACCTTCTCTATGACGCCTCGATTAACAATGTGCACTTTAATAGTAATACCTATTGAGACAATTTCAATTACTTGTACCAACTTTCAACACAGTACATTTACTTGCACACTATTCTTAAGGTAATCACTATCTATGACGATTCCTATCACACAAAACCAACAATACATATGTGCATCTTATAGTTTTTATGACGCTAGCACTCACAATGTGCACGCACCCATGATAGAACTACATTTCTCTGTCAGTATATAAGACATAAATAAACAAAAAAAATAACGTATATTCCCAAATAAAGCTAAAATCATGCACAATTTTAGCTGCACATTGTTTAAATATGAGAAAAAATGACGTTTCCTCTCACACAAACTTGCACAGTATGGTGTACAGATATTTAGCTTTTTCTTTTCCTATTAGTAGCACTTCATGGTGAAAAGGTTGATATATCAGCATTTCTCTACATTTATTGAATTGAAAGGCATTGACGTTTCCTCTCACAATGTGCATGTTTTTCAAAAAAACGTGACGTTTCCTCTCACATAAAATTTTTTCGAATTTTTTCCAACCCCTTGTCCTGCAAGGGATTGAAGTGCTTTGTGCAACTTTTAAAATCCTCTAATAAAGGGCGTAATTTCCTCCAATTCCACTTTGCTATAATTCAAACTAGGAAAATAGATGAGAGGAGGGGCCTAAATGGAGAAAAAAATACGAATCGACGGATTTAGAATGCATCATGCCATATTAGAAGAATTCCGTTTTCTTCGTGATGAATCCTTTGAGCGTCCGGCTGCCTCTTCCTACGTTGTCTATTTGACCATGTTAAAGCAATTGCATGTTGAACAAAACCAACGCGGTATATTAAAAGAATACAATCTTTCTTTCTGGGCAAAGAAGCTTGGAATCTCATACTCTACCCTTTGGGGAGGTAAGAAATTTTTAGAAAAGCATCATTTTGTAAAAGAGGAGATTCACGAGGGATTGCCTGTTTTGGTATTAAAGGATGTTGAAAAGTATAATACTCCTGAACGTAATGGGGGGGTGCTTAACTACTTAATCATTCCACATGCTCTATTTGATACAAATATCTTAGCTGAATTTGTACGTACGTCAAATCCAGAAGGCATTGAACTTCTTTTATCCCTACTTAACCAATTTCGAACTGGCATGTCTTTCAGCAAATCAGGTAAAGTGGAAAAAATAACACAAGAGCGAACAATGAAAACACTTAAATCCCAACTAAATAAAAATGCAAAAGGTGTCCGTAAAATTTTAAGCGTTTTAGAGGCTCTATTTTCGATTGAGTATTCCGGAATTGAACTTCGAGGGAAACAATTGTGGATAAAGAAAGTTTCCTTTTCCTTAAAGCCTGAATGCGTAGCAGAGAACACAGATGAATTTAATGTTAACCCTCTCATGGCTAAATTAGCAAATGAGCTTACATACTTTTTAGATGGCCATCAAGTAAAATATAAACCTAGAGATCAAATAGACGTTATGATTTCTTTTAAGCAAGAGGTTGTAAGTAAACTAAACTATCTCTTAGATGAAGATAAAGAGAACTTTACAGTACGTGATCGTTTAATAAAAAAGATTTTTTTAGAAACAATGGATCAGATTGGAACTTACATACATACAGAAGTGGATAGAAAAGGATCCTTCCACTTTTACTCTATTGGTGCCTTCTTCAGAATGGCTTTCAGAAGATATCTTCCAGAGGCTTTAAAAAAGGTTCCATACGACCTAATCCATGAAGCTAAAATTAGAGAATTTACCGTGAAAGGTCAAGTTCCAACACTTTACAGTATAATTTAATAATAAAAATCAGCCTTGTGAAAAAATTAATGTTTCAGAAGGCTATTCGTGTTAGTAAAAATAAACATATATAAAATTGCATAATTAAAAATGTATTCCTTCTACATTCCTTTTCTAATCTTTAGCTAGATTTTCGAAAGGGAATAATTTTTTGCATTTATCATGTTCCGAATAATTACTTGTGAATTAGTGAATATAAAAATTATAAATCTGTGAATATGTAATTAATTCAAAAGAAACCTTGTATTTATGTGCATTTTATTTTTGAATCTATGTGAAATTGTGAAAACTTTGGTATTGCTATACTCTAAGGTTGCCGAATCCCTTACTCCCCAACGGATAAGCCGTTCTTCCGTTAAATGCTTATTAGTTTTGTCTTTTTATTATATTTTGGTTTTTTTATTAATATTGATTTTTTTACTAAATATGTTTTTTACGATATTAGATATTTGATTTCATGAATCATGCTAATTAGTACATTTTAAAGATTTGCATAATTAAACAATTATTCCTTCTCAATTCTTTTTTAATCACTTACTGTTTTTATCGAAAGGGAATAATTTGTTTGCATACATATTCCGACTAATTACTTGTGAATTAGTAGATATAAAAATTATAAAGTTGTGAGTATGTAACTAGTTCAAAAGAAGCCTTGATAATTATGTGCATTTTATTTTTCAAGCTCTCTGGTATTGTGCAAATTTTGGTATTACAATACTCCAAGATTGCCCAATACTTTACTACCAAACGGATAAACCGGTCCTCCATTAAACGCTTATTAATTTTGTCTTTTTATTTTATTTGGTTCTTTTAATAATATTGTTTTTTTATTAAATATGTTTTTTAAGATATAAATTATTTGATTTACTCTGAGTATGTTGTTTATAAAATTTATACTTGTTGGAAAGTATAGTATTAATCTTTCTAAAGGAATGAAATTATGTATATTTTAATAAACGCACTCTATATCATAGCAGGGATAATATGGGGCAATTTGAGAAATTGGAAAAGGTATTATCCATCCATTTTATATTTAATTATTGGAGATCTTTTATATAATTTTTACTTTATAAAAAACCGATGTGGATTTTCCACGACTTAATCCTACCTAATCATACAATGATTACAATTTTAGCTATGGTTCTATGTTACTCTGCAACTGTATTAATATACCTAGGAAGGTTTCCTGAAGGATGGAAAAAACGGTTATTATGGTTTTTGTTATGGGTATGTATATATAGGTGCAGAGTATTTTAACAATAAACTTGGATTTATTACATATCATAATGGATGGAATATGTGGTGGTCGGTTTTATTTACAGGTATTATTTTTTTTATTTTGCCTATACATCACAAAAGACCTCTGGCAGCTTGGCTATTATCAATAATAATTATTGTATCGTTGTTAAATATTTTTGATGTGAAAATTGGTGAAATGAAATAAATTGCATTTTTAATTCTTGATTATACAGATTTGATTACAATCAATACAATAAATGGAAAGGCGCATTTATTGTATAAGTAGCAACTTGTAAATCCCTATTAGTTAAACTAAGTACGCTTAGGTGGTGTAAATAATCGATGTGGTTCCTTATACTTTCCGCACTTGTATTTAGTTTATATTCCATTTTTATGCCAAAAAAATTAACACCAATTGAGATATTCTCCACTATATTCTTTGCGGCAACTTTGCAAGATAACGTAGATGTTTATCTGGATTTAAAATTAAATCTATATGGGTATTTCACAAAAGGCCCCCAATGGTCTGCCTTAATAGCTATTATAGGGATTTATCCCGCAATCACCACAATTTTTCTAAATTACTATCCTTTTCACAAAAAAGTGATATATAAACTAGGATATATATTTGGTTGGAGTGGATTTGCAGTTCTTTATGAATTTGCAGCTGTAAAATCAGGTTATTTCTATCATAATGGGTGGAATTACTGGTACTCTGCCTTTTGCTATCCAGCTCTCTTCTATCTTCTTGCATTTATTTTAAAATTAGTTCGAAAGTTTGTTAGACAGTCGAACAATATGGTCTAGGATTATGAAATCGACTATACAAACTAAAGATTGTAGATTGCACTTCTATTTTCAAGGAGGCCCATTAGTGAGTGATTATAGCCTTCCATTAGTTCGATTACTGTTGAAGTATATTTTTTTTATCATAAGAACTTAGCATATATCAGTTTCATATGGTTCCATTTATGTTTTACTTGGAACGCTTTGTTGTGGATTCGAAAATACCTAAAGTTTCTTTTTTTATTACTTTTTAAAAATGATACCAGGAACTTATTTTGCATCTACAGAGGGTAAGGATAGTGAAGGAAAGAATTAAATAAGGGGGTATGACAACTAAATTGTTACACTTCCTGACACTAATCAAAAAGAAGATAAACCCTAGATGTTAAAGGAATTCATCTTCTTTTTGTTATGAATGGTATTTGTCTACAGCTTCACAGGTAGACCTTTTAAGTGTATTAATATTTTTTAGTTAATGCTTCTACCACATCATCTACAGTTTTTTCACTGGCGATTAGTCCGTTGATGGTCCAATTGCTAGGGTCATTCATTTCATAGACATGCCCGTTTTTGACCGCAGCTAGTCCATTCCAAATAGAGCTTTTTGATAAAATTTCTAACCCGGCTTCTCCTTTTTTACTTACTAAGAAGATATGGTCTGCCTTAATTTCAGGCAGTTTTTCAAGAGAGATTGGATCCCATTGTGTTGCGGCAGGTCCTAAATTTTTGACGAAATCAGGCTGTATGATGCCCAAATCGTTATAAAGAACTTTTGCGCTAAACCGATCATGTTCCATTAAATAAATTTTATCTGCCATGACCCAGAGGATAGCAGCAGTTTGATTACCAATGGATTTCTGAATTTTTCCCTTTGCCTCCAAAACCTTTTCATCATATTTCTCCAGAGCCTTTTTGGCTTCTTGTTGTTTATTTAGGATTTCTCCCATTTGTGTAAGCTGTTTCCTCCAATCTGCACTTACCTCATCCTTAAAAACATATGTAGGCGCAATTTTTCTATATTCTTCGTATTGTCCCTTTTGAATAGCAGTGGGTGAACTGAATAGGATTAAATCAGGGTTTTGGTTGATGGTTTGTTCTAGAGGGAGGTCCCAGCTGATTTTCGGAATACCCTTAAGCTCCGGCTGTAAATAATCCAATACTGTATTCCCGATAGACCACTGCGCAACAGGCTTCACCCCTAAAGCAATCAAAGAATCTTCCATATACGGGGCCAGTATACGTTTGGGATTTGCAGGAATTGTCACCTTTCCCATAGCATCGGTTAATGTAACTTCCGTTTTTTTAGCGTCTTTAGTTTTAGCAGTATCAGATTTATCTGTTGCACTGCAAGCGGATATTAAAAATAACATCACCAAAAGGGAAAAAGATAAATAAAAACGTTTTGCTAACATTGATTTTTCCTCCTCAAATAGTATTATTTCTTTCCAATACTGCAAATGATAATCATTTTCAACTGTGGAGTCAATAGGAAAACGGTAAAATTCCCTTAAATTATGAAAATTATTTGAAGGTATTTATTGTATGATCGTTTTTATCCTATATATTATTGAAAAATTAATGATCCATTATTATACTTAATGATAATGATTATCATTATTTTTATCATCAGTAAGTGGTTTATTATAGAAAGGGTGCTCTTTTTTGAATGAAAATGCCACTTTATCACAACATGACTATAAGAAAACAATATTAAAAACATCGATTAAAGGTATTATATTGCTAATAACAGGTCTCTTATTGATCATTATCTTGATTGGCTTTTCGATTGCCTATGGCGCTGCCGACATTAAACTAGCTACGGTTTGGGAATCAGTTAGCCACTTTAATCCGGATGCCTCTTCACATCAAATCATACGGGAAATCCGATTACCTAGAGCAATAGGAGCGGTGTTAACAGGAGCGTTACTTGCGGTTTCTGGTGCTGTGATGCAAGGATTGACACGCAATCCGCTTGCCTCTCCTTCGATTATGGGAGTTACAGAGGGGGCTGCGTTTGCCCTGGTCGTTACACTTTCATTTTTCCCAGCTGCTTCTATTATAATTCTTACCTTCTCTTCTTTTATAGGTGCGGGGCTTGGTGTCGTTCTTGTATTTTTGATTGGCGCTTTTTCTAAAGGAGGGTTGACCCCCGTAAAACTAGCACTTGCCGGGACAGCTGTCGGAGCGATGTTAAATGCGATTTCCAATGCGATAGCTTTGCATTTTCAAGTGGCCAAAGATATGAGCTTCTGGTATGCTGGGGGATTAACAATGGTTAATTGGGGATCTGTTAAAATTTTGATTACTGCGGGAATTATCGGGCTTTTACTTGCCATGTTTATTTCACGTTCAATTACAATTTTAAGCCTTGGTGAAGAAGTATCAAAAGGGCTGGGCCAAAATACACTTCTCGTAAAATCACTCGGAGTGATTGTAGTTTTGGCGTTGACTGGTGCAGCGGTGTCTATTGCAGGTGCTGTTGGGTTTATTGGTCTTGTGATCCCTCATATTACCAGATTTATGATTGGTTCGGATTATCGCTGGATTATTCCGTTATCTGCCGTATTTGGAGGGCTGTTATTAGTTCTCGCCGATATTGCGGCAAGAATGGTAAACGCCCCTTTTGAGACGCCGGTTGGTGCCATAACAGCCATCATTGGTGTTCCCTTTTTCCTATATCTTGCACGAGGAGAAAGGAGAGGGCTGTAATGAATGTGCTAAGAGAAAAACTTCATAGGTTTATTTTAATATTTAGCCTTTTGCTTATCATGACAATAATCGTTTTTATCTTTAGTCTGAATACAGGTGTTGTTCGGATTGCTCCTCTGGATGTGTTTAAAACGCTTATTGGAATGGGGACAGACCGGGATCAACTGGTTTTAGTCGATTTCCGGCTGCCGCGGATGGTTTTATCCCTGCTTATTGGTGCAGGATTAGCGACGGCTGGAGCCATTCTACAGGGAGTAGCCAAAAATGATTTGGCTGATCCGGGGATATTGGGAATTAACACTGGCGCAGGTTTCGCTGTGATTTTGTTTATTTATTTTTTTCAAGGATCAATGAATAGTATCAGTACATTAGGCATCTTTTTATTGCCTCTCTTTGGTCTAGTTGGAGCGGTTACCGCGGCACTCATGATTTACCTCTTAGCATGGAAAAAGGGAATTGATCCGGTCCGTTTAATCCTAGTCGGGATAGGTGTTAATGCTGCTTTTGGTGCAGCGATTATTATTTTTCAATTAAAAATGAATCCGCAAGACTTTATGCAAGCAGCTGTATGGCTCTCTGGTGATATTTGGGGAGCAAATTGGAAAATGGTCAGCGTTTTGACTCCGCTAATACTTTTGCTGCTTCCCTTTGCCATTTATAAAGGTCACATCCTAAATCAACTAAACTTAGGAGAACAAGTAGCGGCTGGTCTTGGATTAAAAGTAGAAAAAGAACGGCGGCTCTTGCTTCTTATTTCAGTGGGACTTGCCGGATTTAGTGTGGCAGCGGGAGGAGGAATTGCCTTTTTAGGCATGGTTGCCCCGCATATTGCAAGAAGACTGATTGGACCGAGACACCAGCTCCTGCTTCCATTAACCGCTTTATTGGGATCATTTTTGGTGCTTTTGGCAGACACTCTTGGAAAAAATCTGCTGGCGCCTACTCAAATACCAGTTGGGATTATTGTAGCGGTTTTTAGCGCACCATATTTTATATATTTATTAATGAAAGCAAAATAAGGGGGAACGAAAAAGTGGTTTCACTTTCTACAGAAAATCTTCAAATCGGGTATGGAAACAAAGTCATTGTCGAAGGCTTGAATTTGGAGATTAATAAAGGACAAATTACTACGATTATCGGTGCAAATGGCTGTGGAAAATCAACCATTTTAAAGACAATTGCCCGCGTTCACCCTGCCAAATCAGGTTCTATTTATCTTGATGGTAAAATGATTCATAAGATTCCTACAAGAGAAATTGCTAAAAAGATGGCGGTTTTGCCGCAAAGCCCGGAAGTACCAACCGGTCTGACGGTATATGAATTAATTTCATTCGGACGTTCGCCCCATCAAAGCGGCTTTGGCAGACTGTCAAATGAGGATAAGCGAGTTATTGATTGGGTTTTGGATGTCACAGGACTGTCAGATTTTGCGGACCGGCCTGTTGATGCACTTTCGGGAGGACAGCGGCAGCGTGCTTGGATTGCCATGGCGATTGCTCAAGAAACAGACCTATTGCTTTTGGATGAGCCAACTACTTATTTAGATATGGCCCATCAATTGGAGATTTTGCAACTGTTGGAAAAATTGAATAGGGAGGAAGGAAGGACTATTGTGATGGTCATTCATGATCTTAACCTTGCGGCCCGTTTTTCCCACCATATGGCGGCCCTTCGAGCGGGAAATTTGGTGAAGGAAGGAACACCTGAAGAGGTCATGACCCAAAATGTGTTAAAAGAAGTTTTTCAAATTGATGCGGAAATAGTAAAGGATCCAAGGACGAAAAAGCCTGTATGTCTTTCTTATGATTTAATCCAAAAGCATCAGCAGTCGGATAAACAAAAGGTTGTAAACTTTTAATAGTTGAATGGATGGGGAATGAAATGAAACTATACGATGTGACCATCATTGGCGGTGGTCCAATTGGTTTGTTCACTGCTTTTTATTGTGGGATGCGGGAAATGGAAACAAAAATTATTGAATATTTGCCTTTTCTAGGAGGGAAAGTTTCCTATTTTTACCCTGAGAAAACCATTCGTGATATTGGTGGTATTCCGGCAATAACTGGTGAGGAACTGATTAAACAGCTGGAGGAACAGTCGAGAACCTTTGACCCAACCATTGTCTTGAACCAACAGGTAGTCGGGTTAGAACAGTTGGAGGATGGAACATTTCTGCTAACCAGCCATATCGGGGAAAAGCATCATACAAAAACGATCATTTTAGCGACAGGATTCGGCGTATTAAAAAGTACCAAACTTGATGTCGAAGGTGCAGAGAAGTATGAAGGACGCCACTTGCATTATACCGTGGAATCCCTGGAATGCTTCAAAGACAAACGTGTGTTAATTTCAGGCTGGGGCAATTCAGCATTGGATTGGGCAAATGAGTTGCTGCCCATTACGAAACAGTTATCCGTTGTCCACCGTCGGAATGAATTTTCCGGACTTGAAAGATATATCACCAACCTGAGAAACTCTTCGGCAGCTATTTTGTCGCCATATATAATAGAAGAACTTCACGGAGATGGACAGAATCTCAGTTGTGCTTCTGTGAAAAATTTAGAAACAGGAAAGGTGCATATGATTGAAGCGGATGAAGTACTTGTGAACCATGGCTTTTTAATAGATTCACGTCCAATGAAGGAATGGGGTCTGGAATTTCAAAAAGGCGGGATCAAAGTGGACCGGTTCATGCAAACAAATATTAAAGGAATCTTCGCTGCTGGTGATATTGCAAGCTATCAAAACAAACTGCATTTAATTGCAGGAGGATTCTTTGAAGGCCCCACTGCCGTCAACAGTGCCAAAGCCTATATCCATCCGGAAAAAGAACTAAAACCAATCTACTCTACCACCCACTTTTAATTGGGTGGTATTTTAGAATCAGCACCTTTTGCGGCCAATTATGTATAGAGGCACGATCCATATAGTTGGTTCGTGCCTTGTTTGTATTATTTTTCTTGTCTGAGGTTATGTGATTTAAATTGTTTGTGCCGTATAAAGAAGACTGTGGTGATCAGGATTGATAAGCCTCCGAAAAGGGCACACGTATTTTGCAGGCCAATTATATCCAGCAAAAGACCGGTTATAAGGAGGATAATCTGGTAACTTAGCAGATCCAGCATATTTCGGAAGGAGAAGAAACGACCATGGAAATCCTTTGGTACTTTTGTTTGAAAAATCGTAGCAGCTGTCGGAAAAAAGCACCCAACAGAAAAACCGAACGCTACAAAAGCAGCCACGCTTATTACTGGATATTCAGCGAACAATAGAAGAAACTGGGATAGACCAATCAGTAATGAGCAGGAAAACAAAATAACGTAGGGTGAGATCTTCTCACTAATTCTTTTAATGAATAATGCACCAATCATAAAGAAAGTCCCCTCAGCGGTATATATCCATCCTTTAATCGCAGAATTATGTTGAATTTCACTGATATTAATAACAATCAAATTGAATCCTCCGAGAAAAAGAACAGGAACCAGCGTCATGATTAGAGTTATAAAAACAATCGGCAGAGCTTTTATTAAAGGGAAAATTTCTTTGAAATTGCTTCCACCAAAGGTACTTACCTGTTCCTGTTGTAAAGTCTTGCTTTCATCAATATTTAGGAAGCATGCAAGGATCAAAAGTCCGATATAAGCGACAAGCGAACTTGCATAGAGCACGGATAAAGGCATAATGATTACTAATATGCCGGCTGCAGCAGTTCCAATTATTCGTGAAAGGGTCGAAACATTCATATGAATGCCATTTAGCCGAAGTAAATCCGAAGCATCCACGATTAACGGGATAGCTGCTTGAAGAGCGGGGAAATAGAATGCCGCTGAAATTTCATGTAAAACAAGGAAAACGGCCATCCACCAGATGGACCCTGTAGCAATAGCAATGAACATAAACACGACACTGACTACCCTGACAATTCCAGCTATCAGCATCACCGTTTTCTTTTTTGTCCGGTCTGTAAGTCTGCCTGCATATGGCCCAACAGACACCCCTGCAAGAATTCCGACTGCCAGTAAAAGCGACTTTAGGAAATCTGAATGTAGCTTATCTTGCATAAACTCCAAATTACCGATAATACCCATCCAGAGGCCGAGACCGGTAATAAACTCTCCTGATAAAATAATCCACACATTTCTGTTTCTCCACATAATAGGCCCTCTCAATCAACTTATATCCCACCCTCAAAAATACTACAGTCAGTACATTATTAAAAGGGAAAAAAATTAGTAAATGATGAAGGATTAAAAAAAGTGACTGACGCTACAGACTCATATAGTATTCGTAAAGGGATTTAGATGCTGATGTAATTGAAGATCTCGCAAACCAATTGCGAGTTTTAATTACTATTTCTGAATTTGATCTAAATAAAATTAAAAGAGCGCTTAGTTAATTAACTGGCAATGTAGCAGTTAATAAAAGTTGGTGCTGTAAATGAAACAGAACAAGAAGGAGTGCAAGCTTTGTATTGAAGATGCAATGACATCTACTCGCTGCTGTGGTAAAAATATTGTATTCGGTAGTGGTGGAAGAGAAGTTAACATAGCGTAAGGTCAAGGTTTTAAATAAAAAATGGAATTTATAACAAAAATTCATTGTAAGAGAGGCACAGAACATAATCTATCGATACCCTAAAAGTTTGTCCAGGGTGGTCAAAGCTGAAGAAATTGTATTAATCCAACTGCTCTGCTATGCATTGATCTAGCAACAGACTACAAGAGTTTGCCCAAATTAAGGCTTACAACACGAAAAACAACCAATGAACCTCAAAAACAACGAGCGAAAGATTCATATTCAGCATGTTACTATAAATACGAAAGTACTGGTTTCGACTTACACTGATTTAGCTTCTATTTCCTATAAGAATTCGTTTCGTATTTCTAATGTCTCAGAAGTGGTTCGGCGTTTTTGAATATTGCATATGGTTCCATATTTGCCTTTTAAACTTAATAATAACCGCTCCTTCTTTGGCTGAAAATCATATATAACCTCTTTCAATAATATATTAAAATTGAAGGCATTTAGAGGAGGTTTTAAAATGACAAACTCATTAAGTAAAAAACGTACCTGGTCTGCCGATGAAGATAACTTACTAAAAGAAACAGTTATTGGTGCCATAAAGGAAGGAAAAACGCTATTAGATGCATTTGAAATCGTTGCTGCCAAATTAAATAGAACTGCCGGTTCAGTTGGGTTCAGGTGGAATAAGAAACTCCGTAAAGAAATTGATGTGGATTTAAAGGGATTAAAGAAAAGTAAACAGAACGAGGACCAATCTATTGAGGTTAAAGAGCCGGAATTCCCCAACATATCTAAAAGCAATTTGACTTATGATGAGGTCATAAATTTTTTAACTGAGAAGAAAAGTGATAAGCAGCAATATGAAGAATTAAAAGCAGAATACGATAAACTTAAAGAAAAGCTTAATTCTTTGATTGAATTTGTTTCAAACTTGCAGAAAAAGTAGCCATGGTTTACCATAGCTACTTTTTTATTTCCATTTTACATTTAAAGGCGTTTTAAGTTATTCTAACGATTTAATTTTAACCATTTTTTTTACTAGCTAATCCTAATTTGCTTATAATATATACAAAGTTAATCGATTAAATGAGGACTAGAATAATATATGAGATGAGTTTTATTTTATTTCTAACATCCCAAGAATAATTAGTTTATTTTTCAATGAAAATAAACTGATTTTGTAAAATAAAAAAAGGGAAATTTCATGTTTGCTTAACCTCAATGCATGAGGTAAGAATAAAATGTATGGGAAAGTTAAAACAACAAATATCCTAAAAACTAGTGTATGTTATTAGATTCCAACCATTTAATAAAAGAGGAGACAATCATAGTGAAGGCGCCAATACACGAAGCTGAGGAGAACCTTATCGTTGACTATATTTACACAACATATTTGATACAAATTCTTGAAAAAGACTGTAGTGTAACACGCACATTGAATTTTAAAATACCGGATGTCTATCGGAATTTTATTAAATTAAAATTAAAGGAATTGCGAAAATAATTAGTTCAGTTAAAAAGTAAGATGAAAGAATTTAAAATTAAGGTTTCTGAACCTGTTAATGTAAATGAAGATTTTGTGGAATATGCTTATTTTCCACATGGTTATGAAGGACGAATGAGGTTCTGGACGTCTGCTATGGCATTTGAAGGCATAAAAAGATTAAGACATTTATTTTTGGAATGAATTAAGAGAAGGAAAAAGCCCTTCTCAATTTATTAAGATAGTTAATTATTTGATGAAAACTGTGCAAAAAAAAGCCCTCGTAGAGATCAAGAAGACTTATTTAGAAAATTTCTAATTTCATCAGCTGCTATTCCTAACTCAAGAGTCATTTTAATAAGTTTTACCCATTCTTCATCTAATTCTTCCTCACTAGTATTTGCATTCATAATATTCCGCAGGCCCCCCTTATGGGAGTAAAAACACAGTCGAAACCTTTTGTGAAAAGGAGAAGGGAATTTTAAAAAAGGATTAAGTAGGATCTATAAATCAAAAGAAAGTATGGGACAAAATGTGTTCGGCAACTAATTAATGCAATGCTGTTTATGTCAGCTTTATTTACGAATGGAAAAGGAGCCTAATGCACAATAAGCTTAGGGTCTGCCTAATTAGGCTCTTTAATTTTATTACTTTTTATGTTAAAGCCGGGATAGTTGATTAAAATGTCATTTATAGTGATATATTGAGATTTTTCAATTAATAGAAAGGACATTCCTAAGTTTACTCATTTAGTCCCCGTATTCTTATATTCTACCTGTCCAGATTGAATTGACTCTTCTTCCTTTTTTTCACTTATCTCTTTTCATCATCAATAATACCCACGCTTTTTTTGATGTCCATTCTTTTTGTTTGTTCGATATATTTTCTGTACATACTTATGTAATTCATCCATTGGCTTACTTTCTAAAATCGTTGTAATGTCGCTTGAAGTATACTTTTTATCCTGTATCTTCGTATAATTCCTCTCATTCACTAGATTAAGTACTTTGGCAATGCTGCCTAAATTGGCGTATTCCTTAATCACTGTTTGTTCAAAAGTACAAGGATCATAATTTTTAGCACTATCAATAAAAGATTGAAATTCCTCAATTTTGTTTTGTAATTTTTCAATTCTACCTTTTGCCTTTTCAACATTTACTGTCAATAAATGAGTATCCATTAAGATACAACCTCCCTCTATAAATGTTGATTTATCAACGGTTTGACCCGTTGGTGGGGTGTCAAAAAAATATTTTTCGACACGATTTTCTAACAATATTTTTATATTATGTGAAACTATTCCATCACATGGGTACG
>NZ_JAMBNQ010000037.1 GCF_023715155.1 Neobacillus mesonae
AATCATTGATTGTTGATTTTGTATCATAGTACACACCCGTTCAAAATTGATACTATAATTATACAGCAAAAAAGGTATAATTCCCTCAGATAATGAGGTATTATACCTTTTTTACATTATTTAGGAGAACTTTTTCAGTGGCCTCGATTTAGTCTTAGGGGGGCTTTTCTTGGTTGGCATTAAAGACATTTGCTGGGCTTTTTCTGTGTGGTTTGTCTTTAAGCTTTTTTGAAAAGATTTTTGTATTCAAAGATTTTCATCAAAAGGGAAAATATTTTACTCTACGAAACAAGCTTTAACCCAATAGCCGCCCCCAAAATCATGAAGATGAATAATAGCCTCTTCCAATCCTTTGATTCACCATATAAAAGCATCCCTAATAGCGCCCCGCCGGAAGCACCGATACCAGTCCATATGGCATACGCTGTTCCCATCGGCAAAGATTCCATCGCGATGGACAGAAGCAGGAAACTGCCCCCAAACCCAATTAATAATAAGAAAATAGACTGCAGGTTTTTGTCCTTATTTACTTTATTCATCATTGCTACCCCAAACATTTCAAATAAACCAGCCAAGACTAAAGAAATCCATGCCATTATGAATCTGCCCCTTTCTCTGCCTGGTCATCGGTAACCAGCTTCAAGCCTATTACCCCTATTAATAAAATAAGAATTAAAAGCATTTTTTTTATTTCAAATGGTTCCCCAAAGAAAATAATATCTGAAAGCACGGTTCCGGTAGTACCCAGCCCAACGAATACAGCATATACCGTCCCGACAGGCAGTTTCCTCCCAGCAGCAATTAATACGTAAAAACTGATAATAATAGATATCACCGTTCCGGCCCATGACCAAAAATTATAGGCGTGCTTTAATCCAATTACCCAAAACACTTCAAAAAATGCTGCAAAAAACACCTTCGCCCATTGTAAATTCATTCTGATCCTCCTTACAAAATAAAAAGCCTAAGAGATTACTGTTTATCAGTATCTCCCAGGCTTTTATCCTTCCGTGTACACAGGTAGAAAATCTGAAGCGCATCGGAACAAATCACAGCTTGTTCCTGCCATGCTTCTCTTAGTGACCAGGGCTGCAAGCATAAGACATGCCTTCTTGACAGATTATCTTATGACCTTGAATTCCCTGCGACAGTTTATAGTCCTGTGCGTTTTCTCTCGGTCCAGACTGACCTTATAAAGCCACGGAACCCTAGAAAACTCTTTATATTCCAATTTAATGCCATTTTAGCACACAACAGCTTTTACAGCACGCCCTTTTTTTACCAAAACACTATACTCTTATATAGAAAGTCGCCAGCGTCATTTACTTAATAGATTATAGTGAATCCTTCGTATCATTGGTCCCTTTGCTAATACTTTCCTCTCGATGAAAGACTAAATCCTTGCGCCCTTTACCAAAACTGTCCTTCATCCCTTCCATGAAAGACTAAATCCTTGCGCCCTTTGCCAAAACTGTCCTTCATTCACTCGATGAAGGACTAAATCCTGAGCTTCTTTGCCAAAACTGTCCTTCATCCTCTCGATGAAAGACTAAATCCTTGCGCCCTTTACTAATACTGTCCTTCATCCTCTCGATGAAAGACTAGATGCTTGCGCCCTTTGCCAAAACTGTCCTTCATCCCTTCCATGAAAGACTAAATCCTTGCGCCCTTTGCCAAAACTGTCCTTCATCCCTTCCATGAAAGACTAAATCCTTGCGCACTTTTCTAAAACTGTACTTCATCCCTTCTATGAAAGACTAAATCCTTGCCCCCTTTACCAAAACTGTCCTTCATCCCTTCCATGAAAGACTAAATCCTTGCGCCCTTTACTAATACTGTCCTTCATCCTCTCTATGAAAGACTAATTCCTGAGCTTCTTTGCCAAAACTGTCCTTCATTCACTCGATGAAGGACTAAATCCTGGGTTTCTTTGCCAAAACTGTACTTCATCCTTTCGATGAAAGACTAAATCCTTGCGCACTTTTCTAAAACTGTACTTCATCCCTTCTATGAAAGACTAAATCCTTGCCCCCTTTACCAAAACTGTCCTTCATCCTCTCTATGAAAGACTAAATCCTTGCGCCCTTTGCCAAAACTGTCCTTCATCCTTTCGATGAAAGACTAGATCCTTGCGCCCTTTATTAAAACTGTCCTTCATCCCTTCGATGAAAGACTAAATCCTTGCGCATTTTTCTAAAACTGTACTTCATTCACTCGATTAAGGACAAAATCCTGGTTTCTTTGCTAAAACTGTCCTTCATCCTTTCGATGAAAGACTAGATCCTTGCGCCCTTTACCAAAACTGTCCTTCATTCACTCGATGAAGGACTAAATCCTTGCGCCCTTTACCAAAACTGTCCTTCATCCTCTCTATGAAAGACTAGATGCTTGCGCCCTTTACCAAAACTGTCCTTCATTCACTCGATGAAGGACTAAATCCTTGCGCCCTTTGCCAAAACTGTCCTTCATCCTCTCTATGAAAGACTAAATCCTTGCGCCCTTTGCCAAAACTGTCCTTCATCCCTACTATGAAAGACTAAATCCTTAGCCCCTTTACAAATACTGTCCTTCATCACAATTTTTACAAAACAAAAAGGCATGGGATTTTCTCCCCACGCCTTGCTATTATATAAAATTACACCTGCTCAGTCCGGATGGTCTTTTCTTTGTAAAGGAAAAATAAATAGAGCAGTATTGACAGAAATACAGATACAGCAGCTGTTTCATAGATAGCCCTATAACCGTATAAGTGGCTGATTTGCCCGAATACCATGGCACCAATCCCAACCCCTAAGTCAAAAAATGAAAAAAAGGTCGCATTCGCCATCCCTCGGCGGTTGATTGGTGTTTTTTCAATTGACCATGCCTGCAAGGCCGGCTGAACCGTTCCAAAGCCGAAGCCGTAAAGAATGGCCGCTGTAAATAGCATGGCTGTATTTGGCAGCCATGCTATTAAAACCATTGCTGTTAAAATTAACAAGGTTCCTGGGATATATACAGCCTGGTGTCCTTTTCTATCATACAGCTGGCCGGCAAATGTTCTTGTCAGCATAAGTGAAATAGCAAATAGCAAGAAGTACCACTGAATCCCTGCAATATCCTTTTGAACGGTATATAATGGCAGGAAAGAAGCAATGCCGCCGAAGGTAACCGTTATAAAAAACATCAGCATTGCCGGTTTTAAGGCACTCTTTTCATAAACATCAAATTTGGATTCCTTCTTTTCAGGTCTTGGATCAACTTTTCGATAAGTAATTCTTGATGATAGCAATAAAGCGGCCAATCCCATGCCTGCACAAATAAGAAAGAAAATATGAAATGATAACGTTCCGGTTAAAATCAGACCGATTGATGGACCGAATGCCATGGCAACATTCCCAGAAAGACCATAAAAGCCCATCCCTTCTCCGCGTCTTGATGCCGGAATTAAATCAGTTGCGATTGTTCCGGATGCTGTCGTGGACAGCCCCCAGCCTGCTCCTTGAATCACCCGCATAAAAAATAACATACCAATGCTTGCAATGAAACCATAGGATCCCACAGACAGTACAAAAATAACTAAGCCTGTTAAATAAACAAAACCGCGTCCCTTTGATTCCAGCCATTTTCCTGCAAATGGGCGGAGAAAAAGGGCGGAAAACGTGAAGATCCCGACGACAAATCCAATTAATTGATCATTGCCCCCCAAATCTTCCACATATAGCGGAATTGTTGGCAGCGTCATTTGAAAGCCGAGAAAGATAAAAAAGTTTGCACAAACAATCAACACAAAGTCCTTTGTCCAAATCTTTTCTTTACTTAGTGGTTTTTCCATAAAGACGTTCAAATTCCTCTCTTAAAAATAAAGAAAATTCGTTTCTCATCTGTTAGAGAAACGAATTTTCCTTTATTGTTTTTATTTCTTGCTGGTATACTCGATGACACGCTTCATTTCCTGCATTTTTCCTAAATGAATGGCCTCATGAAAAATACCAAAGTTGGCAAGCTCGCCATAAGTTTCTTGTCCTAAAAATGGCTTTGGAAGTTTTTCATTTAAATGTTCAGCTGGAATTTCTTTAATTCTTGCAAGCTGTTCTCTTAATTGAGCAGTTAGTTCCTTAACGGACGGAACATCACCTTTCCAATCAGCCGGTTTCGTACCTGTTGCAAAAAGCTCCATATAACCCGCTGGCAAGTTAGATGAATTTTTCGGAAAACCAAACATAAATTGTTCTGCCACTGTTAACACATGACCGACATGCCAGTGAATGGAGTTGTTGAAACCTTCTGGCTGGACATGCAGAATCTCCTCATCCATTTCCTCAACATTCTTGATAAAAAAGCTTCTGGTTAATTCAAAACTCTTAAACAGCAGTTCACTCATTTCTTCAGCCTCCCTTAGATATCACATAGCTTTATTCTATATGATTAACTGCCAAAAATTAAATGATTTGGCTTACATTTCCTCAGGTGATTGAATTCCCAGCAGCCTTAAACCTTCTTTTAGAACTTCCGTTACACTGTATACTAGTGCAAGTCTTGCCGGCTGTTCTACGCTTTCTTCGAGAATTCTTACTTCGGCATAATATTTATTGAAGACTTGTGCAAGATCCACAATATATTTTGCTACAAGGGATGGGTCAAAGTTTTCACAGGCACGTTTGATTGCATTCGGGAATTCCATTAAGAAACTAACGACCTTCCATTCTTTTTCCCATGAAGTGTTAAATTCTTGAGCTGCGGCATCTGCCTGCCAATTCCCTTTTCTTAAAATAGAGCAGGCTCTTGCAACAGTATATTGAACATATGGGCCGGTTTCTCCTTCAAAGCGGAGCATTTCTTCTAACGAAAACTCAATATCGTTCATCCGGAAGTTTTTCAAATCATGGAAAATAACCGCACCAACACCGACTTGGTTTGCTACTTCATCTTTGTTGGCAAGGTTTGGATTTTTCTCTTCAATATTGTGGCGTGCCATAGCAATTGATTCATTTAATACCTCTTCAAGTAAAACGACCTTGCCTTTACGCGTTGACATCTTTTTACCGTCTTTCAGCATCATGCCAAATGGAATGTGGACCATGTTGTCAGCCCAGTCATAACCCATCTTTTTCAGAACAGAGATTAATTGTTTAAAGTGCAGGCTTTGCTCGTTTCCGACTACATATAAAGATTTAACAAAGTCATAGTTTTCTTTACGGTAAAGCGCTGCAGCTAAGTCCCGTGTGGCGTAAAGGGTGGCTCCGTCTGATTTCTTTATCAGGCATGGCGGCAGTTCCTCTTCTGTCAGCTCGACAACCATGGCATTATCTGATTCAACCAGCAGTCCTTTTTCTTCAAGCAGTTCTACAACCCGGTCCATTTTATCATTATAGAAAGCTTCGCCATTATAAGAATCAAATTGGACATTCATCAGGTCATAAATCCGGGAAAATTCCTTCAATGATTCATCGCGGAACCATTGCCATAAGGATAATGCTTCCTGGTCGCCGTCTTCCAATTTTTTAAACCAGGCACGTCCGTCATCTTCCAATGAAGGATTGGATTCCGCTTCTTCGTGGAACCTGACATATAGTTTTAATAATTCTTTGATTGGGTTAGCCTTAACTTTTTCTTCATCACCCCATAGTTTATAGGCAGTGATGAGTTTGCCGAACTGTGTGCCCCAATCGCCAAGATGGTTAATTTTAATGGGCTTGTATCCGCATTTTTCCATAATCATGGCAATAGCATTACCAATAACAGTGGAGCGTAAGTGACCCATGGAAAAAGGTTTTGCAATATTTGGGGAAGACATATCAATCGTTACATTGCCGCCCTGTCCAAATTCTTGGGAAGCAAACTCCCCTTTTTGCGAAATGATTTGGCCGATAACTTTTTCAGAAACAAGCCTCTTGTTTAAAAACACATTTAGATAAGCGCCTACTACTTCGACTTTTTCAAATGTCGGGGATTGAATCTTTTCAGCAAGCTCCTGTGCAATTAAGTTGGGGGCTTTGCGTTTTATTTTTGCAAGTGAAAAACAAGGGAAAGCTAAGTCACCATGGGCAGCGTTTTTTGGTTTCTCAATTAATAGTTCAAGATCGGCGGCTGTTTTTTCGCCATCCAGCACACCAGTTAGTATCTCTGCAAGTTCTTTCTTAAAATTCATAGTCTTCATTGACCTCCTTATTCTGTAAAGCAAAAAACCCCCGCCTCTAAAAAGAGACGAGAGTATAAATTTCCCGCGGTACCACTCTAATTGTTCAAAATGAACCAACTTTATTTTGGTAACGGAGTATTCTCCGGCGTAACCCTACTTTTTTCAGGCATGCATCTCAAAAGTGCGTTTCATTATCGTTTCCGTATCAGGCTTTCACCGTCCCTGACTCGCTAAAACGTCCATGATAATTACTCTCTTTTTCATTGATTTTTACTAGAAAAGCGCAAGCAGCTAGGTCAGCGGCGATAGGCACAAGGCAAGCTTAGCGAGAAGGCTGCTTTCAAACCTTCTGGAAAAAACCTTGTGACCTCAAGCTCCTAAGCACTTGAGCTAGACCATTTTCAAAGTCTAAAAATTTTACTTTCTTTTCATAAAAAAACTCAATTACCAGTTATTATACTGAAAGTCAAACAATTTATCCAGTCTTGGTGATGATTTTTCGGCGTCTGGTCATCCTAAATAAAGTGAAACTTCCATTCCAGCAGCAAGTTCTTCATCACACACGGATAGTTAGTTCCGTTTTTTTGACTTTAATATCATGGCTATCTCACTGATAAAGAGTTAGTACAAACCGATTGGCTCAGGCTAGCCGCTGCTTTACACATCGGTAAGTTTCGCTGTATTTCACCAATCTGACCTTTACGGGCAGTCGATCTCCCACCTAGCTCACATTCTTTAGATAGGAGTCTTACTGCCTCTTAAAGAGGGATAAAAAGGAGGGATTTTGATGGCAAGAAGAAATAAAATATTAGTACCAGAGGCTCGAAGGAGCTTAGATGAGTTAAAAGCAAAAGTTGTTCATTCTCAGAACCCTGAGAATGCCAAGTTTGAAGCTGCAGAAGAAGTAGGTGTGCCGCTGAAAAAAGGGTACAATGGGCAGCTCACTTCCGAGCAGGCAGGAAAAGTTGGCGGCCGGCTAGGCGGCAGCATGGTCCGCGAACTTGTCAAAATGGCACAGCAAAACCTGCAGAACAAACAGTAATTATTATTAGAACTAAGTGTTATGGGACTGTCTAGGGACAAATGTTTGATGGTTTTGTCCCATAGGCCCTCTCTTTGGATCGCTTTACTTGGCCCAAACATTTTTTCTGTCCCATAGGCTCTCTTTTTGGGACTCTTTACTTGCCACTGTCCCATAGGCTCTTCTTATGGGACTCTCCACAACGCTCGTACGCTTTCCCCATAAACCCTTTCTATCGCGTACTCCGCAAGTCCCGAACATCCCATAAAACAATCACTGTTCCGGAATTCCTTGCAGCAAATACACGTTCATGATTTGGGCAATTTCGTCTGAAGTTAGCGGCTTGTGATTTTTCTCCCAATCATATACTAAAACAATGTACATCTTTAACAGCAAAAAGCTCATTAATTCTGTATTTATAGGCGGGATCGCACTTTTTTCAACCGCGGTGTCCAGCTTACTTTTTAAATAGGCAATAATCTCATTTTCCACATGCTGCAGCATCTCGGAAACTGCCAAAGTTCCCATTTCCTTTTCTTCTTGAACAAGCTTAATCATCAGCTGATGCTTGGAACGAAACTCCAGCAGCCGGTATAGTGCATGATGGACATTTTCTGTGATAGGCAATCCTGGCTGAATTACAGCATCTGCTTCCGCAATCATTTCCTTCACCATGGATGAAATGATTTCCTCAAACAGTTCTTCTTTATTTTTAAAAAAGGTATAAATCGTCCCCTTGCCTACATTGGCAAGCTTCGCTACCTGATCCATTGTTGTTGCTTTATATCCAAATAGTGAAAAAGACTTTGTTGCTGCCTCCACAATCATTTTTCTTCGATCAGTTGCCACATAGCCTTCCCCCTTTTTGACTTATTTAGTTTTTTAGTCAAATTCAAATTTCACTATAGCATAGCCCCCTTTTTATGTAAACTTTTTGGAAAAAGAAAAGCCTCAACCATCCATTTTTGCTGTTTATTTATTTTTATCCTATCATCCGTTTAGATGCATACACTTCCCACTAATTGGAATGATAATCAATAGTATAAAAGAGGAGTGTCCTCATCGTGTTCAAGTCCCGTAAACGAAAATTACAAAAAAAAATGCCAGCCGCTGCTGCGATGCCTTCTGATATTCAGAATCAACAGTTAAGTGCAGATTTGGCCGCAAATGAACAGACATTAAAAGGGCTCTTTACAAACTGTTCAGATTTCACCTGCCGGCACATTCAAATAAACGGTAAACCTAAGATAATTTTGTTCTATATCGAAGGATTTACTGATACGAAGACACTTGACTCTATATTGTTAAAGCCATTGATGTTTCAAGGATTGCCAAATGGTTTAAACAAGGTGGGGTCGCTTAGCCAAGTAGTTGAACATGAGCTTCTAGCCTTCACTCCGGTTCATACCGTTTCAGATATTGGCAAACTAGTAAACAACATTTTAAAGGGTGAGCTCGCCGTTTTAGTCGAAGGTGAAACAAAAGCTTTAATTGCTGATCTGGCAGGAGCGGAACAAAGGAGTGTCGATGAGCCGGCTACTGAAGTTGCAATTCGCGGCCCCAGGGATGGATTTACCGAATCATTGCGAACCAATACAACGCTCATAAGAAAAAGAATCCGCAGCACACGGCTGAAACTAGAGGCATTAACAATTGGAGAGCTTTCACAGACAGACGTAGCCATTGTCTATATTGAAGGAATTGCCCCTGAGACTATTTTGCAAGAGGTCCGGAAACGGCTGCAACGCATTGAAATTGATGGGATCCTTGAATCAGAGTTTATCGAAGAGTTTATCGAGGATGTACCCTTCACACCATTCCCGCAAATTCAAAATACGGAAAGGCCAGATATTGTTACAGCGAATTTGTTGGAAGGCAGGGTTGCTATCCTCGTTGATAACACTCCGTTTGCACTCATTGTGCCCATGACCTTTTGGAATGGATTGCAGGCTGTTGAAGATTACTATGAGCGATTTATCTATACCTCTTTTATTCGTTTCGTTCGTTTTATTTCATTTAATATAGCTATTTATTTACCATCTATTTATGTTGCCTTATCTACCTTCCATCCCAAGCTCATCCCAACAACGCTCCTTATTAGTATTGCTGCTGCCCGGGAAGGTGTTCCGTTCCCCGCTATTATCGAGGCACTGATGATGGAGCTTGTATTTGAAGGGCTGCGGGAAGCAGGGATTCGGCTGCCAAAAGCAGTTGGGTCAGCGGTCAGTATTGTTGGAGCCCTCGTGATTGGTCAAGCGGCAGTACAAGCTGGGATTGTCTCAGCTCCAATGGGCCACGACGGGAATTGCTTCATTTTCCATTCCTAGATACAATATCGGAACTGCCATTCGGCTAATACGATTTCCGATGTTGCTTTTAGCGGGAATGTTTGGCTTGTACGGAATTGTTATTGGCTTTATTGCCCTGACAATCCATCTTGTGAATCTGCGTTCCTTTGGGGTCCCCTATTTTACTCCTGTAGCTCCTCAGATTCCGTCTGATTTAAAGGACGTATTAACGAGAGCACCCAGATGGGCCAGCCAGTATGGTCCTCTCTTTACATTTGGGCGGAGTAAACAGCGGATTCCCCCTGGCCAGACCCCGGGACCTCAAAAGGGTGGGCGTGAACCATGAAAAAAATTTTAGTTAATTATATTGGGATATGGATTATCATCCTTTTTTTATCCGGCTGCTGGGATCGCAAGGAATTGAATGACCGCGCAATTTGGCTGGCAACAGGTTATGATGTGGCTGAAAATGGCGGTGTTGAAATAAGCGGACAAATTGTCATTCCCGCCAATGTGCAAACCCAAGGAGGTGTGGGCGGAGCAGCCCAACAGGGGTATTTCACCATTTCCGCCACAGGAAGAAATGTACAAGATGCCCTGCAAAACATGCATGTAAAACTGCCAAGAGAGGCCTTCTTTGGCCAGCGGCGTGTGATCCTCTTTAGTGAAGAATTTGCTAGACGCGGTCTAAAAAAAGAGCTTGATTCCAATCAGCGAGGTGCTGAAATCAGCTTTCGGGCGGATGTGTTTGTAGTTAAGGGAGGTACTGCAAAAAAAGCCCTTACTCAAGCAAATCCATTAGAAAAGTCTCCTGCCATTTCTGCATTAAAAGAACACAGACAAAGCGGCGGCAGAGGGGATACAGCCTATTTAAAGTTTCTTATTGCCGCAAACCGCGAGGGTATCCGCCCATCTATCCCTGCAATCGAAATTGCAAACTCTATTGAAGGCCTGAAGAGTGGAAAAGAAAATTCGCCAAACCCAAAGGTACTGCGTTTAGCGGGTGTAAGTGTGTTTAATCAAAATCTAAAAATGCTTGGGTTTCTAAATAACGAAGAAAACAGGGACCTGCTTTGGGTCTTGGGGCTTCTAAAAAGAATGACCATCAGCGTTACTCAAGGCAATGGAAATGCAAGTATACAATTAACAAAAATCAATTGTAATGTCGAACCAAGTTTTAGTTCAAATAACCGGGTCAGTTTTACTGTCAAATTGAAGGGAGAGGGAGCACTGGCAGAAAACAACTCAGGATTAGATATGGAGTACACAAATAATTTAGAGCTTTTAGAAAAGAAATTTGAGATAGAGGTACAAAAACAAGTTCAACGAACCATTTCAAAAGTGCAAAAGGAATACGGCATGGATATTTTCGGATTTGGCGAAGTCCTTCATCGAAACCATCCCACTAAGTGGAAGTCATTAAAAAAGAATTGGGATCAAACATTTGCAAAAGCAGATATTTCAGTGAAGGCTGCAATCAAGATTAAACGCATTGGAATGGAAGGGCCATCTTTATTATTTAAAGAAAGTGAGGTCAAAAAATGAAACTATCAGGACTGCAAATATTTTGGCTGATTTTCACATTCGAGACAGGAAATATGATCCTGTTAACAATTGGCCCTGTTATGGAAGAAGCCAAACAAGATATATGGATTGCTTATCTAATAGCCACTATTTTAGGGGTCCTGATTGTATATATGGCCGCCAAAACGGCTCTGCTTCATCCGAAACATACATTAGTCCAGTTAAGTAAGCTCATTTTGGGAAAGTGGCTCGGAACAATTGTCGTACTCATCTATCTTGTTCAATGGTATTCAGTGGTAGGCAATATTTTAAGAGAATTCGCTGACTTTTCGATTACCATTCTGCTCCCTTTGACTCCAGCCTGGGCCTTTTTTTCAACGATTCTTTTGTTGCTTATTTATGTAACCTTTATCGGCGGGATTGAAGGAATTGGGCGGTGCAGTGAGGTATTTGGTCCGATTATCATCCTTTCCGAAATAATCTTAATCATTCTGTCAACAAAGGATTTTGAGGTTATTAATTTGATGCCTATTTTCGCTGATACTGGTTTTCATCAAATTTGGAAAGGTGCCTTAACGCCGCTTGCATTTTTTGGAGAGTCTGTCATCATCTTAATGCTTGTCCCTTTTATGGCCGAACCACAGAAGGCGGTAAAAAGTGTCGTTTGGGGGATTGCATTGTCGGCGGTTACAGTGCTCATTGTAGCACTATGTGTGGTGCTGACTTTTGGACCCGAGATATCCGGAAAACTGCGCCATCCCTCATTCGATTTAGTCAGTTATATTTCGGTCATGAATTTTATTCAAAACCTTGAAATCGTTGCTGTATTAGTTTGGATTCTAAGTGTGTTTATTAAGTTATCACTGTATTTCTTCTTGTCCTGCTATGGCACTGCACAATTATTCAAGATGAAAGACTGGCGGAAAATGATTTGGATTGCTGCCATCTTTTTCTTCGCCTTAGCCATATTCTTTCCAGGACAATTCTATTCCTTTGGCTATATGAAAACATATTGGATTCACTACGCTCTTCCTATCAATATGGTAGGAATCCCCCTGCTGCTCTGGGTTGTCGGAAGTATCCGCCGAAGATTCAAAAAGGTGTCAGGAACCATATGATCCGCATGATTCCTGACACCAATTCGCCGTAATTAATCCCGCTTCTCTTTATCAATTTTGTTTAATCTTCCTGATTCCTTTAATGCTTTTTTTATAATCAGCTCAATTTGCGCATTTACACTGCGGAATTCATCGTCTGCCCACTTTTCCAATGCATCGTATATTTTTTGATCCACACGCAGCAGAAATCGCTTTTTCTCGGCCACAACATCACAACCTTAGTAAATCGTTCCTGTATTGATGACTGGCTGGGTCCCCTTTTCAGATACAATCGCAACCATCAAATTATTCACCATTTGTGCTTTCTTTTCTTCGTCAAGCTCCACAATTCCTTCTTCCTTCAGCTGATCAATAGCTGATTTGACCATTGTTACGGCCCCGTCAACAATTACTTTTCTGGCAGCTAAAACAGCTTTGGCCTGCTGTCTCTGTAACATGGCAGAAGCTATTTCGCTTGAATATGCGAGGTGCATGATACGGGCTTCGATAATCTCAACACCAGCAAGTTCCAGCCTTTTTTGCAGGTCTTTTGTCAATTCATCCCCCACCTCATCTGAATGCTGACGCAGGGAGATTTCAAAATCATTATTCACATTATCGTAAGGATATTGGCTGGCAATATGGCGGAGCCCTGTTTCACTTTGAGTATGCACAAATTCTTTATAATCTTCCACATCAAAAACAGCCTTAGCAGAATCAAATACCTTATAAACCACAACCGCCGCGATTTCAATCGGATTTCCTTCTAAATCATTTACTTTTAATTTATCACTGTTAAAGTTAATTACCCGTAAGGATACCGTTCTTCTTACTGTTAAAGGAAGGGTCAGATAAAACCCTTCATGCTTAATGACGCCAAGATAACGTCCGAATAAGGTAAATACTTTTGCCTGATTGGGCTGGATTACCGTAAAACCCGAAAGCAGAAGAAACATGACCACGCCGCATAAAACACCAAGGACTAAAAATGCAATATTTTCATTTACAGTAAATTGTCTAATCCCAAGAACCGCTGCCGCCCCCAGTATTAGAAACAGGACAACCCCAATAAATCCATTAATCTTAAACATTTCTTTCTCTTTCATCCCCGCCACTCTCCTTTGTAAACCATTTCCACTTTATATCATTATGATATCATTTTGATGTCATAATAGGAAGGGATTTTTGGTAAATTATTTCAAAAAAATAGGTGTAAGGCACCATGCGGAATTTCACATAGCCCTTACACCTATTTGTTTTAAAAGTTTTTGTACCTGCCTTCTGATTTTGGTTTCAAAGGCAGTATTTTTTGTTCAATTTTTTCATATTGAGCAAGCATACCTTTTAAAAAGGCGAGTTTAGGTACCAGCCAGTGCATAACGAGTGCTGAGATGAATCCTAATAAAGCACCTGTCAGAACATCACCTGGATAGTGGACCCCAACCATAACGCGTGAGATTGCTACAGCGGCTGCGACTGCCAGCCAAATCCAGCCTTCTTTTTTACGAACAAGCCAAATGGTAACACAGACTGTAAAAAAGATAATGGAGTGATCACTCGGAAACGCATTATCGACTCCATGTTCCACCAGCTTATTTACATTAGGCAGCTCGGCAAACGGCTGATTATGCGAATAAAGGGTACCGGCAATTTTTCCAAACACTTCTGCAAGAACAACAGCTAAGACACTCTGAATCATCATCATCCGATTTTGGTTCGTACGCGTAAACCAATAAACAATCATCCCCAAAATCAACACATATAGCATATATTCCGCCATAAAGACTGCAACCGGTTCTAATGAATGATGGGCTTTCCCGACATCATTAATGGAACGAAATACATCTATATTTAATTGCGAAATGGACATCTACATTTCTCCTCATCTTGTTTTTAACTTCCATATACAGTAAAACACAATACCAAAAATTATACCATCTAAGCAGATATCTAAAAAGGTATTGGAATTATTTTTTATAAAAATGGAGAAATGAGGCAATGTGCTATGCTATTCAAACGTTTGTTTAAATTTTGACTTTCAATGTGCTTTACTACTCAAACGTTTGTTTAATTAACTGGGGGCCATAAATAAGGTACTTTTTGGTGTCAGTCATTAATAGCGTATACTATTCAAACGTTTGTTTAATTTTTGGCTTTCAATGTGCTTTACTACTCAAACGTTTGTTTAATTAACTGGGGGCCATAAATAAGGTACTTTTTTTGGTGTCAGTCATTAATAGCGTATACTATTCAAACGTTTGTTTACCTATTCCCGATTTGGTATGGGCGGATTCACTGGAAAATTAGTATTTTTTTATAGTTATAAAGTCCTAAAAAGTTCTCGCCTTTAGCCGATCCTTTTTGTAAAATAGAGTTAAAATGAAAGGATGTGTCCTATGCTTAAAAGACCTCTTACGAAACCTCGAAAATTAACTCTCCTAGAATTCCTCAACAAACGCATGGATTTACCCAAAGAAGACAAGTACTATTTTTTTAACCTAAAAAAAGGCTATGAAGGCGAGTTGATGTTTCATTCTTTGACTGAAAAACTTGCCTGTGACTGTTACATACTAAACGACCTGCGATTTGAATTTAACAACACTACGTTTCAAATTGATTCCATGATTGAAACATCACAAACCCTGTATATGCATGAAGTAAAAAACTTTGATGGCGATTATTTTTATAAAAATGGAAGGTTTTACTCGCGGGATGGTTTAGAACGTAAAGACCCGCTCATTCAATTAGAACGAAGCTCATCCCAGCTCCGGCAAATGCTCCGAAGTCTTGGTTCCGATATAAAACTCGTACCTTATGTTGTTCATATAAATCCCGAATTCACCTTATATCAAGCACCCCTCGATGCACCGATTATTTTCCCAACACAAGTTAAACGTTATATGACTAACTTAAATGTGATTCCCTCCAAACTTAATAGCAAACATGAGCATTTGGCTGAGAAATTAATTTCGCTTCATGTCGAAGAAGATCCCTATGTAAGGCTGCCGTCATATTCGTATGATGGGCTGAGGAAAGGGAATACTTGCGAGCTATGTGATTCGTTTTCTATTACGGTACATGGGAAGAATTGCGTGTGTGGTGACTGTGGACATGTTGAAAGTATTGAAGCAGCGGTACTGCGGGGAGTTTGGGAATTAAAGCTGCTTTTCCCCGGGGTGAAAATCACTACTAATCTCGTTTTTGATTGGTGCCGGCTAAGGGTTTCCAAGAAGACGATTAGCCGGATACTTGGGAGGTATTTTAGGTTGGTTGGGGTTCATCAATGGTCCTATTTTGAATAATAATTAATAATAAGAAATTAAAGTTGTTTCAAAGAAATTCGCTTTATGAAAGACTCTTTTTTCTGGTTTCGCTGGGATTTTGTCTTTCATCTGCTTTATGAAAGACTCTTTTTCTGGTTTCGCTTGAATTTTGTCTTTCATCTGCCTTATGAAAGACTTTTTTCCCTTTTTCGCTTGAATTTTGTCCTTCATCTGCTTTATGAAAGACTTTTTTCCCGGTTTCGCTTGGATTTTGTCTTTCATCTGCTTTATGATAGACTCTTTTTCTAGTTTCGCTTGGATTTTGTCCTTCATCTGCTTTATGAAAGACTCTTTTTACTGGTTTCGCTGGGATTTTGTCTTTCATCTTTATGAAAGACTTTTTTCCTGGTTTCGCTTGGGTTTTGTCTTTCATCTGCCTTATGAAAGACTTTTTTCCCTTTTTCGCTTGGATTTTGTCCTTCATCTGCTTTATGATAGACTCTTTTTACTGGTTTCGCTTGGGTTTTGTCTTTCATCTGCCTTATGAAAGACTTTTTTCCCTTTTTCGCTTGGATTTTGTCCTTCATCTGCTTTATGAAAGACTCTTTTTACTGGTTTCGCTTGGATTTTGTCTTTCATCTGCTTTATGAAAGACTCTTTTCCTGGTTTCGCTTGGGTTTTGTCTTTCATCTGCTTTATGATAGACTCTTTTCCTGGTTTCGCTTGGTTTTTGTCTTTCATCTGCTTTATGAAAGACTCTTTTTCTAGTTTCGCTTGGGTTTTGTCTTTCATCTGCCTTATGAAAGACTCTTTTTACTGGTTTCGCTGGGATTTTGTCTTTCATCTGCTTTATGAAAGACTCTTTTCACGTTTTCGCTTGGTTTTTGTCCTTCATCCACCTTATGAAAGACTCTTTTTCTAGTTTCGCTTAGATTTTGTCCTTCATCCGCCTTATGAAAGACTCTTTTCACGTTTTCACTTGGATTTTGTCCTTCATCTGCTTTATGAAGGACTCTTTTTCCTGGTTTCACTTGGATTTTGCCCCTCATTTACCATAAAATCTGTATTTCTAAGTTAGGCGGGTTTCCTTTCACCCGCCTATTTTTGTAGTTTATCTCTCCAAACCCTCGCCAAAACCCCGACGCTTCCAACCATCATCAAAACCAGCACCCCGCCGCTTATAAAAAACCCTAAACCTGGTCTGTACTCAAAAGAGTAACTCCAATACCAGGCTCCTATAAAAAATACCATCAAAAATAGCTCGAATAATAATGTCATGAATACAAATAACAGATAGGGAATGACCACTTTTTTGTGTGAAACATGCTGTAAGGTTAATCCCTGCCAACATAGGTCTGCGATTTTTCCCATTTTCATCCTCCCGCTGGATATTCTTATTACACAGTATGTCCAGCGGTGATTTTTTAGAAACGAACCTTCTCAATAAAATTTGCCAGCTTTATGGCTTATAATTAATCCCAAGTGATGAGATGATCATGAGAAAGGTAAAAATAAATAAAAATAGGCTGATAGATAGACCCCAAACAGCGTGTAATCTTGATCTTCTCCTTGTAAAAAGTCCAATCATGCCCAGGACGAAACCCAGCATTGGCAGTTGAATGATAAACATGCCTGGGAAAACTTTTTCCTTCATTAATAGCGCCACATTTAACCCGGCCAACGAGATCAATCCAATGACAAAGGATAAAAAACCTGAGATGGTTTGCAGCCGGTTGGATCTGTGTTTTTTCTTTATTCCCAATTCCATAGTTTAACCTCCCCTGCTTTTACTGCTCGTATTTCCTTTATATCTTGTAATTTCCTTAGTTCTTCCGTTGGACCAGTGAGTACTGCTCCATATATATGAATTCCGTGTTTTTTGATATAAGCAATTCGGCTGCTTAGGGAAAGAGATTTAGCTCGGGCTACTTTCGTGGCAACTGATTCATTTTTTTCAAGCTCCGTTAAAATATCCATAAATGCCTTTTCGTTGTCGTCCGTTTTAAATGGGGACCAGGTTGTTGGGTCATATTGAGGGGGATACCCAATTGGTGTAATCGGATATCCCTCTTTGTCTTCCTGAGAAGCCTCAAGTCCCGTATCTACAGCAAGCCAGCGGATTTCTATATTTTTAGGCAGGATGTTCTGCAAATCTTTGGGTTTCATTACTTGATAAAGAGAAATATATGCCTCAGCAACCGTTCCGTCTGGGAGTTTGTTTAAAATATCCATTCCCCTCGTAATAGAAAATGGCGGATTGGCCTTTGGATGGAAGATGAATTCTGATTCTTTATCAGGATTTTCAGCAAGCGGCCGATCTAAGTACAAATCCTTCTTTGGAAAACTTGGCTGATCCAACAAAAAATCCACATCATAGTTTCCCATCTTATAATCTTCTTTTCCAATTCGTTTAAAAACATCAAATGTAATATTCATTGAAAAAAGCCCGATATCCTCTTCCAAATCTAATTTTCTTACGCTCATATTTGGTTCCGTTATATAAATCGTATTGGTTACAATATCTATCAGTTTGTCTGCTCTGCTGCCTATGGAATAATACAGGTAGGTGGCCAGCGTCATAACCGGAACAATCAGCAGCAGGATGGCCAAACTAATCATAATGTTCGTTCTCCGGGCCTGGCTTTTACCGGTCTTTACAATTTCAATTTGGGCATTTTCTGTATATGGCTGAATTTCATCTCTTTCATGAAGTGATTCCTGTAAAAACTGTTGATAGTCTTCATTTTCGTTATCCTTCATCTGCCCTCATCCTTTCCTTCACTCTTTTCATTACCTTTTTTCTCCCTCTATGTAAATGGCTTTTCAGTGTATTTACATTCATTTCCAGAACCTCTGAAGCCTGGTAATATGTAAGCTGGTGCAAGTCACATAACAACAGTACATGTTTTTCCTGCTCCTTCAATGAATCAATATCCTTCAACAATCTCTTAAATCCCTCTTTTTCCAGCAGCCTTTTCTCCGGGGATTCTTCAACAGGGCCATTTTCTTTCAACGGGTCCTGTATGATTAATCGTTTATTTTTTCGCTGAAAATCAATAAAGGCATGGTAAGCTACTTTAAATAACCAGGCACGGATATTGTAAATTTCATAGTCCTCAAGATGCACGTAAGCTCGGTAAAATGCTTCCTGCACAAGATCCTCGGCAATATGGTGATTTTTTGCAAGGGAGTACAAATATCTATATAGGTCATTTACGTTTTCTCGATAAGCTTGGTCAAGCTCCACCCTTGCTCCCCCTTTCACTATAGCCACGTTTCAGAATAGCAAAATGTTGCATCTTTTGGAAAAAATTTATTTTTAACTGAACTTTTTCACCCTCACATTTGTATAGTTAGTAAAGACAGTGAATGGAGGTTCTTATATTGGATACTGGATGGATTGTTTCATTGATTGTTGCTGGGGTTTTAGTGGTATTAATATTGGCTATTGTGTTTCCTATGGAACGAAAACATGTGGTGCGGGAAAATGGTAAAATCAATTATAAGAAAACCAAAATCTTTTTAAGATGGAATGTATTTGATACCCTTACACTTTGTTTAGCTATTTATTCCATCATTTGCATACAAATTCTCAATGTGTTAGTGACGAATGGGAAAACTGTCGAGAATGTATATGTTCAATTTTTTACCAATCAGTCACAAGTCTGGACACTTATATCAATTATGTACTTGATTACAAGGGTGACAAACACGCTAAAGGCAATTAAAGAACGTTGGGGAGATGAAATTGATTGAACGTGAGGATGAATTAATGATTGCTTATCAAAATGGAGATGCCGCGGCATTGGATCGAATTTATACTCTATTGAAACCGTCTCTTTATTCGTTTATTTTTCGTTATACAAGGGATGAGCAATTCAGCATTGATATCGTTCAAGATTCGTTCATCAAGTTGCAGCGCTATAAACATCATTACAATCCCAAAAATGGAAAATTGAAATCTTACCTTTTTCAAATAGCCTACCGATTGATGATTACAAAATTAAACCGACGGAACAAGTGGCGGACTTTTCTTCCCTTCCTTTTTCCAATCGCAGCAGAAGAATTACACCATGCTGATCGAATAACGATTAGGGATGCAGTGGCAAAGCTTCCGGAAATCCACCGGGCCGTTATATTGCTGTTCTACTATCATGATATGACACATGATGAAATTGCCAGCATTCTCGGCATTCCTAAAGGGACCGTTAAGTCAAGATTACACAGAGCCATTCAGCTATTAAAAGACGAACTGGAGGGAGACTATTATGAAAATGGATCCCTTTAAAAAGGACCACTATCTGCGCTCAAAATTGGATGAATATCATGTAGAAGTGCCAGATTTTCCGATGAAACCTAAGGCTAAAAGATGGGAACGATTCATTAATTTGCTGGCATCACCTGCAAAAAACCCGCTCGAACCTCTTATTACCACAGCAAATGGATCTGCTCTCGTCATTGTACCTATTGCAGGAACAGCCGCTATAACCCTAATACAAATATTGTTCTTTTTATAAACGTAAAGCAGCCGCAAAAACGGCTGCCGTTTATTTTCCCCTATGTCTCATTCCTATCCCAGACCGCCGATGCCGCCAGCGCCTGATTTTCCGCAGAAGACTGTAGGAAATATGGATTTTTTCTTTTTCTAACGAGATCCCCGGCTGGAGATGCATCCATAATGATTTTGGATAAGCCACAAGCTGGTCTGGATAGACACTTCTATGACCTATGACGACATATGCGGTGATACAAGCAGCCACAACATAAAGTCCCGATTGGCTGCCGAATAATTCATATCCCATGAAAACCGCGGCAATCGGGGTATTGGAGGCAGCAGCTACTACAGCAACCATGCCAATCGCAGCCCCTAACACCGGATGAATTCCAAGCATATGTGCAAACACATTTCCTGACAAAGCGCCAATGACAAACTGAGGCGTCACAATCCCGCCGTAAAAGCCAGAGCCTAATGTTATCGCGACAAACAGCGATTTCCACAGAAAGCCCATAATAGGAACCTGTTCACCGCTCAACGCCTGCTCCATCATCGGCAAACTTAAACCTAAATAATCCGTCGGCAGCACTAAAATCAGCACAGCCAGAACCAGGCCGCCCATGAAGGGCATAAACGGTTTCCAAATATGAAATCGTTTCTGGACAAAACTAAAAAATGTTTTAGCCTGCACAAATAACTCAATAAATAACCATGATACCAATCCGCAAAGGATACCCAAAATAATGATTTTTATAAAAAGCCCCTCCGAAAATTGGGTGGACATCTTTAATGGGTAATAATCATAAGTAAGCCCCCACATCTTGCTGATTTCGAAGGAGGTCACACCTGAGATTACGGCTGGAAAAATAACATCATGGCGGAGCCGCCCAATTGTTAAGACTTCTATTCCGTAAATAGCCCCTGCAATAGGGGTGCCGAATACGCTGGCAAAGCCTGCACTAACCCCGCAGGCCACAAGCCGTCTCTGAATTTCCGGATTTAAGTGAAACAAACGGCCAACCACGGATGCCAATGATCCGCCGATATGTGAGCAAGGCCCCTCCTTACCGGCAGATCCTCCAAAACTGAGGGTAATAATGGCTGTTAGCGGCTTTACCCATATCGTTTTATAAGGCATAATCCCAGACTGCTCATTAACCGCAGCAATCGTTGAATCGTTATTTGCTTTTGAGGCATATCCATAATGTAAAATAAGGCCATTCAAAAGACCGCCGATTGGCAGCAGCAGCATTTGCAGCCACAGGGGGATGTGGGCTGTTTGATCTGTTGAAAAATATAATAAATGCAAAAATAAACTAGTCCCTGTTCCTACAATAGCTCCGGTTATAACCGATAAAATAAGCCACCTCATCAGTGTGGCAATCATGACTAGCGGTTCTATATAATAAATACGCGAAAACATAACTTTTTTCACCCTATTAGTAAGATAGCACTACACTAACCATTTGTCTAATAAGGCTCAAAAAGGCAAGTGGCTATTTCCTGACTGACAGCCAAATGGGCAAAATGAAAATGATCAAAGGCATGTAACCCATCCTTCCGATTCGAAAAATACATATCCTCAATATTTTCTGGACCCGGATTCTCGTAAACCAGCATATTGCAATCCTACAGCTGGCGATCCAGTTCAAACGGGTCCTGGCCTGTAAAAATCAGCCATTACAAGTTACCCTTCATATATCTATCTGCCAATTTGGGATTTTTCCTCCTGCTTTCTTTAGATTCTGGGCCTAACGGTGGAATCCTTGCTATTGACTAACATTTCTGCTGTCAAACCTGCGCGGACATTAACCACCAAATTTTTGCCCATGACGGGGAGAGCTCAGAATAAATCTGGCGTTTTTTCTTTGAGTTAGGCTGTTCAGGGCAGCTTGCGGAGTCATCAGTTGATCCCCCAACACTATTTAGAGTTGTGATCAACTGGTACCAAACTTTTTTCTCTTCTGGTACTTTTCTTATACTGGAATATTATTATAATATACAATATATAGAATAGTCTTACTTTTACAGAGCACTTTTACCAAGTTTAGTTTTTTTCCTTTGGAGGTGGTTTCAATTTTGGCTTCAAATCTTCAGAGTTTACCAGCTTGGTTTGGTAAGCGATTCCAATGGATGGGGATAAAATCCTAGATAAATACGATCGAAAATAAATAGAATAAAAATTTCTGTCATGGAGGTACTTGTGTGGAACAAAAAGGAAATGAACTTCAAAAAACATTAAAAACACGACATATTACGATGATTTCAATCGGCGGAATTATTGGAGCCGGCCTTTTCGTTGGAAGCGGGGCCGTTATCAATACGACAGGTCCTGGAGCTGTACTCTCTTATGCAATAGCAGGTCTTCTGGTCATTTTATTAATGCGTATGCTTGGCGAAATGGCAATTGTCAATCCAGACAGCGGCTCTTTCGCCACCTATGCAAGGGAAGCAATTGGTCCGTGGGCAGGATATACAATCGGATGGCTGTACTGGTTTTTCTGGGTCATCGTTATTGCCATCGAAGCAACAGCTGGAGGGGCTATTGTTCATGGATGGTTTCCGTCGCTGCCAATATGGGCAATTAGTTTATTTTTGACCTTGCTGCTAACCTTAACAAACGTTTACTCAGTAAAATCCTTCGGTGAATTTGAATATTGGTTCTCAATGATCAAAGTTGTATCCATTATTATATTTATGTGTATTGGATTGGCAATCCTCTTTGGATTTTTCCCTGGAATTAAATCTCCAGGCTTATCCAATCTAACGCAACATGGCGGGTTTTTACCGAAAGGCATCCCTTCTATCTTTGTTGGAATCATTACGGTTATCTTCTCATTTTTCGGTTCGGAAATTGCTGCAATCGCCGCAGGGGAGTCAACAAATCCCGAAAAGTCAGTCGTCAAAGCCATAAACAGTGTTGTCATTCGAATTTTATTATTCTATATTGGTTCGGTTGCGATTCTCGTTACGCTCCTTCCATGGAATTCCGCTGATTTATTAAAAAGCCCTTATGTAACCATGCTGGATATGGTTGGAATAAACAGTGCTGCACAAATCATGAATATAGTTGTTTTAATCTCTGTACTGTCTTGCTTAAACTCGGCCCTTTATACAAATTCACGTATGTTGTTTTCTCTTGCTAAACGGGGAGATGCCCCAAAATTTCTATTAAAAGTGAGTAAAAATGGCGTACCGATTCCTGCTGTTTTACTTAGCACCATCGCAGCCTACGTATGTGCAATCTTTAATTTCGTGTCTCCGGACAAGCTCTTCCTCTTTTTAGTCAATGCATCAGGCGCAATCGCCCTGCTAGTGTACATCGTCATCGCTGTATCACACCTTAGACTAAGAATAAGAATTGAAAAAGAAAATCCGGAAGTATTGAAAATGAAAATGTGGCTGTTCCCATATTTGACCTACATTACCATTGCCGTAATGGTTGCCATCCTCGTTGCCATGGCATTCATTGATTCTATGCGGTCTCAGTTCTTCCTGACCATGCTAATCGCTATTTTAGTTGTTTTTTCGTACTTTATCTCCAATCGAAAAAAAGTTGAAACGAAAGACGTTAAAAGGAATGAAGTGCATGAAGCATAATTTCCATATTTAACAAGTGGAAATTCCTTACTATAAAGAAGTGCTGCCAATTAATTGCAACACTTCTTTTTTTACCTCCATTCCCCATTAAAACCCTTAAGGAATTGCTCCATTACCTTGTGGAATAGACTACGGCTATATTCACTTTGCTCTTTCATCAATCTTCCGATAACCTTTTTCAGAAAGCAGGATGGAAAAGGCAGATTTGCACGAATATCTTCAATTTGGATGTTCTCGCCAAACTGCTTTTAAAGGTGTTTTTTTCAGGATCTTTTCAGGATTTCATATTACTTTTGAATTTGAGAAGCATTAAAAAACAATTCTTTTCCTTTTTCACGTTCTATTTTTGCTTTTTTAGTTAAAAAAATAAAATCCACCTAATATGCCACTTACAATGATTAAATAAGTTACTGTATCCCATATTTAGAGTAATTCAGGAATGTATACTTTTAAAATTATCTCTAAAGTTATTACTTCCTAAAGCTAAATACTCTCTACATATAAAGTCCAGCCAAAAAGATTCCAACTGTATCATGGTATATTTTATCAAATTGCTCAATCGGTAGGGGATTCACACCGTTTCCGAGCTCAATGGTAAAGCCTGGCCGGCGCCACTCTTGAATAAACCAGTCTTTATATCCAGCATAGCTTTTAATATTTCTAACCGGCTCATATCCGCTCACCCGGCTAAACTCATTTACAATGGCCTCTGATTCAGGCGGTTCACGCTGATCAAATCCCCAGTACATCTCTTCTCCCTGTGTGTGAAAGGCAAGAACTCTGGAAAAGTCTCGCACTTTCGTAAGCTCTGCCATCGCAATGGCTTCCGGTTCTGTTAAAGGCTGTTCACCGCCGAAATCCCTTGGCCCAGGCTGCTTCGGGTGTTCCATCCTTTCTTCCTCCCATTTTGCGGGGAATTGATCGTTCAGGTCGACCCCTCTGATATTGGCCTTCCAGCCGGAAAAATCCAATACACCATTATTTAATTCAACCAGCTCTTTTTTCCAATCATCAGGAGGCCCCTTTAAAACAAGATTCACTCCGTCAGGATTAACCATGGGCACAATCGATAGGCAGGTTTCTTGGTACAATGGTAAAGTCTCCGTCCCGCGAAGCAGCGTCTGGTTAGTTAAGGACAAAAGATAATCATTCAAAAATGTCATGATGACAGCGGTGGTAATCCACTCATTTGCATGAAATGAACCATTAAAGTGAATCTTCTTAGGACCGTGTCCTACCTTTATTTCAGGAATATTATTCTCTAAAACTGTCTTTCCAATTGAGGCTGAGCCTAAAAATGGATAGATGTATTGAAGTCTTCTAAGGTCCCTTTTTAATACATCGTAATCATAATTTTGCTTTCCTTGAACGACTCTCTGGGTAATTCGCTGCGGTACTTTTATCATCTGACCGGCCTGCGGCTTATTGGGATTTACATCATGATTCAGCAACTGCAGTGCATCAAGCGGGACCTTTACTTTTTGCGCGATTGCCCAGAATGAATCCCCATGCTTTATGAAATATCCTCTAGATTCATAGCCAGGTATTTTGATTATTTCCCCAATCGGCAGCTTTTCCGGTTGAATCCCCGGATTTGAATCGACAATCAGCTGCTGATGAATTTGAAACAACCCGCTGTAATAGGTTAATGTATCCCCTCGCCTCACAACAATATCCACTCTGAGCTCCTCCTGATGTTCATATTCTTATTACTCTAAATGTATGCTGGGGATATTTAAATATTAAAGATTAGAAGACTTAGGACTACGGTCATAGACATTAATAACAAAGCGATTTTAAAAAAAGAGGCATTCCCTAAGGAATACCCCTCCATTCACGCCGCCACATCCCTTTTTGTAAAAATCCCAAAGGCCAAGAGTTGAAAGACGAAAAAGTAAATCAATAACATGACAATAGAAAATCCTGCTGTCATCCCTTCTACTAATGGCACTCCATCAAAGTATTGGGTTAAGTCGGTGTTGGCAAATAAAATATACTTTGCCCAATCATATCGGGATGCAATCAGCGATGTCACCGTTCCCCCCATTAATAAAAGGAAAATGGATAACCCAACTGCCAAGGAACTATTTCTAAAAACAGCGGAAATCATAAAAGCCATAGTGGTAATCATAATGACATCAATGGACGTTAATAAATAGGTCTTTATTAAATAAAGGAGCATATTTTGTTCAACGACAGTCCCATTTGAATAAGCAAGATGTACATTATTTCCATCACCTGTTCCAAATAACGCAAATCCTAAAACTGCTGCACTGACAAATAAGACAGCCAGCATGAAAAGGTCAAATAAAATAACTGTCATATATTTAGAGAATAGTATTTTATATCTTTTGATTGGCCGGATTAACAGCAGCTTAACCGTCCCCCAGCCAAATTCACTTGCCACAATACCGGCCGCAATGATAATCGTAAATAAACCGGCAAACGAAATAAGACCAGAGCTGTCATTAATAAATGTCCACCCTGTTGTCCCATTAACGGGTGGGATTTTATGATCTAAACGGTATTGATTAACCGCCGCTTTTCTTTCTAAATTTTTCTTAACATTTACGGCCGTTGGCGGCAGTTCACTTATTTGTTTTTGGTCCTGTTTTATTTCCTGGCTTACCTGTTGTTCCCACTGAGTATGATCAGTTTTAGGATGATTACCATACATCTTTGTTAAAACCCCTGTGGCAAGAACACTGAGAATAAGCAGTCCAATCATTACAAAAGTACCCGGACGTTTAAATATTTTAATCCATTCATTCATAATAAGTTTATGCATGGAGCTTTTCTCCCTGTGTTGTGACTTCTATAAAACGGTCCTCCAATGTTTTGGAAATTGGTTTTACTTCAAAAATACGGATCCCTTTTTCTATTAATAATTGAATCATATTTGGCACCTCATCTTTTTCCATCTCTATTTCTATCCCATTTTCCACCTTTTCAAAGTCTATGCCGCTGGTTTGGAGAGAAGCAATGTTCTTCATCTCCACTTCGAAGAAATATTTCTGCTTACTTTCCTGCACATAATCATGTACCTTTTGAATATCAACGAGTCTTCCATTCTGGATAATCGCGATACGGTCACACATCATTTCCATTTCAGACAGTAAGTGGCTTGAAACGATGACAGACATTCCTTTTTCTTTCGTCAGCTTTTTCAAATGGTCCCGAATCTCTCTGATTCCAGCAGGGTCCAAACCATTGGTTGGCTCATCCAGAATCATCACCTTTGGATCATGAAGCAGACTTTGGGCCAATCCTAAGCGCTGCCTCATTCCAAGTGAATAGGTCTTAACTTTATCGTGAATCCGATCCTTTAAACCTACGAATTCCACAACTTCATCTATTTTTTGTTTTGAAATCCCTTTTACCATCCGGGCATATTGCATTAAATTTTGATACCCGGTTAAAAATTTATATAACTCGGGATTTTCAACAATCCCGCCAATATTTTGAAGAGCATCCTCAAATTCCTTTTTCACATTCTTACCGCAAATCAAGATCTCCCCGGAACTGATTCCCATTAAGCCAACCATCATCCGGATGGTCGTTGTTTTTCCTGCCCCATTTGGTCCTAAAAAGCCAAATACTTCTCCTTCTTCAATCGTGAAGCTCAAATCATCAATGATTTTTTTCCCCTTAATGACTTTTGTTACATTTTTTAATTCCACTACTGGACTACTCATTTTCAATCCTCTCCCTTTCTGCCATAGCAGATTTTAACCATTCTAGTACAGACAGCCCTTCTTCCTCTCTAAGAGTTTCTACATTTTTCTGCCCGATGATATCCCCATGGAAAATCACAATGGCTTCATCTAAGAGCGGTTCAATTTCATCAATTTCATGCGTAGCAATAATGACAGTTTGTTCTTCAAAATTAATGTACGATAATAGGCTTTTCACAATCGAATCGCGAACCATCGGGTCAAGTCCGGAAAAGGGTTCATCTAATAGCAAAACCGGCGATTCCCTTGATAATGCCAGAACCAGCTTTAACCTGCCGCGGTTTCCTTTAGACAATTGTTTAATTTTTTTGTTCCGGTCAAGTTTCATATCCAGTAAAAGCTGCCCTGCCTTCTTGGAATTAAAGTCTTCAAATTGTGATGCATAGAAGTCAATCATTTTTCCAACAGTAAATGATGGATAAAACATATCAAGTTCCGTTAAATAAGCCACTTTTTTGCAAGTTTGCCTTGAAACCTCCTCGGTATCCACCTCAACCTTGCCGGAGCTTGGATAGACCAATCCTGCTATCATTTTTAATGTCGTTGACTTCCCGCTGCCATTTGGACCGAGCAGTCCATAAATCTTCCCTTTCTCAAATGAAAGGGAAACATTTTTCAAGGAAAAATCTCTTCCATATCGTTTCGTTACATTGCTTAACTGAACGGTCACTCTTGCTCCCTCCTAAGGTACTGTTCTAAGCCAGTAATCATTTCCTCTTGGGAATAGCCAAGATCTTTCATGTTTTGTACAAAACTGTGAATAATATCTGTTTGCAAACGGCTTTTTAAATCTTTTAGCACCTGTTCATTTTCCGTTACGAAAGTTCCCTGCCCCCGCCTTGTTTCCACGATTCCCATCCTTTCCATCTCACTGTAGGTCCTTTGAATTGTATTCGGATTAACACCTGATTGGATTGCCATTTCACGGACAGATGGCAGTTTTTCTCCTGCCCTCATTTCTCCTCTTACAATTTGAGAAGATAGATGATCAGCTATTTGGATATATATTGGTTTAGATGATTGAAAGTCCTTTGCCATCGAAGTTACACCTCAACTTTTCTGTCGAGCAGCCAACAAGAAATCAGAAATAAACAAAATGCTGTAATGACATACACAATGATTCCGGCCAGTGGTATTTCTGCAGCATTCAGATTGATTTCCCATCCTCCCTGTTTGTAATTAAAATTTGTATTCATTAGTACCGGTATCGTCCATTTATTTACGATTTCCTTTATGAATTCCACCTTGGCTATAAGGGTTGAAATCGTATTTAAGACAAAAAATAAAATGAGGACCACAAGCCAGCGCCAATTTTTAACTGCCGGGAACTTTCCTAAAGAGTGGTAAATAGTCCAATAAAACAATGCCCAGCAGGACATGTATAAAGCAATCAAAAGCAGGCCGGCATTTAATACCAGTATTCCTTTAAATAAGGTAGAGACCTCAATAAAAAATTGATTTTTGTAAAATTGATAAATAGTTAAACCGACTCCGGTTAACAACACTTGGGAAATCACTTGGTAAACGAAACTAACCGTGATTTTCGATAAAAATAATACTTTACTCGTTTGCGGATTATACAGCCATAACTGTGTCTTCCCTTCCAAATGGAGTAAGGACAATAACATGGCCGGCAGGAAAAATACGTGTCCTCCAAGTAAAAGAATGACAGCCATAGGAAGAAAGGACAGCGGCATATGAAAGTAGATCTCCATTCCAAGCGGTATGATCAATAATGTTAAAAGGAAAATAAGCCAAAAAAGGAACCAAAACTTTGAAATGCCAAAGTCCTTTTTCAACAAACCTTTAAAAGCTGACATATCACAGCCTCCTATTACTTTGTATTAGTGTTCTAGTTAGATAGTACACTAATACAAAGCTGCACGTCAATAGACATTACCAATTATTTCAAGGATAAGTGCCATTCATTTTACGGAATGACTGGCTGGATATTTATGTTAAAATTTATAGATAGAGAGTTTCGACTTAATTATTTTGGAGGGAGCTCATGATTTTAGTCAGTTCTTGTTTAGCAGGTTTAAAAGTAAGATATAACGGTACACATAGTTTAGATGATAGGATTTTAAAATTAATTGAGGAAAATAAAGCTGTTACAGTCTGCCCAGAATTGCTCGGAGGATTTCCAACCCCAAGGGAACCTGCCGAAATAATTGGAGGAGACGGAGAAGATGTACTGGAAGGAAGGGCTAAGGTTATAGAGAAATCTGGAGAAGATGTAACTGAACTATATCTTAAAGGAGCTTATGCCGCTTTAGAAATGGCTAAAAATATGAATGCAACACTAGTTGTTCTAAAAGAGAATAGTCCATCCTGCGGGAGTTCGATGATTTATAATGGTGAATTCAATGGTAAGAAAATCGCGGGAAACGGAGTTACTTCATCTTTACTAAAAAGAAATGGATTTCAAGTGATATCAGAAGAACAATTTGCGGAGGACCTTTTTTAAATACTTAATCTCAAAAAGTTGTTTTGCCCAAAAGGCCCCTTTGTGAAAAAAAAGCATACTGCTATCAGATTAGCAGTATGCTTCCTAACATCCTATTGATTTAGCTGTTTTATAAATTCTCTCATAAACCCAGGCAGATCTGGCCAAGCATGGCCTGAGATTAGGTTCCCTTCAACATGCAGCGGATTTTCAATATAAGTTGCACCACATGCTTCCACATCTGGTTTGCAGGCGATATAGGCGGTCAGCTCACGGCCTTCTAAATATTGGCGGACCGTTGTGAATACGAGGCTGGCATGGCAGATTGCCCCGACTGGTTTATTAGCTTCAAAGAAATGTGCCACTATTCTTGGTACATTTTCATTTAAACGAATGTATTCTGGTGCTCTTCCCCCAGGAATAATCAAGCCATCATATTCCTCTGGATTGATGTCCTCGAAGGCTGCTTGAGAATCGATTAAATATCCTTTGCTTTCGGTATACGTATCCCAGCCGATGAAATCGTGAACAACGGTTTGCAGTTTCTTTTTTGATGGTGCTGCAATAGTTACTTCATAACCTTCTTCCAGGCAGCGATAATACGGATAATAAACTTCCAGTGCCTCAACAGCATCCCCTGTGATCATTAATACCTTTTTAGACATTATGTAAAACCTCCTCTCAAAATTGGGCATAGCTGCCCCTTTTTTATATATTCTTGAGATTCCCGATAAATCCCTTTCTGTTCACAAAAAATACCAACTTTCTATGTAGAAGGCTGGTACGTGTTTTTACTTTATAATTTTTATATTTCCCTGCTCAATTCTTTTTCTGATGGAATTCATCATCAATAGTTTGAAGACTTTTCTGGTTGGCGGAAAAAGTAATAAAAAGCCGGTTATATCTGTTATAAAACCAGGTGTCAATAGCAAGACACCGCCAACTAAAATACAGATTCCGTCTAAAACTGCCTCGCCGGGAATTTGTCCATGGCTCATTTGCTCCTGTGCTCTGCGGATTGTTTGCAATCCTTCCCTCTTTGCTAGGTAAGCGCCAATGACTCCCGTTGCTAAAATAAGCAATATTGTCGGCCAAATACCTATTGTTTTTCCTGATAAAAGTAAAACTGCTATTTCCGCTGCAGGTATAACGACGATCAATAGAAATAAATACCGCATTAAAGGGGCTCCCTTCTAAATCGGATTGATTCTATTATAAAGGTGCTGCGGGATTAATGAAAGAATGACCACTTTTTTGGGGAACTTAATTTTTCAAACAAACGTTTAATTGAAATGGTTTTACGAGCGGGTTCATTGGCTTTGTGTTAATCGGCCGGCTGCTTCCTTATATTTTTCATACCACTTTTTCCACTCTTCCATCCTCTCGATGGTCCGGCCATCCATTAAGGCTTCAATCACATCAAGGCAAACATGCCATCCAGCCAGGTCTTTTGGCGTGTGGTCCGTTATTTCTGCAAGCTTTTCAAACATGATCAATTGGCAGCCTGCTGACTCTTGTGATAACTCAAAACAAACCGTGTCCGCCCACCAGGAAAACTCCAGCACTGCATTCGCTTCCAGTTCATAAATGGAAAGTTCCTCAAATGTACCATCCGGCATGTTGAACTTCATATAACCGCCTTTTTGAAGGTCTCCAACGCGGAGTTCATTAAACCATTGAGCAAGCTTTTCGTTTTCAGTCAGCCAGGACCAAACTTCTTCAACGGAATGTTTCAGATGACGCTCAAAGCGTGCAGTGTAACCACCTTCTGCTTTTTCAATTACAGCTAACATGTCTATCCCTGCCTTTCTAACTTGTTTATCTTATACTACTATTTATTTTGGTGTGTTCTCAAGTCAATGAATTGCGGATTTATTGTTATTACGATGTGACTTTTAAGTTATGAAGCTGAGATTGTAAAAGGAAAGTTGATGACAGGCACGTACTGGGGTTCTATGTTACTGAAATCGGGTTAATCAATGCTGTTCGGGCAGCTAGACGTCTTCTACTTTACCGAAAACGGAAAATACTCAGCCGGTCGGTCACCTAGATGCCTACTACTTTACCGAATTCTGAAATTTCATGACCGTTCGGGCACCTAGACAGCCTCTACTTTACCGAATTCTGAAATTCCATGACCGTTCGGGCACCTAGACAGCCTCTACTTTACCGAATTCTGAAATTCCATGACCGTTCGGGCACCTAGACGTCCCCTACTTTACCGAAACCAGAAAATACTTGACCGTTCGAACACCTAGACACGACTCCACATAAGCCCCTCATTCTTTTTCCCAACAAAACAGCATAAATTGGATTAAATAGGCCAATTAGGGGGCGATCGAGAATGGAAGACAATGAAAAATACCTAAGAGCCAAAAAAAGAGTGCAAAATTTAAAGTCCTTTTATCTTCATTTAACGGTTTATGTGTTAGTCAACATTATGCTATTTGTCATCAACCTAACTTCCGGTGCTGATAATTGGTGGTTTATTTATCCGCTCAGCGGCTGGGGAATCGGGCTATTGGTGCATGGGATTACCACTTTTGCCTATGGACATTTTGGAGCGGAGTGGGAGGAAAAAAAGATTAAAAAATATATGGAGAAGGACAAATAAAAGCCAAAAAAGGTGTACTTGAAAGCGCGCTTAAAGCACCTTTTCCGTACACCTTTTGTACACTGCTGTAACACCCTCGGCATCTGTCAATTCAACCGAAAGCGGTCGCCTCATCTGGTCCATTTTAAAACAGTACGTATCATGAATGTAGTCACTCTTACAAATAACTGTATCCATATCAGCCTTCACAGGAAACAGTCTGAACTTATAAGGAACCCCGTACATTTTTGGAACAATCGTATACAGCCCCTGATCAACCCCAATCGTAATGATGACATCCCCATTTTGATAACGGCCGGCAAGGTTGTCAGCTTGGAGCTCCAACACTTTAAACGGCTCAAATCCCGCCATCTCTTTCCCTAAAGCAATCTTCATCAGATCGCTTGTTATTTGGTTAACCGGAGTGATATTGATATTACTTAACGCCATCACCACAAGTTCCTCATCAGGTATCATCATCAGGTGATGAACAAAACCATTGATATCGCCAAAATGACTGATCGCCTTTGGAACACGATTTTCTATAAACCAGCCAAACCCATACCCATTCACTCCGGTAAACATTTGCTTCATCAACACATCACTAACCAAGGTGCCATTCATGAGTGCCTGACACCATGTATATAAATCTTCCACCGTTGAATACATCCCATAGGCACCGAGTGGAAAGGACATATCAACAAATTCAGTATGAATTACATCACCCCATACCGTGTGGCCTGAAGCCAGTTCCCTGATGATTGTCCGGCCGTTGTCTACTCCAGTTTCTTCTAATCCCAGTGGATCAAGAATGGCCTTTTTTAAAAAATCAGCATAGGAACAGCCGGATACCTGTTCAACAATAGCCGTTAGCAGCAAATAGCCAGAGTTACTATAGTCCATCTTTGTGCCTGGTTCAAATTCAAGCGGAAGGTCTTTAAAGGAGAGAATGACTTTTGTTAGCGCCCAGGGTAATCTCATGGCCGTCTGCCAATAGTCTGGTGTTGAAGTAAAGCTTGGAATCCCTGAGGCATGGTTTAATAAATGCCGCACTGTCATGATTGCGCCGTTTGGATAATCAGGAAGGATCCTTTCAATTGAATCATCTATATCCAATTTCCCCTGTCCATGAAGAACCATAATAGCCATCGCCGTAAAGGCCTTTGTTAATGAACCGATGCGGAATTTGATAGAGGATGTATTGGGAACGCCATACTGAAACGATGCCATCCCATATCCCTTTTTTAGTAAAACTTCTCCTTTATGTGCGACAAGTACAGATCCATTAAAATAATTGTGAGAAGCCAAATGGTCCATATATATTTGAAGTTTATCTATTTTCTTATTCATTTCCTCTCACCTCCGGTCCCCTTTTATAAAAAGCAAAATTCAATCCCCGCTTTCAATACTAAACAACGAAACTATCTGATTCGCCTTTGATTTATCATTCCTAATACAATCGGAATACCCGTTCCAATAATTATGATTGGCAAAAACCATTGACCAAAGCCGCTTCCCCAGCCTAATGCAATAGAAATAGATTCATATTCAACCAACGAGAAGATAATGAGGCAGATGTTTTTAATTTGATTCAGCACTTTGCGGCTGTGAATATAGAATTGTTCCGCATTAGATTCATTTAGTCGCTGTGGATAATTGTGTGCTTCGGGGAATTTTTCTAGAACGGACATTAATATCAGGATAAAAGCACTAATGAACGGAAAAAGAAGAAGCTCCCATTTTGATCCCCAACGGTCCACTTCTCCAGCTGCATTATAATGTCCAGGTACTTCATCCGGAAGCATTCTCCATACAGCCAGCAGGAGAATAATGGATCCAATGTAACATAAGTATCCTGAAATGTCCCAAATCCATTCTCTCTTAGACTTGGGTATGTTTAATTTGGGCCTCCCCCTGTAATTCGACAATGCCCTCCCCCCTTAATACTTTGACCTGCTTTTAACTCTTTTAAATATAATAACAGCTATTTCCATATAAATCCCAACAAATGGGCAAAAAAATAACTCAAGTGTTTTTCTTAAGTATCTTCATTTATAATGGAATGGAGGTGAGAGTATGGCTCGTGAACGTAAATTTACCACTGATGAATTATTCGAGGCAACAAAACAGCTGCTTCTACACCAAGGCTATGAAGGATTTACATTTGGTCTTTTGGCTGACAATCTAAAGGTATCCCGCGGTGCAATCTATAAATATTATGAAAATAAGGAAGAGCTCATCACAAACTTTATCTTTTATGAAATGGATCAATTTCTTCTTAAATTAAAAAAAATCAATCAGCATCAGGGATTTGAAGCGCAATTTCATTTCTTATTAAATCTTATATTCAGCTATTCTGATATTCAAAAACTGATTAAAATCGGCCAGCAGCTGCCAGGCTACCAGGATAAATTTAAAACGCTCCATTCCGATATGTACCAGTACTTACAGGGATTCATTGAATTAGGAAAAAAAGAAGGGAAATTAAAACGCCACCTTCCGAATAATTTAATTTTAGGATATATTTTTCAATCTGTTGCCATTCCCAATCATTCCGGTATACCACATTCTGAGTGGGCCAGCTCTATTAAAGAGATTATTTGCCACGGGATGTTCACAGATTAGTAAATTGACACTTGTGTTACTTTAAAAGATAATAATAGTGACAACAGTGTCATTTTATTTTCCCTAAAGTGACGGATGTGTTACTTTGGATTTTCTATAAAAGAAAGGGGTATAGCAAAGATGAAATCATTCTTGCAAACTATTACCGACCGTGTTTCCACTAGAAAGGGAATGTGGCTGACGCTTTGCGCCTGGCTCGTGGTCACAATCGTATTAGCTGTATTTGCTCCAAGTGCAAAGGACTATGAAGTTTCCCGGATTGATTCCCTGCCGGATGATGCAAAGTCTGTTATTGCGCAAAAAAAGATGGACCATTACTTTCCTAATAATGAAGGAACGCCTGCTATCTTAGTTTTTCAATCTAAAGATGGAGAAGTGGAATTAAACAAGATTGGCGAGGTTTTAGAAAAAGTGAAGGCTGTCAAAGGGATTGATCAAATCATCCCGATTGCCTCTCTCCCTCCTCAGGCAGCCGCAGGGTTTTTGTCAGATGATAAATCAACGGCCCTAATTCCGTTAACCTTTGATGCTTCTCTTGAAACGAAGGAACTGAAGAATTCTTTAGACAAGATTAAGAAAACGGCGGCGGACGTGACGGATTATAAATTACATGTTACCGGACCTGCTGGGATTGCCACGGACTCCCTTGATCTTTTCTCTAGGGCAGATGTCGTCCTTATTTTATCCACAGTCGGTTTAATTTTAATCTTATTAATTGTGATTTACCGATCACCTTTGTTAGCTTTGATTCCACTTCTTTCAGCTGTATTTGTCTATGAAGCAGTGAATCAAATTCTCGGTATCATGGGTAAAGCGGGACTTGCATTAAGTAATCAGACATTATCGATTATGTCGATTTTATTATTTGCTGCTATGATTGATTATTCCTTATTTGTCTTTTCAAGGTATCGTGAAGAGCTTACCAATCATGAGAATAAGTTCCATGCCATGAAAGAAGCAATGCGGGAAACAGGAATGCCTGTCTTCTTTTCAGGCGGAACAGTTTTAGCCGCTATGCTGGTCTTATTTTTTGCTCAATTTGGCGACTATCGAAACTTTGCACCAACGTTTGCCACTGCCATGCTCGTCATCATGGCTGCATCGATTACGCTTATTCCTGCTTTATTTACCCTGTTTGGCAGGAAATCCTTTTGGCCGAAAGTACCGCATGTTGGCCAGGAATATGCCAGCAAGCATGTCTTTTGGGGGAATATTGGCCGATTCGTTGCCAAAAAACCGGGACTTTCCGTCGTGATTATTGGTATTTTCCTATTACTATCGGCAAGCAATCTATTTAATTTGCAATATGAATATGACACGATGAAGTCATTTCCTAAAGATATGCCATCCCGTCAAGGATATGAAATTTTAGCACAAAGGTTTGAAAGCGGTGATCTCGCTCCGACAACGGTTGTATTTGAATCTAAAAGCGCCGTTTCTGCCAGCCAGCAGGAACAATTAAGAAAAATACTCGCAAAACAGCCGCATGTCAGCAATGTCCGCTTAGGCGGCAAAACGGAAGACAATATGGTACTTCATTATACCTTGACGTTTAACGATAACCCCTACTCGATTAAGACCATTGATGCGCTTGGAAAAATAATCAATCATGAGGGGCAGATTATCTCGGACAGCCAGATTAATGGCAGCCTTTATTTTTCAGGTGAAACTGCATCTTTGGTAGATGACCGCATTGTCAACAACCGGGATGTGAAAGTCATTGTGACGCTGGAGACCATTTTGATCTTCATTTTGTTAATTGTTTTAACAAAATCGATTAAAATGCCAATTTATATGATGGGAACGATTCTGATTTCATTTTTTGCTGCATTGGGATTGGGAACTTTCCTAAGTAATCTATTTTTCGGCATTGATACCATCAGTGACCGCGTTCCCCTTTATGCCTTTGTCTTTCTCGTTGCTTTGGGAATTGACTACAATATCATGCTCATCTCAAGGTTTCAGGAGGAAAGAGCAAATCATCCCGTCAGAGAAGCAGTGGAAATTGCCGTTAAGAATACAGGCGGGGTTATCTCCTCTGCCGGCCTAATCCTGGCAGCCACTTTTGCCGTCTTAATGACACAGCCGATCCAGTTATTGTTTGTCTTCGGCTTTATTGTGGCGGTTGGAATCCTGCTTGACACCTTCTTAATTAGAGGCATCCTGCTGCCTGGATTGATTGTATTAGTAGAAAAAGATAAAAAGGTAAGTAAAAACAGATAAAGCTAAAAGGGTTAGCATGGCTAGATAGAATTTTCAGCCACGACTAACCCTTTTTCATGAACGGAAACTGGATGGGAAATCCACCGATATGTTATTTTATAAAACAGGAAGGATGTGTAAAATGCAATGGATTTTATAAATAAAACGGTGATTATCACAGGTGCCGGCAACGGAATCGGGAAAGGAATTGCACTTCTTTATGGTAAAAAGGGAGCCAATATCATTGCGGCAGATATTGATGAAAAGGCAGGCGCTCAAACTGCCAAACTGATTAATGAGCAAAACGGCAAGGCTGTTTTTGTGAAAACAGATGTAAGAAAGGAAGAAGATATCGTCAATCTAATGGAAACAGCGCATCACACCTATGGCCAGATTGATATTTTAATCAATAATGCTGGGAAGGCAGTGTTTAAATCGCCTTTTGAACTGGGAATCGAGGAATGGGATGATGTGATGAACACCAATTTACGAAGCGTCTTCCTTGGATCTAGAGAAGCTGCGAAATATATGCGTCAAAACAAGGATGGCGGCTCCATAGTGAATATTGCTTCAACAAGAGCCATTATGTCAGAGCCGCATTCTGAATCCTATGCAGCAACAAAAGGTGGAATTGTCGCAATCACTCATGCACTGGCAGCTTCTTTTAGTCAAGATCAGATTACGGTTAATGCCATCTCCCCGGGGTGGATTGAAACAGGAGATTATTCAACGTTAAGTAAAGCGGATCATGAACAGCATCTATCAGGGCGTGTCGGCAGACCAGATGATATTGCACGGGCTTGTCTTTATTTGACCGCTAGGGAAAATAACTTTGTAACAGGCATTAATCTTGTGGTGGACGGCGGTATGACGCGGAAAATGATGTACCTTGAGTGAGCGTACTGAAGATTAATACAGGTTAAAAAATTCACTTAAAAAAAGGTTCTATTCCTCCCATTAAGGAGAAATAGAACCTTTTTTTTAGATGACAAGAATGATAGCAAAGTAGATGACCATCGCAGCTAAACCAATTGGGAAGGCAAAGCGTGCATATTCACCGCTGGTAATTTTTAATTTACCTGCAGCAATAATGTTTGGTATATTTCCAGGTATTAACATACCGCCGCTGATCAGAAGTCCCATCAAAATATCTTTAATGGTTTCATCATTCATAGCAGGGCTGATTTCTGCGGCCGCCAATGTGGCATTATCCAATATGGCTGAAACCATGTTAATCCAATACATCACCAGTGGACTCAAATCAAGTAAATAGGCTTCAATAAACGGCTCGAATCCTGCACCTAAGAACGTCAAAGCCATAACAAACAAGTAAATCTTTAAACTGCGGATCACAATTTCTCCGTAAGACTCTTTCTCTGAATGAACTTCCTTATTTGTATCCGCTTCCTGGATTTCTGCAGATGACTCCTCAAGCTCCATCCCAGCAGCAATTTCTGCCTTACTAGTATCGAATTTATTTCGAGGCTTTACTACAAATGCGGCAACAATCCCAAAAATAATGACAGCAGGGACGACAGACATACCTACTAATTTAAATAGATAAAAGAAATCCTCATTTAATTTGCTTACCACAATAGTGGAGAGAGGTTCACCAATTGGCGTTAACACAGCACCCAAACCGATGGCAAAACAGGCTAAGACAATTAATTTAATCTCAGACTTTCGATCAAGCCGTAAAACACTGACTACAGCCACAAGAATAATCGCTGCAATAATAGCGGTAATTATACTTGAAAGCAGCCCAAGGATAATGACAAACAGTGCGATGAACAAGCGATAAGGCATAACATTGCTAATCCATACAATTCCTTTTTCAATAGGACTTTGGAACCAGCGGAACAAGAGACCCGCAAATAACACAGCCAGCGTAATGCTGATTGGGTGAACAAGAGCTTCCTTCACAAGCGGCCAAGAAAACACCTGGCTTACCAATACAGCAGAAATTCCCATGATAAATAAAAATACTTCCAAGTTACGCTCGACAAATTTTGTAAATGGCAAGAGTAGTACGAGCAGCAAGATGATAGATAAACCAATGATCATTATGCAATTTCCCCCTTTTAATTTTAAAAAAATATAAAAAAGGAGCCTGTCACCAAGGGACATAGGTATCCCTTGGTGACAGACTCCTCCTATAAAATAAAAATATGAAATTATCAAATCATAGATTAATAGCTACTCTTTATTTTAACATAGGGGAATTTATTTGACAATTATGGATTTGGGACTAAGGAAAGAAATTTCTGATAAATCGGAGTCCCAATCAGCGTTATCTTACTGCCCGTTAATACAGGATAAACATTCCTTTTTAGGACATTCTAAAAGAAAAGAAAGGGTGATATGTTTGAAGTATATTAAGATGGGATTTTTTCGATTTATTATGTTACTGTCCATTCTTCTTATCACTATTTTATCCGGCCATCCACAGGCTTTGGGTAAAGAATTCAAACAGATGAATCTTTCATATGGGGATGGTTCTAAACAAAAGCTGGATATCTATTCACCTCATATTGAGAGCGGCAGAGTGTATCCTGTTATTGTTTATGTACATGGCGGAGGATGGATGAGGGGAGATAAAAGTAATGTTGCTGGTAAGCCTTCCTTTTTCACCAATAAAGGATATGTCTTTGTTTCGGTCAATTACCGCCTCTCTCCTAAAGTACCATACACTCAAATGGCCCAAGATGTCTCCTCTGCCGTTAAATGGGTCTATGATCACGCAGAACAATATCATATAGATAAAACTAGAATTAATTTAATGGGCCATTCCGCTGGAGGCCATTTGGTCACACTTATTACCACGAACCCGAACTTTTTAAACCAAGCCGGCCTTTCTCAGGCAGCGGTAAAATCGGTTGTAAATCTAGATGGACCGATTGATCTAGAGGAATTTATTCCGAGAAACAAGAAATATAAACCTGTCTTTGGATATAATCGACAAGGGTGGGCAGCAGCATCCCCGATCACCTATAGCAATCAACAGCATTTGCCGCCAGTGCTTCTAGTAGGCCCTAAAAAGAATTCCACTGCTAAATATGTAACAATGGCAGAAAAGGCCGGCAATATAGTACAAACATTTACAAGTAAAACATTAACCCATCGGGAAATTACCAAACTTCTTGGGGCAAAAAGCAATTCCGAAGAAGCGATAAATATGACCAAAAGTGTTTCGGCCTTTTTAGAAGCGATTAACTAATGTTAGAGAAAGTCTGTGAGGAATTAAGTGATGGTAAATCAGCAAGGTTTTGGGGTTTTCCTCCATCCTCCGCTTATACATCCTGTTTGCTCTTGAAGCAGGTGTTTTACTCCCCCCGTTAATGCGGGATAAAAGCGTATCTATAGAGAACTATGCTACTATAATATGGTAAAGACAAATTTTGGAGGCATGAAAAATGGTGTTACCTCATTTTGAAGAAAACTTAAAAAAATACGCAAAACTCTTAGCAGCAAAAGGAATTAATGTCCAGCCTGGTGATTGGGTAAAAATGACCATTAATGTTGATCAAGCTCCCTTAGCCCGCTTAGTCACTAAGGAAGCATATGCCTTAGGTGCAGAAAAGGTGATCGTGAAATGGTCTGATGATGAAATTACAAAGATGCATTACCTGCATCAGCCTACAGAAGTATTAACCAATATTCCTGATTATGAAATTCAAGAATCTGAAGATCATGTCTTAAATCACCGCGTCAGCCGATTGTCCATCATCTCCAGTGACCCGGGGCTGCTTAATGAAGCAGATCCCGCAAAGGTTGCTGCATATCAAAATATTGCTGGTAAGGCTTTTAAAGCACAGCGAACCGCAACCCAAAATGATGATCTGAAATGGACGGTCGCTGCAGCAGCAGGTGCCGGATGGGCAGCGAAGGTATTCCCGAATCTCTCTACTTCTGAAGAACAAGTTGATGCCTTATGGGATCAAATTTTTAAAACCTGCCGGGTTTATGAGGATGACCCAATTGCTGCTTGGGATGAACATAAAAAGACATTAAATGAAAAAGCGGCAAAATTAAATGAAATCCAATTTGATGCCCTGCACTATACGGCACCTGGAACAGATTTAACTTTAGGGCTTCCGAAAAATCATATTTGGGCTTGTGCAGAAAGTTATAATCCAAAGGGTGAAGAGTTCATTGCGAATATGCCGACAGAAGAAGTATTCAGCGCTCCTGATACACACCGGATGGACGGTGTTGTACGCAGCACGAAGCCATTAAGCTATGCCGGCACATTAATTGAAGGCATTGAAGTACACTTTAAAGATGGAAAGATTGTTGATATTTCCGCTGAAAAAGGCGATGAAGCGATTAAGAAGCTGGTGTTTGACAATGAAGGCGGCACAGGCTTGGGTGAAGTCGCACTTGTGCCAGACCCATCACCCATTTCTCAATCTGGTATCATTTTCTTCAACACCCTATTTGACGAGAATGCATCCAATCACTTAGCAATCGGTGCAGCCTATCCAACCACTATCCAAGGTGGTACCAAAATGAGTGAAGAGGAATTATTAAAAAACGGTATGAACACGTCCACCGTACACGTCGACTTCATGATTGGCTCTGACAAAATGAACATTGACGGTATTAAACAAGATGGCACGGTTGTCCCAATCTTCCGCAACGGTGACTGGGCATTTTAATGAAAAAAGCGCAAGGCAAGACGGCCTCGGAACAAGTACAGCTTGTGCTGCGATGATTATTCTTAGCAGCATTCCTAAGTGGTCAGCCTTCGGCATAGCAAATGATCTTCTGTCCTAAAAGTCTGGTTTTTGACTTTAAGGGCAGAAGGTTACTTGACCTCAAGGGGCGCAGCTGCTTGGGCTGGGCATTTCAACATTCTGATTGTATAAAGAAATAAGGACGGCCACCATCTTTCTTGATTAAAGATGGTGGCCGTCCTTCCATTTTACCTGACAGATTTCGCCCCTAAATAACGAGGTTTCCAGTATGAATTATTCATGTCTGAAATAGTTACACCTGTGCTTGTACCAGCATGAATAAATTGATTGCCTCCTATATAAATACCCGCATGTGAAGGACCGCCAGTAGTATTAAAATAGACAATATCACCCTTTTGCGGTATTGAAACAGAGGTTCCTGCAGCCCAAAATGCCGCAACAGTTCTTGGAACAGATATTCCTAGTTTCGTATATACATAATTCAAAAAGCCTGAACAGTCAAAGCCTGATGGTGTACTGCCGCCCCATACATATGGGACCCCAATGTATTTCTTTGCCTCTGTAATTAATGCATCTGCATTAAATGAAGAGGCAGCTTTCGGTGCCTTTGGCTCTGAAACTGACGGACCATCAGAAGTCAGCTTTAGAACTTGTCCAACATAAATGGTATCACCTGATAATTGGTTATAGGCCTTTAATTGTGTGACAGTAAGTCCATAGATTTTCGCAATGACAGATAAGGAATCCCCTGATTTTACGGTGTAGGATTTAGGTGTTTGGCTGGTGATTGGCTGGTGGCCGGAAGAAGAGGCATTTGGAATTTTTAACACCTGGCCAACCTTGATTAAATCAGAAGTTAAATGGTTTACCGTTTTAATATCTTCTACGGTTGTACGATAAACTTTTGCGATAACCGATAAACTGTCACCAGACTTTACTGTATATTCTCTGCTGGACGCCATTGTGTCTGGAGCCTGATCCACGGTTTTATTTGGTATTTCTAAAACCTGCCCGACAAAAATTAAATCAGAAGCCAAATGGTTAGCAGATTTTAATTCAGCTGTCGTTGTATGATATTTTTTTGCAATTAAGGACAGGCTGTCGCCGGATTTTACAGTGTATGCAGATGACTGTTTGTTCACTGATTGAGGACTGGTTAAGGAAAGTTCTTGACCAGCAAAGATTGTCGATGATGACAAATGATTATATTGCATAAGATTTTGAACAGACAGATGATTTGCTGCTGCGATTTTCCAAAGTGAATCTCCCGGCTGGACCTTATATGTAGTCCCCTCGGCATTTGCATGATGAGAATGATGTGCAGCGAAAATCCCTAAAGCTGCAACAGTTGTGACGAAGTATTTTTTCAATTACATCAGCTCCTATTTAACAGATTGATATTTTCATATAATGTTTTCAACGAAATTAATCATAACCTGTTAAATAGATTGCTTGTACCCTTAAAAATTTGGTAATTTGGTTTATTTTCTTCGCAAAAGAGGAAATCTATACTGCTTATCGATATACCCAGCAAATAATCCAATGCAGCCATTGATATCTAGATCTATTTTTCTCCTCTATCTGATTCCTTCCCATAGCTAATAAGAAACTCACATGATTTGTACACTCACACCCCAGCATGAAAATTAATCTATACCGGGGTTTTACTTTTTTGTCCATTTTTCCATACTGATAAATGCTATGGAAAGTAACTTTTACGTGCGCTTTTGTGGTGGCTCTACCCTGTATAAGAAACTGTTTAGAATTTGCCTTGTGTACACCCCTATGTCGACTCTTCCATTCTTGAAGATGATCACGTACAGAAAAATGCTGTTTGACCAAGCCTATTCCACTTTCCATAGACAACTATCATGGAGGTTGTTATATATGGATATTTTATTAACTCATTGTGCTGGAATGGATGTTCATCAGAAGGAGATTGTGGTCTGTGCTTTAACTGGCTCTAGTGATGAAGTCACCCAAAAAGAAATCAAGTCTTTTTCAACCTTAACCAAAAGCCTTTTTGATTTGTTGAAATGGTTAGAGGAAAAGGAAATCACCCACATTGCCATGGAAAGTACAGGCATCTATTGGAAACCAGTCTATAATATCCTTGAAGGATATTTTGACATTACGATTGCCAATGCCCAACGAATCAAAAATGTTCCGGGTCGTAAGACTGATGTTTCTGATGCAGAATGGATTGCCAAACTTCTTCGTTATGGTTTAATTGAAAAGAGCTTTGTTCCCTCTCAAGACCTCCGAGAATTACGTGATTTAACTCGATTACGGAAGAAATGGATTGGTAACTTAACTTCGGAAAAAAATAGAATTTCGAAAGTACTTGAGTGTTCTAACATTAAACTTGGTTCTGTTATCTCTGATATTTTCGGTGTTTCAGGACGCAACCTGTTAAATCAACTAGTAAAACAAGGGTATCTTGATAAAGCTGATGTCGATGCAAATATACACCATTCACTTCGTAAGAAGGCTGAAACCATTTCTGAATCTCTTTTTGGAACATTAAATGCACATCAAATGTTCATGATCAAAAGCTCATGGAACCACATAGAGTACTTGGAAAAATCAATTCAAGAGCTAGAAACACGAATTGAGGCAATTCTTACTTCTTATCAGGAAGAAAAGGAGATTCTATTATCCATACCGGGAGTAAAAGACCATACTGCAGCCTGTATTATTGCGGAAATTGGAAGGGATATGAATCAGTTTCCTACATCTAGGCATTTAGCTTCATGGGCTGGTGTGTCACCCGGAAACAATGAAAGTGCTGGTAAAAAAAGTACCAAAAGCGTTCCGGGAAACCCACATATAAAATCAGCTCTATGTGAGTTAAGCTGTTAGTTAAATTTTTTTATAATATCAGAATTTATATGTTTCCGACTTTGAGAATTGTCCAGCGCAAGCAGCCACGTCACTCGATGGTCTACAGCCACTCCTAAATTGAAGGCAAAGAACGCCTTCTATTCAGGAGCGTCTTATGCTATGCCTGAGGCTGACCAAGGCGCTACGCTTTTCTGTGAAAATAGATTGGACGAGCACTTGATAAAGGGTTTTAATTTAGTTCCGAAACGTGTGCTATTTAAATGGATGGTCCTGAGATCATGGGGATGAAACCCTTTTAAACGTGGCATTTTTGAAAAAAGACAATAGTAAATAAAGTGTGTGACTTCAATTTTTAAAAAAATCACAACCTTGACTGAGTATAGTTGTGGAAAGTCTTCAGATCGTCTAACCAGCTTGACGTGGCTCAGAGGAGTGTTGCTTATTAAGAAACAAAGTATAAATAATCCTGAGAACTTTGTGTGCTATAGCCTGTAAAGCTTTTTTCTTACCTCGTCTTGCAGAAAGAGACCAAAAGACATTTGCCATTGAAGTATTTTTCGACCTTGATATTGCCCACGCGACCTCAGAAGTGCTAACAATGGATTAACAATGCAATGCATACGATTTTTAAATAGTGTGTAATTTTTATTATATTACCAAGGTTTAATAGTGTTTTTATTGTTTTTTTACAAAAGAAATCTTGGAGTAAATCACAATAAAAAAAGTTTTATGGGGGGGATGTAAATTAGATGTGATTTATAGTGTGGATTCAAGCGAGAATTGTTATAGTTATGAGGTTTTGTTCTTTCAAATAAATTTGGTCAACTAATAATCTCATTAGCTACTCAGGGTACTCCTTTCAACCAACTTCAGTCGCCAATAACTTGGATTGGCTACCCAAAGTGCTACCACCAACCAGCTTCAGTCGCCAATAACTTGGATTGGCTACCCAAAGTGCTACCACCAGCCTGTTTCAGTCGCCAATAGCTTTCATTGGCTACCCAAGATGCTCCTGCCAACCAACTTCAGTCGCTAATAACTTTCATTAGCTACCCAAAGTGCTCCCACCAGCCTGTTTCAGTCGCCAATAGCTCGGATTGGCTACCCAAAGTGCTCCTGCCAGCCTGTTTCAGTCGCCAATAGCTTTCATTGGCTACCCAAGATGCTCCTGCCAACCAACTTCAGTCGCCAATAGCTTTCATTGGCTACCCAAGATGCTCCTGCCAACCAACTTCAGTCGCTAATAACTTTCATTAGCTACCCAAAGTGCTCCCACCAGCCTGTTTCAGTCACCAATAACTCGGATTGGCTACCCAAAGTGCTCCCACCAACCAGCTTCAGTCGCCAATAGCCTTCATTGGCTACCCAAAGTGCTCCCACCAGCCTGTTTCAGTCGCCAATAACTCGGATTGGCTATCCAAAGTGCTCCCGCCAACCAACTTCAGTCGCCAATAACCTTATTTGGCTACCCAAAGTGCTCCTGCCAACCTGTTTCAGCCGCCAATATTATCTTCAACTTTCCGATTACCAGTGATTCGCTCCCCATAAGTAAACACCTTGAGAATAAACCCAAGGTGCACAAATACCCTTTTTAAAAAAAAGGGGCGAAAACCGCCCGCTTTTCAAGTATTATTTCTTAATCACTTCGTATTGTTTTATAACCTCTTTAGTGATTTCGCTGTTTGCTTCTAATCCTGATACTTCTTGAAGGACAGCCTCAACACCCTTTTCATTGATCATTGCTTGGAGCTTGACGGCTTCCGAATCTTCCTGATAATCAAAACAAAGCGCTGAAGCAATAGCCTTTGCAAGATTTTCGTAAGAAAGTCCTGCCTTTGCTGCTTCTACGGACGGCCTTACAAGACGGTCATTTGGACCCAGTTTTCTTAATGGTGACCGGCCGACTCTTGTCACGGCATCATGTAAATGGGCATTTTTAAAACGGGTAATAATTTTTTCAATATACTGCTGGTGTTCGTCTGCATTTAACCCATATTGTTTAATCAAATAAGCTCCCGTCTCACCAAGTGTTGCCCGGACCTGCTTTACAATTTCCTCATCCGCTAAAGCCTGGTCAATAGTTTCTTTATTCTGTAAGTATCCCAAATATGCAATGACGGCATGGCCGGTATTAACAGTGAAAAGCTTTCTTTCAATAAATGGAGCAAGGTCTGGTACAATCTTCATCCCTTCAACATGCGGGATCTCTTCATTTGCTTCTACAACCCACTCATAATAGGTTTCAACCAATACGTCCAGTGTGCCTTTATTATTTTGCACAGGAACAATCCGGTCAACGGCAGAATTAAAGAAATAGACTTTTCCCGCTAATGCTGCCTTCGTTTCTTCATCTAAATGTTCGAAAATATAACCTTTTAACAAATCTGTCGCTGAGATTTGATTTTCGCAGGCAATGACATATAGCTTTTCGTCCGTTTTCTTTACCCTTTCCGTAATCCCCTTTGCCATCAGCGGAGCGATATAGGGCAAAATATTTGGCCCAATAGCTGTTGTAAGGTAAGTGGCTTTACCAATGGCCTCCACTACTTCCTGTTCCTGTGTTGCATTATTTAATCCTGACACATTACTAATCTTCATGCTCTCTTTTGCGTCGGTTGCTAATTTTACTTGATATTGCTTTTCTTGGTTTAACTGGTTAATAACTTGATCGGCAATATCCACAAAAGTAACATGATATCCCGACTGTGAAAAAAGTGCACCAATAAATCCTCTTCCAATATTCCCTGCTCCAAAATGGACGGCTAATTTCATTTCAATCATTCCTTTATAATATTTGTATGAAGATATTCCAAAAAAATGGTCTCCAGCCTTTCCCGGATCATCTCCTCATTTGCGGAGGAAAACACCAGGATTGCTTCATTGCTTTCAATTAAACTTGTGCTAATTAAACTTACTATTTCCTGCTGTCTGACTGCTAATTCCTCAGGAGCCAGCATAAGTAATAAATTTTTTATAGGCATGTCATTACCGTCCATGCCCCTTACAAAAATAGGATGTTCAAAATGGGTGATTTGAAATACAAGCTTATGAACATTTCGATTCCTGCAGTGAAAAAGAGCCATTCCTGTTCCGGGAATCCCCAGCCCCCCTTTTTTTCCCCTGTCTCTTAAGGAGGCTAAGACATCCTCTATATTTGACAGCAGCCCTTCTTTCTCTGCTGCATATACCATTCTTTGGACAATTTGTTCATGATCCTGTACCGCGGATATCCTGCTGAAACGAAAATTCCCCAGTAATTCTTCAATGCTTTCCTGTACAACTTTCAACTCCTGCAGTACTTCAACAATCCCTGTTTTTGAACGAGGTTTTTCCTCTGGTATTGCCGCGTACCGCTTATGCTCCGTTAATGTCTCCAAGTTATTTCTTAAAAAGCTCTTAATCATTTGAATATTTTCTTCCGTCAAGAGAGGAGATACCAAAATATAATGGACGTCCAAAAACGGAAGCTTTACGGTCGAAATAATTAAATCATAATCCTTTAGATAGTTTTTCCGCTGGACCTCTTTAAATGATTTAATATCAATATGGTCAATTCCGGGGATTTCCTTTTTAATCCGGCTGGCAAGCATCTTGGAGGTTCCAATCCCAGTTGGACATACCACCAGGGCATCAATGGATAATTTTTCTTCCCGCATAACAAGAGCCGATCCAAAATGCAGGACAATATACGCAAGTTCATCATCTGGAAAATCCCCAATCTCTTGCAGCACCTTTTCCATACTGTTTTTTACCGCCATAAATAATATCGGATATTTTTGAATGATTTCCTCTTTTAAGGGATTGAAGAAACCTATTTGTTGTTTAATCCGATATATAGCTGGTTCCAGATGTGCCAAAAGACCTTGATATAAGGAAAAATCATTAGTTAAATCCATGTGCAGCTGAGAGGAGACATCCTCAATCAGGCTTTTAACCAATTTGCTAAGAACAATACTGTCATAGGAGATCTCATCCGCTTCCTGTAACTTTGACCCTTTTAAAATTACAGCTAAATAGATGATATCTTCTTTGACCAATTGGATTGGAAACATTCCTTCAAGGTCCCGCTCTATTTCCATCATTAGCTGATATTCATCTTGCAGCTCATCAGAAAATGCTGCCTCCCCTTTAGCAAGCGGGAAGTCTTCAGTCCTTTGCATCGTTATGCAAATATGTACGACAAATCCAATATAATCGCTATCAGCAAGCCTAAGCCTTGAACCGCCAAATATAGTATTAACTAACCGATCGATGGCAAGAAGATAATCAGGTTTAAAATAATGCAGCACCAGTTCTTGATGGAATTTTCCCTTTTCCAGTAAAAATAGATTTTCAAATAGCTCATCATAAAAGTGAAGCAGAATATAATTGGCTAGGGCGTTTCGCCTGGCTGACTCCGAGCCGGCGATATCAATCCCTACACCTCGTTTTTTTACGATCTTGACATTAAAATGGTCCAGCCAATCTGTCAGTTCATCCAAATAGGTGGTTAATGTCGTAACACTTACTCCGATATCACTTGAAAGAGCCTGAATCTTATAAGCCTCCTCCTGAACTAATGCGACCAAAAGCTGCAGTTTCTTTTCCTTTGGTGTCTCATTAATCGGACTGCTGCCGGCTAAATACTGGCTTAGGCGAAAAATCCGTTCATTCTTTCCTTCAATCAATAAGCCCTTTTCCCCATTACGTTCCAAGTGCAAATCAAATGTATTTAAAACTTTTTCAACTGCTTTTAAATCCCGCTGTACGGTTCTGGGACTTACATTTAAATAATTAGCAATCGACGCTGCTGTCTGTTTCCCTGATGTTTTAAGGATCAATTCAATAATGGCCTTTTCCCTAGCCGTTATATACATGCTACCAGCTCATTTCAGGGTTAGTTAATATGCAAAAAGGGAATAGAAAAACAGCAGACTGCGGCTTTTCTATTCCATCCATTTATTCGATAGAGAAGAAAGTGTATAAATGAAATTTTCAACTTTGAAAAACTATCCGGCGCAAGCAGCCACGCCCCTCAAGGTCACAAACGCATCCTTAGAAAGTTAAAGAACAGCCTTCTGCCGGCTCGTCTTGTACTATACCCTTATGTTGACGCGGCGCTTTCGCATTTCTATTTATCATTTAAGATATCCATGATTTCCTTCGCTGACTTAGCTGCAACTAATTTTTCAATATTAGCCATATCTGAGCAAGTAACTGCAATACCAGATAAAATCTCTAAATGGGTACCATCTTTACCGGCAATACCGAAAATCAATCGTACCTTATTCCCGTCAAAGTCCACACCATTAGGAACTTGTAAAACAGTAAATCCGGATTCAAGAACATCCTTTTTCGCTTCTTCCGTTCCATGCGGGATTGCCACATCATTCCCCATATAGGTAGATGTCATTTTATCCCGCTCAATCATGGCTTCAATATAGCTTTCTTTTACATATCCGGCATCAGCCAATACACGGCCGGCAAAGCGGATTGCTTCCTCTTTTGATGAAAATTCTTGATTTAGGAAGATATTTTCCTCTCGCAATAACGCATCATCGTCCTGCTGAGAAGGACCTGGAACAACGGCTTCTGCTTCTTCAACAATTTCCTGCTGTGCGGCTGTTTCCGGGTTTTTCAACCGGTTCACTAAATTATCGTATTCCGGACTTGAAAGGAAATTATCAACCGAAATATGATAGGCATTTGGAACCTGTTTCTGTGCTCTTGGCGTCAGTTCTTCCTGTGTAATGACAATCTGGGCATCTGCAGGCAGATTGCTGATTGCCGTATTAGTAACAGAGATATCTAGTCCAGCCTCTTTCACTTTTTTACGAAGAAGTGATGCGCCCATTGCACTGGAACCCATTCCAGCATCACAGGCAAAGATTATTTTGCTTACGTTTTCTGGCATTTCGCCTGAATCAGCTGCAAAAACATTGGCAACAGAACTTTTCTTCCCTTTCATTTCCTGCATTTTTCTTGCAGCCTCTTCAATATCCTCATCCTGCTGCTTGCTTGTTTTTAATATTAATGAAGATAAAACAAAGGAAACAATTCCAGCTACAAGGACACCGGCAATATTGGCAAGATAGGTGCTTGCATGCGGTGGAGTAACAGCTAAAATTGCAATAATACTACCCGGTGATGCAGGAGAAACTAATCCTCCGCCTAATAGTACTAATGTAAATACACCGCTCATTCCGCCTATAATGACCGCAAAGAATAACATTGGACGCATTAAAATATATGGAAAGTAAATTTCATGAATCCCGCCAAAAAAGTGAATGATGGCTGCGCCTGGTGCTGACTTTTTGGCATTTCCTTTTCCAAAGAAACAATAAGCTAGGAGAACCCCGATACCTGGCCCAGGGTTAGCTTCAAGCAGGAATAGTACTGATTTACCTGTTTGCTTTGCCTGTTCCAGCCCAATTGGTGAAAGTACACCATGGTTAATGGCGTTATTTAAAAACAAGATCTTTGCAGGTTCGATAATGATACTTGTTAATGGTAAGAGCCCGGTTGCTAATAACCAATCGACCCCTTTAACAAGCCAGCCAGTAAACACAGTAACAGCAGGTCCAACGGCTAAATACGCTAAAATTGCAACAAATCCGCCAAGAATACCTGCTGAAAAGTTATTCACCAGCATTTCAAATCCGGCTTTTACTTTTCCTTCAATCGCTTGGTCAAACTTTTTAATGATATAACCGCCAAGCGGTCCCATAATCATAGCGCCGAGGAACATTGGGATATCTGCCCCAACAATTACACCCATTGTTGTGATGGCACCGACGACACCACCGCGCTGAGCGTAAACAAGCGTACCTCCTGTATAACCGATTAATAGCGGGAGCAGGTAGGTAAGTATTGGTCCAACTAATTTGGCAAGGCTTTCATTCGGAAAGAAGCCAGTTGGAATAAAGAGTGCAGTTATTAACCCCCATGCAATGAAAGCAGCTATATTCGGCAATACCATGGAACTAAGGAAGTTCCCAAACTTCTGAACAGCTACTTTTATATTAGATTGAGCCATTGCTCTCATCCCTTCATCTTAATAATACACACTTAATGGTAGCGCACAGATTCCTTCTATATCAATAATGAAGAAAGTTGACTTTGTCGCTGCACTAAAGACAAAATTAGTTTTTCTCAAATATAAACGAGATATACTGTTTTAAAGGAGCTGAAAAGGTTCTTCTGTGGTTATGGGTCTCTTTTATTGAATATATGGACTCTGTATAAGGTTCAAATATTTTGGGTTTTCTTTTTATTCTGGACAATTTCAATGTTTTTGTATTGAGGTTTGAAAAAAGCTATTGGATAATTACTTTAGAAAATTCCCAATGGAGAATCGTATGAAAAGAAAAATATTCAATTATTGTTAGGCTGCTGTTTTCTTATGTGATTGACTGCTTGTGGTAAATCTACCGCTAATCCTAATCATGACGTTCAAAAGTATGTAAAGGAAAAGTACGGATTTGATATTAATATCATAAACCGGCCTGTTAGTAACGAAAACAATTTGAGAAACATTAACGTTACGGTGGAACGAAAAGATTTGCCTGGCTTTACATTCCAAGTCAAATTAAAAGGGGTTTTTACAAAAAAGTTCAACTGAGATAAGTATGAAGAAAGCAAAAAGTTTTATGAACCGAATCAATATTACTTAAACTCTTCCTTTGTTAAGCAATTAACGCATATAGGTTTTACTCATTCACATTTACAGCGCATATTACATAGTGAAAACCGCCGGAGTAAAGAAGGCTCCTTAGAGGAAGTGGAACTTTACTTATTTAAGCCTAATAGCATTACAATGGTTGACCAGGACTTTCAAAAATTATATTCTGCTTTACCTGCTATTAAGAATAATAAATAAATCCTTAAATCAAGCCGTATATACCTTAGGTAATATTTTTATTAACGATGACCGTTACTCCCAATATACAAATCAGTTTGATTATAGTAAAGCCGGCGGATATTCCGAATAAATCGAATTGAAATCTTTAGATGATATAGATAGTATTCAAAAATTAAAAGAATACGTAATAAAAAATAACGACATTTTGTTAATTGATTATTTTTTTAAGGCTATTCTCGTAAACTATGTTGGTGGTTTATTCTATTTAGGAATAAGCGGACTCTGCGAAAAAGCTGGATTACAGCCCCTTGGAAGTAAAGAATAAGCGGAAGTTTTCCCGTTATTTGCAAAATTAAGAATTCCTGTAGATAGCTCTTTTTACCGTTTGATAAAAATAGAGCCCCTCTGTAAGATGATTATACACACACAACACAAAATCAATCTTAGGAGGAAGCTCTATTATGAAGTTTAAAATGCAAGACAAACAAAATCAACTAATTGAAAGAATTTCGATCAAACATCTTATTGTAGGAA
>NZ_JAMBNQ010000038.1 GCF_023715155.1 Neobacillus mesonae
TTGTATCATAGTACACACCCGTTCAAAATTGATACTATAATTATACAGCAAAAAAGGTATAATTCCCTCAGATAATGAGGTATTATACCTTTTTTACATTATTTAGGAGAACTTTTTCAGTGGCCTCTTTAAAAAGATGAGGGGGATTTTTGCTTTCAATAGGATTTAAAGTCAACAGAAACCAAGGACCCTATTTACACTATTTATGTCAAGTCTTTTCACTGACAGGTTTAATAAAATCGACTTTATAAATTCCTATACTGCAACTTCCAATAAACCTCATTTACTTATGATACGGTTCCCCCCGATTAATCCGAAACGCCCGGTACACCTGCTCGACCAAAATCAATCTCATCAGCTGGTGAGGGAAGGTCATCCGTGAAAAAGACAGCTGCTCATTTGACCGCTTCAATACTTCGTCACTTAATCCGAGTGATCCGCCAATGACAAAAGCAATTTTGCTTTTACCATAGGTGGCCAGCTTATCCAGCATATCTGCTAATTCCTCCGATGACCTCATTTTCCCCTGAATCGCTAAAGCTATCACATATGTATCTGCACTAATCTTGGCAAGGATCCGTTCGCCTTCTTTTTGTTTCACCTGGATCATTTCCAGTTCGCTTAATTCTTCAGGTGCCTTTTCATCGGCTACTTCAATCATTTCTACCTTCGCATAGGCAGATAATCTTTTGACATATTCTTCAATTCCCATTTTCAAATACTTCTCTTTTAATTTCCCAACTGTAATGATGGAGATATTCACAATCCACAGCCCTTTTCAAATTGATTACAAACAGCTTACAAACAAGATATCCACAGCAGTTATCCACATATGCACATTTTTTATCCACATCTTGTATGAAATCATTTGTTCGCCACAAGATATACAGCCTTATTTCGACAAAATTCACAGCTTGTTGATAAGTTATCCACATCAATTTTAGTTAAAACCGGAAATGTCTCATATTCATCCACAATCATATCTAATCCAAGTTCTACATGTTCCTCACAACAATAAATCATACATAACTTCACCTTTCTTATTAGCTAATCTTCCTTTTTACTACACGTACTATATCATATTGCGGTTAAATGACCAATGGCATAAAAAACAGGAGGGCGCAATCCCGCCATCCTGTTTTTCATCATACTTATTGCAATTTATCTCCCACTAATGTCAGACTGGTCTCCTTCAGCTTGCCATCACGGTAAAACTTAATGGTCATCTTTTCGCCAATCTTCTTATCCTGATATAGATGTTTGCGAAGATCAATGACATCATTAATTTTTAGACCATCCATTTCCACAATGACATCCATTTCTTCAAGTCCCGCACGTGCAGCTGGTGATGCTGGAACGACCTGACGAATGGCTACCCCATGGGTCACATTCCGCGGCAGCTTTAGAGCTTCCTGCTGATAATAGGCTGGAATTTCACTCACTGACTTTAAGTCCACACCCATATAGGGACGTTTCACACTCCCAAACGACTCAAGGTCATGGATAATTGGTTTCGCTGAATTAATGGGTATCGATAAACCGATTCCTTCTACTGCATTTTGGGCAATTTTCATGGAATTAATGCCGATCACCTGGCCGGCTATATTAATAAGTGCACCACCGCTGTTTCCAGGGTTGATCGCTGCATCTGTCTGCAATACTTCTGACTGCCAGTCTATAACACCATCCTGATTAATGTCTACAGGGATAGTCCGTTTAAGTCCTGAAATAATTCCTTGTGTAACAGACCCAGAGAAAGTAGGACCCAGCGGATTTCCGATAGCAATAACAGGCTCACCCATTTTTAAGCTGTCAGAATCTCCAAATTCGGCTGTTTTTTTTATTTTACCGGCATCAATTTCAAGAACGGCTAAGTCTGTCCAAATATCGCTTCCCAATAGCTTTGCAGGAATCTTAGTCCCGTCACTCATACTTACCTCAAGCCTGGTTGCCCCCTCAACAACATGATGGTTGGTTACAACATAGGCCTTGCCGCCAGCCTTTCTATAAATTACCCCTGAACCGGTGCCGGCTGTTTCATCACCACTGCTGTTGTCGTCGGCCCAAAAGCTTGTTGACTGGATATTATTGATCCCGACAACGGCATCAGCTGTTTTATTAATCGCCTTTGTGGTATCTGTTTTTACATCATAGGATACCTGCTGGCGGATTATATTTCCTCCGGTATCATTATCTGTGCTTGTTTCCGCAGCATTTTGATTGGTTTCAATTTTATATGGGAGAATTCCCTTATTGGAAAGAGCCGGTACTGCAATAATTACCAAAATGGCACCAAGAATGGCACCCACTAAGCTCGCAGTAAAAATTCCGCCTTTTCGGCTTTTATTCCCCCTGTACTGATTTGGTGAATGATCATCATAAAAACCCAATTCTACACCATTCCTCTCTTTCGAATGATTGCTATTTATATTTTGGCTTATAATTACAATTATACTCTACTAAAGCGGATTTACTAAAAAATTGTCATTCTATAGGGAAGGCATAAAAAAAGTGAGGCGACTGTCCAGGCAGCATCCTCACTCTGTTTTTAAACCGCAGTTAATATCGTTGGTGTTTTAGGGTCTGTGTCATATAGTCCAAATTGTTCGCCGACAATCAAACCTCGGCTTTCCAGCGTTTGGGCAACAGACATTCTCGCTAATTCTTTCATATTATTATCCTTGCTTAAATGGGCAAGATACACCTTTTTGGTCCGGTCCCCGATAACCTCGCTCATCGCAATCGCTGCGTCTTCATTTGAAACATGACCAACATCGCTTAGAATTCTCCGTTTAAGATTCCATGGATAATGTCCCATCCGCAGCATTTGTACATCATGATTGGATTCAAAAACATAGACATCCGCATTCGAAATAATGCCTTTCATCCGATCGCTGACATACCCGGTATCTGTGATTAACACAAGCTTTTTATCAGATTGATGGAATGTATAAAACATCGGCTCTGCCGCATCATGTGAAACACCAAATGATTCAATATCAATAGAACCAAAACTCTTAACCGACTCCATATTAAATACGAACTTCTGGTCAGTTGGAATAACACCAACTGATTTTTCCATCGCCTGCCATGTTTTCTCATTGGCGTATACAGGTAATTTATATTTTCGGGCAAGAACCCCAATTCCTTTAATATGATCATTATGTTCATGGGTAACAAAGATAGCGGAAAGCTTGCTGGGATCACGGTCAATCTGCTGAAATAATGCTTCCATCTGCTTGCCGCTAAAACCCGCATCCACTAAGAAGGAATGTTCATCAGACTCAACATAAAGGGCGTTCCCCGTACTCCCGCTGGCTAAGATGCTATAACGCAAAGACATACTAACTCACTCCACACTCATTTTATCATCATTTTTAAAATCAATAATCTGACCTTCAAAGGCATTAACATATAAACTTTCTTTGTTATTCACTTCAAAGCGCCATGTAGGGGCTAACACTTGAGATGCTGCTAACTGTACGAGTGTCGAATAGCCTAGTTCAACCTTGGTAATCTTGCTTTTTGGCTTCAGTAGTCCCTTTTGATGCAATGTTTCAATTGCTTTTAATGGAGGAAGTATCTCTTCTTTGGCCGTCAACTCTTCCACTCCCTCCAAATAGCTCTGCTGATAGGATACAATCTGGTTTTTTTCATTATATTTAAAGATAATCATTCCATTTATATTTTGATATAAGGGAGAGGTATCATATGACTGAAAGTAGGTAATTGTTTTTTGATTATCATCTTTCTCCCAAAACTGATATTGATCCCCATATAAAACATTATCCTTCAAAAAGTCAGCAAGATCTGCCGGTTCAAATTTCGAACTTAGCTGCATAGGCTTCTCTAGGTTCATGAACAGGGTAGTGCTTGGCTCCTCCCACTTCATCTTTTGGCCCTTCAATTTTGCTATATCCTCTTTTGTAAAAATTTTTGGCTTTGCACTTAGATATTGGGCCTTAATCAACGTTTCCGGCAATTCAACATACGTAATTTCATCTGCCTGCAGTTTCTCTTCAAAAGACGTCTTAGTAATGACTTCATATTTATTGGCGTCGCGGATTTTCATGAATTGAAATAATAGATAGGCATCTAAAATTAAAAAGGTCACGATAAAAATGGTTTTTATTTTATTCCAATCCATGCGCAGGCCCTCCTAGGTCTTCCATTGTTATACGCCCCCAAGTATTATCGTAGCGATAATACCATTCAGGTTCTAAGAGGATGAGTCTGTTCTCTTCTGTATCTTTTTCCATCCGGTAGCCTAAAACCATTTGCTGCAGCAGTTCCGGCTTAAAGTTTGGTTTGCTTTGTAAAAATTCCAGTGCCTTATAGCCTGATGGCTGCGTTACCGTTCTTTCCGCAAGCGGCAGTTCTAAGGCAATATTTGGACGGATATACTTATTTACTTTATTTCGCCCCCACACCTCATAAATCTCTGACAGCCCAATATCACTAAACACAGGATACCCTTCTTTGCTGTACAGCCGGAAGGTGACAGAGCGTTTATATTCATCCTTTTCTGCATAGCGGAACTCATCTGTCCAGCCGCCGTGCTCATTGACAAAATCAATGCCCCGCTTCACCAAGTCATAGGCATTTTCCAGATAGTTATCATCTATCGTCGGATTCACATAGGAGAGCATATTACTATCGTAATTAACGGTCAGTTTACTTGAACCATTCGTATATTCCTCACCATTGGTCAGGACACTTTTTTGAACAAAACTAGGGTCATCAAATAGTGCCTCTTTGAATGCCTCCGAATCAAGGATTTTAGGAAGATACTTATATGTCATCATTTTAGTTTCATTTACAGGCAGAAAAAGCGTCCTAGTTTCCGTTGCTTTAAAGGCAAAAAAGCGTGGATATTTCGTACCGCCTTTAAAAAATTCCTGATTGAAGGAATTTAAATTGGCTGGTGAAATATGAGCCATAAACACCTGGTTATTTTCTGATGAAACAAAATAGACAATTCCATTTTCCTCTCCCGAATGCTCTACATTAATCACCATGCGGTCAAATGTAAAGGATGGGGGTTTTTCACCCTCAATTTTTAAAACACTGCGGTATAATTCAACCGGCACTTCCCCGGGGAAAATTATTTCTGCGTTCCCTGTTCCATGAACCAGTTCATCAAAGTCGTTGACTTTATTTGTGTAGTTTTTTAAATCAAAAAAGGACCATTTGCTTACTTCCTTAATAATCTTATCTAATTCGCCTCTATTATTTGTTCCATAATGTTTTCCATAAATATGAAACAGGACTTGGTCAGGACGGATAATTTTCTGAACCTCCTGCTTTTCACTTAACGTGACTTCTTCCAATGTATTATTACTTTCCATCTTTTCGTAATTGGGCTGATACGTCCAAAGATTCCACGTTAATAGCACACTTAGTAAGATTAAAATAATCAATATAATGGATTTTATTGTTTCGTATTTCATGACCATTCATCCTCTTCAGTACGTTGGTATGGCAGTGAGAAGGAAATCGTTGTTCCTCTTCCTTCTTTACTTGTTGCCCATATCTCGCCGTCATGGGCCTTCACCATTTCTTTTGCAATGGCTAGTCCCAATCCCGTACCGCCTAATTTCCGAGTCCTTGCCTTATCTACACGATAAAAACGGTCAAATATTTTTCCAATACTTTCTTTTGGTATCCCTACACCTTCATCTGATACGCTGACAATAATTTTATCCTCCTTCTCTTTCATCGAGAAAGTTACCTTCCCGCCTTCTGGAGAATATTTTAAGGCATTAGAAATAACATTGTATAAAACCTGAGTTATTTTATCTTCATCAACTTCAACAAAAACAGCATGTTCCGGCAATTTCCTGCTGAAGGTTACATTCTGATGTTTGGACATCTCAAACCGATCAATAATCCGGTCATAGAATACAGCAAAATCCACCCATTCTTTGTTCAGCTTATAATCTGTACTATCCATTTTGGATAACTGTAATAAGTCATTTACAAGACGAATCATTCGTTCTGTTTCCGTCCGGGTTACCTCTAAAAAGTTTGGAGCAATCTCCTTATCCTGCCATGCTCCATCAGCAAGTGCCTCAAGATAACTGCGCATCGTTGTCAGCGGCGTCCTTAGTTCGTGGGAAACATTTGCGACGAACTCTCGTCTGTCAGCATCAATTTTTTCCTGTTCGGTAATATCATGAAGAACCGCAATTAGTCCGTTAACAAAACCGGTTTCTTTTTGGATGACGGAAAAATTTGCACGGAGTATATATGGCTCCGTCTTTGTACTATAATCTAAAATTAAAGAGTCATTCTCTTCCAGTAAATCTTCAAATGTATTACCATCTTCCAAACCTAACACAGACATAATGGGCTCTGACAAAACTGTTTCACGTGAAACATTCAGCATCTCAGCGGCAGGTTCATTAATTAAAATCACTCTGCCTTTTCTATCTGTGGCTATCACACCATCTGTCATAGAGGACAGGACAGATGACAACTTTCTTCTTTCGCCCTCCGTCATTGCTTGAGCCTCTTGAAGCCTTTTCGTCAAATGGTTAAAGGTACTGGCAAGCGTACCAATTTCATCATTGCCGTATACCTTAACCTTCCTGGAGAAATTCCCCTTTGCCATAGCCAACGCCTGCTTTTTCATATCTGCAATCGGCTTGGCAATGGTTTGTGCCAGCAAAATCCCCAGTACTGCAGTGATAGATAGGGCGATTGCTGTTCCAGTTGAAAAGATACCATTAATTGTCTTCATTTGGGTAAAGACACTTTCAATTTTAGCAACTAAATAAATAGAGCCAAGCACCTTTTTACCAGACATAATCGGAGTAGAAAGGACCCAAATACGGTGCCCAGTCTGCGGATCAATCTGAATCGCGCTTTGATCCTCTTCCAATACCATCGATTGTTTAATACGCAGCTCTGTTGTCCGCTGCCCGACAATCCCCTGATTGTTCACATCCGATGTACCTAAGATTTTCATTGATCTGCCTTCAATGACCCGCACCTCGGAAATATCAACAGCTTCAAAATCTCTTAAAACTTTCCCAATAGCTTCTTCCAGCGTACGATCTTCAGGTGTTCTTTCCTTTTCCATTTCCTCTCGGACATTATAAGCAAGCAAATTTACACGTTCTTTAATCGACGTCTGAAAATTCGTCCTTAATGTAGTTTCAAGCTGTTTGACGAAATATACGCCAATCACCTGCATCGCCACTAAAATAAGAAGAACATAGATGACGACAAATTTTACGTGTATTGAACGAAAGAATCCAACCTTTTTCACTAGTCATTACTCCTGTTCAGGATTTCGTAAATAATACCCCACCCCGCGTCTAGTTACGATCCATGCCGGATGACTCGGACTGTCTTCAATTTTTTCACGAAGACGTCTGACCGTAACATCGACAGTACGGACATCACCGTAATAATCATATCCCCAGACCGTCTGCAGTAAATGCTCTCTTGTCATAACCTGACCAATATGTTTTGCTAAATAAAAAAGTAATTCAAACTCACGGTGTGTAAGTTCAATGGTTTCCCCGCGTTTAGAAACAATATAAGCATCAGGGTGGATGACAAGGGATCCAATCGTAATCTCATTTGTTTCATTTTCAGCCTCAGGCTGTGCAGCCACCTGCTGCTGGCGGCGAAGATTCGCTTTTACACGGGCAATTAATTCCCTGGTGCTGAAAGGTTTTGTAACATAGTCATCTGCACCAAGCTCCAAGCCTAACACTTTATCAATTTCAGAATCCTTTGCCGTTAACATAATAATCGGCATTTCATATTTTTTGCGCACTTCACGGCATACTTCCATGCCATCCTGGCCTGGAAGCATGATATCAAGAAGTATTAAGTCCGGCTGAATTTCCTCAACTAAATTTAATGCTTCGTTCCCTTCATAGGCACAGTAAACTACGTAACCTTCTTTTCTGAGATTAAACTGTAAAATATCTGCAATCGGCTTTTCATCATCAACGATAAGAATTTTCTTTTCCATACTAGTTCTCCTCTCCATTAACATGGAATTTCAATCTATATTAATAAGCAGTTAAAAAAGTCATAACTATACTATTTTACTTTACCATTATTTCAGCCTAAATTCATCAATTACAAGTTTTTTACAGAGATAGGCAAAAGCATCTCGGGGCAGCCCAGCAGGCACAATAAGACCTGTTGAAGGGCTGCTTTTTAAACTATTAGACATATTGGCCTGTACTCAAGGTGCATAAAGTTAAAGCTTTGCGTAAGATTCTTAAGCAGTTTATTCCAGGATGGAAACTAACTGGCCGCATTGGCTGGGCACTCTTATTCCAGGATGAAAAACCGGCTGGACACTCAGTAAAGTAACATCACTATTTTCTAAAATGGAAAAGCCCCCAGCAGCTGCTGGAGACTTCTACCTGTTCACGTATTTTAACGGATTGACCAAACTTCCATTTTTATACACTTCAAAATGCAAATGAATACCTGTAGAGTCCCCGGTTGACCCCATAACACCAATTGCTGTTCCTTTTGAAACAGTTTGTCCGGCTTTTACCTTCAGTGATGACATATGCCCGTAAAGGGTCCGATACCCATTTTTATGGTCAATGATGATTCGATTGCCATACCCATTGCCCCAGCCGGCAGAAACTACCACACCATTATCGGCTGCTTTGATTGTCCTATTGCTTGGCCTTGCAATATCAATGCCTTTATGCAATTTTCCCCAGCGATATCCCATTTGACTGGATATATAGCCTCCGACTGTCGGCCAGGCAAAACTTCCTTCGCCTCGGGACGGAAGAACCTTTGTTCCTTTTTCAACAAGGCGGTTTACCGGCTGCTCTAAAATTTTCTTATTAACTATTTCCTTCTTTGACTCTGTTCCATTTTGCTCGGTAATTCTGTAGGTTACCGACTGTGTACCATTTTTGCCATCCTGCTTTACTTTTGTCTGCCCTTTCGGCTTAGATGAATTTTCGACAGTCTTTGTTGTGTATGGAATGGATTCCTTTCGATTTGTTTCCTTTTCCACCATCACTTCAATAAACGGTGTTAGTTCCGTTACATTAATCTTTTCTCCTATTCTTAAAATAGAATCTGCCGTTAATCCCGGATTTAGCACTAAGATTTCATTTAGCTTTAAACCGTGATCATGGGCAATCGTTTCAATAGCGTCACCCTTTTGTACAGTATATTTCTTTTCTAGTAATGTTCCCTTTTGTAAATAGGTAACAGCGTCTTTGAGAGACATAATTTTTTCTGGCTCTATACTTTGCTCTTCAAATGAAATGCCTTTTGATAAACGAACATCTAATAGGCGGGATTCGTTTTCCTTTAAAGGTGGTAAAACCGTTTCCGCGGATGCCTTTCTTGCTTCAAGCTCTTCCAATTGATCTTGAGACACATACTGCAGCTTAAGGTTTTTAATCACTTCTTGAGCTGTTTGTTCGCTGTCAACGTAAGTAACAGGGTTGCCGTCAATTACAATCGCAGCAGCAGCCACCTTAATTTGAAATACATCCTTTAACGTTTCGATTGTCTCCGGATTATTTGCTGTGCTGTTAAATACCCTCTTCGGAATGTACTCTACTTTCGGAGCAGACTTAATCCGGAATTTACCAGCCTGCTGCGTTTTTTCAGCTATTATACGGTTGACGATCTTTTTATTCGTAACATTTCCTGCATATGTACCATTAACATAAACCTGATATGTAGTAGCAGACTGATTGGACTGATTGGATTGATCGGATTGATTGGAGTCTGCAAATGCAATTGGCCCGCTGCTGAAGGCAAGTGTCGAAGCAGCCATTGCTGAGATAATGGTTGTCTTTATAGTAAATAACTTCTTATATGAAAATAACATCATTTCCTCCCAAATCACAAAAAAACTCTTAATCTAGTACTTTTGACTACTTGAATTTTCTCTTAATTTCAAACCTATTTTACTGTACCATAGTTTTTTTTGAAAAAATGTGGAGTCTCAATAATGTAATAAAAATGTATAAAAGATGACATTTTCCTATTTTTCATGAAATATGCCAGTAAATTTTACCCATTTATTTTCTTTAAGGAACAGACGTAATTTCCTATTAAATCAGGTGTTCAATTAGTTCTTGGGTAGTAGAGGAGATATTTTACAGATAAGTGTGGGTTTGTGGAGAATTGTAAAAATATAGCTGTTCTTTTACGGTTTTATTACAACAGCAAATAAGCGAATGTAAAAAGGCTTGCCATTGAACGCAAGCCTTTTGGATGGCTCAGGACGGAATCGAACCGCCGACACAAGGATTTTCAGTCCTTTGCTCTACCGACTGAGCTACTGAGCCATATTGAATTTAGTTGTAATAATAATAGTCCCTTTCCGTACATGCATATTCATCGAAGTAAGTAATCTGCAACGCAAATGAGCTATTTCCTTTTGTTATGTATAGTGGCGGTCTGGACGGGACTCGAACCCGCGACCTCCTGCGTGACAGGCAGGCATTCTAACCAGCTGAACTACCAGACCAAATTTTAATTTTAATGGCAAACTAACAAGGAGACTGTCCTTGCCAGCCTTTTGTCAGCCTGCCAACGCCATGACCCCTACGGGATTCGAACCCGTGTTACCGCCGTGAAAGGGCGGTGTCTTAACCGCTTGACCAAGGGGCCATTTATATGAAAATGGTGAGCCATGAAGGACTCGAACCTTCGACCCTCTGATTAAAAGTCAGATGCTCTACCAACTGAGCTAATGGCTCATAAAAAAGGAAACTTCACTAATCCCTATTTAGGTCGTCAGATGTCCCCGCCTCAGAAAGTCTATGCAAGAAGCAGCTCGGCGTGTACAACTCGAAACTAATTCATAGAAGCTTTGCTCGTTGCTCTACCAACTGAGCTAATGGCTCATGTCATACTTCTTCTATGACGACGCTTTTTATAATATCATGTCTTATGTATGAAGTGCAACACTTTTTTATGATTTTATTAAAATTATAAAAGGCGATCATTTACCGTTTTTTAAAACAGTTTTTTTGTGGATACAGACAGGTTTAGCACTATAGCATTCAAATTTGTCATTTATAGCATTTAAATATTGTCGCTTCCTGCTTCCTGCACGTGCCTCCCCAAAAATCCCAACAAAAGGAAGAGAGACCCTCTAAATTTAAATCAGAGGGCCTGGAAATTCACATATTCCGATTAGATCTGTCTCCATGGGCTGCGGACTACATTGGTTTGAGTACGGTCTGGGCCAACAGAGAAGGTGGTCAATGGAACACCTGTCAGCTGGGTTACCCGCTCAACATAGTGTCGTGCATTTGCTGGGAGCTCATCTAATGATTTTACACCAGTAATATCCTCAGTCCAGCCAGGAAGTTCTTCATAAATTGGCTCACATTGAGAAAGGATTTTTAAATTTGCAGGGTATTCTGTAATAACCTGATCCTTATAACGGTAAGCTGTACAAATCTTTAATGTCTCAAGTCCAGTTAAAACGTCAATGGAATTAAGGGAAAGGTCCGTTAAACCGCTGACACGGCGGGCATGGCGGACAACGACGCTGTCGAACCAGCCAATACGGCGCGGACGGCCGGTTGTTGTACCATATTCACGGCCGACTTCCCGAATTTGATTGCCGACTTCATCAAATAATTCTGTCGGGAATGGACCGTCGCCTACGCGGGAAGTATAGGCTTTACAAACACCCACTACATGAGTAATTTTTGATGGCCCCACACCAGAACCAATGGTAACACCGCCGGCAACAGGGTTAGATGAAGTAACAAACGGGTATGTGCCTTGGTCAATATCCAGCATTACCCCTTGGGCACCTTCAAACAATACGCGTTTGCCATCATCTAATGCATCATTTAATACAACAGATGTATCGCATACATATTGTTTAAATTGCTGGCCATACTCGTAGTATTCGTCCAGAATATCTTCCTTTTTAAAACCTTCAACTTCATAAATCCGTTCAAATAAACGGTTTTTTTCTGCTAAGTTTTGCTCTAATTTTTCTTCAAACACTTCACGGTCTAATAAGTCAGCAATACGGATGCCGACACGAGCTGCTTTATCCATGTAAGCAGGTCCAATACCTTTTTTCGTTGTGCCAATTTTATTATCGCCTTTACGTAATTCTTCTACTTCGTCTAATTTTAGGTGGTATGGAAGAATAACGTGTGCACGGTTGCTGATTCTTAAATTATCAGTTGAAATGCCTTGTTCATGTAAATACGCCAATTCCTCAACAAGCGCCTTTGGATCAACAACCATTCCATTTCCGATAACACTAATCTTTTCTTTATTAAAAATCCCTGAAGGAATCAAGTGTAATTTATAGGTAACGCCGTTAAATTTAATTGTGTGGCCGGCATTATTTCCGCCTTGATAACGAGCAATTACCTCTGCATTTTCAGAAAGAAAATCGGTAATTTTTCCTTTTCCTTCGTCTCCCCATTGTGTACCAACAACTACTACTGATGACATGAAAGGCACCTCCGAAATTATTCACTTCTAGGTCATTAAATACTTAACACTACATAGTTTACCAATTCTGCATCCAAAAATCAATTAAACACGAACATTTTTATATTAATATATGTAATTTGTTCGCTAATATAGCAATCTACTAAAAAAGGCCAGCCATATATCGGCTGACCTTAAAATTTATCCCAATATAACGAGCAGAAAAAGCTCCTGCTTCGTTAATTATCGTAAGCAGAAAGCATAAGCGGGTGACCAGCTTCCCGTAAAAGTTCGAATAGTTCAAGTAACAAGCAGCAGAAAAAAACTCTGATTGAAGCTCCTTTATGCACCAGGCGGGGCCATGGCATCATCAAATCGTCTCTCTAAGTTGACGAATTTATTATATTCTTTTACAAACGCCAGACTCACTGTTCCAACCGGGCCGTTACGCTGCTTGGCTATAATAATTTCAATAATGTTCTTATTCTCCGATTCCTTATCATAATAGTCATCGCGATATAAGAAGGCAACAATATCGGCGTCCTGCTCAATACTACCTGATTCACGGATATCGGACATCATTGGCCGTTTATCCTGCCGCTGCTCAACACCACGAGACAGCTGTGATAACGCAATAATTGGAACTTGAAGTTCACGTGCCAGCTGTTTAAGGGAACGGGAAATCTCAGATACTTCCTGCTGTCTGTTTTCCCCTGATTTTCCGCTTCCGAGAACTAACTGTAAGTAATCAATTAAAATCATGCCTAAGCCATGCTCTTGTTTCAACCGCCGGCATTTAGCACGGATTTCATTTACTTTAACACCAGGCGTATCATCAATAAAAATGGGGGCATTTGACAGGCTGCCCATCGCCATTACAAGTTTTCCCCAGTCATCATCTGTAAGGGAACCGGTACGCAGCCTTTGTGCATCAATATTCCCCTCTGCACAAAGCATACGCATTACCAGCTGTTCCGCTCCCATCTCCAGACTGAAGATGGCGACAGTCTCATTGGCTTTAATCGCAACATTTTGTGCAATATTTAAAGCAAACGCCGTTTTACCAACTGATGGACGGGCACCAACAATAATTAAGTCATTGCGCTGGAATCCTGCCGTCATCCGGTCAAGCTCGGCAAAGCCCGTCGGAATACCTGTAATATCGCCTGCACGGGCATGCATTAATTCAATATTGTCATACGTACGGACAAGGACATCTTTAATATTATGGAACGCTCCGGCATTTTTCCTTTGCGCCACTTCAAGAATATTTTTCTCCGCGTCATTTAAGACGGTTTCTACTTCATCTTCACGTGTATATCCGTCCTGTGCAATATTTGTCGCTGTACGGATCAACCTTCTTAGTAAAGACTTTTCTTCTACGATTCTAGCATAATACTCTATATTTGCTGCTGTTGGAACAGATGCCGCTACTTCACTTAAATAGCTGACACCGCCAATATCTTCGATTAAGTTAGCTGCTGATAATTCTTCAGTAACGGTAATAAGGTCTACTGCCTTGCCCTCATCATTCAGCTTTAACATCACATTAAAGATCTTCTGATGGGCCGCCCGATAAAAGTCTTCAGGAATTAAAATTTCAGATGCTAGTGTTAGGGAAGATGGCTCTAAAAAAACGGCACCAATTACCGCCTGTTCAGCCTCAATGTTTTGCGGGGGCATGCGGTCTGCAAATAAATCACTCATATAGCAAAAACCTCCAATTAGAAGGAATAGTATGTTTTGGGATCAAAATGAACTGAATCCAGCTTCAGCACTTTTATTTTTCAAAAAGAAAAGTGACCAGCAATACACCGATCACGTCTCATTACATTTTACTATATTCTATCAGACTTTACGTAAATTTGAACTGGGAATTTTTTATTATACTTCCTGAACATGTACTGTAAGCGTTGCTGTTACATCATGATAAAGCTTCACAGGCACCTTTGTGTGTCCTAAAGTGCGGATAGCGTCATTTAATTCCATTTTACGTTTATCCACTTTAATACCGTGTTTTTTCTGTAATTCTTCAGCAATTTGCTTTGATGTAATCGAGCCAAAGATTCTGCCGCCTTCACCAGCCTTAGCGGTTAATTCTACTGTAATTTGATCTAATTTTTCTTTTAGTTTTTTTGCCTCAGCCAATTCTTCAGCTGCCAGTTTTTCCTGTTTCTTATTTTGTGCCTCCAATGAACTCATACTGGAAGTTGTTGCTTCAACTGCTAAACCCTGTTTAATTAAAAAGTTATGGGCATACCCATCCGCCACATTTTTAATTTCGCCTTTTTTTCCTTTACCCTTAACATCTTTTAGAAAAATTACTTTCATTCCTTTTTGCTCCCTTCAAAATATTCATCAATCGCCTGCTTTAGTTCAGCTTCTGTTTCTTCAATGGTTAATCCTGTAAGCTGTGTAGCAGCATTCGTCAAATGGCCGCCGCCTTTTAAGCTTTCCATAATCACTTGAACATTGACATTCCCTAATGACCGGGCACTTATGCCAATAACCTCATCACTGCGTTTGGCAATAACAAAGGATGCAGATACCCCATCCATGGATAATAATGTATCAGCAGCCTGCGCAATAATCACTTGATCATGAAGCTCTAATTCACTGCCCTTGGATATTGCAATACCATCACGATAAAAGACAACAGATTCAATTAATTTAGACCTTTCTTTATATGTATCAATGCTTTCCTTCATCAATTTTTGAACGAGTACTGTGTCAGCACCATGTGCTCTTAAATAGGAAGCGGCATCAAATGTCCTCGAACCTGTTCTTAACGTAAAGCTTTTCGTATCTACAATAATTCCAGCTAAAAGAGCAGTTGCTTCAATCATCTCTATTTTAACCTTCTTCGGCTGATATTCAAGGAATTCAGTCACAAGCTCTGAGGTGGAGGAGGCATAAGGCTCCATGTACACCAGCAGAGGATTGATAATGAAATCTTCACTTCGCCTGTGATGGTCTATTACCACGACATGGTCAATTTTATTCAGCAGCCGTTCTTCCATCACTAATGAAGGCTTATGTGTATCAACCACGACCAAAAGGGTCTTATCTGTGGCAATCTCTAATGCCTCTTCCGGGTTAATAAAACGGGAATATAAGCTTTCCTGGCTGCGGACTTCATTCATCAGCCGCTTAACCCCATTGTCAATCTCCTGCATGTTCACCACCATATAGGCATCCTTTTGATTCATTTGTGCCACCTTGTAAATGCCAATCCCTGCACCAATTGAGTCCATATCCGGATTTTTATGGCCCATTATGATCACTTTATCACTCGCGGTAATTAAATCCTTCAAGGCATGTGAAATAACACGCGCTCTTACTCTGGTTCTTTTCTCAATTGGATTTGTCTTTCCGCCATAGAACTTAACTTTTCCATTTGGCTGTTTAATCGCCACCTGGTCACCGCCTCTTCCAAGCGCCAAATCTAAGCTCGATTGGGCAAGAACTCCCAGCTCAGGGAGGGAGGATACCCCAGCCCCGACACCAATACTTAACGTGAAAGAGACATTATGCTTAGAAGTCATTTCCCTTACATCATCAAGAATTGTAAATTTCCCTTTTTCAAGGATTTGCAATATTTCCTCGTTAAAAACAGCAATAAAGCGCTCCGATGAAACCCGCTTTAGAAAAATGCCATTATCATGTGCCCATTTATTTAAAATGGAAGTAACCAAATTATTGATACTTCCGCGCATTTGGTCATCCATTCCCTGGGTTAAATCATCGTAATTATCTAAAAAGATAGTGGCAATAACAGTCCGCTCATTTTGATACATTTTTTCAATCTCTGTTTGTTCTGTTACATCAAAAAAGTAGAGGAGTTTCTCTTCAGGCTTATGAATAACACGGAATTTCCGCTCATGCAGGGTAATCACCTCCGATTCCACTTCCTGTTTTATTAATGGAATCAGATTATCTGCCACATCATAAAGCGACCTGCCCACAAGCGTATCCTCATCAAAACAGGAGGCCAAGTAGGAGTTAGCCCACTCAACAGAATACTCATCATTAATGAGCATAATCCCAATCGGCATTTCAAGCAGTGCTTCCTCGCCGACCTTTTTTACTCTATAGGAAAGAGTCGAGATATACTCTTCCATTTCCCGTCTCTGACGCTGGTCAATGACAAACATATAATAAATAGGAATGATCATGAAGATGAAGCCAGCAAGACTTAATATCCAATTATATAATAATAGGACGATGAGCAGTATGACTGTAACGCCTATTAAACCGTAAAAAGGGTACCGTATTGACCTCTTTTCTAAAAATTCCGGCAAAGTTTTTCAGCTCCAATCGTAAGTCTTACTCTTTTTTATCAAACCGCCTCCGAAAATTAAATCCCAAGTCGGTAACACCTAGTATCATTATTATATAATGAATAATTGGAATCATGAAAGTGAGAATTGCCAAAAAGATACCAAGCCCCTTTGCCACTGACTTTTTATAAAACACAAAAAAGATGAACGAAAGACCCTGCACCACCATAAACATTTCCAATATGTAAATTGCATTCATCACCGCAGTATATAAATAAGTCCCTTCAGCCGGATGGCCAAAGATTTTGATTGCCATGGCAATTAAGTAATACCATAAAAGGCTTCTAGGCAATGATAAATTTCGAAAATACCCCCACGGCTGCACCTTGATTCCAAACCTTTTAATAATCGGAAAACAAATCCACTGAATAACAAATACAGAAATAATGGATACCATAATTAACAGGCTGGGAGCAAGGGTTTGCAATGTCTTAATCAAAAGTGCATTTTGTTTATTTAATTGCTCCAATTGACTGTCTTGCCCCATAGAACGCAGCAAATCCTCTGACATTTTTGCTGACTGCTTATACATCTCTGTAAACTCATGAATAATATCAAATTTAAAAAAGGCTGCACTTACAGCATACATCACTACTAATCCAACCATAAAAACAAGGGAACTGGTAATTAAAATAGTGGTCCGGCTCCTATTTTTTTGCAGCAGCCAGCCAATCACCGCGCCGATTATGCCATAAATCAGCATTAATCCCACCCCAATGAATGAGCCGGCAATAAAGGAAATAATCACAGCAGCTATGATAAAGGCTGTAATATTTCTGATATTATTCTTTGCCGCAAACATCATAAACGGGAGCGGAAGCACAAAGTTTAAAATGGAACCAAGCAATGGTACATAAATCGTAATTAATAATATTGCTGCAAATGCTGCCAATAATATGGCACCTTCTGTTAGTTTACCTACATTTCTCACTTCTTCACCCCTAAATTAACTGGAAACCTAATCTTTATTGTATCTGCAAGAATGGTATCAATTCAACTCATCGATTTGAACTATTTTAAGAATTTATGTAATTTCTTATCAATAATTAATGATACAAGTTATAATTAGAAATATGTAAACAGGAAAGGATGAAATGAATGAAAAAGCTGTCCTTGTTACTTTCCTCTATCCTGCTGCTTTTAATTGTATCTGGGTGTTCACCCAAAGAAGAACCCAATAATAAAGCAGAAACACTAAAGCAGAAGGTTGAATTAACCGTATCAGCAGCAGCGAGTTTGCAGGATGCTTTAAATGATATAAAAACAGACTTTGAAAAAAAATATGCAAATGTAAAAATTAATTATAACTTTGGTGGATCAGGAGCCCTTCAGCAGCAAATTTCACAAGGGGCACCGGTTGATCTTTTCCTCTCAGCAGCAGAGGATAAATTTGAACATTTGGTAAAAGACGGTCTCATTGAAAAAGAAAGTGGAACAAACCTCGTTGGAAATGAACTTGTTTTAGTTGTACCTAAAAATTCAAACAAGGAGATTCAGACATTTGAGGACCTGCCTAAAGCAGATAAAATTGCTGTCGGAATTCCGGAGTCGGTTCCGGCTGGACAATATGCAAAGGAAACATTAAAACAGATGCACATTTGGAATGCCGTTGATAAGAAACTGGTTTTTGCAAAAGATGTTCGGCAAGTACTTACATATGTAGAGACAAATAATGTGGATGCAGGAGTTGTATATAAAACAGATGCCTTAAGCTCACAAAAGGTAAGAATTGCTGCAATTGCCGGGGACAAAACACACGCACCCATTATTTATCCAGCAGGGGTGATCAAGGACAGTGCACACCCAAAGGAAGCACAGCAATTTTTTAAATTTCTTCAAAGCAAAGAATCACTTAAAACATTAGAAAAATACGGATTTAAAGGGCTGCATTAATCCGATGTCATTTGATTTTTGGTCACCTATTAAACTGTCCATAGAGATTGCTTCAATTTCTGGTTTCCTTGTTTTAATCTTCGGATTGATTTTCGGAAAATTGATGGCGAATAGAAACTTTAAAGGGAAAGTGCTCGTTGAAACAGGCCTTCTTCTGCCAATGGTTTTACCGCCAACGGTTGTGGGATTCCTATTGATCGTGATTTTTGGAAGAAATAGTCCGGTGGGACAAGTTCTAGAATGGCTCCTTCATCAGCCGCTTATGTTTACAAAATGGGCCGCTGTCATCGCTTCAGCCGTTGTGGCCTTTCCACTTATGTATCAATCCGCAAAAGCGGGATTTGAAGGAATTGATGAAGATATCGAGGATGCTGCCCGCGTTGACGGGGCGAATGAGCTTTCCTTATTTTTAACCATTTCCATTCCACTCGCCTTGAAATCAATTATATCTGGTGCTATCTTGAGCTTTGCCAGAGCATTGGGTGAGTTTGGTGCTACTTTAATGTTTGCCGGCAATATACCCGGTAAAACCCAAACCATTCCTACCGCCATTTACGTAGCTATTGACTCAGGAAATATGCACCTTGCCTGGCTATGGGTAGCGAGTATGATTGGCATTTCTCTTATAATGCTGGTATGTGTTCACTATACAAAATCATGAAAAAAGACACCTATCAAAATGACAGGTGTCTTCAATTTATTATTCGCCAGCAACAAATGGTAGTAATGCCATTTGACGAGCGCGTTTAATAGCAACAGTTAATTTACGTTGGTATTTAGCGCTTGTGCCAGTTACACGGCGTGGTAAGATTTTTCCACGTTCAGAGATAAACTTTTTAAGTAAATCTACATCTTTATAGTCAATTTTAGTAATGCCATTAGCTGTGAAATAGCACACTTTACGACGTTTTGCACGACCGCCTCTACGTCCTCCTGCCATGAAAATTCCCTCCTTTAGTTTTTAAATAATCCGTACTTAGTAGGGCTGTTAGAATGGAAGGTCATCATCAGAAATGTCAATTTGACCGCTTCCCGCAAATGGATCATCATCCACTCTTGTAAACCCTTGGTTGGAATTTTGTCGTTGATTCTGATTGCCGCCGCCAAACGAAGCTCCTTGAGATTCTCTTGGTGGAGCACCGTAAAAATCGCCGCCTCTTCCACTGCCGCCGCCAGAAGAGCCCTTGGGTTCAAGAAATTGAACACCTTCTGCTAAAACCTCTGTCACATAGACGCGGCGTCCATCTTGTCCTTCATAGTTACGGGTTTGAACACGACCGTCAACACCCGCCAAATTACCTTTTTTCAAATAGTTAGCGACGTTCTCAGCCTGCTTGCGCCAAACAACACAATTAATAAAGTCTGCTTCACGTTCACCCTGCTGATTTGAAAATGGACGATTGACTGCCAAAGAAAAGGTAGCAACAGCAATTCCGTTTGGCGTATAGCGTAATTCAGGATCCTTTGTTAAACGACCCACAAGCACGACACGATTAATCATCAGAATCAACTCCTTTTCCTCCCAAAATGTTCCATGTAGAACACTCTGGAAAAAATTTTATATCATTATCCAGCTTCAGCTCCCAACGGTCGCCTCCGCTTTTCATCTTAGTCTTCTTCTTTAATTACGATATGACGGATGATGTCTTCGCTAATTTTTGCAAGACGAGAAAATTCTTGCACTGCATCTGCTGAAGAAGTTGTTTTAACGATTTCGTAATAGCCATCACGGAAATCATTAATTTCATATGCAAGACGACGCTTGCCCCAATCTTTTGATTCAGCAGTTTCCGCACCATTATCAAGAAGAATTGTGTTAAAACGCTCAACAAGAGCCTTCTTTGTTTCATCTTCAATATTTGGGCGGATGATGTACATGATTTCGTACTTATTCATCACGGTCACCTCCTTTTGGTCTAAACGGCCCTTTAACGATAAAAAAGGGCAAGGAGCAATTTTCATTACTCACAAGTTGAAATTATAACATAGGACAATCCTAAAAGCAATGTTCTGCTCAAAAATAGCGGCCAGCTGTTAAATGGCTGGCCTGGTTTAAACGTATAAAAAAGAAATCTTGAACTTTGAAAATTGTCTAGCGCAAGCAGCCCCTCGAGGTTAAATAACCTGATGCTCTTAAGGTCAGAAGGCGCCTTTAAGTAATGGCCGCAGAACATTTGCTTGTCCGGGCTGAGCACAAAGGAAAGCTTCTAAGAGAATCTGCATCTTCGGAACAAGCAGTGCTTGTTCCGAAGGCGCTAATACTTTTTTTATTACACATTAAAACGAAAATGGATGACATCGCCGTCTTTTACTTCATACTCTTTTCCTTCCAGACGTACTTTTCCTGCTTCTTTGGCACCATTATAGCCTCCTGCATTGACTAGATCTTCAAAGGAGACGATTTCAGCACGGATGAAACCGCGTTCGAAGTCAGAGTGTATAATACCGGCACATTGCGGTGCTTTCATACCCTTTCTAAACGTCCAAGCACGAACTTCCTGTACACCGGCTGTAAAGTAAGTTGCAAGTCCAAGCAGGCTGTATGCAGCACGAATTAATTGATCAAGACCGGATTCGGCAATCCCCAGCTCTTCAAGGAACATTTGCTTTTCTTCCCCTTCCAGCTCGGCAATTTCCTCTTCAATCTTTGCACAAATGACAATTACTTCGGCATTTTCATTAGCTGCATATGCACGAACCTTCTTCACATATTCATTTTCAGAAGGATCTGCCACATCATCCTCATTGACATTGGCAACATAGAGGACAGGCTTAATGGTTAATAGATGTAAGTGTTTTACAATCTTCATTTGCTCTTCAGAAAATTCAACGGACCGTGCTGGTTTTTCTGCTTCAAAGGCCTCACGCAGTAAGGTAAGGACTTCAAATTCTGCTACCGAATCTTTATCCTTCTGCTTTGCCATTTTTTCTACACGGCCAATACGTTTTTCAACTGTTTCCATATCGGCAAGGATTAATTCCAAATTAATCGTTTCAATATCATCGATTGGATCTACTTTACCGGAAACATGAGTAATGTTTTCATCGGCAAAACAGCGGACCACCTGACAGATAGCATCTACTTCACGAATATGTGATAAAAATTTGTTGCCCAGCCCTTCACCTTTGCTTGCACCTTTTACAATTCCGGCAATATCAGTAAATTCAAAAGCGGTTGGTACGGTTTTTTTCGGCTGTACAAGTTCCGTTAATTTTTGCAGGCGGTAATCCGGCACCTCTACAATGCCAACATTTGGATCAATGGTACAGAAAGGGTAGTTTGCTGATTCCGCTCCAGCTTGTGTAATTGCATTAAATAAGGTCGACTTGCCAACGTTCGGCAGACCGACAATCCCAGCAGTTAAAGCCATGATACGTTCACTCCTCAAAAAATTATATCTATATTAAAAGTCATTGCTTCGCTTCTTAAATCCCTTCACAATTATAGGCATTTGTCAGGAAAAAAACAAGAAAACATCAGCTGCAGGAAACTCTTAGTCTGCCAATCATTCAAAAAATGTGAGCATACTTTAACAAATTTCTCTATTATATTAGCAAATATGGTAAAATTTATTATAAAATTATATCTAATATTGCCAAGTAGAGTGAAAAATATACATAAAAGTGTAAAAAATTGGAGGAGTAGTAATGAATAGCATAAACCAATCACGGGTGAAACAAAATCAAACCCGAGTTCCGGGAAAAACAGTAAAAAAAGCTATTATTCCTACATTCTGTTTTGCTGTCCTGTCAACAGTGGCCTTTCACGAAGCTGTGTTTGCGGAACAGCCCACAACAGTTCAAACCAGCATTAACAGCAAGATTGTAACTAAATATGTCAATATAGACGGCGGTTCGCTCAATTTAAGGCAAAGCGCTTCTACCAGCTCTGCCGTCGTTGCCTCCCTTTCTAAGGGGACAGCCGTTTCCGTTTACTCTGAGGCTAACGGTTGGGCCAAAATCAAAGCTAATGGAAAAGTGGGATATGTCAGCTCGAAATTCCTTTCCTCTGCTAATGCCGGCGGGCCTTCTAAGCAGCCTGCGGCCAGCGTTACCACTAAATATGTGGATATTAACGGCGGTTCGCTCAATCTTAGGCAAAGCGCTTCTACCAGCTCTGCCGTCGTTGCCTCCCTTTCTAAGGGGACAGCCGTTTCCGTTTACTCTGAGGCTAATGGTTGGGCCAAAATCAAAGCTAATGGAAAAGTGGGATATGTCAGCTCGAAATTCCTTTCCTCTGCCAATGCCGGCGGGCTTTCTAAGCAGCCTGCGGCCAGCGTTACTACTAAATATGTCAATATAGAGGGCGGCTCGCTCAATTTAAGGCAACGCGCTTCTACCAGCTCTGCCGTCGTTGCCTCCCTTTCCAAGGGGACAGCCGTTTCCGTTTACTCTGAGGCTAATGGTTGGGCCAAAATCAAAGCTAATGGGAAAGAAGGATATGTCAGTTCCAAATTCCTTTCCTCTGCTAATGCCAGCGGGCCTTCTAAGCAGCCTGCGGCCAGCTTTACTACTAAATATGTCAATATAGAGGGCGGCTCGCTCAATCTTAGGCAACGCGCTTCTACCAGCTCTGCCGTTGTTGCCTCCCTTTCTAAGGGGACAGCCATTTCCGTTTACTCTGAGGCTAACGGTTGGGCGAAGGTCAAGGCTAATGGGAAAGTGGGATATGTCAGCTCGAAATTCCTTTCCTCTGCTAATGCCGGCGGGCCTTCTAAGCAGCCTGCGGCCAGCGTTACTACTAAATATGTCAATATAGAGGGCGGCTCGCTCAATCTTAGGCAACGCGCTTCTACCAGCTCTGCCGTCGTTGCCTCCCTTTCCAAGGGGACAGCCGTTTCCGTTTACTCTGAGGCTAATGGATGGGCGAAGATCAAAGCTAATGGAAAAGTGGGATATGTCAGCTCGAAATTCCTTTCATCTGCTAATGCCGGCGGGCCTTCTAAGCAGCCTGCGGCCAGCGTTACTACTAAATATGTCAATATAGAGGGCGGCTCGCTCAATCTTAGGCAACGCGCTTCTACCAGCTCTGCCGTTGTTGCCTCCCTTTCTAAGGGGACAGCCGTTTCCGTTTACTCTGAGGCTAATGGATGGGCGAAGGTCAAGGCTAATGGGAAAGAAGGATATGTCAGCTCAAGTTTCCTCTCTTCAAAGGAATCCAATAGTACTTCCAAAGAAACAGCCAATACGCCTGCAGCCAAGTATGTAAATGTCACAAGCGGCGCGTTAAATATGCGGAATAAGCCTTCCCTTACAGCATCCATTATTATAAAGCTGGCAAAAGGAACAGCTGTAAAGGTATATTCCAATTCTGGAGGATGGGCTAAAATCGAAGTCTATGGAAAAACTGGGTATGTCAGTTCTGAATTTTTAGCAGATAAAAAACAAGGTAACACCAGCAATAGTTCTCCCCAGGAAGCAGCAAAGACAGAGACTAAATATGTAAATATTAATGCTGGCTCTAGTTTAAATGTTCGAAAAGGTCCATCAACTGGTTCAGCCATTTTGACCAAGCTGGAAAATAAGGCAGAAGTAAAGGCTCTAGAAGAAACGAATGGATGGACAAAAGTTCAGATAAACAAACAAATAGGTTATGTTAGCTCTGAATTTTTGGCCTCCAAGAACACTAATTCAAAACCGGCACAAAATGAAGAACCAAAGACAGAAACCAAATACGTCAATGTCAGCCTTGGATCATCACTAAATATGCGCACAATTCCTTCAACAGATGCATCTATCTTACTAAAATTAGCTAAAGGGGTGCAGGTTACTGTTTTCTCTGAAGAAAAAGGCTGGGCAAAGATTCAAGCTTACGGCAAGACAGGATATGTAAGTATAGATTTTCTGACTGCAGAAAAACCTCTACCAGGGTCCAATTCTTCATCTGAAAAAGACCCTGGCGAAGACTCAAATACTGATTCAAAAAACAATAATAATGATACAACAGAAAATACCCCTGCCCCGGGGACTAGTACTGATAACGGCTCAAGCAGCACTCCCGGTCCTGCCGCTGAAAATGGATCAAATCCAGCATCAAAGCCTGATACTGATACTGAACAAAATACAGAGCCGAGCGAACCAACCGCAGATGGAAAATATGTCAATGTTATTTATGGATCAAGTCTAAATATGAGAGACGCTGCATCCACTAAAGCTGCAATTATTACAAAATTAGCACGCGGCACCATTGTCAAGGTAAAATCGGAGGCAAATGGCTGGTCGCAAGTAGTGGCAAATGGCAAGACCGGTTATGTCAGTTCTCAATATTTATCAGATAAAGCACCATTTAATCCAAATACAGCAAGCGGGAATATTGAAAAACTGTATGAAAACTATGATATTAATCTGGAAGATATGACGAAATTGGAAATGGCCGCGAATCCGCAGACAGATAAAAAATATGATACATACATTCGATCTGATGCACTCATCTTAACAAGCCCTGCAAGCGGCACGGTAAACGGCATTGGGTGGAATATAAGAGGCGGCGCCGGTGCAAACTTTTGGAATGTAGGACAGGTAAATAATAAAGAAACACTGCAGATTCTCGGAAAAGTAAAGGGAAATGATGGATATGACTGGTATAAGGTGGCTTATAATAGAACTTGGGTTAATGCCAGCCCAGAGGACGTCAACTACTATATTAATCCAAAAAATTTCCTAAATAATACAGCTGATTCTCTGCAATTTTTAAAATTGTCAAAAACAACAAGCCTTAGTGTTAAAGAAGTAAATGAGCGGGTTTTATCAGGAAAAGGCATTTTACAAGGTCAGGCTTCCACCTTTATGACCGCTGGAGAAAAATACGGTGTGAATGAGATGTATTTAATTTCTCATGCACTATTGGAAACCAGTAATGGAAGTTCCATACTGGCAAAAGGTGTAAAAGTGAATGGAAAAACCGTTTATAACATGTATGGAATTGGTGCCTTTGATTCCGACCCTATCAATACCGGCGCCCAATTCGCTTACAATTCCGGCTGGTTCACACCTGAAGCGGCAATTATTGGCGGAGCACGATTTATTGCCAATGGCTATATTAATGCAGGCCAGGACACCCTATACAAAATGAAGTGGAACCCGAAAACTACTGTATCCACTGGTAAGGCATCACATCAGTATGCAACAGATATAGGCTGGGCAGCAAAACAAGTATATCAAATGCATAATTTATATAGTTTAGTAGATTCATATAAACTAGTATTAGAGATTCCAAAATATAATTAGTAGAACCTTATCCCATAGGATGAACCCTATGGGATATTTTAGTGTGTTGAGGGATACTCGTAAAACATAATAGTATTTTTCTAAAAGTTGTATTATCCTTGTTACAAAGTAAGCTTTCTTAAGGGGTGATACGGGTGAAGAGAGTAATGAAGGCATCCTGTCCATTAAACTGCTGGGATAACTGCGGCTTTCTTGTAACAGTTGAAAATGACCGGGTAACGAAAATTGAAGGAGACCCTGATCATCCAATTACCAAAGGGAAAATCTGCGGCCGAGGCAGGATGCTTGAAACCAGAACAAATTCATCTGACCGTTTACTATATCCCTTAAAAAAGGTAAATGGACGATTTGAACAAATTTCCTGGGAACAAGCACTTAATGAAATTGCTGCTAAATTATCGGAAGTCAAAGAAAAGTATGGAACAACATCTGTCCTGCACAGTCATGATTATTCCAATAATGGAATATTAAAAAACATTGACCAGCGTTTCTTCAATTGCTATGGCGGAGTTACTGAAATTTATGGTTCACTCTGCTGGGGTTCAGGAATCGAGGCGCAAAAATGGGACTTCGGCAATGCTCTAAGCCATGAGCCTCATGATCTATTTAACAGTAAAAATATCATTATTTGGGGACGTAATGTAGCACGCACCAATATGCACTTTTACGAAAATCTGCTAAAAGCCAAAAAACAAGGTGCCAAACTATATGTGATTGACCCGCTCTATAATGCAACAGCAAAAATGGCTGATGAACATATCACAATCAAGCCTGGAATGGATGGGATTTTAGCTGCTGGAGTCATCAAGGAAATCCTGCGTTTAGGGCTGGAGGACCGTGCATTTATTGAGGAATTCACCTATGGATTTTCCGATTTAGCACATCTCCTTGATGGTATTTCTCTTAAAAAAATAAGCGAAATGACCGAAGTATCTGCTGAAGTCATAACAATGCTCGCCCGTATTTATGCGGACAAACCATCTTCCACGTTTATGGGGCTGGGTATGCAGCGATATAAAAATGGCGGCAATACCATCCGCCTGATTGATGCCCTCGCTGCGGTCAGCGGCAATGTCGGCATTCCCGGCGGCGGTGCTAATTATGCCAATCTTCAAGTTGGCCAAAGCTTTGCATTTGAAGAGCTGACCCTTCCAAACCGCCGAACAGACACGCGCCAGTTTTCCATCATGAAACAGGCCGAAAAAGTTTTAACGGCGAAGGGTCCAGAAATTAGAATGATTATTGTTACTTGCGGCAACCCGCTGACCCAGGTTCCTGATTCTACAATGGTAGAAAGGGCCTTCACCTCAGTAGAAACATTGGTTGTCATTGATCAGTTCATGACTGATACAGCAAAACTAGCTGATTATGTGCTGCCGGCAACAACTGCCTTTGAGGAGGAAGATTTCTATTATTCCTCCATGTATCATCACTATGTCAATTATGGACCTAAGCTTGTTCAAGAAGCACCTGGTGAAGCCAAATCAGATTTGTGGATTTGGACGCAGCTTGCAAGTTTGCTTGGCTTTGGCGCTGATTTTGATTTTACAAGAGATGAATGGCTGAACATGGCCCTTAAGCCGCTTCAGGAAAAAGGAATGACACTGGAATCATTAAAGAAAAATGGGACATTAGAACTGCCAGTGGAAAAAATCCCTTGGCAGAATCGAAAATTCAAAACACCTACAGGTAAATTTGAATTCACCTCTATTTTAGGGCAGCAAAAAAGCGGCTCTGGCTTGTTAACGCTGGCTGTTCCAGATGAATCAAAATGGTCTAATCAAGAACATGCTGAAAAATACCCATATAACCTTTTAACCATTCACCCTCTGCGGTCCAATCACTCACAGAATTACCACTTGCTCGGCGGGCAAATAAAGCCAAAGGTGGAAGTTGCCAAAAATATTGCAGAAGATTTAGGACTGATACAAGGGGATGAAGTAAGAGTATGGAATGACCGTGGTGAAATCAAAGGTGCTATTTCCATCCTCCCTGCAGCCCATCCCAATACCATTAATATCGATGAAGGGATTTGGAGGCAGTTTGGCGGTCCGGTAAATAATCTGACTTCAAGCCGTGAATCTGACAATGGCTTAGGAAGCACCCTATATGACTGTCTCGTCAATCTTGAAAAAATATAAACTAACAACAACGCTCAGGGATTTTTCTGAGCGTTATTTATGTTCCAGGAAATGAAGCAGCTGGATGCTGCGTGCAAAAAAAAGAAGCATGAAAGATTATTCTTCATGCTTCACTAAAATTTTTTTCATTTTCCGGGAAAACTCTTTTCTTGGAATCATAACACTGTGGCCGCAGCCTTCACATTTAATCCGGATATCCATGCCCATGCGAATAACTTTCCAACGGTTTGTCCCACATGGATGCTGCTTTTTCATTTCCACCACATCGTTCAATCCAAATTCCTTCTGCTCCATCCTGATCACCCCTTCTTTAGTGTTTCAGTTATCCATATACACCAGTACCTTTATTACATTTCACCTTCTGAATACATAACATATTTCGGGACTGGAACTTTAATTCCATTTTGTTCTAAAACGACCTTGATATCCTTGCGCATAGCTCTTGCAATACCCCAATGCTCCATTGGCTGCGTTTCTGCGGTAACCCGCAATACTACTTCAGTAGGCCCCATTGTTTGTACACCTAATAGCGATGGGACACCAATCATTCCTTTATAATGGCCTGGCATCATTTGAATAGCTTCTTCAATCACCCTTTGTGCATTTTCAATATCCTCACCATAAGAAATAGCAATATCCACAACAGCAACACTATTATTTAAAGAGAAGTTTGTAACCCGTGAAATACTTCCGTTTGGTAAGATATGTACCTCACCCGTCCAGCTCTTTATAATGGTTGTCCTCAAACCTATCGCTTCCACAGTGCCTTCAATTCCCTCAATTCGAATATAGTCGCCAACTGAAAATTGGTCCTCAAATATAATAAAAAATCCTGAAATGATATCCTTTACCAAACTTTGTGCGCCAAAGCCGACAGCCAGTCCAACCACTCCAGCACCAGCAATCAGTGCTTTAACATCTATTCCTAAAACGGAAAGAACCATCATAATTGCGATAAAATACACTACATAGGTAAGTGTATTATCCAAAAGCTTAGCTAATGTTTCTTCACGCCGCCCTGATTTATTCAATGGGGAAAGATTTCTTAGTTTAAAAATATTATGAATCGCTACTTTGCCAATTCGTATAATGATATTGGCAATAAGCAAGATAATAAGAATCTTTAATACCCCTTCACCTAGGCTCATCCATGTATCTTCATCTTTAAATTTATCAATTATATTCTTTTTGAACCCCTTTTCCGTTGTAATATCCATTTATACACCTTCTTTCAAGACTTACATACATCCTCTATTTTATCAATTTTTATATATAGAGAATAGCAATGTGTTTTTTAGTTTTTCCAACTCTTCAAAAAGGTTGTATAAATGACAGGGCCTTATGAACTGTTACAGCCCACCACCCGGTAAGTTTTTATTTATCCATGTATAGATATTCAAAATTTTCCGTATAATGTTAAGGATATATATCGATCTCTGTTAAGGGGTGGACGAATGAATCTGAAAGCGCACTTTTTCGATAAACGAAATAAAATGCAAATCACTCATGATGATGATTTTGCTTCTCAAAATCTTGCTGCTGAATTACTAGCAAATATTCCAGCTATAACCAGCCGCCCAATAGTGTTTATCTGTATTGGAACTGACCGCTCCACAGGCGATTCATTAGGCCCGCTGATTGGTACACTGCTGGAGGAAAAAAGGCTAAAATCATTTTATGTATATGGAACTCTTGATCAACCCATCCATGCAGTCAATCTTGAAGATAAACTAAAAGAAATTCAAATGAAACATAGGAATCCATATATTATTGGGATTGATGCCTGTTTGGGTCGAACAAAAAATGTTGGTGTCATTCAAGTTGGAAACGGCCCAGTAAAGCCGGGCGCCGGGGTAAATAAGGAACTTCCCGCAGTCGGCGAACTTCACATTACAGGAATTGTTAATGTGAGTGGTTTCATGGAATTCTTCGTATTACAAAATACCCGTTTAAACTTAGTCATGAAAATGGCTAAAACCATTGCCGAAGGGATTTATTTAGCAGGCCTGCTTTACCAAAAGACTGCCATTACAGAACAAGAAAAGACCAATTGAAAGGGTACCCCATTATTCACCAGACGGGGTACCCTTTTTTTAAACATTATATAGGATTGTTACAATGATTCCAACTACAATGATGCCTGGCAGAAGGTTAGCAACTTTGACCTTTGTTAAGCCAACTAGGTTTAACCCAATGGCAAAAATCATAATACCGCCTGCTGCCGTCATTTCTGTAATAAATTGTTCCATCAAGACTTTCGGCACAAATTGATTAATCTGGGTTGCAAACAAAGCAATAAGACCTTCATACAATACAACAGGAACAGCAGAAAATATTACACCAATTCCAAGTGTTGTTGAAAGAATTAACGCTGTAAAGCCATCAATAATAGATTTCGTGTACAATACATCATGATCACCGCGGATGCCGCTGTCTAAGGCGCCAATAATGGCCATAGCACCGATAACAAAGATTAAAGTGGCCGTTACAAATCCTTCTGAAATACTGCCCTTTCCGCTTAATCCAACCTTTGTCTCAAGCCATTTTCCTAGATCATTTAATTTATCCTCTAACTTCAGCCATTCTCCTATTACCGCCCCTAAAACAAGACTGATAATGACAATGAGGAAATTCCCGCTCTTTAGGCCCATTTGCAGCCCTAAAACCATCACTGAGAGGCCAATCGCATACATCACTGTATTTTTCATTCCTTCAGGGATGCGGTTTAACAGCCTTCCCAGCATCGTGCCGATAATAATCAATAATCCATTTACAAGTGTTCCTAGTAAAAACATAACAAAATATTCCCCTTCATAAGTAAAACATAAGTGCCTGCGATAATTATTCTTTTGCTGCTCTTATTGGCCAGCCCCGACCAGCAAATTCCTTTACTTTTAAAAAAATAAACCATCCTAATAGATGGTCTTACAGTGAGTCATGATCCTGCCCGAGAATTTCCAGAATCCGTTCCAGATCGTCATTTGAGAAAAATTCAATTTCAATTTTCCCCTTATTTTTGTTCTGCTTAATCGTAACAGACGTACCAAACCGTTCGCGGAGGGAGTGTTCCCTCTCCATAATAAAGACGTCCTTTTTCTTTTCCGGCTTCTTTGTTTCACGTGGAACATTTTCATTTAATTCCTGAATCCATTTTTCCAATTGGCGTACATTCATAGATTCTTTGATGACCTTTTCAACTACCATCGGCAGGCTGGCCTTTTTCCTTAATCCTAACAAGGCACGTCCGTGGCCCATAGATATTTTGTCGTCCGCAATGAGTTCTTGAATTTTAGGAGGAAGGGATAATAAGCGGATATGGTTTGCAACATGCGGACGGCTTTTTCCTAAGCGCTTCGCCACTTCTTCCTGGGTCAGCTTCAACTTATCCATCAAAGTTTGATAGGCTTGTCCTTCTTCAATCGGATTCAAATCTTCCCGCTGCAGGTTTTCAATAACAGCCAGTTCCATCATTTGCTGTTCTGTAAACTCCCTTACAACAGCAGGTACACTAGTGAGCTTTGCTTCCTTTGCTGCACGGAAGCGGCGTTCCCCGACAACAATCTCATAGCCTTTAATACTCTTTCTAACAATCAACGGCTGCAAAATCCCATGCTCCAGGATAGAATCCTTTAATTCATCAATGGCTTCTTGCTGAAAGAACTTCCGCGGCTGATAGGGATTAGGCCTTAATTCCTTAATCTTAATCTCTTGAACCGCTTCTTCTTTATCAGGTTCCATGTTGGAGAAAAACGCATCCAATCCCTTTCCTAACCCTTTCCCCAATCCTTTAGCCATTTTTGACCACTTCCTTTGCCAAATCTAAATACACTTCAGCTCCACGGGACTTTGCATCATACGTAATAATCGGCTCCCCATGGCTCGGTGCCTCACTTAGACGAACATTACGTGGAATAATCGTTTTATATACCTTATCTTGAAAGTATTTTTTAACTTCTTCGATTACCTGTATTCCAAGATTGGTCCTGGCATCCAACATGGTTAACAGAACACCTTCAATTTTTAAATTCTTATTTAAATGTTTTTGCACCAGTCTTACAGTATTCAGCAGCTGGCTCAATCCCTCTAAGGCGTAGTATTCGCATTGGACGGGAATGATAACTGAATCAGAAGCTGTTAATGCATTAAGGGTCAACAGGCCTAATGATGGAGGGCAATCAATAATAACATAATCAAATTGATCCTTTACTTCCTCAAGGGCCCTTTTTAAACGGACTTCTCTTGATATAGTTGGGACAAGTTCAATTTCTGCACCTGCCAGCTGAATGGTTGCAGGTATAGCGTACAAATTCTCAATAACAGTTGGTAAAATGACATCTTTTGCCTCTACATCATCTACTAAAACATCATATACACATTGCTCGACAACTGCCTTTTCAATTCCAATCCCGCTTGTTGCATTTCCCTGCGGATCTATGTCTACTAATAAGACTCGTTTGCCGATATATGCTAAACAGGCGCCTAGGTTGACAGAGGTCGTTGTTTTACCAACTCCACCTTTTTGATTCGCGATTGAAAGGATTTTACCCACGTTGTCACCCACCCTTTACCTCTAAAAAAATATGATTCTAGCAAATTTAAATCTGCTATCATCCCTAAAAAAATAAAATTCCATTTCTCTATTTTACCATGAAACCAACGGGTTGTTTATTTTTTTCCAAGAAATATTCGGTTAAAAGAGAGAAATTGGATAATTATTCTAAAAAATAAGAACCAAACAAATTAGTTGTCTGGTTCCTTGTTATCTCGTCTATTACTTTTTCTTTGGGATTTTTATGGTAAATTGGTAGAAATCATCAAATTCTTCTTCTTCTGAATCAAGATTAATACCGCTGTCGGTTACCATTGATAATGATTGGCGTATGGTATTAACAGCAATTCTCATATCTTTACTGAAAGCTTTTCGCTTTGGTTTTGGTTTTGTTGTTTTTTCTTCCAGCATTTTTGCCACTCGGTCTTCTGTTTGCTTTACATTGAAATTTTTCTCAATGATTTCAGCAAGCAGTGCTGTTTGTTTTTCCGGGTCTTTAAGCGGAATAAGGGCACGTGCGTGACGCTCCGTTATCGCTTTTTTCAGTAAGGCATCTTGAACAGTCTGCGGTAATTTAAGAAGCCTCAGCTTATTGGCAACAGTCGACTGCCCCTTTCCTAAGCGCTGTGCTAACGCCTCCTGGGTCAAATTATGCAGTTCTAACAGCCTGCCATAAGCAATAGCCTCCTCAATTGGAGACAATTCTTCCCGCTGCAGGTTCTCAATTAAGGCAACAGATGCCGTTTCCGTATCCGTCATGTCCTTTATGATGGCTGGAGCCTCCGTCCAACCTAGCTTTTTCATGGCTCTCCAGCGTCGTTCACCGGCAATAATTTCAAATTGATCCTTGGCAAACTCCCTGACAACAATCGGCTGGATAATCCCATGTATATGAATGGTTCGCGATAATTCCTCAATTTTATCTTCATCAAAAATGGTTCGCGGCTGAAAACGGTTAGGAGCAATTTGATCAATCGGTATTTTTTTGATTTCCTCATTTCGCTCCACATTCAACTCTTGTTCCAGCTCAACCGTTTGTTCTTCTTTGTCACCGAGGCCAAAAAAGCGTGTAAACGAACTCTTCATCCCCAACACCACCTTTCGAAACTCCCTATTACTTATTCTCTATTTAAATGAATTCTTCCTGCTAAGGATAACATTTTTACAAAAAATTTGTCAGCACCCCAAAGCAGATTTTTCCCTGAGATGCCCTGCGTAAATAGTTGAATGTGTACTACTCAATAGGTGTTTTTCCCGGTGTACCAGGCTTTCTAGGATACTTTTTCGGTGTCTGCTTTTCTTTTTTGATAATAAGTATATTTCGCTCCGATTCCTCCATTGGCAATGTAAAAGTGGACATACTTTCCAGCTTGCCTCCAAGGGTTGCGATTGCCTTTTTGCCTGTGTTTAATTCATCTGCAGCATTTGCTGCCTTTAGGGCAATGAAATGTCCTCCAACTTTCACAAGCGGCAAACATAACTCGCTCAGCACAGACATTCTTGCAACAGCCCGTGCCGTAACGACATCATAGCTTTCCCGGTATTTTGGGTTAACCCCAAAAGTCTCAGCCCGGTCATGAATAAACTGGACATTCTCAAGCCCTAATACATCTGAAAGGTGGTTTAAAAAGGAAATCCGTTTATTCAAAGAATCGACAATGGTTACTTCAATATTTGGGAAGACAATTTTTAATGGAATGCTTGGAAATCCTGCACCAGCCCCTACATCGCAAAGACGAAAGGGCTTGGTAAAATCATAATAGATAGCAGCAGTCAGTGAATCATAAAAATGTTTTAAGTAAACATCTTCCTTTTCCGTGATAGCGGTTAGATTCATCTTTTCATTCCAATCCACAAGTGTCACATAATATTTTTCAAACTGTTCAAGCTGCTTTTCCGTCAGGATGATTCCATTTTCCCTCATACTTTCTGAAAATTGTTCAATATTCATTCGAGATCCTCACTCATTTTATTCATTGGCTATCTTAGCAATTCTGCCATGTTCCAGGTAGACAAGCAGGATGGAAATATCGGCAGGGTTTACCCCGGAAATTCTTGATGCCTGTGCAAGTGACAGCGGCCTGATTAACTTAAGCTTTTGCTTTGCTTCAGTTGCAAGTCCTGAAATAGCATCATAATCAATATTTTCCGGAATCTTTTTATCCTCCATCTTTTTCAGGCGTTCCACCTGCTGCAGGGATTTGTCAATATAACCCTCATACTTAATTTGAATTTCCACTTGTTCCTTTAATTCAACATCCAAAGGTGTTTCTGGGCTTGCCACCGTTTCAAGCAATTCATATGTCATCTCTGGCCGTTTTAATAAGTCAGATGCACGAATTCCATCTTTTAGCTCACTGCCGCCAATGTTTCGAATTAACTCTTGAACATTTTTATCGGATGGTTTCAGAATGGTGGACCGCAGTCTCTCCTTCTCTGCTTCAATGGCCTCCTTTTTCGCTAAAAAGGCTTGATAACGCTCTTCACCGATTAAACCAATCTTATGACCAATCTCTGTGAGACGAAGGTCGGCATTGTCGTGTCTTAACAAGAGGCGGTATTCAGCCCTTGAAGTAAGCAGGCGGTACGGTTCATTCGTGCCTTTTGTAATAAGGTCGTCAATCAAAACACCAATGTAAGCCTCAGAGCGGCTTAAAACCAAACTTTCCTTGCCCAGCGCGTTAAGGCCTGCGTTAATGCCAGCCATGATGCCTTGGCCGGCAGCTTCCTCATAACCGGATGTTCCATTAATTTGCCCGGCAGTATAAAGGTTCTTTACAACCTTGGTTTCTAAAGTCGGCCATAATTGTGTTGGAACAATTGCATCATATTCAATGGCATAACCTGGTCTCATAATTTCTGCCTTCTCTAAACCAGCCACTGTTCTCACCAGATCATGCTGAACATCCTCAGGCAGGCTGGTAGAAAGTCCCTGAACATATACCTCTTTTGTATTTCTTCCTTCTGGTTCAAGGAAAATTTGATGGCGCGGCTTATCATTGAAGCGGACAACTTTATCCTCAATGGAAGGGCAATAACGCGGACCTGTTCCCTTAATCATTCCAGAATACATTGGTGAACGATGCAGGTTCTGATCAATTAAGCGGTGTGTATGTTCATTTGTATACGTAAGCCAGCAAGGCAGCTGATCCGTAATAAATTTCGTTGTTTCATATGAAAATGCCCTTGGTTCTTCATCCCCAGGCTGAATTTCAGTTTTGCTGTAATCAATCGTTTTGCCGTTAACCCTCGGAGGTGTCCCAGTTTTAAAACGGACAAGCTCAAACCCGAGCTGCTCTAAGTGTTCTGACAATTTAATTGATGGTTGTTGATTATTTGGTCCGCTTGAATATTTCAGCTCGCCGATAATAATTTCGCCGCGCAAAAAGGTTCCAGTTGTAATAACAACTGTTTTAGAACGATAGATTGCTCCTGTTTTAGTAATAACACCTTTACATACGCCGTCTTCAACAATCAGCTCTTCAACCATTCCCTGAATTAAGGTAAGGTTCTGTTCTTCTTCAAGCGTTCTTTTCATTTCATGCTGATATTCATTTTTATCAGCCTGAGCCCGTAACGCGCGCACTGCAGGGCCTTTCCCAGTATTCAACATCCGCATTTGAATATAGGTTTTATCAATATTTTTGGCCATTTGCCCGCCTAAAGCATCTATTTCCCGGACAACAATTCCCTTTGCTGGTCCTCCGACCGATGGGTTACATGGCATAAATGCCACCATATCCAGGTTAATTGTTATCATTAATGTGCTGGCGCCCACTCTTGCCGAAGCCAGGCCTGCCTCACAGCCCGCATGGCCAGCCCCGATGACGATGACGTCATAATTTCCTGCTTCATATTGCTGCATAACGTTTGGTTCCTCCTTTTCCGCAAAACACGGAAAAAATGCATTACTTCTTCTTTTATCCGGCTCCGGCCATGTGCAAGATTACCTTAGCACCATCCCGCAAGCCTAGCCCAAAACACTCTATTTACCTAAACAGAACTGTGAGAACAGCTGATTGATTAAACTGTCCTGAACACTGTCTCCAATGATTTCACCCAGCAGTTCCCATACCCGCGTTAAATCTATTTGAACAATATCAATCGGTGTCCCCATTTCCACACCCGAAATGGCATCCTCAATTGCCTGCAAACTTTGGTTCAATAAAGCAATATGACGGCTGTTAGAAACATAAGAAGCGTCCTTCGCCTCCACAGACCCAGTGAAAAACAAGGAGGAAATAGCCTCTTCTAATTCATTTACACCTTGGTCTTCCAGCAGCGAGGTTGTCACAATCTTGTGATCCTTCGCTAATTGCTTTACCTTCTCAAGATCAATTTGCTGTGGAAGGTCAGTTTTATTGACAATAACAATTGTATCCATTCCTTTTACTGCTTCAAACAGGTTTTCATCCTCTTTTGTCAGCTTATCCGAATAATTCAGCACCAATAAAATCAAATCGGCCTCTTTCAGCACCTGGCGTGAGCGTTCCACGCCAATCCGTTCTACTATATCCTCAGTTTCTCTGATTCCCGCTGTATCTAAAAGCCTTAACGGAACACCGCGCACATTTACATATTCTTCGATGACATCTCTTGTAGTTCCCGGAATATCAGTAACAATTGCCTTATTTTCCTGAACAAGGCTGTTTAATAACGAGGATTTCCCTACATTCGGCCTGCCGACAATAACAGTAGAAAGCCCCTCACGTAAAATTTTCCCCTGCTGTGAAGTTTGTAAGAGTTCTTGAATTTCACTCTTTACATAATTCACCTTTGGCATGAGCAAGGTATGTGTCATTTCTTCGACATCATCATATTCCGGATAATCGATGTTTACCTCGATTTGGGCCAAGACTTCTAAAATCTCCTGCCTTAAACGGCGTATCAGCCGGGAAAGTCTCCCTTCCATTTGCCCAAGAGCAACGTTCATGGCCCGGTCGGTTTTTGCCCGAATTAAATCCATAACTGCTTCTGCTTGTGATAAGTCAATCCGTCCATTTAAAAAGGCACGTTTTGTAAACTCCCCTGGTTCAGCAAGCCGTGCCCCATTATTCAACACAAGCTGAAGGACTCGATTAACCGAAACTAATCCGCCGTGACAGTTGATTTCTACTACATCTTCTTTTGTAAAGGTCTTTGGCCCCTTCATTACGGAGACCATCACTTCTTCAACCACCTGGCCGCTTTTTGGATCATGTAAATGTCCATAATGAATCCTATGGCTTCCTTGTTCAGCCAATGTCTTTCCGCTGACACCCGAAAACAGTTTATCGGTTATAGGGATTGCTTCTTCTCCGCTCAGCCGAACAATAGCAATCGCTCCTTCACCCATTGGCGTTGAAATTGCCGCAATTGTATCCAATTCCAACATCTCTTTCACCCCGCAATACTATAAAAATTTTCTATATAAAAAAATAAATTTTTCTCCAAAAAAATAGAATACCACATAACAGCACTTTTTTTAAGTTCTGTTTATCCACAACTGAATAAGATTCTTGTATTATTTTAACTTATCCACATGTGAATAACAATAAAGTGAAACTTCAATCAGCAGGGTTTTTTCATCCCTGCTGATTTTGTCTGGTTCTGCTAAGTCCCCGCTTACGCATTGGCAAGTTTCACTTCACTATCTCACCAATCAAGCCTTTTAGAGGCAGTTCCCTTCGTTTATACTTCACTGCTTACTGCCCCTTAATTCGGAATAAAACAACTGAAAGTTATACACAAAAACAAAAAGCGAAGGCAGCCATACTTAGCAGAGAGCCTCAGGCAAAGCAAATGTTCTTCGACTCTAAAAGTTATTTTCAGACAATCTGGACTGAAGTTATTGGACCTCGAGCTGAATAAGTTAATGTTTTCGCAAGGTATCCGGAAAACTTATTCAGAATGAAAACTGGCCAGGCGATGTAAATAGACCATTTTAAAAGACAAAAGCGTAAAAAAATATAAAAGGTGCATAAAAAAACACCCTCTCGAAACGAAAGGATGTCTTGTATTGATATAAATTTATTTTCTAATCGGTGAGATCACAACATACCGATGTGGTTCAGTTCCATCAGAACTGGTCTTTACCCGCTTATCATCTGCTAATGCGGTATGGATTACTTTACGTTCATAAGATGGCATTGGTTCCAATGACACATCTTTGCCCGTCTTAACCGCTTTTTGTGCGAGACGCTGGGCCAGTAAAACCAGTGTTTCATTTCTTCTGCTGCGGTAGTCTTCCGCGTCTAAAATCACATTTAGATACCCTTGCGAAAAATGGTTTATCACCAACTGGGTTAAATATTGAAGTGAATTTAGAGTTTGTCCGCGCTTTCCAATTAACAACGCAATTTTATCGCCTGACAGGGTAAAATAGACCTGTTTGGCCTCCTGCTTTACTTCAACTTCTACGGGAGAACCCATTTGTTCACTCACTTGCATGAGAAATTTCTTTGCTTCATCGATGGGATTAATTATCACTGAAACCTTAACAACAGCCGGCCTCGATCCAAATATCCCAAAAATCCCTTTTTTACCTTCATCAATAATATCAATGCTTGTCTGATCTTTAGAGGTGTTTAATTGTGCTAAAGCTGACTCTACTGCTTCTTCGACGGTTTGTCCTGTAGCAGTTACCTGTTTCACTTTTTAGTTCCTCCTGCTTTACCGGTTTCTTGCGCCTTAATATCCGGTGCTTTAATAAAATAGGTTTGCACAATCATAAAGATATTTCCGACTACCCAATACAAAGATAATGCTGATGGAAAACTGATAGCAAAAATGACAATCATAATCGGCATCATCCATACCATCATCGCCATTTGCGGATTCTGGTTTGCTGTACCGGCCATCATAATCTTTTGCTGAATAAATGTCGTAATACCTGCGACGATCGGTAAAATATAAAAAGGATCTTTTTCACCTAAGTCAAACCACAAGAAACTTCCCTCAGCAATTTCCCTTGTTCTCATAATGGCGTGATAGAATCCAATTAAAATTGGCATCTGAATGATTAACGGGAAACATCCAGCCATTGGATTTACGCCATGTTTTTGAAATAAAGCCATTGTTTCCTGCTGAAGCTTTTGCTGTGTTTTTTGATCTTTAGAACTGTATTTTTCGCGGAGTGCTTTCATTTCCGGCTGCAGGGCCTGCATGGCTTTTGAACTCTTCGTCTGTTTAATCATCAGAGGCAAAATCACCAGCCTGATCAAGATTGTAACAATAATAATAGAGAGTCCAAAGCTGCCCCCAAGTAAATAAGCTGCTTCCTTAATCAACCAAGATAATGGATAGACAATGTATTCATTCCAAATGCCTGTACTTTCTGATGTGATTGGCTTATTGGTTTGACTGCATCCAGCGAGTGCCAAAAAGACAGTAAGCATTCCAAATACAAGTAATATTCTTTTTCTCAACCAGCATTTCCTCCTCAAAAATAAAGTGAAAATATATTTAAAAAATTTTTATATGTAAATATTCCCTATTTATATATTCAAAGGTAATTTTACCATCTTTTTTATTAAATTGCTTTACTTGTGTTGGACAATTCATTGATTTTTTGCACTTTTCTTTAAAACCTTTCCCACCTTAAGCACATGGATAATGCTGCTTTTAACCGCAAAAAAGTCCATTTCAGCTGCTGGCTTCCTGGCAATAATCACGTAATCCATACCTGGCAGCAAACTATCTTTCAATTCTAAGATAGACTGCCTGATATACCGTTTTATTCTATTTCTCGTAACAGCATTGCCGATCTTTTTACTTACAGACAGACCAATCCGGAAAAAACCTTGATCCTCTTTCGGCAGTGCATAAACAACAAATTGCCGATTCGCAAATGAACGTCCCTTTTGAAAAACCACTTGAAAGTCTTTATTTTTTTTAATTCGCAATTCCTTTTTCATTCTGTCACCTTCAATCGGGTTGCATCTGAACTTCGATGACTATCAAGCTTCAGCGTCTATTGGGACTCGTTGATATGCTGACGAGTCCCTGATAAGGCGCTTCCACACATTTAAATTAGAAAAAAGACCACTGAGACGTTTCAGTGGTCTAAGCTGATAATACTTTTCTTCCTTTACGACGGCGACGAGCTAGAACGTTACGTCCATTGCTTGAGCTCATACGACTGCGGAAACCGTGAACTTTGCTGTGTTTACGTTTATTTGGTTGATATGTTCTTTTCATATATGACACCCCCCTAATAAGGAAAAGTCCTAATTCATATTCAGACGACAGTCTAATTTATTATAAAGACGTCACCATTAAATTGTCAACTGCTCACCAAACATTGTACCAAATTACCAATTTCTTTTTGCATGGAATAAAACAAATAAGTTTATTCTACTGGCATATACCCTATTTTTTGTTAAGTGTTCTCTAAAGAACAGGATAAAAAAATTTGTGGATAAAAAATCGACATTTTTTTCGCCTTTTACACAAGATATTGACAGGTTTTTCACAAATTATCTATCTGTGGACAATTTCTATGCACAGAATGTTTCCGTTGTGGATAAGTTTTGAAAAAGCATTGCATGGCTTACTTAAATTTGATATCATATCTATGTTTTCACTCTGAATAACTTCATAGAACAATTACTTTATCCACAATTTGTGGATAACATGTGGACATCTTATCCTTAGGTTCTGTAAAAGTTTGTCCACAGGAAGTGGATATTGTCGAAATTCTGCATTTTATCCTTATTATATGTTTTCCACAATTCACTATTCATATAATGATAATTTTATAGCTCTATTTAAGATGAACGTACGTTAAAATTAACAATTTCGAAATAGGAGCACGGAGAATACCAGCATTTATATAAAAAAGGGAGGGAAAATAGTTGGAAAATATTGCGGATCTTTGGCAGGCAGCTCTTTCTAATATTGAAAAGAAAATAAGCAAGCCAAGTTTTGAAACATGGTTTAAATCAACGAAGGCCCATTCCCTTCAAGGTGATTTGCTCATCATACATGTTCCAAACGAGTTCGCGCGTGATTGGCTTGAGGAACGTTATTCGGCGCTGATTTCGGACATTTTATACGAAATTACCGGAGAAAAACTAGCAGCAAAGTTCATCATTCCGCAGGATCAAAAAGAAGAAGAAATAGAAATGACAGCCCCGCCAAAAAGGGGAAAAAGGGATGAAGACCAGACAGATTTTCCGACAAGCGTATTAATTCCTAAATACACTTTTGAAACTTTTGTCATTGGTTCCGGTAATCGTTTCGCTCATGCTGCTTCACTTGCTGTAGCAGAGGCACCTGCTAAGGCTTATAATCCACTTTTCATCTACGGAGGAGTTGGACTTGGAAAAACTCACTTAATGCATGCCATTGGACATTATGTTTTAGAGCACAATCCAGCAGCCAAAGTAGTCTATTTGTCTTCTGAAAAATTTACAAATGAGTTTATCAACTCAATTAGGGACAATCGTGCAGAAGACTTTCGTAATAAATATCGAAATGTTGATGTCCTGCTGATAGATGATATTCAATTTTTAGCTGGAAAAGAATCAACCCAGGAGGAATTTTTCCATACCTTTAACGCCCTCCATGAAGAGAGTAAACAAATTGTTATTTCCAGCGACCGTCCTCCAAGAGAGATTCCAACATTAGAGGACCGCTTAAGATCAAGGTTTGAGTGGGGGCTTATCACCGATATTACTCCACCAGACTTGGAAACAAGAATTGCTATTCTTAGAAAAAAAGCAAAAGCAGATGGACTGGATATTCCAAATGAAGTCATGCTTTATATTGCGAACCAAATTGATTCCAATATTCGTGAACTTGAAGGGGCATTAATCCGTGTTGTTGCCTATTCATCGCTGATAAATAAAGACATTAATGCAGATTTAGCTGCTGAAGCTTTAAAAGATATTATTCCAAGTTCTAAGCCTAAGGTCATTACCATTCTTGAAATTCAAAAGATAGTTGGAGAGCAATATAACGTCAAGCTTGAGGACTTTAAGGCAAAAAAACGGACAAAGTCTGTTGCCTTCCCAAGACAAATCGCGATGTACTTATCTCGTGAATTAACCGACCATTCATTGCCCAAAATAGGAGAAGAGTTTGGCGGCCGTGACCATACGACGGTCATACATGCTCATGAAAAGATTTCAAAGCTTCTTCAAACAGATTCACAGCTGCAAAAGCAAATAAAAGAATTAAATGAAATGTTGAAGGTTTAATTAGAAAAGCACATGTCTGTTAACAGTGTGAATAACCTTCTGTAACATATGCACAGTCTGTCCACATGTGGATAGGCTGTGTTTCCGTTATTATCTTGAGTTATCCACATGTTAACAAGCCCTACTAGTACTTCTTCTATTTTTTTAAAAAAATATTATTATATATTGCTGTAAAAAATTTATGCTAAAACGGAGGATTAAAAATGAAATTTATTATCCAACGGGATCGACTCGTACAAAGTGTTCAAGATGTCATGAGAGCTATTACTTCTAGAACAACGATTCCAATCTTAACGGGAATTAAGATGACTGCCGCTGAGGAAGGTGTAACATTAACCGGAAGTGACTCTGATATTTCAATTGAATCTTTTATTCCTAAAGAAGAGTCAGGCAATGAAATTGTTGAAATCAAACAGCCTGGTTCAATTGTCCTTCAGGCAAAGTTTTTCAGCGAAATTGTTAAAAAACTGCCTACCGACTTTGTGGAGATTGAAGTATTAAATCATCTGCAAACTGTTATTCGCTCAGGAAAGTCTGAATTTAACTTAATTGGCCTTGATGCAGAGGAATATCCTCACTTGCCGCAGATAGAAGAGAATAATAAATTTCAAATTGCTGCTGATCTTTTAAAAGCAATGGTTAGACAAACCCATTTTGCAGTGTCTACTTCAGAAACACGCCCCATCTTGACAGGTGTAAACTGGAATATTGAAAATGGGGAGCTAAACTGTATTGCAACAGACAGCCACCGGTTGGCACTCCGTAAAGCAAAAATCGAAGCAGGCAGTGATGTCAGTTATAATATTGTCATTCCCGGAAAAAGTCTAAATGAATTAAGTAAAATTATTGATGATACAAATGACTTAATAGATATCGTTATTACTGAAAATCAAATTTTATTTAAAGCGAAACATTTATTGTTCTTCTCCAGACTGTTAGAAGGCAATTATCCAGATACATCAAGATTAATCCCAAATGAAAGCAAAACGGATATTACTGTTAATACAAAGGATTTTTTACAAGCCATTGACCGTGCTTCTTTACTTGCTCGGGAAGGCAGAAACAACGTTGTGAAACTGGCAACCCATGAGGGAGGAGTGATTGAAATTTCCTCCAATACACCAGAAATTGGGAAGGTAATCGAAGAAGTTCAAAGTGAGACGGTTACAGGCGAGGAATTAAAAATCTCCTTTAGTGCAAAGTATATGATGGATGCCCTCAAGGCCTTAGAGGGGACAGACATTAATATCAGCTTTACTGGAGCCATGCGTCCATTCGTTATTCGTCCGTTAAATGACGAAACCATTCTGCAGCTTATTTTACCTGTCAGGACTTACTAAATACATGAAGCCGCCATTACCGGTGGCTTTTTTTCGGGTTTCTTTTGAAAATAAGTTTTACATTTAGTAAAATAAAGTATTGAGACTTTTGTTTGGATAAAAAATGGAGCGACGTAAGACTAATTCAAGACTCTATACTGAAATTGGGAAATGAAGGTGAAAGATTTGCCTGAAAAAGTGAAACTGGATACGGAATTTATTACATTGGGTCAATTTTTAAAGCTGGCTGAAGTTATTCAATCAGGCGGCATGGCCAAATGGTTTTTAAGCGAACATGAAGTTTTTATTAATGGCGAACAGGATCAGCGAAGAGGAAGGAAGCTTCGAGCGGGTGATAAAATTCAAATTAAGAGCATCGGTGAATTTGTCATAACCGAATAATCTGTCCAGCTCAAGCGTCAGGGGCGGCAAGCATTTCTGAAGAGGATGACGTTATGTATATTGAATCGCTAAGCTTAAAAGATTATCGAAACTATGAGGAGTTATTCGTAGAATTTGAAAATAAAGTAAATGTCATCTTAGGTGAAAACGCCCAAGGAAAAACAAATGTCATGGAATCCATTTATGTTTTAGCCATGGCTAAGTCACACAGAACTTCAAATGATAAAGATCTTATCCGTTGGGATCAAGATTATGCTAAAATAGAGGGTAGGGTTCAAAAACAGCACAGTTCTTTACCCTTACAATTAGTGATATCCAAAAAGGGCAAAAAGGCAAAATGCAACCATATTGAACAGCAAAAATTAAGCCAATATGTGGGCAATATGAATGTGGTTATGTTTGCCCCTGAAGACCTTAATTTAGTTAAAGGCAGTCCACAGGTCCGCAGAAGGTTTATTGATATGGAGATAGGCCAGGTATCCCCCATTTATTTACATGATATGAGCCAATATCAAAAAATTCTCCAGCAGCGCAATCACTTTTTAAAAATGATGCAGATTAAAAAGCAAACAGATTTGACCATGCTTGAAATTCTAACCGAACAATTTATTCAAATGGCAGTAAAAATTGTGACAAAACGGTTTGAATTCCTGCGGCTGCTGCAAAATTGGGCGAAACCGATTCATCATGGCATTTCCAGAGGGCTGGAAACCCTTGAAATTCAATATAAACCGTCTGTAGAGGTATTAGAAGACCAAGATTTGTCGAAAATGGTAACGACGTTTCAAGAAAAGTTTGAAAAAGTGAAAAATAGAGAAATGGAGAGGGGGACAACGTTGTTTGGCCCCCATCGTGATGATTTATTATTCTTCGTCAATAACAGAGATGTGCAAACATTTGGGTCTCAGGGCCAGCAGCGAACAACGGCACTGTCGATTAAGCTTGCTGAAATAGAATTAATACATGCTGAAATTGGCGAGTATCCAATATTGCTGTTGGATGATGTGTTATCAGAATTAGATGATTACCGCCAATCTCATTTATTAAATACAATCCAGGGTAAAGTACAAACTTTTGTTACTACCACTAGTGTGGACGGAATTGACCACCAAACTTTAAAAGAGGCTTCAACATTTGAGGTCACTTCCGGCATTATGAAAAAAGCGTGAGTTTTTACGGCTTCTGAGCAATTGCTAGGATGAGGTGAAGTATGTATATTCATATTGGTGAGGATCTAAATATCAGGGTGAAAGACATCATTGCAGTATTGGATAAGGAAAGTGTCCAAAATTCCGAAATGCTGGATGAATTCTTAAACCAGCATAAGGAAAAGGTAATGAATTTGTCTAAAAACCCTTTTAAATCAGTTATCATAACCGATCAGTATGTTTATTTATCCCCTATTGCTTCTGGAACTTTAAAGAAGCGTTCAACACAAATAAATTTACAGGAATCATATTAGTGTAGTTTTTATTTTTTTAAAAATATAGATTTACTTATGTTCAGAAAGTGCAGGTGAATCAAGTGACAATGGATCAAAAGGCAGTTCAGGAGCAAGCATATGAAGCGGATCAGATTCAAGTTTTGGAAGGACTTGAGGCTGTAAGAAAAAGACCTGGTATGTATATCGGTTCAACCAGCAGCAGAGGTCTTCACCATCTTGTTTGGGAGATTGTTGATAACAGTATTGATGAGGCGCTCGCAGGCTACTGTACTGAAATCAATGTCACGATTGAAGAGGATAACAGCATTACAGTAACAGACAATGGCCGTGGTATTCCAGTCGGAATACAGGAAAAAATGGGCCGGCCGGCGGTAGAAGTCATTATGACTGTCCTCCACGCAGGAGGTAAATTCGGCGGAGGCGGATATAAGGTTTCAGGCGGACTTCACGGTGTTGGTGCTTCTGTTGTTAATGCTCTATCCACTTATTTGGAAGTTTTTGTTCATCGGGATGGCCACATCTATTATCAAAAATATGAGCGCGGAGTCCCGGCTGCTGATTTAAAAATAATCGGCGACACTGATAAGACTGGTACTATTACCCACTTTAAACCTGATAGTGAGATTTTTACCGAAACCTTAGAATATGAATATGATATTTTAGCCACTCGTATTCGTGAATTAGCATTTTTAAACCGCGGACTTAGAATCACGATTGAAGATAAGCGTGTTGAAGATAAAAAGAATGAATATCACTATGAAGGCGGTATAAAGTCCTATGTAGAACATTTAAACCGCTCAAAAGAAGTAATTCATGAGGAACCAATTGATGTATTGGGAGAACGTGAGGGAATCAGTGTTGAAGTAGCTCTTCAATACAATGAGGGCTATACCGAAAGTATATACTCCTTCGCAAATAATATTCATACCTATGAAGGCGGAACCCATGAATCTGGCTTTAAAACGGCCTTAACAAGAGTTATCAACGATTACGCACGGAAAAATGGATTAATTAAAGAAAGTGAATCAAACCTTTCTGGTGAGGATGTTCGTGAAGGATTGACTGCCATTGTTTCTGTTAAGCATCCAGATCCGCAATTTGAAGGGCAAACCAAAACAAAACTTGGCAACTCGGAAGTTAGAGCGATAACTGATACAGTTTTTTCAAGTGCCTTTGAGAAGTTTTTGATGGAAAACCCTATGGTTGGCAGAAAAATTGTTGATAAAGGTTTAATGGCTTCAAGAGCAAGGATGGCTGCCAAAAAGGCAAGGGAATTAACCCGCAGGAAAAGTGCCCTCGAGGTTTCAAGTCTTCCTGGTAAATTAGCTGATTGCTCATCACGTGATCCTTCTGAAAGTGAATTATATATCGTTGAGGGTGACTCTGCAGGAGGATCAGCAAAACAAGGACGTGACCGTCACTTCCAGGCTATTTTACCGCTCCGGGGGAAAATCTTAAACGTGGAAAAGGCACGTCTTGACAGAATTCTGTCCAACAATGAAGTCAGAGCTATGATTACGGCCATTGGAACAGGTATTGGAGAAGAGTTTGATATCGCGAAAGCCAGGTACCATAAAGTTGTGATTATGACAGATGCGGATGTTGATGGTGCCCATATTCGAACCCTTCTGCTAACCTTCTTTTATCGTTATATGAGGAAAATCCTAGAAGCAGGCTATGTTTATATTGCACAGCCGCCATTATATAAAGTACAGCAAGGCAAACGAATCGAATATGCCTACAATGATAAAGAGCTGGAGAGGATATTTGCTGAACTGCCAAGCCAGCCTAAGCCAAATATTCAGCGGTATAAAGGTCTAGGAGAAATGAATCCTGAACAATTATGGGAAACAACCATGGATCCAGACACAAGAACCATGCTCCAAGTAAGCCTTGAAGATGCAATTGAAGCAGATGAAACCTTTGAGATGTTAATGGGTGAAAAAGTTGAACCGCGCCGTAATTTCATCGAAGAAAATGCTCAATATGTTAAGAATCTCGATGTATAGAAAAGGCAGGCGCTTTGCTGACGGCCTAACGTCTTGAAAAGGTAAATAAAAAAAGTAAGGGTAGAGGGGTAACCACTATCCTCCTTTTCTTTTTAAGTAAGCAAGGGGATCCAAATAGGAGGTACCAAAAATGGCTGAAACACCAAAGTCACATATAAAAGAAGTCAATATTAGCCAGGAAATGAAAACATCTTTTCTTGACTATGCGATGAGTGTTATCGTTTCTCGTGCCCTGCCGGATGTAAGGGATGGATTAAAGCCAGTCCACCGCCGTATTCTTTATGCTATGCACGATCTTGGCATTCATGCGGACAAACCTTATAAAAAGTCAGCCCGTATTGTCGGCGATGTAATCGGTAAATATCACCCTCATGGTGATGCAGCCGTTTATGAAACAATGGTACGTATGGCACAGGACTTTAACTATCGCTATATGCTTGTGGACGGACATGGGAACTTCGGTTCTGTAGACGGCGACTCTGCTGCAGCAATGCGTTATACAGAGTCTAGAATGTCCAAAATTTCAATGGAATTATTAAGAGATATTAACAAAGATACTATTGATTATCAAGACAACTATGATGGTGAAGAAAAAGAACCTGTCGTACTTCCATCAAGATTCCCGAACCTTTTGGTTAATGGGACAACCGGTATTGCGGTTGGGATGGCTACTAATATTCCGCCGCACCAGCTTGGTGAGGTGATTGATGGCGTACTGGCTGTCAGCCGTGAGCCGGAAATTACAACACAGGAATTAATGGACATCATCCCTGGTCCTGACTTTCCTACCGGAGGGCTCATTCTTGGCCGCAGCGGAATTAGGAAGGCATATGAGACTGGAAGAGGTTCCATTACACTGCGGGCAAAAGTAGACATTGAACAAAAATCAAATGGTAAAGAAACGATTATTGTCCACGAAATCCCTTATCAAGTAAACAAGGCAAAACTGATTGAAAGAATTGCCGAGCTTGCTCGTGATAAAAAAATTGAAGGAATCACAGACCTTAGGGATGAATCCGACCGCAGAGGTATGCGAATTGTTATTGAGATTCGCAAAGATGCCAACGCCAATGTTGTTTTAAATAACTTATATAAACAAACAGCCCTGCAGACCACCTTTGGGATTAATAATTTAGCACTAGTAAATGGGCATCCAAAGGTTTTAAGCTTGAAGCAGATGCTTGTCCATTACTTGGACCACCAAAATGTCGTTATTCGCAGAAGGACTGCGTTTGAACTGCGTAAAGCAGAAGCCCGTGCCCATATCTTAGAGGGATTACGTGTTGCACTGGATAATTTAGATGCTGTGATAAACCTTATTCGTAATTCTGCTACAACAGATATTGCCCGTGAAGGGTTAATGAGTGAATTTAGCCTTTCCGAAAAGCAGGCTCAGGCAATTTTAGATATGCGTCTGCAGCGCTTAACCGGTTTGGAAAGAGAAAAAATTGAGGACGAGTATCAAGGACTTGTGAAATTAATTGCTGAGTTAAAGGCAATTTTGGCAGATGATGAAAAGGTACTTGAAATTATCCGCGAGGAATTATTGGAAATAAAGGAACGGTTTAATGATAAGCGCCGCACGGAAATTGTCGCCGGCGGAATTGAGAATATTGAAGATGAGGATTTAATTCCAAGGGAAAATATCGTTATTACCCTTACACATAATGGCTATATTAAACGCCTTCCAGTTTCCACTTATCGTTCCCAAAAACGGGGCGGCAGAGGAATTCAGGGAATGGGAACACATGATGATGATTTTGTAGAACATTTAATGACAACTTCAACCCATGATACCATTCTGTTCTTCACCAACAAGGGGAAAGTATATCGTTCTAAAGGCTATGAAATTCCGGAATTCAGCCGGACAGCTAAAGGAATTCCTATTGTGAACCTGCTGGGTATTAATAAAGGGGAATGGGTCAATGCCATTATCCCAGTTACGGAATTTGTCGATGATTGGTTCTTGTTCTTTACCACAAAAGAAGGTGTTTCCAAACGTTCGCCATTATCTTCATTTGCCCACATCCGCAATAATGGATTAATCGCAGTGAATCTCCGTGAAGGTGATGAATTGATTTCTGTCCGCTTAACAGACGGCAATAAGCACATCATTATCGGGACGAAAAAAGGCATGTTAATCCGTTTTCCAGAGGATGATGTAAGATCAATGGGACGTACAGCCACTGGTGTAAAAGGTATAACCCTTGATGCAGATGATGAAGTGGTCGGCATGGAAGTGCTGGAAGAAGAGAATGATGTCTTAATTGTTACGAAAAATGGGTACGGCAAGAGGACCCAAGCCTCCGAATACCGCATTCAAGGCAGAGGCGGAAAAGGAATCAAGACCTGCCACGTCACAGAGAAAAATGGTGACCTGGTATCGGTAAGAGCCGTAACCGGTGAAGAGGACTTAATGTTAATTACAACAGGCGGCGTACTGATCCGAATCGATGTTGCCGGTATCTCCACAATGGGACGGAACACACAAGGTGTCAAACTGATCAGTATAAAGGAAAGCGAAAATGAATACGTAGCCACCGTAGCCAAGGTAGAAAAAGAAGAAGATGAAGAAGAAGAAGAAATCCTTGACGAGGGAGAACTGGTCGAAGGTGAAGGAACTGAAGGAACCCCAGTTGATGCTGGAGAGAACAACAGTGGACCTGTAGATCAGGATACTTCTGAATCGAATGAAGAGGAATAAGTACATTTTTAAAGTAAGAAGAAAGGAGCACAGTTTATTGTGTTCCTTTTTTTAGTATGAGGACAGGAATCTAATTTGATATGGTGCTATAGGTCTAGGACGAAGGAAATTTAGATATAGAGTTGTGGAAAGGGTTCTAGCTGCCCGAAACTGAGAAGTACAAAGGAATTGGGTAAAGTAGAAAGGCTCTAGCTGCTCGAAATGGAGCATCACAAGAGAATTCAGTAAAGTAGGGGAAATAGTTATTGGAACTATCCCCCTCTTTAATAATTACTTTATCATTTGAAATAAACCCATCGTCCAAAGCCTGCTTCATTAAAATTTTCCTTTAATACCCTTCTAATTACTTTTTCAGCCACAACTCCACCACTCCACTGAAATATTTCTTGGGTAGTTATTTTTACTACTAGGAAAAAGTAATTGATGATTCCCTACAATACGCAGTACAGAAGAGTTAATTTTCTCTATGTATGAACAATTATTACAAATACATTTATTCCGACCCATTAAAATCATAAAATGAAGACACTTAGGACAAGAAATCAACTTTTTAAGAAGTCCCAATTCATAAGCCGGTAATTGGGTATAAGGACTCTTTTCGTGGTGGTTTGAAATCAATGTTTCAGCAATCTTTTTATGAATATTATTTAATCTTGATGGCTGCAAGTCCAAATTCCTCATGAAGCGGTTAAGTTGTGAAGGGAGAATTACAGGGAAATTAAGAGGTGCTTGGAAAAGTGAAAATTCAGGGTTAACAAAGGTCACCCAGCCTTTAACTTCAATTTGAAATCCATGTTGATTCAGCCATTGGCGCATAAGAGATGTATTCCGCTCTAATTGATTAAAGGGATTCTTTACTTCTCTTTTTGGGACTTTAAAAAACTTACCCGATTCTGAAAAATAATCTCCCTCATAATTTTTTACTTCAAATAAGTCAACTTTCCACTGGGAAATAATAACTGAATCAATTTGAAAATATGTACTGCTTGTTTTTAAAAGCAAGTCTTTTAAAACAATTCTCTCGCCATGCAGCTTATCGGTCAGTTGATCAAACATTAATTCCCCGTCATATCCCTTCTCAGCATTAAGGTAATCAAACATTTCTTTTTCTGAAGTAGTCATTCAGGGGTTTAAAACTCTTAATACTTTTAATTCATATGGTACAGGCCGAAATCTTTTCAAAGTTCACATCCCTTAAATATAATAAGGACTATTTTAAAAGAATTTCTCTTAAAATTCAGTGATTATTTTAACGGTTAAAATAAAATACAAAAAAACTCTTCAAGGTTAAGCGAAAAAGATATTTTACTATAATTTTAAAAGACACTAACGATTTTAAAAAACATGTAGAAAAAATAGAAATAATGTTGACATACCATGAGACAGATGATATATTAATAAAGTCGCATTGAGCGATTGGTTATAAAGTTGTTCTTTGAAAACTAAACAAACAAAACGTCAACAAACAATAATCATTCATTTCTTAAATGAGATGAAGCCAACGTAACTTTTATGAGCTAATCAACTCAACTTTTTTGGAGAGTTTGATCCTGGCTCAGGACGAACGCTGGCGGCGTGCCTAATACATGCAAGTCGAGCGAATCTTTGGGAGCTTGCTCCCAAAAGTTAGCGGCGGACGGGTGAGTAACACGTGGGCAACCTGCCTGTAAGATCGGGATAACTTCGGGAAACCGGAGCTAATACCGGATAATTCTTATCTGCACATGCAGATAAGTTAAAAGTCGGTTT